>JBKQIR010000143.1:0-18186 GCA_052148275.1 Solirubrobacteraceae bacterium
GATCGAACGGGTCGATGCGTTCGAGCGTGCCGCCGGGGTCGGCGGTCCCGACGACAAGACCTGTGGGGCTGCCGCAGCTCGAGGACGTCAACGGGACGCAGTGGGCGATGTTCCGCTGGCCGTATGAGCGGGTCGCGCCGAGGGTGTCGACGCCGAGCGGCCGTCGAGGACCAGGCCGTGCGAGTCCGGACGCGCTGGCGGGGTCAGCTGCTTGCGCGAGATCGCGTGTCGGTCGGCTGCGATCAGGAATCGGCCAGGGCCGATCGCCTGGCCGGAGAGCCCGTACAGGACGGTGCCGGCGAACGCGAGCGCGATCCCGGTCAGCGAGATCGTGGGCTTCACGCCGAGCGGGCTGAGCCGGATCGCGGCGTAGAGGATCGCGCCGCCGGCGCCGGCGCCGAGCCAGCCGCGCCATGAAAGGCCGTAGTAGAGCTCGGCGTCGTTGAGTCGCCTGAACGTCTGCACGGTCAATCGCGTCCTGCCGGCGGCTCGGGCGGCGCCGATTCGGGTCGTGGCGGCTGTGGCGTTGGCGGGGCGTGTCGTGCACGCTCAGCGGCGGGTGGCTGCGCCGCCCCGTCCGCGCCCGGCCGGTCGTTGCTGAGCGTTGGCTTGGCGTGTGAGCGGGGGGTGGGTGCCGTCGGCGTTGGTTCGCCTGCGGTGCTGCGGCTTTCGCGACCGGCGCCGTGCGTCTCGCTGTCGCCACTGGCCCTGTTGCCAGCAGAGCGAACAGCTGACGTGGCATTGCCCTTGGGGTGCGGGAACGCGACGGGTCGGGCCGGGTCGCGGCCGTCGACCCGCGCGCCGTTCGATGCCCCTTCGGCGGCGCTCGAAACCGGGGTTCGCTGTGCGGTCGCCGCCCTGGAGGGCTCGGCGCCCCCGCCGGTGGTGTCGTTGCGTCGGGTGCCCTGCCTGGTTGCCGGGTCGGTCGTGCGTGGTGGTGCCGCGGGCTTGTGCTGTTGCCAGGCAGCGGTGCCGGCACGTGCCATTCGCGCCGCAACGGCTCCGGCGCGGCCGGCGCGGGAGTCAGGCGTTGCGCTCGCGATCGCGGTGGTTGCGGCGGCCGCGGCCAGGTGCGGTCGGGCAGCCCTGCCGGCGGGAGAGCGGGCCGCGAGACGCCCGGCGGCGAGGCTGGCGCTGCCCGCCCCGCCGAGGCTGCCGAGCACCAGTCCGCGCCGCCCGACCGTGCCCGCGGCGCGAGCGGCAGCGGCGGTTCGCGGCCCGGAGGCATCGAGCGCGGCCGTGCTGGCGGCGCGAACCCTACCTTGGAAGCTGCGGATCGAAGCAGCCGCGGCCGCCGTGCGGGGGTTGGCCGCGGCGGCCGCGGCACCGGTTGCTGGCGAGCGCGACCGGCCGCGGCCGGCGATCACCAGGAGCCCGCCGAGCTGCCAGCGGAGAAGTCCGCCGACTTCTCGTGCCGCCTTCAGGCACAGCCACAGGGTGGCGACGCCGGCGACGGCGACGATCACGCCGCCCAGCAGGCTGCCGATCGGGGTTGACCCGCCGATCAGCGGCCCCGCGGTTGACGCGTCGTTGACCAGCACAGCACCGACGGCGAACACGGCTGCCCAGACGGCCACTACCGTGACCGGCACCGACATCCGCTTGGCCTCAGCCACAGCTGTGTCAATCATCAGCCGAGACAACCGACCGGACAAGGTCGGTCGCGTGTCCGACGCTGCGCTCAACTCCGGCAAATTCATCACCTCCCGAGAACCGACTGGCCGTTTCGCCGCCAAGGATGAGCCGGCCAGTGAGCAAAGTCCAAGACCAGTCACTCGCCGATCAGTAGGCTACGCCTATGGATCGGCTCGACCTTCGGCTCGTCGAGTACTTCGTGGCCGTGGCCGAAGAGCTTCACTTTGGCCGCGCCGCACAGCGGCTGCACATCGCACAACCCTCGCTCAGCCAGCAGATCCGGCGACTGGAAAACCAGCTCGGCGTCACGCTGCTCGAACGCAACAGCCGCCACGTTCAGCTCACCGGCGCTGGCCAAGCACTCCTACGCGAAGGCCGAAAGACGCTCAGCCAGGCTCAGCAAGCGATCCAAGCAACGCGCACCGCAGATCACCCGGAACGCTGAACGTCGGCTTTTACGGGTCGGCCGCCATCGCCCTGCTCCCCGACGTGCTCCGCGCGTTCAACGAACGCCACCCATCGTACGCCGTCTCGGTCCACGAGCTCCTCCTGGGGAGCATCGATGACATCCTCAACGGGAGCGTGAACATCGCCTTCACGCGGCTCCAGCCAGACCAGACCGAACTCGACGTCGAAGTGCTCCTACAAGAACCCCGCTTGGTCGCGGTAGCGCAATCGCACCGACTGGCCGCTCGCGAAGCGGTGATATACGAAGACCTCGCGAAGGAGAGCTTCATCGTCAACCCAGCAGTGCACAGCGAGGGCCCGCCAGCCAGATGGCTCGCCGAACAACAACGCCACGGCCTTCTCGGAAGAACGGCAACTCAGGCAAGAAGCATCCAGGAAATTCTCGCCCTCGTGGCCGCCGAGCGCGGCGTATGCCTCGTGCCATCCACAGTCGCCCACCACTACCCGCGCCCCGACGTCACCTATCTGCCATGCACAGATGCCGAACCAGCAGTCGTCTCGCTCGCCCGACGTCCAGGGCCCATCTCGCCCGCCGTCAAGGCATTCATCGACACGGCGCGCCGCGTCGCTTGCGCCACCGACGCGGTGCCGGCGGGGAAGCAGGAGTCTCGCCCTCGTTAGATTAGATTAGATTAGATTAGGTCTAGGAGAACGCATGGTCACGACGGCGTGCTGCGTCATCTTTGCTCGCCCCTTCGGGAACGACGCGGGTTGGCGGTTCTCGTTCGCGGATTGCGACCGACGACCGAGCGCGCCGCGTTGTGAGAAGCTTCGCTTGGCGCTTCAACGCGACGTGGCATGCCAAACGTGACAGAGGGAGGTCGGGATACCCGGCGGGCGAGTCCGCAGCCGCTAGCTGCAGCGCAAAGGCTAGTGCAGCGCGATGCACTGTTCGAGCGCTTGTCTGCCCCGGGAGGCGGCGGGGTGGTGTTGGTGTGCGCGCCGGCTGGGAGCGGCAAGACGATGTTGCTGCGCTCCTGGATCGAGGCGGCGGGCCTGCAGGACCGCGTGGGATGGGTGTCGGTCGAGCGCGGTGAGCAGGACGCCCAGCGGTTCTGGCTCTCGGTGATCGACGAGCTCGCCGGCGTGGTCAGCGTGGTGCAACCGGTCGCCCCGGCGCCGACGTTCGGCGGCCGCGCAGTTGTCGACCAGCTCCTGTCCGACCTTGAATTACTGCAGGAGCCGGTCGTTCTCGCGATCGACGATCTGCATGAGTTGAATTCGGCCGATGCACTGAGCTGGCTCGAGGTTTTTCTGGGCCGGTTGCCTTCTGAGCTGCGAGTCGTGCTCGCGACGCGCGAGGATCCCCAGCTGGGCCTTCACCGCTTGCGTCTGGCCGGTCAGCTCACCGAGCTCCGGGCGCCCGACCTGCGTTTCTCCATGGAGGAGATGATCGAGCTGCTCCGGTCGGAGGGCATCACCCTCTCCGATGGGGGGATGGGACTGCTTTATGAGCGGACGGAGGGGTGGGCGGCCGGCTTACGCTTGGCCGCCATCTTGGTCGCGCACCATCCCGACCCGGAGCGCCTGGTCACCGAGTTCTCAGGCAGTGAGCGAAACGTGGCGGGATACCTGCTGGCGGAGGTGCTGGAGCGCCAGCCGCCCGAGGTGCGCGAGATGCTGTTGCGCACCTCCGTGCTGGACCGTGTGTGCGGCCCGCTGGCCGATTTCCTGACAGGCGGCTCAGGCGCTGAGCGGATGTTGCAGGAGCTTGAGGATGCCAACGCGTTCGTGACTTCCCTTGATGCGGGGCGATCGTGGTTTCGCTACCACAATCTGTTCGCGGACCTGCTGGCGCTAGAGCTGCGCCGAGCCGCGCCCGCAGTCGTCGGTTCGTTGCACCGCGCAGCAGCCCAATGGCACGAACAAGAGGGCTACGTCGTCGAGGCGATCCGCCACGCGCAGGCGGCACGTGACTGGCCTCTGGCAGCGCGCCTGCTGGCCGACCACCACATCGATCTGACCTTCGATGGCCGCACCGGATCGATTTCGCAGCTGCTGAGCGTTTTCCCGGACGACGTGGTGGCCGCCGACGCGGAGCTCGCGCTCGTTTTCGCCACCGCGCGCCTCTTGCACGGTGCGCTCGAGAAGAGCGCCGCTTACGTGGATCTCGCCCAGCGACTGGCCGACACGGTTCCCGGGGAGCGTAGATTGGGATTTGACCTGCTACTGCCCGAGCTGAGGCTCGTGCTCGCGCGCTGGCGCGGCGATCTCGAGACGGCGCTCGAGACGCGGCCGTTGCTCGAGGCTGCGCTGGCCGCGCAGCCGGCGGGTGAGCGCGACCTCAATGACGAGACCAGATCTGTCGCGCTGCAGAATCTTGGCGTTGCGGAGCTGTGGTCCTCGCGGCTGGATGATGCCCGGCGTAACCTCGAGCACGGGCTGGCGCTGGCTCGTCACGCGGGACGACCCTGGCTCGAGATCCCGTGTCTCGCTCACCTCGGGATCGCCGGCCCGCTGACCGGGCTGACGCTCTCCGCGGGGCTCCAGCGAAGCCAGGAGGCGGTGAGGATCGCCGATGCGCACGGCTGGGGCGAGGATCAGGTGATCGTCACCGCCCTGGCCACGGGAGCGATGGTCCTGCTCTGGCTGGGGCGCTTCGATGAGGCCGAGCAATGGCTCGAGCGGGCGGGGCGCGCGTTGCGTCCGGGGGGTGAGCCCGGGACGGAGCTGATCGTGCATTGTGCGCGTGGTCTTCTGTGCCTCGCGCGCGGCTCGCTCGAGGAGGCGCTGGCGGCGCTCCGCGCTGCGACGCGGATGGAGGGCCTGATGGCCGGCGAGCACGCATTCGCGCCGGTCGTGCGGGCACGTGTGCTGCAAACGCAAGCGCGCATGGGAGAGCTGGCTGCCGGGCGCGCGGCGCTCGACGACGTCAGCGAGGAGGAACGCGACACGGGCGACATGCGCGTAGCCGCCGCCGTCATTCATCTCGCAGAAGGTGAGCCCGAACACGCGATCGACGTGCTCGCCCCGGTGGTCGATGGTTCCGCTCCGGTGCTTCACCGGCCATCCACGATCACGGAGGCGCAGCTGCTCGACGCGATGGCCCGCGAACAGCTCGGCGATCAACGCGCGGCGGAGGCCTCTCTTGAGCGCGCGCTCGAGCTCGTCGAGCCGGAGGGCATCCTCCTACCGTTTGTCCTGGTTCCCGTACGGCGGCTGCTCGAACGCTTGCCCCAGCACCGCACCGCACATCCCGCGCTCCGGCGAGCCATCCTCGACGTGCTCGCTGGTTCCGCGCCCCCCGGGGAAGGGCCTGCCCGGAACCTCGAAGAGCTCAGTGAGGCCGAGCTTCGCGTCGTGCGCTACCTGCCCACCAACCTGAGGGCACCGGAGATCGCCGCCGAGCTGTTCGTTTCGACGAACACGGTCAGGACGCACCTGCGCCACATCTACGCGAAGCTCGACGCCCACGGCCGCGCCGAGGCCGTCGCCCGCGCTCGGGAGCTCGGGCTGCTTGCGCCGTCCCACCGGCCGCGCTAGCTGGCGGGCTCGCTGGTCTCAGATGTGGAACGGAACGCTGGTGACGACGACCTTCGAGAGCGGGGCGAGCGCAAGGCGCAGTCGGGCCGCGTCGTCGTCGTGTAGCGGTCGTTGCCACCAGTGACGGACGGCGAGGTCCGGAACGATCACGGTCAGTGTGAGCTCGGGCTGCTGCTCGTGGAGGGATTCGATGTACGCCACGACCGGCGGGATGACGGCGCGGTACGGAGACTGGACGAGTTCGAGTGGCACGTGATTACCCCAGGCGTCCCAGTACTCGCGGAAGCGCTTTGACTCTTCTTCGGTAGGGCTCACGTGCAGCGCCAGTACCGGCTGGCGCAGCGACACGGCGTAGGCGAGCGCTCGGACGCTCACCCGGTCGATATGGGGGACGGGGACGATGACGAGGTTGGAGACCTGTGAGGGCGTCTGCTCGCTCTCACCATACGGGGTTGCCGAGGCGTTCAGGGCGGTCGTGTCGTCGACGCGATCGAAGTGGCGCCGGGTGAGGAGCGCGACGGTCGTGAACGCGACCACGATCAGCAGCGACACCCATGCTCCGGCGGTGAATTTGGTGATCGCGGCGATGAGAAACACGATCGCTGACATTGCGCATCCGACCGCGCCCAAGACAATGCTCGTGCGCCACCGCGCGCCTCGCAGGCGCCACCAGTGAACGACCATCCCAGCCTGGGAGAGCGTGAACGCGAGGAACACGCCGACCGCGTAGAGCGGGATCAACGAACCCGTGTTCCCGCCAAACGCGACGAACACCAGCGTCGCCACGACCGACAGGGCGACGATCCCGTTGTTGAAGGCGAGCCGATCGCCCATCTTCAGGAAGGGCCTCGGCGCGAAGCCGTCGCGGGCGAGCAGGAACATCACACGCGGGAAGTCGTTGTACGCGGTGTCGGCCGCCAGCAGGAGCACCAGCGCCGTTGCCGCCTGCGTGTAGACGTACAGCGGGCCGTTGCCGAAGTCGAGGTGCGCCAGCTGCGAGAGCACGGTCTGAGTCGACTCACGGACGATCCCATCGAGGTGGACCAGGACGATGATCCCCGTGAACATCGCGATCAGCAGCCCGACCATCCAGGTCAGAGTGGTACGCGCGTTACGCCACTCCACCGGCTTGAACGCCGGCACCGCGTTGGAGATCGCCTCAATGCCCGTCATCGCGGTCGATCCCGACGCGAAGGCGCGCAGCACGAGCAACAGGGTCACAGCTTGGGAGGCATGGAGCGCGGGCGGTGGTAGCGCGTCGGCGCGCGTCGATGAGCCCGACGATCACCAGCAGCGCGATCGCGACGATGAACGCGTAAGTCGGCGCGGCAAACAGCGCGCCGGCCTGGCGCACGCCGCGCAGATTAGCCGCCAGCAGGAACACGATGAGCGCGACTCCGATCGGCACGACCGCCGTGCGCAGCGACGGAATCGCCGACGTCACGGCTGCCAGACCGGAGGAGATCGAGACCGCCACGGTCAGCACGTAATCCGTGATTAGACCCGCCGCGGCAACCAAGCCTGGGACCCGGCCGAGGTTCGCGCTGGCGACGATGTACGAGCCGCCACCGTGGGGATAGGTGCGGATCGTCTGCCGGTAGGAGAGTCCCACGGCCAGCATCAGGAAGGCGATCGCGCCCGAAACCGGCAGCGACCAACCAAATCCGGATCCGCCCGCGAGCACCAGAATCGCGAGCATCGATTCCGGGCCATAGGCCACTGAGGACAGCGCGTCCGCCGAAAGTACGGGCAGCGCGATCAGCTTTCTCATCCGCTCCTGCGCGATCGCCGTGCTCCTGAGCCGGGGTCCGAGTACCGCGCCGCGGATGTGGCGACCGACCGTCTGGAGATCGAGGGCCGTGCCACCGTCGTTGATCGTCGCCTCGAGCTCGTCCGGCGACGGACTGCTTGCCTTGAAGTGGACGAGTCGGCCCCCGCGGGTCGGCTGGGTCAGCTCGGGCTGACGGCGAAGCGACGGATCGACTGGGAGGGAGGCGCTGCTGAGGTCTGAAGCGTGGCCCCATCCGGAGCCGACTTCCCGCAGACCCCGGAGCTGGTCCGAATCCAGTGGGGGCAGGATCGCATCCGGACTCGGAGGAGCGTTTGTGCCGGAACCCGCCTCGTCTGACTCGCGGTCGTGTTTGGCCTGAACGTCGCTACCTGGCTGGGGTACGAGAATCGTGCTCTCCTCTCAAGGGTTGAGCGGGGTTCGCGGACAGACTGGCGGGCGCCCCGGTGACTCGTCGTCATGCGGTTTGAGTGATTTATTCGCGGCGGCCTCGCTGCCGCCGGACGGTCGCCCATCGACGATCACTCGGAATGCGTGATTACCGCTCACTCGACGCGCGCACGCACGCGAGTTGACGCTCGAGACCGTTGGAAGGAGCGCTCGCGTCGCCTACGACAGCCCGATCGTCGCGGCCGGGGCTGGGCAGTCTTACTTCGGGCACGACGAATTCGGGGTACACCCCCGGGCATGAAGACGATCGACGACGCGCTCGAGCTGCGCGGACGGATCTTCGGCCCCTTCGAGCTGGCCGAGTTGGAGCGAGAGCAAAGGGAGCGCGATGAGTGGCTGACGATCGCCGTGGTGGGAGCGGGACCGACGGGCGTCGAACTCGCCGGTCAGATCGCCGAACTCGCGCGCCGAGCGCTCAAACGCAACTTCCGCAGATTCGACCCGAGGTGTTCGTCATCGGCGATCTGATGAGCCGCAACGATCTGCCCGGCGTCGCCGAGGTCGCGATGCAATCCGGCCGGCCGGGCACGCGGCGCGGACGATCGTCCGCCAGCTACGCGGCGACGACACGACCCGCGAGTTCCACTACCGCGATTTCAGCACGATGGCGACAGTCTCCCGCTTCCGGGCCGTCGCCTGGAGCGGTCCGGTCCGCCTCGCTGGCCCCGTGGCCTTGCTGCTCTGGCTCGTCATACACCTCGCCTTCCTCACCGGCTTCAAGAACCGAGTGGCCACGCTCGCCAGCTGGACCGTCGCGTTCCTCGCACGCGGCCGGCACGAGCGCACGTATCACGGAGCAGCAGGTCTTTGCACGAACACGCAGCCTTAGCAATTGACGGACTCGACGCCCCTTCGGGCCGAGGGGCGCTTGCGCTGCGTCCTTGGATCCAGGAGAGTTTTAATTCCATGCCGACGGCTGGCCGTAACCCTGCCCGACGGGCATCCGGACCTGCAGCTCGGGCAGCGACAGCCGGATATGTTCCGCCCGCCGATCGCGCCGCAATGGGTAAGTCGTGCCGAACGCAGACACCACGCTCGAGTCACGGCACATGGGAGCCACGGCCCGACCGGCCCGATCCCGTCGCCCTCCTGGAGGAGCAGGCTGCCGAGCGGGTGCCGGAGCTCGTGCCGATCCGCTACGGACGGATGTCGGCGTCGCCACTCGCCTTCTTTCGGGGTGCCGCGTACGTCATGGCCTCCGACCTGGCCGGTTCGCCGCAGACCGGTCTTCGTGCTCAGCTGTGCGGCGATGCACACCTGGCCAACTTCGGCGCATTCGCCTCGCCGGAGCGGCAGTTGCTCTTCGACCTCAACGACTTCGACGAAACCCTTCCCGGACCGTGGGAATGGGACTTGAAGCGATTGGCGGCAAGCGTGGCGGTCGCGGGTCGCGAGAACGACTTTGACGCTAAGCGGCGGACGGCGATCGTCAGTCAGCTGGTCGGAGAGTACCGCCAGGCAATGCGCCGCTTCGCCACGATGAAGACGCTGGACGTGTGGTACGCGCGGGCCAGCGTCAGCGACGTTCAGGAGCTGCTGCGCTCACGGGGGAGCGTAAGCCGCGGGCGACGGCTCGAGAAGACGGTTGCGAAGGGCCGCCGGAAGGACAGCGCCCGAGCGTTCGCGAAGCTCGCTGTGACGGACGACGGTCACGTGCGCATCCGGGCAGACCCGCCGCTGATCGTGCCGGTCGCGGATCTCGTCGACCGTTCTGGAGCGCTGCGACTGGTGTTGGGCGCACGCAAGCTCCTGGAGTCTTACCTCAGCAGCTTGGCCGGTGATCGCTGGCGGCTGCTGGAGCGCTATCGCTACGTCGACCTTGCGCGCAAGGTCGTCGGTGTGGGGAGCGTGGGCACGCGCTGCTGGGTGATCCTGCTGCTCGGCCGCGACTCGAGCGATCCCCTGTTCCTGCAGGCCAAGGAAGCGCAGCGCTCGGTGCTCGAGCGGTTCGTCGGCAAGTCCGAATACTCCAAACAGGGGCAGCGGGTGGTCGAGGGTCAGCGGCTGATGCAGGCTGCCAGCGATGTCTTCCTCGGATGGTTGCGCCAGCCGCTCGGTCTCGAAGACCTGAAGCCGCGCGACCTCTACCTCCGTCAGCTATGGGACTCGAAGATCTCGGCCGACATCTCAGCGATGAGGCCCTCGGACATGGCCCTCTACGCCAAGTTGTGTGCGTGGACGCTCGCCCGCGCGCACGCGCGATCCGGCGACTCGATCGCGATCGCGAGCTACCTCGGTTCCTCCGACGTTTTCGACCGCGCGATCGCGGATTTCGCCGAGGCCTATGCCGATCAGAATGAGCGGGATCATGCCGGGCTCGTCGACGCGATAGCAACGGGGCGCGTAACGGGAGAAACTGAGGTCTGAGCTCCTGGTTCACGGTCCTTATTCGGTCTCGGAATCATCCAAACCGCGTGACGACGGGTCACCCGGGCGGACGCGAGGCTCCTGCCACCAAACATGAAGCAGGACGGCCGCGACGTGAGAATCGATCCCCAAAATGAAGACACGCTTCCGCGACGCTCGGCCCCGGCCCGTCGGATGGGCGGGCACGTGACGAATGCGTTGCGAACCATCGATGACCTCGACGTCGCGGGGCGGCGCGTCCTCCTGCGGGCCGATCTTGACGTGCCGCTCACGGCGGCATCTGTCGGCGTGCCCGTGCGGGTGGCCGATGACACCCGCATCGCGGCTGCGCTGACTACGATCCAAGAGCTCCGCCGCCGCGGGGCGCGGCTCGTGCTCATCTCCCACCTGGGCCGGCCAAAGGGCCTGGATCCGGCGTTCTCGATGCGGCCCGTTGCCGAGCGCCTAGCCAAGCTCACCGGCGCGTCAGTGCAGCTCGCGCCGGCAGTGACCGGGGCTCGCGTCCGGGAGCTCACCGAGCGCCTCGAGCCGGGCCAGATGCTGATGCTGGAAAACGTCCGGTTCGACCCGGGCGAGACGCGCAACCAGCCCGCGCTGGCCTCAGCGCTGGCTGAGCTTGCGGACCTGTATGTCGATGATTCCTTTGCCACTGCTCACCTGGCCCATGCGAGCACATCGGGGGTGCCTCACCATCTCCCATCCGCGGCTGGGCGCCTGATGGAGCACCAACTCTGTGCTCTCAGTGCGACCGTGGAGCGACCAGCGCGACCCCTGGTCGCGATCTTAGGTGGCGCGAGGTTACGCGAGAAGGTTGACGTAGTTCGGCGTTTCCTCGAGCTTGCCGACGCTGTCTGCATCGGCGGCGCGATGTGCTTCCCTTTTCTTGCCACGCGAGGGCACAGCGTCGGGTACTCGCTGTGTCCGAGGGAGGATGTGGAGTCGGCGCGGGTGGCGCTCGCCACGCTCAGCGGGTCCCGTGACCGACTCGCACTTCCGAGCGATCTGCTGCTGGCCAGGTGGGGCGAGGACAAAAGAGCCGTAACGCGCTCGCTCAGCGGAGTCGACGTACCCGAAGGCTGGATGGGACTTGACATCGGCGCGAAGACCGCGGCTTGGTTCGCCGGACGCATCGCCGCGGCGGGAACCGTCTTCTGGAGCGGCCCGATGGGCCGCTTCGAGCTGCCGCAATTCACCGCCGGCACCCGCACGATCGCGGACGCCGTCATTTCGACATCGGCGGCGACGGTAGTCGCAGGCGGAGAGACGGTCACGGCTCTGCGGCGCTTCGGGCTGGACGATCGCGTGAAACACCTCTCTGCCGGGGGCACCGCGATGCTCGAGTTGCTGGCGGGCCGAGAGCTACCGGGCGTGCAACCGTTGCGCAACGCGAGGGCCTCCACCTAGCGCGAGCTGGACCGAGCCCAAGTGCTAGCGGACCGTCGCTGGTGAGGAATGTGGGGCCCTACGTCGAGGGTCGACACGAGCCCGACGGCTGAGCGGCGGGGATCTTTGCGTTGAAGCCCCGTTGTCGTGGTCGTGGCCGGAGCAGCTCTCTGCAGGCTTCCCGCTTGGCTGTGCGCTCGACCTCCTGACCAAGTGTCCGTCCTTGCCACGGATGTCGACGACGGCCTCTTGGACGCCGATCCGCCGTCGCGAGTCGAGCTCCTTGAGGAGCGTGAGGGCGTTGTGCGCGTTGCATCGCCGGCAGTGCCGCGGATCACCTAGAACGTATGATGACCCATCACCCGATCATCCGCTGATGTAGCGCAATAGCGCAATGCGCCGCTCTTCCTCCTTTGTCTCGCGCCATTCGGTGTTCGCATCCAGAATCGCAGCCGGTGCAGCGCTGTTCATGGTCCTCGGAATGGCAGCACTGTCCGCCGCGCGCAAGCTCCGCGTAGTCCGAAGCAGCGCTTCCGGAACCTTCGCCAGGCCGCCATTGCCGTCCGAGGCCGTCCTGGTGATAAGCCCGCACGCGGGCCGGAGTCGTAAGCTCGCGCGTGCCCGCCGCGCGCTGGACAAGCACAGAATCCTCGTGGCGGAGGAGCTGGAGATCAAGCACGTCGATCGACTGCCGGAGCTGCTGCGTGCGCCGAGCGGCGAGCCACGACTGGTGATCGCGGCGGGCGGTGACGGCACTGTCGGCTCGGTGGCCGGCTTTTTGGCCGGTGCCGACAACGCGCTTGGCATCCTGCCGCTCGGCACCGGGAACGACTTCGCACGGTCGCTCGACATCCCGCTCAATGCGCGCCGAGCCGCCCGGCTACTGGTCAACGGCGAGATTTCCAGCGTCGACCTTGGCCGCCTCACGCGCCCCGCCCAACCACTGGCGTACTTCGCGCACGCCGCGACGGTCGGGCTCAACGTCAACTTCGCGAAGCTGGCCACCCGTGCATCGGTCCGCGGTCGACTCGGGCGCCTCACCTATCTAGCGGCAGCGGTCTACGCGCTGCGGGAGCGGGCCACATTCACGTGCACCCTGCAGCACGACGGCGTCATGGACGAGCTGTCCCTGTTGCAGCTCTCGGTGATCAGCGCACCCGTCATCGGCGGGGCGCTCGGACTGACCGTGAGAGGGCCTCACCCAGCCGAGCATCGGCTCGACGTGCTCGCTGTCGAGGACGTTCCGCCTCCGAAGATGCTTCGCGCCGGGCTCTTTCTGCTGCTGGGCATCAATCGGCGGGTCACGGGCGTTCACGCCCTGCAAGTCGAACGTCTCGGGGTGGACAGCCCGAATCGCCTCGGCCTATCGCTGGACGGGGAGCTTGACGGAGACCTCCCCGGTCAGTTCGAAGTGGTCGCGGGCGGCCTTCGCGTGATCGTTCCCAGCCGCTCGTAACGAGAGCCCGCCGCCGCCCGCGACGGAGCTGACGCGGAAACCTCGACCTTCGGCCGTTCGAGCGAGTGACCGATCAGCCGTCAATGCCGGCGGTGAAGACCTTGATCTCGTTTGTGATTCCGCCGACGCCGGGCAGCCGGTGGACAGCCTCGAACGCGGCGTCGGTATCGTACTGGTGTTTGACCTCTCCCTTGAGCGTCAACCAACCGTTGGCGACGGTGACCTCAATGCGGTCGGCCGGCACCGAGTGGTCTGACATCAGGGCCTGCAGCGCGGCACCACGGATCTCGTTGTCCTGCCAGCGATCCCGCGGGTCAACCCGGAGCTCGTCATCCACGTTGACGACACCCGGCACCGACCGCGCGATCTTGACGATCGTTCGACGCTGATGAAAGCTTCCAACGCTGCCGCGCAGCGTTACCGTGCCGTGCCGCTCTGACACGGCCACCTCCGCGGGCTGGGGGATGCGGTTGTCGCGCTCGAGTGTGGCGTGGATCTCGTCGGTGATGTGCTTTTCGTTGGACATGGAGGACGCTCCTCGTGTTGGAGAACTTCGGTCTACGCGAGCATCAACCCTTTCGCGGTGAGCAGTCATCACGCGATTTGCGTGATTGAGGTTCGCGCCCGGCGCGCGTAGCCAGTCCAGTCGTGCGCAATCACTCGGAATGCGTGACGACGGCTCACCGCGCTGCCGAACACGCTTTCGGGTATGCACTTCGCCACGGAGGAATGAGAATGCCGCAAGTAAACAGCCGGCCCAACCAGTCCGATCGAAGCGACTCGACCGCGATCCTCGATTCGGCGCTGTTGCGCGCCGGGCGCTTCGACCGGCCGATCACGGTGAGCCCGCCTGACCAGCAGGGCAGGCTGACGATCCTCCAGGTGCACACCCAAAGCGTCCCGCTGAGGGTCCCCTCCGACCTGGAGGCGATCGCCGCCAGCACACCAGGGATGGTGGGAGCCGATCTGAGGAATCTGGTCAACGAGGCCGCCCTGAGCGCTGCCCGGCAAGGCGAGGAGGCCGTCTCCCGGGAAAACTTCTCCAATGCGCTCGAGCGGTTCACGATCGGCGCCGCCCGCCGGATCGTGATCTCAGAGGAGCGGACCGCCTACCACGAATCCGGGCACGCGCTCTTGGGGATGTTGCAGCCGGGCGCTGATCCGGTGCGCAAGATCTCAATCATCCCGCGCGGCCAGGCGCTCGGGGTCACCGACCAGAGCCCCGCGAGCGACCGCTACGGCCACGGCTACGGCGAGAGCTACCTGCATGGACGGGTCACGGGGATGCTCGGCGGCCGCGCCGCTGAGCTGCTCATCCACGGCGAGACGACCACCGGCCCGGAGTCAGACATCGAACAGGCCACCTCGCTGGCCCGGCAGATGGTGGGTCGCTGGGGCATGGCCGAAGCGATCGGCGCGGTGTCTGCTCTCCCCCGTTCCGGCGAGGAGACCTATGGAAGTGGCGCGGCGTCGCAGCACAAGCTCGAGATGATCGAGGAGAGGTCAAGCGAGTCCTCTTCGAATGCGCCGAGCAGGCCAAACGAGCGCTCGCCGAGCATCGCGAGCAGCTCGACCACCTCGCCGAAGCGCTGCTCAAACGCCAAACGCTTGAGGAGGCGGACGCAAACGGAGTGGCGGGTCTGCGCAGCGGGGCAACCAGTGGCCGTTCACGCCTAGCGACTCACGGCGCAGTCGACTCGGCCGACGGCCGATGGCAGGACGTATCAGACACGAACACATCAACAGAAAGCAGAAGGTAATGTCGTACACACAACACGAGACCTCGTCACGTTCCTTGCGCGACAGGGCAAAGGAGCGGCTTGGAAATGCCGATGACCGGGGACAGGCCGCTCTTGGTCTGAGCGGGCCGGCGATCGGTGAGACTCCGCCTGACCCCAGCTTCAACTTCGCGCCGATGCTCGAGCGCGTCGCCTCGTATTGGTGGGTTGAGCTGCTGTTAGGGCTGTTCTGGGTGGTGATCGCCGTCGTGGTGCTGAAGTTCGATCAGGCGTCGGTCACGACGGTCGGGATCCTCACCGGACTCATGTTCCTGGTGTTCGCCGCGGAGGAGTTCGTCCTGGCGGCCGTCGACCACCACACGCCATGGCTGTGGGTGATCTTCGGTGTGCTCCTCACGGCCTCCGGGATCGTGGCGCTGATCCAACCCAGCAATACCTTCACGGGCTTCGCCGACATCCTCGGCTTCGTCTTCCTGCTGATCGGCGTGATGTGGATGGTGCAGGCGTACGCCGAGCGACCGATCAACAGCCTTTGGTGGCTGACGCTGATCAGCGGCATCATGATGATCGTGCTCGCGTTCTGGGTCAGCGGCCAGTTCTTCCTCATCCGCGCGTACACGCTCCTGATCTTCGCCGGAATCTGGGCGATGACCACCGGAATTATTGAAATCGTGCGTGCCTTCCAGATCCGCGAGCTGGGTCGACAGCTGGGCCGTCATCCCGGTCGGTGATCGGACGCTGAGACGCCGGAACCCCAGTGTTGCTGGGGTTCCGGCCCGTTCGGCGCTGAGCTCATGAACACGCACGACGCTCCCACCCATACCGCAGTCCGTCCGTCACCCCAGAGCTCGGCAGACGGCGCCGAGCCCCTGCGCGTTCGCCTGGCCGCGCCGCCGCTCGGGGGCGTGCTCCGGATAGTGCTCATTCTTGTCGCGACTGCGCTCGCGCTGTACCTCGTCTGGAGGATCCGCGGAGTCATTCAGCTGCTCGCCATCAGCTTGTTCTTCGCGTTCGCGCTGTTCCCCGTGGTCGACGCGGTAGCGCTCAGAACCCGGGCGCCTCGCGCGGTCGTGATCCTCACCGTGTACGTGCTCCTGGCCCTGCTGGTTGGCGTGATCGGCTCTGTGGTCGTCCCGAGCATTGCCAGGGAGGTGCAGACGCTCTCGCACGACGCCCCGCGCTATGCGGCGGAGCTTCGCCGCAACGCCACCTTCAGGCATTACGACGACCGCTACCACATCACCGCCAAGCTTCTGCGGGATACCCGCCGGTTGCCGGAGCTGCTGGCGAGGGCGGCCGGCCCTCTGAAAGACGTCACCGTCGGCGCGGCCAGCTTCGTCACGCAGCTCATCACTGTGCTAGCCGTCACCTTTCTGCTCGTCTTACACGGCCGCGAGTACGCCGAGCTGGGGCTTTCATTGACCGGCCGGCACCAGCAGCGCTACCGCCAGGTGATCATCGGCATCAAAGACGCCGTGGCCCGGTACACGCTCGGCAACATCACCATCAGCGTCCTGGCGACCGGGGCGACCTGGATCGTCCTCTCGATCCTCGGCGTCCCGTACGCGCTGGCGCTCGGCCTCGTGGTGGGCTTCTTCGACTTCATACCCCTTATCGGCGCAACGCTCGGCGCGATCGTCGTCGCGCTGGCCACCGTCCCGGTGAGCTTCCCGACCGCCACGATCGTCTGGATCGCGTTCATCATCGTCTGGCAGCGCTTCGAGGACTACGTCCTGCAACCCCTCGTCTACGGCCGAGCCGTGAACGTGAATCCGCTCGTGACGATCGTCAGCCTGCTCGTGGGCGCCGAGCTACTGGGGATCCTCGGCGTTCTGCTGGCAATCCCCAGCGCTGCGGCGATCCAGATAATCCTGCGTGAATGGTGGGCCGCGAAGGGTCTCAAGACTCCGGGTCTCAGCGCCGACGAAGGGCCGGCGCGCTGACGCGCGCGCCGGCCCTCATTGATCAGAGCTCAGGAGCGGCGCGGCCGGACCGGATCATCCACAAGCCGACGATCAGCGCGATCGCGACGACCACCAGCAGGATCACACCGACGGTGGCGATGCTGATGCCGGCCACCTGGGTCGTGAGGCAAACTTGAGGATCGCCCCCACGGCGATCGCGAACAGGCTGAATCCGATCGTCATCCCTTGACCGCTTCGGTGAGATCCTTGGCCAACTCGTCTGTAGCGGCATTAAGCTCCCGCTTGGCCGTCTTGGCGGCCCTGGTGACCGCCTTCTTGAATCCACTCTCAAGGGTTGGCTCGCCAACCACGATCAGCGCGGCCTCGCCCGGCTCGAGTGCCCGTGCCGCATCGTGCAGCTCGCGTCGGGCCAGGGTACCGGAGCCCAGCCATTCCGGAATAACCCGAACGGCTGGGCGGTCCACGCGTTTGACCACGTGCGGCTCGCCGTCCTTCTTGTCGACGACCGCCGCATCGTAGCTGCCGATCCTCTCGGCCTTGTGCAACTGCTCGAGGGCGCCGAGGTCAGCCAGAGCAGCGTCGATGTCGTTGTAGACGGCGGTATAGAGAACAGTATTCTCAGAAGCCACCGTTCCTCCTTTGGCCACGGGTTTGTTAGTAGGGACTCCATTCCCGCCCAAGCATGAGTGCGCCCGCGGTGAACCGGCGTCACACGCTTTGCGTGATTTCGACCGTCCAGCTGCGATCACGCAAAGCGGGTGATGCCCGCTCACCTGTGTGCGTTTGACCATGTCCGGTACATCTAGCCCACGCTCAGAATCCACCGGAGGACACCATGGTCATCGATAGTCGTCGCATCGAAGAAGATGTGCGGGCGGCGCTGCAACGCGATCCGCGCATCAAGCATCCCGAGTTGATTGCCGTCTCGGCGGACGAGATCGGCACGGTCCTCCTCCGCGGGGCTGTCGAAACGTTCCCTCACCGTGTCGCCGCGGCGCATGACGCACGGGACATCGAGGGCGTCTTTGAGGTGATCGCCGACGACTTGAGGGTCCACGCGCCGATCGGGTCCCGCCGCACGGATGATGAGATCCGCGCCGCGGCGCTGCAGCGACTGATCGGAGACTCCAGGATCCGATCGACGCACATCCACCTCAAGGTTTCGCACGGCCACCTGACCCTGACCGGCTTCGTCAGGCAGCAATCGGAGAGTGCTGCTGCGGTAGAAGATGTCGCGAACCTCACCGGGCTGGTCGATGTGACCAACCGGATCGAGATCAGATAGCTCGAGTGGACTCGCCGCGGCGTATGGCGGCGCCGACGACAGCGCGCCGTTCCCGGCGCTCGACGGCGGGCGATCGTCCGGTTGCCGTTCACGGGGTGTCGCCGTGATGGCTGGGGTTCCTGCGTGACTTTATGTAGGGACGAGCGAGGGGATGGGGAGGCGGTGGTGGGCGGCAGTCGCGACGTTCTGCAGGTAGGTGAGAACGG
>JBKQIR010000144.1:0-8876 GCA_052148275.1 Solirubrobacteraceae bacterium
GACCAGCCCCGCCAGCTCCTCACAGCTCGGCCGTAGCGCATCTGGGCTTGCATCCGCCACAAACGCAAGATTCCGTGCGTCACGCAGGAACCCTCCTCGACTCTTGCGACACCCCGTGAACCTCTACCCGTCAGCCTCGGGCGTCGTCACGCCGACTGCGATGCAGCTCTGGACTGTGGGACCGGCAACGCCTTGTAGCGTCCCGTTTTGCTGGCTCGGGGCTTTCTGCGCAGTCCGGGTCAGCCCGTTCCATTGCGCTCTAGCCTCCGGTTGTGGCAGCGGGGCGGGGTTGTTCGGCGTACTGTGGAAGCGCTCGCGCGCTTTCGCGCCGCCCGCCGACTGGGAGCGATCAACGTCGACTTTGGGCTCGGGGTCGCGTCGCTGTGTAAGTCGATCGGCGCTCCTTGCGGGATCGGTTGCTTGTCTCCAAACTAAACGCGCTAGTTCGGCGGCCACGAATGCGTAAGTCTCTCGTGACGATCGCTGGCACTGCCGAGCGTGTCGCTCAAATGATCGGACGAGCATGGTGTCGGGCGGCGCCACCCTCGCCGACAAGTCAACCGCTACACCACAACATCCGACTTGACTCTGGGCTGAGCGCTACCTGATCATCGAGACGCGGACGCGCATGGTTGTGGACGCCGCCAGCCTGCCGTTCACTACAGACGGCCGTGCCGAATCATCGGCGCGGCCGTTTCGTTTACAACGACTAGTTGACCAATTTTCCGCAGAAAGTAGGGCCAGCTTCGCGGCCCCGCAGCGATCCGTCTACTTCGAGGACCTCACACAGCGGCCGTTTAAGCCCCAGTTCCAATTGTGGTTGCAGTAGGTCACCGGGATAACCAACTCGCTCTCAGAACCGTACCTGCTCACCGAGGCGTCGTTCGACGGATCACCGGAGTACGACGCCTGCCAGTAGTAGATTCCGGGATTTGCGAGCGTCACAGCCCGCGAGTTCGGCACGACACCGTGGGTGACGGTAACCTTGCCACCGCTCGCGTCCGCGTGTGCTTTAGCGGGGTTGGAGCCGGAGTAGACGTTGTAGGTCACGGTTCCCCTAGCGCTCGCGGCGTTCGTCCCGTGGAGCGTGGCCGAGTCGGTCACGGCCGCCCCGGCGAATACCGTGATCACGTCGCCGCGCCACCAGCGGTTGCCGCCCCCAAAGATTCCGTTGCCGGACAGGACGGTTCTGATCCTCGTGAACTTGGGCGACGGCGCCACCGCCGTCACGGTCTCGACCGCGCTGCCGCAGATGCCCGCCGACGGCTGGTTGGCGCTGTCACCGCTGTAGGAAGCCTGCCAGTAGTAGGTCCCCGCCGTCGAGAATGTCTCGGCGCTGGAGCCGGGCAGCACGCCGCCGCTGACGCTCCCGCCACCAGCCGAGGCGACCAACTTCGTGCAAGCCGAGTCCGAATACACGCTGTAGCTCATGGTCCCGGTCGCCGTGGAAGCGTTTGCGCCCGCCAACGTCGCGGAATCAGTCACCGCCGTGTCCCCTGGCACCGAGATCGTCGCGCCAGACTGCCCACCGCCCGACAACGAGGTGCCCAACGCGGTCGGCGCCGCCGTAACGGTCTCGACCTCGTTGCCGCAGCTGCTCGTCGCTGCCTGGTTGGCGCTGTCACCGCTGTAGGACGCCTGCCAGTAATAGGTCCCGGGCGGCCGGAACGTCTGGGGGCTGGAGCTGGGCAGCACGCCACCGGTTACGGTTCCGCCACCAGCCGACGTAACCAATGTCGTACAGGCCGGGTCGGAATAGACGTTGTGGCTCACAGTCCCGGTCGCGGTCGTCGCGTTTGTGCCGGTCAACCTCGCGGAATCAGTCACCGCTGTTCCCCCGGGCACCGAAATCGTCGCGCCGGACTGCCCGCCACCCGACAACGAACTGCTCAACGTCGTCGCCTCCGGGGTGGCTGTCGCTGTCTCCGCTTCGACGAGTGGGCGCCCCACCCCCGCGGTGTCCACGTACCAGCCGACCGCGACGCAGCTCGCGGTGGCCGAGCAGGAAATCGTCTGCAGATGCGGACTCACGTTCAAGTCGCCGTCGCTGGGATTGGGGCTAGGGACGATCGACCAGCCGGTGCCGTTCCACAGCTCGATTAGAGTTCCGTCGCCAACCGCCGTGCACGAGGTCCCGGATGTGCAGGCTACCCCGTACAGGGTACTGCCCCCGTTGGGCAAAGACTGCACGGTCCAGGTGGATCCGTCCCACCGCTCGGCGACGGGAGTGTAAGGGGAGGTGGTGGAGTCGTAGCCGACAAGGGTGCACGCGTCGGGCGCGCTGCATGACACCGCCGCGGACGTGGCAGACGCGTCGGGCAGGGTCTGCGCCACCCAGACGCCGCCGGTCCACTGCGCGGCGAGCGGGCTTCCCACCGCGGTGCAGTCGGCGTCCGTCGGGCACGAGACTCCGGCTAGCTCCTCTGCGCCGATGCTTGGCGGCGTCTGCAACGACCAGCCCGCTCCGTCGAATCGCAGCGTGAGCGTCGAGGGAGTGAAATTCATTGAGATATTACCGGTGGCGTCGCCGACCGCGGTGCACGCGTCAGCGGAGCTGCACGACACGCTCGCTAGTTGGTTCAAGTTGTCGTTCGCCAAATCATCATCGGGGCTGGTCTCAACCGTCCACGCCGAACCGTCCCAGCGCTCCACAAGGGTCTCCCACCCGATGCACGAATCGGAGCAGGCCTTGCCGACGGCCACGCAGTTGGTCGCGGATATGCAGGACACGCCGTCTAGGGCCGAGTAGAGCGCGGAGGGATTCGGGGTAGGCAGAATCGACCACGAGCTACCGTCCCACCGCTCGGCCAGCGTCAGCGTCAGCTGCTCCGTTCCAGCGGGCTGATAATAGCCGACGGCGATGCACGCCGCAGGCGAACTGCACGACACGCCCATCAGCGAGATACCTTGAGCACCGCTCGGACTCGGAGCGGGTTGGATCGACCAACGCGCGGTGTTGGCGACGGCAGACATCGCGGAGAACAACCCTCCGACCAGAGCCAAGGCCACAACGCACGCGAACACGATCACGCGACGGCGCCAAGAATCCACCGACAGTGAATTGTCGGGTTCGCGACGTGCGAAATGCATAATGCCTCCTCCAGTGTCGGTGCGATCGTCAGCGCGAAGCACGCCTTTGATGCACGGTGCGGAGACAGTAGCCGCATTCCCCAAGCTTCCGGATCCGTCCGACAGCCGGAGCATGCTCGTTCGATTCATCATCACGCTTCTCCTCTCACCTGCTGACCTGTGGCAACTCATCGCCATCGCCAGCCTCCGATCGTTATGCAGCAGTCGGCATGCACCCGCGGTCGCGGGATCCGCAGCGCGCGTGGTGCGCTTGCGGCTCGCCGAGGCGTTCGCGGCGGGGCTGCGATCGGTCAAGGGCTTGAGCCATAACCATCCCTCCCTCCAAGACGTGGCTTCGTGAACGCCAACGCTAAGCCACAAGCACGCCCGCGCCATCCGCAAACGGCGCTCGGCCGCCTCAGTAGTAAACACGCGGCACTGCGCGCAGCAAACACGAGCCACTGCGGACGCTCGCCGTTCCAGCCGGGCCCCTGCTGGCCATCCAGGCGACCAGCCTGCTCCTTAAATTCGTCTTCTACTTATTGATAGCCTTTGGGCGCGATCGCGTTGGTGATCTGCGCCCAGTAGCTGTCACCGACGCCGTCGGCGGCCTGATGAACCACTCGGCTGGCCGATCCCGACCGCGCGCGGGATCGACCTCAGCCAAACATTGCCCGCCGCGAACACCCGCGAGCTGACCCGGCCGCTGCTCAGGGCGCGCCGACGGCGCGCCCCTCATCGACGGGAACGCCGCCAGGTTGCCGGCGCCTGACGCGCTCTTGAAGGCGATCACGTCGATCGTCTCATCCCAGCCGGTCTGATTGAGCGTGGCAATGATCGCAGGGCTGCTCAAGACTCGCTCGCGCGAGCCGTCCAGATCTCGCCGTCACCCAGGCCATGTTCTCAGGACCGATGAGCGTCCAGGTCAAACCACCGCCGACACCGTAGAGGCCTCCCCGCCACTCGCCCGCGAGCTGCCGCCCGGTGGAGCGACCAGCAGATCACCCGCCGCGGTGTTGGACAGGCATGCGCTCGCCGAGTTGATCGCCCGGCCGCTGGTCTGCGCGTCGATCGACACTTCGCCGCCGCGACCGTGTAGGAGATGCTCGCCGTGCCGGTTAGCCCGTCCTTGCTGGTCGCCGTCACCGTGTACGTGAAGGACCCAGCCGCTGAGGTGCTCAGCTGTCCCGGGCTCGTCGAGCCATCGCTGTCCGTACACGACGCGATCCCCGGGCCGTCGGCTCCCTCGGCGCAGCCAAAGCTCGTCGGCACCGACTGCCCGACGCTATAGGTCCCACCAGAGGCTGGCGAGGTGATCGCCGCCGAGGGCGAACCAACAGCCTGGATCCGCCCGATCGAGCTGGTCCCGTCGTTGGTGAACCACATCGCCCCGTCGGGCCCCGCCGCGATCCCTTCGGGGTAGCTGATGCCAGAGCCGGTGTAGTTGGTGACGGTGCCGCTGGTACTGATCCGCCCGATCGAGGCGTTCGCGAAGTTCGTGAACCACAGCGCGCCGTCAGGGCCCGCCGCGATCCCTTCGGGGTAGCTGATGCCAGGGCCGGTGTAGTTGGTGACGGTGCCGCTGGTAGTGATCCGCCCGATCGAGTTGTTGTTCTCGTTGGTGAACCAGAGCGCCCCGTCGGACCCCACCGCGATCCCGCTCGGGGCGCTGATGCCAGGGCCGGTGTAGATGGTGACGGTCCCGCTGGTAGTGATCCGCCCGATCGAGCCTGCGTTGGTGAACCACAGCGCCCCATCAGGCCCCGCGGCGATCGCCAACGGGAGGAGGATGCCAGCGCCGGTGTAGTTGGTGACGGTGCCGCTGGTACTGATCCGTCCGATCGAGGCGTTCGCGAAGTTCGTGAACCACAGCGCCCCGTCAGGCCCCGCCGCGATCCCGAACGGGGCGCTGCTGCCAGGGTCGGTGTAGATGGTGACGGTGCCGCTGGTAGTGATCCGCCCGATCGAGTCCGGGTTGTTGGTGAACCACAGCGCCCCATCAGGCCCCGCCGCGATTCCCCCGTACACGGGCACCTCGATGCTGGGGTCGGTGTAGTTGGTGACGGTGCCGCTAGTACTGATCCGCCCGATCGAGCCATTCCCCCAGTTAGTGAACCACAAGGCGCCGTCGGGCCCCGCGGCGATCCCCTCCGGGTCGCTGATGCCAGGACCGGTGTAGTTGGTGATGGTTCCGACCGGCTCGGCTGCCCGCGCGGGAGTGGCGATCACACCAGCGAGCACACAGACCCCCACCACGAACCGAACCCCGCACGTCACCAGCCACCGCCGCACCCGCCCCAAGCAGCCAGCCCTCGCCGGCGCGCCGACCAACCACTCACAGAAGCTGGGTAGCCATTTCGCCCCGATCCGCCGCTGGCCCTGGCGATGCACCCGATCCGGTAGCGTCTCCCGCGCGATCCGCCTACCCCTCTCGACTGTTTCAAGCACCTCTTCGGACAGCTTCGCTGTCGCGTCGACCGCGGTCGCGGGATCCGCAGCGTGCATGGTGCGCTTGCGGCTCGCCGAGGCGTTCGCGGCGGGGCTGCGTTTGGTCAGGTCTTGAGCCATAACCATCCTCCCTCCAAGACGTGGCTTCGTGAACGCCAACGCTAGGCAACAAGCGCGCCCGCGCCATCCGTAAACGGCGCCGCGTCCGTAGTAACCACGAGGCACCGCGCGCAGCAAAAACGAGCCACTCCGGCCGTCCGCGGTTACAGCCGGGCTCTGCTGGCCATCCGGCCGACGAGCCTGCTCCTCAAATTCGTCTTCTGTTTGTTGAGAGCCTTTGGGCGTGATGGCGTTGGTGATCTGTGCCCAGTAGGTGTCAGCGACGCCGTCGGTGGCCTGATGAACCAGGAGGGCTGGCCGATCCCGACCGTGCGCGGGATGGACCTCAGCCATATTGTCCACCGCGAACACCCATGAGCTGGCCCGGCCGATGCTCAGGCAGCCCGACGGCGCGCCCTTCATCGAGGGGAACGCCCCCCAGGTTGCCGGTGCCTGACGCGCTCTTGAAGGCGATCGCCTCGATCGTCTCATCCCAGCTTGAGCGTGGCAGTGATCGCGGCGCTGCTCAAGCGCCGCTCCCGCGTGCCGTCCAGATCTCGCCGTCACCCAGGCCGTGTTCTCAGGCCCGATGAGCGTGCAGGTCAAACCGACGCCGACACCGCGCAGGTCTCCCCGCCGCTCGCCCGCGCGCTGCCGGCCGCACACGCGACCAGCAGATCACCCGCCGCGGTGCTGGACAGGCACGCGGTCGCCGAGTTGATCGCTTGCCCGCTGGTCTGCGCGTCGATCGACAGTTCGCTGCCGCGACCGTGTATGTAACGCTCGACGCGGCGGGCTGGTTGCCCGAGAAGTTCGCGGTGACCGTAAACGTGTGTGTTCCGGGCGACGTGTCGATCGGAAGCCCGGAAGCGACAGTTCCGTTGCAGCTGCTCGCGGCGCTACTGCACGACCAGCCAGCATCGACGACCTGACCCGGATTGTAGACCGCACCGTCGGCCCGGCTCTCGATCTGGATCACCGGGGTAAACGTGATCGACGGCGACGCCGGACTGTCGACCACGGACGGGTAGAGAATCTCGTTCGCGACGAAGCTCGAGCCGCCGCCCCCTCCCTGGCCATTCCAACTGAGGCTGCAGAGCATACCTGTGTCGCCGCCGCAACCGCTGGGGCCGGTCGAGCCGCCGCCACCACCAGCGTAGCCGCCGCCGCCGCCACCAGCGCCCGAGTCCAGCTCGTTGCCCGTGCAACACGGCGTGAAACCGCTCGCGTCTCCGCCCGGGCCACCGACCGCACCGCTCCCGCTCGAGCCCGCAACACCGTCGAAGGTGACGAAGCTGCCCCCGCCACCGGAGATGTCCGTCCCGCCGGCGCCGCCGGTCGTCGTCCCGCCCTCGGCGGGCGTCACGAACGGGAAATACGGTGCCTGGTTCGGCTCGCCGGGGATGACGATCCCCGCTGCCGTCAAGATCGGCACCGGCCCGGCGCCAGAATTACCCGCTGGGAGCGGGTTCTGCAAGTTGTAGCCACCACCAGCGCTCGCCTCAACAGCGCCCTGGTCGGCGTTACTGCCATCGCCGTCGCTACCCCCGCCACCGCCCGCCACCAACAATCTCGACGCAACGGACGTCACGCCGCCCGGACAGCTAGCTGCGAGCTCAGAACACGTCCGCACGTCGCTCGCGCCGCCGCCCGACCCCACTCCGCTGCAGGGTATCCCGCCCGACATGCAAACAAGCGGCGGATCTGCGCCCGCGGCACCGCCGCCCCCGAAACCCACCCCACCGTCAAGCGACCCCACCTGGCCAACCTCGACATACAACGTCTGCCCGGGCGTCGTCGGGAGGTAGCCCTCGAGATTCATACCCGCCGCCGGGATACCACCACCCCCGTCGGCCCCCAACGCGTCAACCAGCAGCAGCGTCACCCCGCTCGGGACGGAATAGGACTGCTCCCCTCCCGCATAGACGAACTGCGTAGCAGCCGGAACCGCGGACGCCGGGGACGCGAACGCGAACATCACAACTGCCAGCCCGGCAAGCTGCGCAACCGCACAAGGCGCAATCCGCGTCCAACGCCCCGCAGCAGCAACAGCCGCAGCGACCAAGCCTCTCGCAGCCGCCATCTGCGCGCTGCGGCACCGTGCCGGTCGCGGCGTCGAGATCGTTCGATCCCAATCCTCTGACTCGCTCGCGACGCAGTGCGGGATTTCACCGCTCAGCGTGCGCGTCGGCTCCGCCACACGAAGGGGCGTCAAACCGTTCTCGCGATTCCGGATACGTCTGTCGTCACTAGCTCGCGACATCGAACCCTCCTTACCGGCAGTGGTTTGCAGCGCTCATAGCGGACGCTCGCACCTGCCAGAGCTCCGTGCGGTGACACTGCGGCGATATTCGGGCAGTCCCCTACGAAATCGCAACGAAGCGCCGCTCCTGCCGCGCTCGCTGCCGCACCCAGGTAAGAACGAAACGCTCACCGACAGGAACAGATGCGGCGTCACACCAATCCTGTCGAGCGTGAGCCAGAGCCGATGACCACGGGCCCCGCTCGTCAAGCTGCGCGCCTTGCGAAGAACTGACCTGGCAAAGCGCGTCGCGCGCAGCCACATCAACCCCCACCAAGCCGTCCGACCGACCGGTCACCTGCGTCATCGTCGCTCCTCCCAGCATGACGCCCGCTGGCGTACCTAGATGAAGCCGATGGTCCCTCATTACTCCAAGGCCGACATCCGTTCCCATACCGATCGCGGCTGGGCAAACTACTGACGACCGCGATCGACCCAGACCGGCGTCCAGCGAAATAGACCTGGGCTGGCATCTCGCTGTCGCTTGCCATGCGATCCGGCAACTGCGATCCGGCAACTGGCGCAGACCCAGGTGGGCCACCTCGCAACGTGCTCGACCTGTCCTCAGCACCGGCGTGACCGGTGCCCACGACGGACCGGGCGCGCCGATGCAAATCGGCGACTCTGCACCACGCCCCGCGCGCCCTGGTTTCGGCGACGAGCGGGGCTGAGACGGCGGCGCTGCAGAAATCCGCGTGGTCGCCGACAGGCCGATCCGGGCGCCAGCCGCGACCGCGTTCGACTGCAAGCACGAGGCGGAAAGCGGCCGTCTCGGCTCGGCTGGGCGAGACGGCCGCAACGCCGCTAAAGAAGCCACGGCGATTTCCGCCGAAAGGGGGTCTCTATCTAAATCAGGTAGGATTGTCCGGTGTTTCCGGCCGCAAGCAGGCATTATCCGGGGTCCTACGATGAGCTTGTGGCGTGGTTCCCGGACGATGACGCGTGCCGCGACTACCTG
>JBKQIR010000145.1:0-6766 GCA_052148275.1 Solirubrobacteraceae bacterium
TCTGCGGCGTGCGAACATCTGACATGGCGTGCCTTCCTGCCGGCCATCGCCGGCTTCGGTCTTCAATCAACCGGGAAGGTACGCCGCCTTCCTCTTCACGCGTATCCACAACTTCTGGGTATAGCTCACGTAGTTGAACCCGGCACTTGTGTCGGTGACACGTAGTTGCCCTCTGCCGGGTGGGCCGTGGAGCACGTCGCGCGGTGACGATGGTGTTTGATGCAGAGCGATGACCGTCGCGCCGCAGACTTCGCCAACGCCAAGCTCACGCGAGCGCTCGCCGCTACAGCCCGAGCATTGCTGGCTAGGCTACGCGAATGACCGAACTCGATGCCCTCCTCGCCGAGCAGGTGGCCTACTACCGCGCGCTGGCACCGGAATACGTCGAGGACGCGGAGATCGAAGGGGTCACCGAGGAGACGCACAACGCCGCCAGGAGAACGTTCAATACAGCGCTCGAGAGCGCGTCACCGCTGGGCGAGGTGCTCGAGCTCGCATGCGGCCCGGGGACGTTCACCAGCGAACTCGCCCGCCGGTGCACATCGGTCGACGCTCTTGACGCCTCACCGGAGATGCTCGAAATCGCGGCCACCCGCACCGCGCCGGCCACCAACGTGCGCTTCGTCCAGGCCAACCTGTTCAAGTGGACCCCAGACCGCCGCTACGACTTCGTCTTCTTCGGCTTCTGGCTCTCCCACGTGCCACCCGAGCGGTTCGCCAGCTTTTGGTCGACCGTCGCCTCCGCGCTGGCGCTGAACGGTCGAGTGATGTTCGTCGACGACGGCCACCGCACGACCGAAGAGCTCACCCACGGCCCACAGTCCTCCACGATCGAGCGGCAACTGCGCGACGGCCGCCGTTTCCGCGCCGTCAAGGTCGCGCTCGAACCGGAACCACTCGAACGCTTCTTACGGGACCTCGGGTGGGTGATCGAGATCCAGCCACTCGCCGGCCCGTTCTTCCTCGGCAGCGGCCGCCGTGCCGAATAGCCGCGACTCGGTGAGCCGCTCAACCCGGAACCCAAGGGATCAGATACGCGTCACGAACACACCTTCGCTGAGCGGCAACAGCGCGCGCTTGTGGCGCTCATGGCTGAGCGGTCGGGAGACAGTCAGCTCGCTGACGCGAAGGAGCGGCTGTCGATGATCGCGCGCAGCGGATCAGCTCGGATGCAGGTCGATGCCCGCCGCGATCGAGACGGGATGGCCGGCACGCGCAACTCGCGGCCGAGCGAGCGCGATTACGACATGTCAGTACGCGTGCCCGCCCGACTCCGGGCGAATCCCCGGCCAGCTACGCCGAGCGACGCCGCGTGGCGGCGTCTGGCGGGATGAGGCCGCTCGCGCGATCCTCGCGCTCGACGGCTGTCGCCAGCTCGTCGGCGATCTCGGCAAGCTCGGCATACGCCCGGCTGACGGCTCTCATGCTCCTGCCCTCGCTCACTCGGTCGAGCTCGTCGACGGCTTCGTCGAAGCGCTCCCAGAGCGCGACCGGGCCGCGACGGCCCGTGCCAGGCCGAAGCTCGTACGGCGGCTTCGCGCCGCCGCGCGCGGCCGGCCACTCGTAGCCGTCCTTGTGAGCCGCTTCGCAGGCCGCGGCGCGCCCTGCCGCGGCTGCAGCCAGTTTCGCGATCCGAGCGCTGAACCCTGCGTCTGGCGGAGCGAGGACGTGCTCGCGCAGCGCAGCGCGCCAGACCTCGCGCGCTTCTTGGAATGCCTTCTCCGAGTCCACTCTCACGCTCCGAGCAGACCGTCAGCCGGATCCGCCCCCGGCTGAACGGCCGGAGACCGGCGGACCAGGCGCTCGGCTGGGTGACCAGCTTCGTGCTCCCAATTGCTCTCGCCGCGAGGTGCGCCGAGGCCGCCACGCAGCCGCTCTACCTCCGACAGCGGGATCAGGAAGCGATTCCCGATACGGACCGCGCGAAGACGATCGCTGCGGATCCAGTTCCGGATCGTCTGGCTCGTAGCGCTGAACGCCTCGGCCGCCTGAGAAACTGTCAGCAGCTCGGTATCGTCCATCCGGGCGTTAGTATAGGCAAAAATTGCCAAACTATGCGCTAGCATGCCTGCGGGATGGATGCCAGCGGAGGAACGGGAACGTTGAACCCGCCCAGCGATGAAGACGACGTCGCGAAGGTCACGCCGCTGCGCCGCCGCGAGCCGCATCTCGTCGGCCTGCCAAGGATCCGCGATCCCCTGCCTGCCGAGAGCGCGCCGTTCGACCCTGAGCTCGAGCCGTCCGACGTCCAGCTGCGCCGCAGTCGAAAGCGACGCACCGGCGCCGCGCTCGCAAGCGCGGCGCGACGACTGCGCGCGCAGATCACCATGCCGCGCGTTCGCTCGGTGTTCGCCCTCGCAACCGCGATCGGCTGCGCGGCGGCCGTGGCCGTCGTTACTGCTGTGCTTACCCTTGGAGGGCGAGGGCGTTGGGACCCATACGGTCAATTGCTCCAGCGCCGATGATGCCCGCGATGCTTCCGGGAATCTCGGCTGGTCTGCGCCCGCGACGTGGACGCTCAGAATCAGACAGCCAACAGTGACGAGCGTCTCATTTGATCGCATCGCCGATGCGCTCGACTGCGCGCGCGTCCTGAACAAGATACATGTTCCCGGACAGTTCGGCTGGGTCCGTGTCCACGGCCGCCAGGTGCGCGTGTGGATTCCCGCGCAGACGCGGACGGTGACGAGCGTCCGCTGCCACCCGCGCTACGTCCTGCGCAGGGTCAGGATCCGCGGCCGTTGGCGGACCACGAAGGTCCCGGTGCTGCCGCACATGGTCAGCTCGAGCACCCGTCGCGTCGCGTTCGGTGCCGCGACGACGATCAATGGCTGGCTTGGCACGACGCAGGGGACCGCTCTTGGCGGCCAGATCGTTCAGATCCTCGCCGCCCCGGATAACGGCCAGGACGCGTTTGCGCTGGAAGCCGTTGCCGCCACGGATGCGAACGGGAACTGGAGCGCTCGCCTCCCCGCGGGCCCGTCGCGAATCATCAAGGCGGTCTACGGCGGCGGGGCGACATTCGAGCCGTCGTCGGGCCAGGCGACGGTGATCGTCCCTGCGTCGATCCAACTGCGCCTTCAGGCGCGACACGCGCACTGGGGCGGCAGGCTGGTGATGATCGGCCACCTGCGCGGCGGATACCTGCCCGTCGCCGGCGAGGCCGTCATCCTGTCGGTGTTCTTCGGCGGGCGTGCGCATGACTTCGCGAACGTCGACGTCTTCGGGAACGGGACCTTCCGCTACGTCTACACGTTCCTGCCCGGCACGGGCGACGCCAGCTACCCGTTCTCTGCAGAGACCGTCCGCGAGTCCGATTACGCATTTGCGCCCGCGCGAAGCAGGTGGGAATCCGCCGACGTGTCTCCGTAGACCCGCGGTGGTGGTGGTGTAGGACGGCGGCCCTGCTGGGCCGCCGCCGCCGTGAGAGTCGGGCTCGCCGTCTTGGTTCCCGAAAATCAGCAGTTCGGTCTGGCCACGGCCGACCCAGGAAATCGCGTCGGCGGAAAATGGGGACGCTGCGGACGTGGCCTCGTGGAAGTCACAACCCGAGTTCCCGCATCCGTCGGGCGACCGCGCTCGTGGCCATCGGGACCTCGTTCCAGCGCTGTGCCTCAGCGACGTACTCAGTCACGAGCGCGAGCAGCGCGGCATAGCCGTCCTGCTCAAGCCCGCGCTCGACGAGATAGGCGCGGTCATGGCCGCTGCTGGGACAGTCGACCAGCCGGACGCTTTCTGCCGGGGCTGAACCGTCGTCGTTGGTCGATTAACCGCACATCGCGGCACCTGCCCTGGGATCTTTCTGCATACCTGCTCAGTGCTGCCCGGTGCCGTCGTCGTTCCACAGCCGCTGTCGAGGCGGACGTAGGACCGCCGGGCTGCAAGAGGGAGACTCGGCCGGGACCCGGCGGCCCTCCGTTCCGCGCAGTGCAGGTGCGCGACGACGACGCTGAGGATGCGCGTGCTGTTGCCAAACGGGGTCTCCCGGTTGAGGTCGCTGACGCCGGGATGGATCAGTTCCAGATCCGGAATCGCGGAGGCGGAGCGTCCGCGAGCCGCGCCGACAATGGCGCGTTCCTTTCGAAACGAGGTGTGACGCGGCGTTGGCGAGACGTATCTGACGAACGAGGTCCGCATCGTGCTGCGGACCGCTGACCCTGGACGCGGGCAACCCGCGGGTTGAGGCCTGAGATCAACCCGTTGTCCAACCCACGGGCCGACGACACGGGGCCGCCATGAGCAGATCATGACGGCCATGACAACCACCGATTACCTCATCAACGCAGTGTTCGCCACCGTAACTTGATGACGTCGTTCAGACCACCGAGCGCGCACGTACGTCAGCAGAGCATGTGGCGGCAACCAGCACACCGCCACATGCTCTGCGCGAACGGACTCCGGGGGTCAGTGTTTGACCGCTGGAATGGCGATGGGCGCTGGAATGGCGATGGGCGGAACGGTCTCCGGCCGCTCGCCGATTCGTGCGACGTCGAGGGCGATCAGGCCGAGGTTCGCACCGGCAGCTGCTCCGACGATCGTGGTGATGACCGCCATGATCCCGGTTGTTGCGTAGAACCCCAGCAGCGCGCCGACGAGGGCGCCCGTCAGCGCGACCCAGATGCCGATCTTCGTGGCCCTGGCCGGCCGGTCGCGGTTGACCCAGGCCCAGTAGGTGCCGAGGCCGATCGGCGCGCCGATGGAGAGAACAGCCATGAGTTCGCTGCCGAGGGGCACTGTCGGCAAAGCCACCAGCACGATGATCAGGCCGGTGAACCATCCGCCGAGGCCGAGCACCAGCAGGTAGACGGAGCGCAGCATCGCGCTCGCCTTGCGCCCGAAGCCGCCGCGCTTGTGCGCCCGGCGCCACATCAGTAGCAGTGACAGGATCATGAGGAGTCCGAAGCCCATCATCACGCCGAGGGCGTCTTCGGCATAGGCGCCTTGGCTGGAGCTTGGGCTGAAGTCGACCTTGTTGTGGGTGTAGAGGGACGTGTCGACCTTGCCGGTGTCGAGGTAGGTGTTCATCAGACGGGTGCCGGCTGCCGGTTCGTAGGCCCAGAAGTCGTCGGAGTGGCCGAGGTCCGAGAGCACCACCTCACGGCCGTTCGCGAGGTGAGGCAGGAGCTCGCGGGTCGCATTCTCGGGCGGCGTTGCGAAGTCGAGGTTGCCGCCGATCAGCAACGTCGGAATGTTCGAGTTTTGCACGTGGGTGTACTCGTTCTCGTCCGGGTTCGCCGGCCAGGCGTTGAGGAGGCTGCCGCCGGCCCACAACAGGTCGTTGCCGGCAGCACTGATCAGCGATCCACGGTTTGCTCCCGACGCGTAGAACTGCTTCGCGTAGGTGGCGTCGCTGCGGCCGATCGCCGCCAGGTCGCCCCAGACGAACGAGCTCGGAAAGGTGAGCCGTGCCATCAGCGACAGGAACCACGCACCGCTTGCGTCGCCCTTGCTGGCGGAGAGGAGTGAGTCGATCGTCAGTGGCGCGGCGATCGAGTTGCCGCCGGCGGAGGTCTCGTTCATCAGGCCGAAGAACGCGGCGGTTTTGAAGTCGCCGTTCTCGATCGGCAGCAACCCCCAGTGACTGGGAACGTGAGCGAACACGGACTTCACCGTCGCGGCGAGATCCGGCGTCCGGCTACGACAGCTCGCCGCCTGGGCGCAGAGCGCGGAATAGCGGTCAATCTGCTCGCCGGTCGTCTTTGGGTCCCAGAGGAAGTTCCCGGGTGGATTGACGCCGATCATCACCGAGCGATGGATGCTCTTCGGGTAGCGCCAGGCATAGATCATCGCGACCCGGGTGCCCGCGCTTTCGCTCACCAGGTCGATCTCGTGGTAGCCGAGGGCGCGGCGGGCCGCGTCGAGGTCGTCGACTTCTTCAGGGATCGAATAGCCGGCGAGATCGACACCATCGCTGCGGAGCCGGTCGGCGCACGACCGGTACGCCGCGGCGACGGCGCGGAACGACTGCTCGCTGAGGAGATCACCTGAGTCCTCCATTGCCGAGTTCACCTCCGGGCAGTCGAGCCGGGTCGATCCGTCGACGCCGCGGTAGCCGACGAGCACGACGTCGTGGTTGGCGGTGAAACGGCTCGCGTCCGGGAACGACATGTTCGTGATGCCGGGGCCGCCTTGCAGGCGGAAGATCGGGGCGCCCGGATGGGCCGAATGGGCATGAATCACTATGACCGGAAGTGCGATCAGGCGCGAGTTCGGATCATGGCGGTTCTCGGGCACGACGAGCGTCCCGCAATCCGCGGCGGAGGTGCCGTTTTCGGTGGAATAGGTGCACGGGTGCATGGTCAGCTGGCCTGCATGCGCGCCGGCAGGCACGGAGACGGCCGTAGAGCTGCCGGCGAAGTGGAGGTAGCCGAGCGCGAGCGTGAGGACGGCGATCAGGGCCAGGCCGGTGATCCGGCCTCGCCCAAAGCGTTTTGCGACGGTCTTCTTGCCGTTACTGGAGAGCGGCTGGTCGTGCTTGTGCATGGCGTTTCCTTCGTTGAGAGTGGGTTGAAGCACACCCGCAGAGTTCCACCTGGCTGGAGACGTTTCGGTGGGGCGGCCAGGCGTCTCTGAGTTCGGATCGCCCCCACAGGGGGTACGGTTAGCCGTACTGTTCGTGGCCGGGGTTGCGCAGACAATCCCGGCCACGGCGAGGACCGTCTTGATCATCGATGACCACCCAAGCGCGCGAAACGTTCTCGAGGACGCCGGTTTCGTCGTGATCGGCGAGGCGCAGAACGGCGCTTCAGGACTCGCCGCGGCAACC
>JBKQIR010000146.1:0-3382 GCA_052148275.1 Solirubrobacteraceae bacterium
GAGCAGCTCGACCGCGTCTGTCCTGCCAGAGGAAGGACATCATGGCAGCACCGGAGGCCGCTCAAACACAGCCGCTCGCCCCTTCTCACCAGGCAGAATCGCCGCCACAAAGCTCCGATGAGCTAGCACAGGCGGGAATGGGTACGTTCACCAACTCGATTGCGAGGAGCCTGACGGGTAGGTCTCGCCAAGACATCCGCGTGGTCGACCCAGAGCCTTCATCCAACTCCCCGCGGCGCCCGATAGCAGTCGCGCTCCGCTCGCAGGACCGCGCGAGCACTGCGATGGGCCGTCTACGCGCTGCCCTGGGGAGCGAGTCTCTCTACGGTAACTCCGCTTTCCTCTTTCTCAACACCGCGATTCTCGCCGCCTTCGGCCTCGTATTCTGGACGATCGGCGCCCGCGTCTACACAACTACGCAGGTTGGCGTCGCGACCGCCCTGATCGCCGCGCTCAACCTCATCACCAGCTTCGCACTTGCCGGTCTGGAGATCTCCCTGATTCGCTTCCTGCCCGACAGCCGAAGCCGCGTTCACCTCGTGAACGCGAGCCTGACATGGACCGCCGCTCTCGCCATGCTGTGCGGAGCCGGCTTCATTCTCCTGCAACCACTCATCGCCCCTCGCCTGGGAGTCGTTCGACAGACACCACTCATCGGCGTCCTATTCGTTGTCCTCTGCGCAGCCGCCACCGGAAGCTATATCGTCGAAAGCGTCTTTGTGGCGTACCGCTCCTCGCGCTACGTCCTCCTCAAAAACACGCTTTCCAGCATCGTCAAGTTGCCGCTCCTGTTCGCGCTCGTCTTCGCAGGAGCGTTCGGTATCTACTCGTCGTGGATGGTGTCGCTGGTCGTCGCCGTCCTGTTCGGGCTCTGGATTCTCAAGCGTCGCTTCCAACACCGGTTGGCGCCTGCAGTCCGCCTGACTCCAACGCCGGGAATGACCGCGTTCTCGCTTGCCAACTACCTAGCAACCTTGGCGGAAAGCATGCCACAGATCGTCCTACCGTTGCTCGTCCTCGATCTTCTCGGGGCGGTCCCAGCAGCACACTACTACATGGCCATGATGCTCGCCAGCTTGTTATTTGCGGTATCCCAAGCGGCAGGCCAGGCCTTATTCGCCGAAGGCTCGCACTCCTCCGACAAACTATCACACCAAACGCGCAAGACCATCACCTTCATAGCCGTTCTGCTCCTACCCGGGATTCTCGCGACCATCGCGATCGGACCGTTCGTGTTGAGCCTGTTTGGCCCCGGCTATGCGCGATCCGCGCACTGGCTACTGACCATCCTGGCTCTCTCCGCAATACTCGTGGCTATCAACGACGCCCTCCGCGCGATCCACAAAGTGCACATGCGCAACACCGTCATGTTCACCTCAAGTGCGCTCGGCTCAGCGGCCACCGTCGCCCTATGTTTTCCGCTCGCAGCCGACAAGCTCGCAGGAATAGGCCTAGCCTGGTGCGGCGGACAGCTCGTCACCCTCTCGCTACTGGCCGTCCCCCTCGCCACACCGCTTCGCCACTTGATCAGACCGGCCCGCTAGGCTCTCGCTGTCGCTATGCGTCCTGTTTTGATCGCCACCCCATACTTCCATCCGGCCGTTGGTGGCCTGGAGGAGTATGCCTACCAGCTTGCGGTGGGGCTGAGCGACCGCGGCTGGACGACACACATCGTCACGTCTGGCGCCCAGCAGCGCACCGAGTACATGGGTAAGTTGGTAGTCCATCGCTTGCCCGTCCACGGTCACCTCTACAACACTCCCGTTGGCATCGACTGGGCCTGGCAACTACGGCGCCTGATCCGGACCGTGAAGCCGTGCGCCATCAACGTCCATGCGCCGGTGCCGTCAATGGCGATAGCGGTTACCAGAGCCGTGGATGATCTGCCCATGATCCTCACATACCACGCCGGGAGCATGCACAAAGACGTCATGCCGGCCGATTTCCTCAACCGTCTGTACGAGCGCTGGGTACTCCCCTGGATGATGGAGCGTAGCGCCGCCATCGTGTGCTCGTCGACATTCGTGCGCGAGGGCCTACTCGCGCGCTGGTCCGACAAGAGCACGACCATCACGCCAGGGGTAGACACGCAGCTGTTCACGCCTTCGAGCATTCCCGCGAACCCCAACCGAATCGTTGCGGTCGGAGACTTTCGAGACCCCCGCAAGGGACTCGAGTATCTCTTGGCCGCGATGGAGCGCTTGCCTTCAACCGAACTGTGCGTGGTCGGGCCGAGCCTGCCCAGGACCGCTCCCCGCGTAACCTTCACCGGCTCTCAGCCAAGACCCGCCGTCGCCCGAGAGCTCCAGACATCGTCGGCGCTTGTGCTGCCGTCCGTATCGGACGCAGAGAGCTTCGGAATGGTACTCCTGGAAGCAATGGCTTGCGGGTTGCCGGTGATCGGATCCGACATCGGCGGTATTCCGACGATCGTCAACCACGAGCAGAATGGCTTGCTCGTGCCCCCACGCGACCGAGACGCGCTCGCGCACGCGATCGCCCGCCTGACCTCCGACGCAACCCTCGCCCGCTCGTTGGGCGACTCAGGCCGAAAAATGGTCGTCGAACATTACACCTGGACATCGCGCATCGACGCAACCGAGCAGATCCTCGTCCAAGCGGCTCAACGGACGGGTCGCTCGTCCGTAAAGCCGCCCGGCCCACGACAGGCGTCATCGTGACCCGCTTTGCGGACACCGTGATCGCGAACCTCCGCAACCCGATGCGACGCGCCACAGCCCTACGCCTGATCCGCCACATATCGGTTTCGAGGTCGCTTTGGTATTCCCGGCGCTTCCGGGGATGGATTCTCATCGCGCGAGGCTCGGTGCTGGTTATCGATCGACGTGCCCGCATCGTGCTGGCGCCGCGCGCCGTCCTACTCATCGGTTTCGAGCACCTCACGCCCCTACCCGCAATCCTGCATATGGAGAGGCAAGCAAAACTCAATGTCAAGGGCACCGTGCAGCTGATGCGCGGCACGCGTGTGCTCGTGGCCGAGCGCGCAGTCCTAACAATCGGGCACGGCACCTTCATCAACGACCACTCGATGATCACCTGCTTTCAGCGCATCGAGATCGGCTCAGGCGTTGCGATCGCCTGGCACGTCCAGATACTCGACTCGGATGTGCACCAGCTGGTAGTCGCAAACGTCGCACGCTCACGGACAAAGCCCGTGCTCATCGCCGATCGAGTCTGGATCGGTACCGGCGCCCTCGTACTCAAGGGCGTGAGGATCGAACAGGACTCAGTAGTCGCGGCGGGCGCCGTCATCAGTCGCAGCGTAGGACCTGGAACATTAGTGGCCGGAAACCCCGCGCAGATCGTTCGCACAAGCGTGACGTGGTCGCCATGAGATCACGACCTCCTCTTCAATAAACCC
>JBKQIR010000147.1:0-41870 GCA_052148275.1 Solirubrobacteraceae bacterium
CCCCACCGCAGAGCACAAGCAAGGCTCGCTACTGCGTATGGATGTCTCCGTTTGCCTGCACGACCAGCGTGAGGGCGCCCGGCGAAGCGGGCACCGACAATAGGGCCCCGTTGAGTGCGTGCAGACTCACTTCATAGCGGCCAGCCGGTAGCACTCGCTGGTTGACCACGAGGTTCCAGTGGATGTACGACAGGCCCGCCTTGTGGCTGCCCAGATGCACCACGCCAACGTTGACCAGCCGGCCGCCACGCTCGGCGCTGACCAGCAGCGCGAGCGCCCGCGGCCGGCTCAGCATCGCGGTGACCGTCGCCCCCTGCTGCTCGGTCGCGTGCACGCCCACCGGGGCGGCGGGACGGTCCACAAGGATCGTCCCGTCGGTGTCGATCTGGATCACCGCGTACGTTCCGTCGAACGTGTGCGCCATGAAATATAGGTCGCGGGCTGGTCTTGCGGCCTTGGGAAGCGTGCCGAGTGTGATGGCGCTGAGACCACCGCTCGCCGACGTCTGCTTCGCGGCGCCCTCGAGATGAACGAGACCAAAGCTGTCCTTGTACCAGCCGGGGGCGGCCGAAGCGAATCCGGCGCTGCCGGTCCAGTTCGCCGTGTTCACCGTGATTGGGTTGGCCGCCGCGGCGGCCGAGCCGGCGCTCGCAAGCAACAGGGCGGCAGCGGACAGAAGAGCTGCGGGCCAGCGCCGCCGGACTAGCGAACCGCGCGGGGTGATCGCCGCGACCGCTGTGGTAACTGCATGGGTTGACATCGAATCTCCGATTGGGTTGGACGGTGTTGCGAAGGCAATCTCACCTCCGTGCTTGCCAGTACGGCCCGGCGGCGCGAACGGTTCGGCGGCCGGATCGCGTGAAGCGCGAGCGAGACATGTTCGGGCGCCGTTAAGCTGTGCTGCATGCTCGAGCTTCGGCGCTTGGCGCTATTGCGAGCCGTCGCGGCCCACGGATCGATATCCGCTGCCGCGCAGGCGCTGTCATACACTCCCTCGGCAGCGTCGCAACAGCTGCGAGCCTTGGAGCTCGATGTCGGCCTGCGGCTGGTGGAGCGTACCTCGCGGGGGGCCGCCTAACGCCGGCCGGCGCGATCCTCTTGGCTCACGCGGAAGCGATCCTCGGTCGCGTCGATGCAGCCCAAGCGGAGCTGCGCGACCTTGCCGCGGTCCGTGCTGGGCGCCTCCGGGTCGCGGTGTTCCCCACCGCCGGCGCAGCGTTCATGCCCGCCGCTATCGCCACGTTCGCGACGCGCCACCCCGGGGTTGAGCTGAGGACGATCGAGGAGGAGACCGACGAGGCGCTGATCCTGCTCGATCGACGTGAAGTCGACCTGGTCATCGGCTACGACTTCGATGGCGCCGCGCACCCGACTTCCGACGTCAGCCGCACGCGACTGGTGGAGGACCAGATGCGCCTCGTCCTTCCCCGCGGCCACCGGCTGGCGACTGGCAGGCGCCTGTCGCTCGCCGATCTATCGCACGAGTCGTGGATCGGCAGTCATCCCCACCGGCCCTGTTCAGATGCGTTGGCTTCGGTGTGCGCGACCGCGGGCTTCACGCCCGAAGTCGTCTATCGGAGCGACGACTACGCAACGATCCACGAGCTCGTGGCCGCTGGCGTCGGCATTGCGATGGTGCCCGATCTGGCAAGTGACCGGAGCTATCAGAACGTGGTCTACCGGGATACGGTCCGCCCGTCGCTTCCCGCCCGGCATGTGTTCGCGGCGGCCGTCGCCGATGGCGCCCCCGCTGCGGCAGCGATGGTGGGCGTCCTGAGATCTCTCACGGCGCCGAGCACGCTAAACGCGTCGCCGGACACAGATAAATCAAGGACGTGAGCCTTCAGCGGCGCCTGGCGTAGGGCTTTGCGGGCGGACGATCGTGAACCTGAGCGTATGGGGCCTGGAGGTCTGGTTCTCGGGGTTGGTGGCGACAGGCACGACCGCGTAGGCGCCGGGGAGCGAGCCTGCGTCGTCCGCTAAGCCGTCCCTGAAAGCTGATTCGTACCGACGGGCAACTTGGGTGGGCCCATTCGAGGGTGGTACGCCGACGGCGCTGCTGCTTGAGCTGGCCGAACCGCGAAGCCCGGTGGCTGTCACAGTGCACGTAATCGCGTGGTTGATGTCGGCGGTCTGCACCCCGTATGTCTGGCTCACCGCCCCGGTGATCGGGTCGCCCGAACGTTGCCACGATTAGGTGAAGCTGCACGGCCCGTCGCCACCGAATGATCCTGGCGTGCAGGTGAGCGTCTGACCGGGCGCCGGAGTGCCAGTGATCGTGGGCGGCGGCCTGCGGTCGTCCCCTGGGCTTGGAAGGCGCCAATGTCGCACGGCCCGCCGGACGGGCGTGGGAGTCCACGCTGATCCGCGAGCAGCGGTTGATTCGGTGCCTCCGCCCCTTGCGACGTTTCGCAAACACCGTCGAGTTGACGATCTGCGCGATCCCCACCCCGGCGGCTTCGATCCCGCCACCCTCCGAGCTCCCGCCGGTCGCCAGAACGCCGCGCGACCCACCACCGGACGCGTTGTTGGCGGTCAACGTGCTGGCGATCGCGCTGGTGTGCTCGGCGTCGAGCGGCCGCTTCGGTTCGTGCATCCGCTGCTGCGCGCCGCGGTCGAAGTGGACTTGCCGCCGGCGCGCCGCGCGGGTCGTGCAGCTGGGGCGCTGCGTGATGAGCTGATGGCGGGTTATCTGCTGTCGCCGCCCATGATGAGCCCGGACGACGACGAGGAGCAGGATGAGCTGCGCAGGGTCGCGGTACGTCGCGTGGGCCGCACGGCGTCGCCGACTGGCCTGGATTCCTCCCGCCAACCTTACCGCCACCCTGTGCCGAGTCAGGCTTCTGCTCCGTCGCCGTTGCCGCCACCGATCCCAGATTTCTGCTTCACGGCGAAGTGCGAGCTGACCTCCGTCAACCCGCGAGAACCGCTGGGCGTCGCGATCCGTACCCCAGTTCAAGCCAGTTGTCTCGGACCAGGAGTGGATCTCGATGAGAAAGTCGTTTACCAGCATGTTCGCGCTCGGGCGATGCGTGCCAGCCGCTGTTCTCAGGGCATCTAGTCGCCCGAAGCGCGCGTCACTTGTCGCGGCGCTTCTTGTCGGCGTGGCGTTGGCGTCGGCTTCGGCTTCGGCCTCGGCGGCACCAAGCTCCCGGGCCGAGGGTGCTGTCACGAGCGCACTCACCGTCCTGCCCGACCCGTCGCCGGGGCCGCGGGCCTCGGTGAGCCCGGGAGCTCTTTCGTTCAAGGTCGAGGACAACGAGTTCAACGAGACCTCGATCGACAGCGATCCGCAGACGGTCACCGTCACGAACACCGGAACCGCGCCGCTGAGCATCTCCGCCGCCAAGATCGTCAATTCAGCGGGCGGGTTCGTGATCGACAACCGGTGCGTCTCAATCCTGGTCAACGACGCGTACACGACCCCGTGCGCGACACCGCCCGGTCCGGCGGACACGTGCACCGGCGCGACGCTCTCGCCCGGCGCGTCCTGCGCCGTGGCGGTCGAGTACGCCGACGCGGGCCTGTACCCATCGCCGAGCGGTTCGCTCGAGATCGACAGCAACTCGCCGACCAGCCCCGACCTGGTCTCGCTGTCGGGAACCTCCACCTTCATCTCCGCGATCCAAGGAGGGGCCGTTCCCGGCGGATGCCCGGGCGTGATCCCAGACACCGAATCAGCCGACCCCAACACCAGCGCCGGTAGCGGGATCGGTCTCGGGGGGTGTTGGATCTCGCCCGGCCCTGGGTCCGGCGCAGTAAACCCGGGTCCGAACTGGGGGGCGGTCGGTCCGGTCACGATCGACGGCGATGTCACGCTGTCGCCGACGAGCTCGAATGATGAACTGTGGGTATCTCCGTCGTTCGCCGGCGGGACCGCGAACGACACGATCTTCGCGACCCCGAGCAACGCCAGCTACGACGTCATGGTCGCGCCACCCGCCGCGTCGGATCCAGCCGCCGGAGCCACGGCGACGACATCGGGGACGGCGGGACCGAACACCGAGGCGCTCGGCGTGGTCGATCTAGGCGAGAACCCGTTCACCTGCTCGCACCCGTGGGAGGACGCACTGGCGCCGGGTTACATCGGGTGCCAGAGCGTGCTGGCGTTCCAGGCCGACAGTCCGGCGGACACGATTCACGGTTTGCCGGTCACAGGGGGCGAGATCACCTTCGGGGGCTGCCCGATCCCCTTGAGCGCCTCCGCATCGTCTGCGAACGCGGTCGTGTCTGCGAATGCGGCGCTGCCGTCTCTGTTCTCGAGCAGTCCGGTCGCCGGCTCATCCCCGCCGACGGCTACGTTCTTCTTCGGGACCTGCAGCCCGCCGGCGTCGGCAGGATCCAGCAGTCCGCCCCCGCCGTCGGTGGGCGGCTCGGGCTCGTCGTGCGGCCTGCCGCGCTGCACCGGCAGAATCATTCCCATCGCGCCGTCCATTCGTCTCGCCGGGCCGGGCGCGGCGGGCGAGCACGCAGGCTTGCGCCGTGCCTTGAGTGCAAGTGACGACAACTCGTCGTGTCCGAGCGGCGATGTCGACTACAGCGCCAGCGCTCCGGAGTCGTTCGTTGGCGCGATGGACTTCGGAAGCCCGTACCTCTGTTACGACCCCACGCGCGACGTGTGGACCGTCGGAGGCACCGTCGGAATCCTCAACGCGAACGTCGATACGGGCCCGCCGCCGGACTACGGGATCGGCTTCCACAGCGACGGAACGTTCGATCACGGCGGGATCCAGTCGGTCAACTTCAACCCCGGGCTCCCGCTTGCGCCTGCCGTCAACCTCACCTCGTTCGGCGGCTCGTTCGGGTTGGACCCAACAACGCTTCAAGCCAACGCCACGGTCTCGGTCGCCGGCGTGCTTCAGATCGCCGGCGGGGCGTTTGCCGTGTGGGCCAACCAATCACACCCATACACCTACCAGCCGTTCGCGATCCCCGGTGTGGCCGCGCTCCAGACCGACACGGCTGCGGATCCTCTGACCGATTTCGCGGCCGGTATCGGCGGTAACGTGTCGCTCGACGTGCCCGTCCTTGGCACGATTCAGCTAGCCAGCGGCTACGTGTTCTACGCCGCGCCGTCCTACTTCGAGTTCGCAGGCTGTCTTGGCGACTGCAATAACGGCCTCTCGTTCCTGAACGGATTGATCAAGGTGACCGGGAACGTGCAGGGAGCGCTCGATACGGGCGACGGGCAGTACAACATCGGCGGCACCGCGTCGGTGTGCGCTGATTTCCCGCATTTCGGGAACGTATGTCTGCCCTCGTTTACGGTCGACGTGTCGAACAAGGGACTCGGGGCCTGTCTAACCGAGGGTCCCTTCACCGTCGGGGTGATTGTGAGCAGCAGCCAGGGGATCCAGATCGTCGGCCCGTTCTCGTGTGACCTCAGCTCGGTCACAGTCGTCGTCCAACGCGACAACTCGGTCGATCAGATGGCGAGCATCGCGCGCGCGAACCGCGCGGTGACGCTGAACCTGACCGGGCATCCGCCGAGCACCTCGATCTACGTCAAGGGAATCGGTGGCACGCCGGTGCTGTCACTGGCTGGGCCACACGGTCAGCGGCTGAGCGAGTCGAGCGACCGACAGGGCGTCCTCGACCGCCGCCTCGGGCTGGTGATCTGGCCCGAGCCGAAGCTCGGCGAGACCCTCGTCGCGATCGATCATCCCACTCCGGGCGCGTGGACTCTGACCCCGCTGCCAGGCTCCACCGCTATCTCGAACGTCGCCTACGCCAACGCTATAGCACCCGCACGGATCACCGCCACCATCTCCGGGCGCGGCCGCGCCTACACCGTGTCCTGCCGCGTTCGCCCGCGCCCGGGCCAGCGCGTCACGTTCGTCGAGCGCGCCGGCCGCGTATTTCACGTACTCGGCGTGGCACGCGGCACCCACGGCGAGCTGCGGTTCTCCTCTGGGCTCGGACCCGCCGGGCGCCGCGAGATCGTCGCCGAGATCTCGCTCTCTGGAATGCCCACCCCGCCGCTCGTGGTCGGCCAGTACCTCGCGCCACCACCACCCCGAGCCGGCAAGCCCGCGCGGCTCACGCTTGCCCGGCGCGGACGCGCGCTCGCGATCCAATGGGCGCCCGCCGCGAACGCGCACAGCTATCTCTGCGTCGTCTCGCTCTCCGACGGCAGGCGCGCCGCCTACGTCCTACCCGCGCGACAGCGCAGCATGATCGTGCCGACGGGTTGCTCCGGGCGCCACCGGGCGCATCTGGATCATCCCGATCACGGCGATGGGCGCAGCCGGGCCGGACATCAGCGCCCCCCTTTCACCGACCGCATCTCCGGCCGCGGTAACGCGCCTCACGATCACCCGCGCCCACAAGACGATCATCGTCTCCTGGAATAGCTCGGCTGGCGCCAGCAAATACATGCTGCTCCTCAAACAAGACCGGCCTCGCGCCCCGATCTACGCGCCCGTGCTGCTCCACACGACACGGTTCCTGTCCCAAAAGACGCTCCCGAACCTGCGCCCGGGCACCGTCGCGACGATCAGCGTCATCGCGCTCGGGCCCACAGGCGCTGAGAGCACTGCCAGCAGCATCCGGTATCGCGCAAGCACGACCGCAAACGCTCCCAACACGCCCGCCCGCCCCGACAGCCGACAGCCCGCCCTCAGCTCACCATCCATCACGATGCTTCGTCTCCCTCTCGACGATAGGACTCCAGTGAGGCGATCCTCGCCTTCGCCCGGGTCGGGAGCTGCCCGATCAGACCGCGTGAGGCTGAACCGACTTGACAAGCCTCGACTTAGATTTTATGATCCGTCCTGTCGTTGTAAAAGTTATCTGGAGGTTATTAGAATGGCAATCATCCGCTGGGAGCCGGCGCGCGAGCTGCAATCCGTGCAGAGCGAGATCAACCGGCTCTTCAACACACTCTTCGAGTCGCCCACGCCGACCGGTAACGGCTCAGCACGCCGCTGGATTCCGGCGATGGACCTCGTCGAGAACGAGCACGACTTCGTGCTCCGCGCCGACCTGCCCGGAGTGGCCGAGAAGGACGTCAAGATCGAGCTGCAGGACAATGTCCTGACGATCTCCGGCGAGCGCAAGGCCGAGCACGAGGAGCGCAAGGAGGGCTACTACCGCCTGGAGCGCTCAGCAGGCTCGTTCGCCCGCTCGCTGACCCTGCCTGAGGGCATCGACCCGTCGGGCATCACGGCGGGCTACGACCGCGGCGTGCTCGAGGTCCACGTACCGAAGCCCGCAGCGCGCAAACCGCACAAGGTCACGATCAACGTCGGCGGCGCCGAGCCCACAATCGAGGGCGACGCAACCGCCCCGGCTGACACGCCGGCAGCAGAGTAGCCGTCAGGCCGGGCGTAGCGGCACGGCGAGAGCGGCCGCTACGCCTTGCTCCGGCTATTTGGTGTACTCGTTGATGATGCCCTGCAGGTCGTTGATCGCGCTCTGGGCGTCGTTTGCGACCACCCGGCGAGCTTGGATCACCGTGCCCGAGCTCGTGGTGGCGATCGCCACCGCGATCACGACAGCGGCGATGAGGACGCACGCGAACGCGGCGAACGCGAACAGCCGCCTGGCGAGCCGCCCGCTGTTGCGCTGAGCGGGCTGCATATCGCGCTGCGCATGGCGAGCCCGCGCGCCGACGGCGGCCGCATCGGCGGCGAGGGGACGGGCCGGGGGCGACTGCCGCGCAGCCTGCTGGCGCGCGGGAGCTTGACGGAGGGGGGCCTGACCCACGACCGGAGAGGGTTGGCGCACCGGCTGACGAGCGATGCGCGTCACCTCGGTCTGCTCCATTCCACGCTGATCGAACCCTTCGTGGCCGCCGGCAGCACGGCCGGGAAGCACGCGGGTCGCGGCCTGGGAGGAGAGGTGTGCCGTCGGCGCATCCGCGCCGACACGCGCGATCCCGCGCGCGCCGTCCTGCAGGACCCTCGCGAGCGCCATCGCGTCGCGCGGACGGACCTCCGGATCGATCGCGATCGCGCTCGCCACTGCGGCCGCCAGCTCCGGCGCCACGAGCGGGTTGAGTTGCATGAGCGGAATCGGGGACTCGCGCTGCTGCTTGAGCGCCAGCTCGGCCAGCGACTTCGCCTCGTACGGCAGGCGACCCGAGAGCAGCTGGTAGGTCACCACGCCGAGCGAGTAGAGGTCGGCCCGCGGGCCGGCCTCCTCCCCGCGCGCCTGCTCGGGCGCCAGGTACGCGGCCGTACCGAGCACCGACCCCACCTGCGTGATGCTCGAGAGGTCAGCCGCGCGCGCGATCCCGAAATCGGCCAGCTTGACGACGTCCGTTCCGGACACGAGCAGGTTTCCGGGCTTCACGTCGCGGTGCACGACGCCGTTGCGATGGGCGTAATCGAGCCCGCGGCAAGCCTGCGAGACGATCTCGATCGCCTGATCGACGTCGAGATGACCGCGGTCGCGCAGCAGCTCGGCGCACGAATGGCCGGCGACGTGCTCCATCACGATGAAATGCTGGTGCGTGGCCTCGTCGAGCCCGAAGTCGAACACCTGCACGATGTTCGGATGCACGAGGCGCGCAGCCGCGAGCGCCTCGCGGCGAAAGCGCGAGACGAACGTCGGGTCGTCGGCGAGGTGCTCGGCGAGCAGCTTGACGGCGACATAGCGCTCGAGCCGCTCGTCGAGCGCGAGCTGCACGGTCGACATGCCGCCGACGCCGAGCCGGCCCTCGATGCGGTAGCGCCCCGCGATCTTCACGGTGCCCGCCATCATCCTGCCGGGCTCCCGCCACCGGTGCCACCGGTCGTGCTCTGACCCGCCGGGCTGCCGACGCCGGCGCCGCCGGTCGGGCTGGTGGGCGGCGGGGTCGAGGTCGACGTCGACGACGTCACAGGCGTCGTGCTGCTGGACGTCGTCGTCGTCGGAGTCGTGCTCGAGGTCGTCGGCGTGGGCGTGCTCGAGGTGGTCGACGACGTGCTGCTGGTCGAGCTCTTGGAGCTCGTGCTCGACGTCGTCTTCGTGCTCGAAGATGTCGTCAACGACGTGCTCGAGGTAGTCGAGGAGGTCGTGTGGTTGAAGATCCCCTGACAGTTCTGGTCAGCCAGGACGCCGACGGTCTCAACCCCGCGCTGGAGGTTGCTCACGAGCGTCTGGTTGAGCCCTCCGAAGCCCTCGATCGTCCGGTTGAGGCCGGCGATCGCGTCGTCCACCGTGCCGCATTGCCGTTGCTGCACGGCGACGGACACCTGGTCGAGCTGGCTCTTGAGGCTGCCGGCCTGCTCGGCGGACAGCAGTCCGCCGCTGCTGCCGCATCCGGTCAGCAGCGCGGCCACGAAGCCGAGCCCGCCGGCAGCACATGCCTTGTGTGCAAAGCCCATCGGCTGAGCTACTTTAGACGCTCGACTCGTTGGCAGCCGGTTAGGGACCCTCGATCGGTCGCTACTGGCCGAAGCGCAGCCGCATCGCGAGCGACTCCGGCAGGCCCGCGGCGCGGATCGCGGCAGCGGCGCCTGCGACGTCGTAGGTCACTCGGTGAAACGCCGCTGTCCAGGCGTCGAGATCGAGCTCGAGCCAAGCGGCGCGCGGGTCGTGGTCGCGCGGCTGACCAACGCTTCCGGGGTTCATCAGCCACCGCCCGTCACCAATGTCGACCAGGTCGCCGTCGCCACGCCGCTCGCCCTGTGCCATGCCTCCGTCCGGCCGCCAGAACGACAGCGGGAAATGCGTGTGCCCGACCAGGCAGACGCGGCGCGCCTGCGTATCCATGCACACGTCGGCGAGGGCGACGGACGCTACGTACTCCCAGACCGGATCGCGCGGGCTGGCGTGGTACAGCGCCACGCTCTCCTCCTCGTTCCTGGGGGCCAGCGATCGGAGGTAGGCGATGCTTGTGGCACTCACGGTCGCGCGCGTCCACTCCGCGGCCGCCCGCGCATCCGGCGAGAACTCGTCGAGATCGAGCATGCCGATGACGCCGAGATCATGGTTGCCGCAGAGGCAGATCACCGCCCGCCCGCGGATCAGCTCGATGCACGCATCCGGATCGGCGCCGTAGCCGACGACGTCGCCGAGGCACCACAGCTCCTCGCACGTCGACGCGTCGACAGCCTCCAGCACGGTCTCGAGCGCCTGCCGGTTGCCGTGGATGTCGGAGACGATCGCGACGCGCACGTCGTACAGTCTCGCGTGTGAGCCGATCGGAGGTCCGCGCCACCGTCGCCCCCGCGCTCCTGGCGCTCGGGACGGCCCACCTCGCCGCCCACCTGCTGACCCCACGCGAGCGTCTGCCGGAGACCGCCCCCGTTGACCTCAGCGAGCACTTCAGCGAGCAGGAGATGGCGCGCGGGCGGCGCTTCACGCGCGGGCAGCTCGCGCTCGGCCTCGCCCGCGCCGCGCTCGACACCGCCGTCCTGACGACCGTCGTGCGCCGCTGCGCTCGCCGGAGCTCGGCGGAGCTCGCGCCGTCCGGCTCACCACCGCCGGCGGCTACGGGCTCGGCGCTGCTGCATTCCGCCGGCGCGGCGGCAGGCATCTCGATGGCGCTGTCGCTCCCCGGCCTGCCGCTCGCCGCACTCGCCCGCGCCCGCTCGATCCGCGTCGGCCTCTCGACGCAATCGTGGCGCGCCTGGGGCGTCGACCTCGCCAAGATGCGCGCGATCGAGACCGTCATCGCCGCCGGCGGCGGCGCCGGCATCACGGCGCTCGCGCGACGCTGGCCGCGCGCCTGGTGGCTGCCGGCCGCGGGCGCATCTGTGCTGGTCGGCTCCGCGTTCTCGACGCTCGCGCCGGTCCTGCTGGACCCGATGTTCAACTCCTTCACGGCGCTTCCGCCCGGCGAGACGCGCGAGGACGTGCTCGCGCTCGCAAACGCCGCCGGCGTCACGGTCGGCGAGGTCTACACGGTCGACGCGAGCCGTCGCACCACCGCCGCGAACGCCTACGTCACCGGCCTGGGGCCGACCAAACGCATCGTCCTGTTCGACACGCTGCTGGACCGCTACGCGCGCGACGAGGTGCGCGTCGTCGTCGCGCACGAGCTCGCCCACGTGCGCCATCGGGACGTGATGCGGGGCCTCGCGTTCGCGGCGATCACGGCGCCCGCCGCAGCACTGGCCGTGCAACGGCTCAGCTGGGCGCTGTGCAGCGAGCGTGGGACATCCCGCGCGCTGCCCGGACTGGCGCTCGCCTCGGGAGCGGTCGCGATGCCGGTCGCGCTGATCGCCAAACGTCTCTCGCGGGCGATCGAACGGCGCGCCGACGCGTTTTCACTCGCGCTGTCCGACGCGCCCGGCGCGTTCGTGTCATTCGAACGGGCGATCGCGCTGCAGAACGTCGCCGACGTCGACCCGCCGCGGGCGCTCACCGCGCTGCTGGCGACGCACCCCCCAACCGGCGAGCGCATCGGCGCTGCCCTTGGATACCAACACAGGCGAGCTCCGCTCGCCTCCTAAAAAGCAGTCACTCGTCCTCGAGCGGCGCCGGTCGGCCGCCGAACTCCGGCAGGCTGTTGACATCCTGACGGTGCTTCCACTTCGCGTGGTTGTCCTCCATCGCGTCGATCAGCTCGCGCATGAACTTCGGCGAGAGGTTGATCCGCGCAACGACGACGCCGGGGATCTCCGCGTCCTCGATCTCGTGGTCGACGCGGGCGAAGGTGATCGTGAACTCGTAGTCGGAATGACTGACGTTGGCGAAGTTCGCGTAGTGGCCGGCCATCACCTCCGGCGAGAAGTGAATGTTGATGTGGCGCTCTGGCGCGTTGAGATCGTCCATATCCACGTAGTATCCCACCGTGCGGATCGTCGTCGTCGCTGTGGGGAGGCTGCGCCCGCCGTTCGTGGACGACGTGCAGCACTACCAGCGGCTGCTGGCCGGGCACGCACGGCTGGAGCTGATCGAGGTGCGCGAGAACGACGGGGTCGCGCGGCGGCTGCCGCCGCGAGCGTTCGTGTCGCTGCTCGATCTCGGTGGCGAAACGATGGACTCCGTGCGGTTCAGCGTGTTCCTGGAGGAGCGGCGAGCCTCCGGGCGCGACCTCTGCTTCGTGGTCGGCGGCCCGTTCGGCCTCGAGCTGCAGAATGTCGACCACCGCCTGTCGCTCGGCGAGATCACGCTCCCCCACCAGCTCGCGCGGGTGGTGCTGCTGGAGCAGATCTACCGTGGACACAAGATCCTCGCCGGAGAGCCCTACCACTACTGACACGACGGCGCTGCGCGCTGCGCCGGCGTGGACGACCGGCCGCGCACGACGTTAGCGTTCATGCCGATGCCGATGCCGATGCCGACGCGCCGCGACCACAACGCAGAGCGGCTCACGCTGCTCGCGCACCGACGCGCCCAGCGGGAGCTGCGGCAGGTTGCGGTGCGGCTGGTCGCGCTGATCGGCGCCCTGATGCTGCTGGTGATCGCGGGCGCCGTTGCATTCACCCTCGTCGAGGGAACCTCGCTCGGCTTCGGGTTCGTGCGGACGCTCGACACGATCACGACGCTCGGATCGGTGCCCTCGCCTCAGGACACGGGCGGGCGCGTCGTCGTCGTCGGGCTCGAGCTGCTCGGCATAGGTACGCTCTTCTACGCGCTGGCGACGGTCGCCGAGTTCTTCGTCTCGGGCCAGCTCAACGGCCTGCTCACGCTGCGGCGCACCCAGAGGATGATCGACAGCTACACAGATCACTACATCATCTGCGGCTACGGCCGCGTCGGCCGGCAGGTCGCGCGCGACCTCGACGCGCAGGGCGCTCCGCATGTGGTGATCGACACCAACCCACTGAACCGCGAGATCGCGGAGCTGGAGGGCGCCGCATACCTCGACGGACCGGCCTCGGAGGACCACGTGCTCGTGGAGGCGGGGATCGAGCGGGCGCGCGCGGTGATCGCGTGCGTGGACTCCGATGCCGAGAACATCTTCATCACCCTGAGCGCGCGCGAGCTGCGCTCCGACATCCTGATCATCGCACGGGCCTCGGCGGAGGACTCCGAGAAGAAGCTCATCCGCGCCGGCGCGGATCGGGTCATCTCGCCTTACAAGACGAGCGGCTCGGAGATGGCGCGGATGGCGCTGCACCCGCAGATCTTCGGTGCGGTCTCGCTCGCCGAGTACCGGATCGAGGAGCTCACCGTGCCCGCGTCGTGCGCGGGCGCCGGCAGCACGATCGCCGATGTGCGCGGCCAATCGGTGATCGTCGCCCTGCGCCGCGCCGACGGATCGTTCGAGCCCCAGCCGTCGCGGCAGGCGGTGCTCGCGGTCGGGGACACGGTGATCGCGCTCGGCACCGCGCAGTCGCTCGCCGCGCTCGAGGAGCTCTTCCAGCCGGCGAGCGTGAGCAGCGCATGATCGAGCGGTGTTTGGGCGATTCGCGAGGACGGGACCCCGTGGCGGCCCTGCGCGCGACCGTGCTCGGGGCGGCGCTCGCGCTGCGGCCCGCGGGCGCGGCCGAGCCGACCAGCGAGCCCAGCCTGGAGCGGCCAAAGCGGGCGGGCCAGGGCGACTACGCCACGAACGCGGCGATGCTGCTGGCGCCGGTGCTGGGGATGCCCCCAAGGGAGATCGCTTACCGCCTTGGCGAGGAGCTCGCGGAAGCGCTGGGCGGCGGGCTCGTCGGCACCGAGGTGGCGGGCCCCGGGTTTCTCAACCTGGTGCTCTCCGACGCCTGGCACCGGCAGGCGGTGCGCTGGGTGCTCGACGCGGGCGCGTCGTTCGCCGGCGGCGGCGCGGCGCGGCCCGAGCGCGTGCTGCTGGAGTTCGTCTCGGCCAACCCCACCGGCCCGCTCGTGGCGGCGAGCGGGCGCCATGCCGCCTACGGTGACGCGCTGGCGCGGATCCTCGCGCACCACGGGCACGCGGTCGCGCGGGAGTACTACTTCAACGACGCCGGCGGCCAGATCCGTCTGCTCGGCGCTTCCGTGCGGGCGCGGGCGCTCGGCGAGGAGGTGCCCGAGGGCGGCTATAAGGGCGCCTACGTGATCGAGCTGGCTCGGATCGTCCCGGGAGCGAGTGACCCTTCTGTGCCGGTCGATGTCGTCGCGTCTGGCGCTGTCGCGGTGCTGCTGGAGCAGATCAAGGCGACCCTGATTCGCTACGGCGTTCGCTTCGACCTTTTCTTCAGCGAGCGCACCCTGCACACGGGCTCGCCGAACGATGTTCGGCGTGCGCTGACGCTGCTCGAGGAGAAGGGCCACGTCTACCGCTCGGACGGCGCGGTGTGGCTGCGCACGACAACGTTCGGCGACGACAAGGACCGGGTGGTCGTGCGCTCCAACGGTGAGCCGACGTACCTGGCGGCGGACATCGCCTACATGCAGAACAAGCGCGAGCGTCGCTTCGATCGCCAGATGCTGCCGGTCGGCGCCGACCACCATGCCTACGTGCGCGAGCTCAAGGCCGCGATGGCCGCGCTCGGCGGGGACCCGGAGACGATCGAGGTGCCGCTGCTCCAGTTCGTGCACCTCGTCGAGAACGGCCAGACGTTCGCGATGTCCAAGCGCCGCGGTGACTTCGTGACGCTCGACGACCTGCTCGACGAGATCGGAGTCGACGCCACGCGCTTCTTCATGCTGCAGCGCTCGCACGACCGGACCTTGGAGCTGGACGTTGCGCTGGCGCGAACGCAGTCCCGCGAGAACCCAGTCTACTACGTACAGTACGCCCACGCCCGGATCGCGTCGCTACTGGCGAAGCTGGGCGAGGCACGGGTGGCGTCGGCGATCTGCGCCGATGCGGGCTGGGAGGCCGCGCGGGATACCGAACATCCTGAGGCGGCCGCGCTACACCCCTCCGAGCGGGAGCTGATCAAGAAGCTGCTTTCGCTACCAGAGGAGATCGCCGAGTCGGCGGAGCAGCGCGCCCCGCACCGGATCGCCGCCTACGCGCTCGAGCTGGCGCAGGCGTTCACAGCGTTCTACCGGGACTGCCGCGTAGTCGGAGCAGAGCCGGCCGAGGTCGAGTCGTTCCGCATCGCGCTGTCCGTCGCGTCGCAGCGGACGCTGGCGCTCGTTCTGGGCCTGCTCGGGGTGAGCGCGCCCGAGTCGATGTGAGTCGGGCTCTCTGTGCGGCCGTGCGGTCGGTGTCGGCGGCCGTCACGAACGTGTTCAAGCTCCCATTTCAACTCGGGGCCGGGTGCTGACGGAGCTTGGCCCTCTCCACGCGGGTCAAGCTCCCGGATCGGAGCGCCAGCGGCTGATTTGGGAGCTTCACCAGGTCTCCCGCGGCCGGATTCTGTTCGTCGGTTCGGTTTCGGGGGGTCAGATCAGGCGCGCGAGATCCTCGTCGATCCGCTGAGCGTCCGCCTCGCTGACCGAGGGGGCTCCCGCGACTGGCCGTGCCGCTGCGGCGCGCGAGCGCGAGCGCCACTTCGGCAGCGTGAACAGCAGGAAGATCACGCCCGAGGCGAGCAGCACGGGTGGCAGGACGTAGATCAACAGGTTGAACCCGCTCGCGGGCGGCTTCGCGAGGACGCCGACGCCGTACTGGGAGACCATGTCGTTGAGGATCTGCTGGTTGCTGTCGCCCTTGGCGATCAGGCCGGCGACGTACTCCTTTTCGGAGATCGCCTGGGGCGAGGAGACCGCCTCGAGCGGCTCGTGACACGAGGTGCACATCAACTCGCTCTCGACACTCAGCAGCGACGGCCGCGGACCGCTTGCGGCGAGCGCCGGGGCGCTGAGGGTCATCGCGGCCGCAACAATCGCGCTGATCACCGTGAACGTCGCGCGCAGACCGCTCATCACGCGTCCGCGCTCATGACGGGTCCGCCAGAATCCGCGGAAGCGTCTGATCGACCCACTGGGTCGTCAGCTCCGAGCGTTGAAGCGCCCGGATGCGGCCGCTGCGATTGATCACGAACGACTCCGGCACACCGACTGTGCCGAGCCCGCGCGAGAAGTCACCACTGACGTCCCGGAGCACGGGGTAGGTCAGATGATACTGGCGCATGAACGACTCGGAGTCGCTGGAGTTGTCCTGGTAGGTGACGCCGAGAACCGTGCCGCCGTGAGCGGTGAGCAGGCGTTGAGCCTGTTCGAGCAACGGGGCCTCCGCCGCACATGGCGGGCACCACGAGGCGAAGATGTTGACCAACACCACCTTGCCGCGCAGATCACTCAGGCTTTCTGTGGCCGACGCGCCCAGCACCGGCAACGACATCGCGTAGTTCGGGGTGGGCGGATAGTCACCACGCGCCACCTGCGCGTCGATCGAGCTGTTCGTGCCCTGGCCGATCAACCCGAAGGCGAGGAGCGCCAGCAGCGCGACCGCCGCACCACTCAGGATCAGCGGAATCGTGAACCGTCGCATCCCGCCAAGAGTAGTACCCGCAGCAGAGCCGGTCCTGCGCCGGTGGCAGGCACGGTCGTGCGCCCGCGGCAGGCACGGTCTTGCGGCCGCGGCAGACCCGGTCCTGTGCCGGCGGCAGGCACGGTCGCGCGCCCGCGGCAGGCACGGTCTTGCGGCCGCGGCAGACCCGGTCCTGTGCCCGGAGCTTTCGCTGCAATGCATCCGGCTCCGCGCAAGGTGGGCAGGATCGTCAGCGAGCCGATCAGCCACGATCAGTCGGCTGCCGGCATGTCGCGATCCTCGCAGTTCCGTCTCCACGCTTCGCCGCGTCCCGAGCTCCGCCGACGGCTGACGAGCGGGCTGCAGCGTATGGGGGCCTCCCGGACTCATTGGCGCAGCCGTACTCGCTACGCTTTCTCGAATCGCGGACGTAGCTCAGTCGGTAGAGCGTCGGCTTCCCAAGCCGAAGGTCGCGGGTTCGAGACCCGTCGTCCGCTCTGTGGGGAGTCGTCGATTTGCAGGGTGTTTGGAAGATTGCACGCTCCTGTGACAGCTTCCGTCTTCACCTGTGTCCACGGTCGCGTTCCTTATGGGGCCATGAATGTGTCGCACGAGGTCCGCGCGAGCGGGCACCTGCAGGTCAAGGCACGGCGCGGCGCCAGGCCGAGATACGGAAACTGGCTCAGGAACGGAGCACCAAGATCGGCGGGAGTAAGTCCGTCGGTCAGCTTGCCGGCGGCGGCCTCAGGGACGTAGCTCGCGTCGAACAGGGGCCAGGTGACACCCGCAATCGCTCGCCCCTCGATCGCAAGCACGTCGTCGGCTATGCGGCGGCCGTTCGGGAAGCCGGCCGGATCGCCTCCCAGGAGTCCACAAACGGACTGGTTGGCGGCCGCGGTGGGAGCGATCGCCGTGTTCAGCCGCAGCATGTCGGCCTGGGTGTGCTGGAGTTTCGTGGGGCCCTGGCGTAATGTCGTTGGCCAGGGGAGCTCCCCAGCGTCGGAGGCCGGGTCGTTGCGGTGACCGCGCCGATAGCGACGCTGAGCGACGGGCGCTGGCCCAAGGCGAGTGGGCTGCATTCTGAAGCGCTGGTCGCCGCTCACGCAGCATCGTCGAGCTCCTCCTCGTAGATCACCCAGCCGAGCACGGGCACCATCCCGGCGCGCTCATAGAGGCGGAACGCGCCGGTGTCGCTCGCGGCGTCCACGCCGAGCCCGACACTGTGCTCGCCGCGCTCCCAGAAGCGCCCGAACGCGTCGCCGAGGAGCGCTGCGCCCACGCCCTGCTTGCGCCACGGGCGACGCGTGAACAGCGCATGGACCCAGCCTCCACCGTACGTCTCACCCGTGCAGATCGTCCCGGCGGCGATCTCGTCCCCGGCGCGGACCACACACCACAGCGTCGGGTCAAAGCGCTCGCCTCCGACGTGGCTTCTTGACCACGACGCGACATCGCGCGGTACGTGGCCCCAGTGATCGGCGAACGCCTCCTGGCCCGCGGCGTAGAACTCGAGCGCGTCACGCTCCGGGTCAAACCGGACGACGCGCAGCCCGTCGGGCCACTCGGGTGTGGGCGGCGGCGCCTGGAGCTCGACGCGCAGCTCCCGAAAGACCCGCACGGCGCCGTAGCCGAGCGACTCGAGCAGCCTGCGGGCGACGGAGTCGGCCTCCAAGACGCTGTTTTGGATCCGGCGTGCACCGTGGCGGGCCGCGTCACGCTCGAGCCCGGTCGCGAGCAGCTTCCCGATCCCGCGCCCGAGCGCGTCGGGGTGGACGTACCCCTCGGCGCGCCACAGCTCGCCGCTGTCGCGCACGGCGCCGTAGCCGACGACGCGATCGCCGTCGCGCACGACGCGCGCATGCCGCTCGACGTCGACGTCTGACCACTCGTCCTCCAGATCGGACTGCGAGAACGCGCTCTGCCCGTACAGTGACCGCTCGAGCGCCACCACGACCTCGGTCACCGCCACCGCGTCGGCGGCGACGACGGGGTCAAGCCGCAACGAGCTCATCGAACGTGTCCGCGAGACCGGTGAGATCCCGCCGGTCGCGCGCCGGCAGATCGCGCGCTTCGCCCCCGGTAGCTAATGCCGGCAGTCAGCTGCCTACCGTCGCGTCCTCCAGGTCCGCGAGAGCGGTCAAGACCGCCAGGGTGCCAAGGCACACTATCGCCGCTCCGCGCGAGTTCCCGCGGCCGCGCGAACCCCACACGAAGTGTGTCGCTGAGCGCTCGCCAATCAAGACGCGGGTACTTGCAGGGTTCGACCATCCCGAGAGCATTGTCCCTTACAGCCACTGCTCCCTTTCGGGAGCGAGGCGGTCCGTCTCGGTGGTGCGATCAACCAGCCGGTCCGGCGCCGGCGATCAGGTGGCTGAGGAGATCAGGGGCTGAGTTGGCGAGCACCTGTCCGCCTACGCATATCCGAGTCCGGGCGGGGTTCGTCTCCGAGTTGTCCGAGGTCCTGATCGGCAAGATCGGCCGCATCGCGAGTGAGCTGGCGCGAGCAGGCTCAGTTCGTGCTCAGATCGGCGCGGCGGGAGCGTTGGCATCCGCGCGGAGAGGTCATCGCGTCATCGCTGGGGAGGGCGCGTATGCATAGCACGCGTGCGGCTGCTTGGGCCGCCACTTTCGGAATTGTTCTGGCGGTCGCCGCTGCGCCGGCCGGAGCTCAGCCCGTGTTCCGGCCGCGGGTCGGCGGCGCGCTGGGCCTCATCCCGCCGTCAACAGCCAGGGCCAGTTCACGATCCAGGACATCGCAACGGGCGCGCCGGTGCCGGAGGTCTATCACGGCGGCTCGGTTATGTCCGGCGGGGTGACCGTTCACACGATCTTCTGGAGCGGCGGCACGAACGCGTTCCAAGGGCAGCCGGCCGGTGCCCCCGCAGACTACGAGGGGTTGATCGAGCGGTTCTACACCGACGTCGCCCACGACAGCGGCGGGACGTCGAACGTGTTCTCGGTCCTGCCGCAGTACGCCGAGGGGCAGACCCAGGGGCACATCACCCCGGGCCTCTACAGCATCTCGTACAACACGGCGTCGGATGTCGTCCTGGACAGCGATCCGTACCCGGCCGCGACCGACCAGTGCGCCTCCCCGGACAACGCGGCGGTGTGCGTCACCGACGGCGAGGTGCAAGCCGAGATCGACAAGATCGTCCAGTCGACACCTGGGACACCGCGCGGGCTGCAGAACCTGTGGTTCGTGTTTCTGCCGCCCGGCGTCGATGAGTGCATCTCCCCCGGCGTTTGCGGGACGAACGCGTACGCCGCCTACCATTCGGTGTCCGACGTCGGCCACGGGGTGACGATCTACGCCGTGGCGATCGATCCGATCATCGAGGTCGCAGTCGCGCCGGGCGCGGACCCCGAGGGGAATCCCGACGCCGAGGCCACGATCGACGCCGCCGCGCACGAGACGATCGAGGCGATGACCGATCCCGAGGGCGTCGGCTACATGGATCCGAACGGGTTCGAGGTCGCCGACAAGTGTGAGTTCGGTCCTCAGAGAGGCACGCCGCTTGGATTCGCGCGCGACGGGTCGCCGTATAACCAGGTGATCAATGGCCACGAGTACCTCATACAGGAGATGTGGTCCAACGACGACAACAGCTGCGTGGAGAGGACGACGCAGACGAGTACGCCGCTGCCGCTTCCGCAGGTCTACCTGTCGCAGTTCAGTTCGATCGTCAGCGGCACGATCGAACACCCGATCGGCGGCGTTGGCGTCAAGGTCTCGCTGGTGCGGGCCGATGCCGACGGCAACCCGGTCACAGTGGCTCAGGCGGTGACGACGACCGCCGGCGACGGAACGTGGTCGGTGTCACTGGCGCCGCACGCCGTCGGCGATGATCGTGACGAGATCGACATCGACTACACGAACACCGGCGCGCCGACACCGAGCCATCAGACGATCCTGACCGGCAACGGCGGCAATCCGTTCACGGAGTCCGGCTGGACGGGCTGGACGGCGCTGGACAGCGGGACGTTCCTCACGAACAACCCGGCGCTCGGCGGACCGTCGCTGACGGTCGCTCCGTGCTTCCAGACCGGCCTTCTGTCGGCGACGCTGAACGGGAGCCACATCATCGGTCCGCTGGGTGAGGATCCGACGGACTTCTGCAACACGCAGACCGACGCGGCGACGGTGCCGTTGACGAGCAACGTCACCGCCGGTGACGTGCTGACGGTCGGATCCCTCGACAACCGGGCGTTCATCAATCCCAACGACCCGCCGCCGTACATGCCGAACACCGTCGGCGGGCTCGTCAACCTGACCGTTCCGGTGGGCGAGCCCGACTCGGCGTCGCTGTTCGTGAGCCCCCTGGCGTTCTTCACGCCTGGTGGGTTCCCGACGTGCGCCGCCAACCTCGAGACGCAGACGGTGTCGTGCCAGGCTCGTTCCGGCTGCCAACTACACGGTGGTCGACGGCGGATCTCAGGCCGCCGGGACCGCTGGGAGCAACGGCATCCTGACCATCCCGCTGGCCGTCAGGCGGAACGATACGGTGGCACTGTCGAACGGTGCTCGCATCCTGACGACGCTCCACGTGGCCAACCTGCGGGCGGACCTCCTCGGGCAGCAGACAGTCCTGTCGGGCGGGAGCTGCCAGCCCGGGGAGTACTACGCGCCGGCGCTGAGCACGGCGCCGACGAACCTGTCCCCGGCGTGCCGACGGCGCTCGCCGGCGGAAGCGCGCTCACTGGCGAGATCTGCCCGCTGTCCGGAGACGCGACCGGGCTGCCGGCGGCGCAGATCGTCCAGACGGACGAGCAGAGCCAGGGCGAGACGACGACCGTGGTGCCGAGCCTGGAGAACACCTCGCCGATGGATGGCGAGATCGTCTACGGGCCGTTCACCGCGCTTGCCCAGTCCGGGCTCCCCTGGCCGAACGATGCGGTGATCGCGGACCAGACGTCCCGGATCTCCGTGACGATCAGCCCAACCTCCGGCGGCGGCACCGTGTTCACGGCGCCGAACGTGAACACAATCAGCGGCACCGGCGTGTGGGCGCTGTCGAAGGGCAGCTACGACGCAACCTCGACGGTGACCGATGTCAACGGTGACACCCGCACCGTCACGACGCGGTTCATCGAGCAGGGATCGAGCTCCCACTCGCCCAGTGGGTCCGGCTCCGGCGGTCACCTCAAGCTGGTCATCGACTGCAAGCTCGAGAAGCACGACGTGATCAAGTGCACGGTCAGCTTCGCCAAGTCGAGCCACGTGCGCGGCAAGGTGCAGGTGCAGCTCGCCCAGGGGAAGCGGATCGCCGCCCTAGGGCACGCCACGATCACGTCCAGTAAGGCGACGCTGACCATGCGCGAACTGCGCAAACAGATCAGCGGACGTTGGACGGTGACGGTCGTCGTCACCCAGCCGGGCAGCCGGCCAACGACGACTACTGCCAAGATCCGTCTGGCCTAACGAAGTCTGGTGGGGGGCCGCCGTCGGCGCGAGCCGCCGGCGGCCTCACCGCCCAGAAGAAGCAATCCCGAGACCCCGCGCCGCACGATCATTCGACGGGCAGGGATCACGCGCCCGCACTAGTAGGCGCGATCATTTAGCGACGGACGCCGCCCGGAATGCGGCCACGAGATCCGCGCCGACCGCGTGACCCCAATCGGACAGAACCAGCAGCCGGCTCCTCGCTGTCCGTTTTGAGCAATCTCAGCAGCCAGGCGTGTCCGCTGGCCAGGGCCGATCCGGAGTGAAGCTCGCTTCTTTCAATCAACAAGTCGCAAGCGCGCGTCTGCGCCTATTGCACCCCCACCTAGGGTGCGACAATCTGTTCGGTGGGGCTTTTTGAAACCCAACAGATGCGGATGCTCGAGCGGCTGCGGCTCGCGGGCGAGCAGCCAACGACGCTCGGCGAGCTGCGAGCCGCCGGGGTCGACTTTCCAGCCGTGGTGATCAGCGAGCTCGAGCTCAACGGGTATGCGATCGACCGGGTATATGAGCACGGTCGGCTGATTGGGGTACGTCTGTTGGACTCCGCGGCCTCCGATACGCCTGCTTCACGTCGCCGGGGATGGCGTCGTGCTTCCAGGTAGTCAGCGACGCAGCGTCCGTGGCGCGGTGAGCGGCGGCGCGGGCCTCGCTGGTCGCGTACGCGCAAATGCGCAATGAGGCCTGGTTTGCGTGTTGGCACCCTCCCGCCGAAGCCTTCGGGCGCGAAGGAGCTGTCTCACTGGAGCGCACAGGACGAATGCTTGAGTGGCAAGGGAGAAGCGCGGCACCGGCGGTGCCGACGATCGATACCGGCGCCACGGCGGCGCCCTGGTCGGTGGGCTCAGCATTGAGGAGTGCCGCCCGCGCTCGGCGGCCCGATGGGACCGTTACGTGGTCGTCGGCCGGGTCGTGGTCGTCGGCCGGGTTGTGGTCGTCGGCCGGGTTGTGGTCGTCGGCCTGATCGTGGTCGTCGATTCGGTGGAGGTCGTCGGCCCGGTCGTGGTCGTCGGGCTCGTTGCCGTCGGCCCGGTTGTGGTCGTCGATTCGGTGCGGGTCGGCGTGGTCGTGGTTGTTGTGGTCGTCGTGCGTGTCGGCGTGGTCGTGGTTCTCGTGCGTGTCGGCGTGGTCGTGGTCGTCGTGCGTGTCGGCGTGGTCGTGGTTCTCGTGCGTGTCGGCGTGGTCGTGGTTCTCGTGCGTGTCGGGATGGTCGTGGTCGTTGTGGTCGTGGTCGTCGGGACGGATCTCGTCGTCGGGACGGTCGCCGCGGTGCTGGTCGGCAGCGGTGTGGTCGACAGGGCTCTGTGAGCCCTGACCCGGTGCCTCGAGGTCATGGTTGTCGAGGTCGTCGTCGTGGTCGTCATCGCCGCGGCAGGGGTCACGTTGCGGGTGGGGGCGGCCCCACGACCCGAACTGAGGCCGACCGCGACCGCCACGCCCGCGCCGAGTGCGAGCGCCGAGACGCCCGCGCACAAAGCCAGTACGCGATGTCCAGAGAGCCACCGGCCGTGACCAGCGAGCCGCTTCCCAGCAGCGTGCTTGTGCAGCGGCGTTGTGCTCGAGTCGTGAGAAGCGATGGGAGGTGGTGGCTGCTGAGCTATATGCGATGCGCGCTCGAGCACCTGCGCCCAACCAGCGCGCTCGAGGTGGCTGGGGAGCTCGACCAGCGGGAGACCCGCGAACAATGCTTCGTCGAGGACCTTGGATGCCAAGGCTTTGCAGCGCTCACACAGCCGCAGATGACGATCGATGCTCGCGCGCTGCACCGCCGCGACGCCGTCCTCGGCATCGGAAATCAGCGCCGCCAGGCGTCCACACCGTGAGCGGCTGCGAGCGATCAGCATCGCTCTCACGGCCCCGGCCAGCGACCGCTTGGCGCGTTGAACGACCGCCGCAGCGCGGCCGGGATCGACCTCAAGCGCCTGGGCGATCTCCGACATCGAGAGCTCACGACGAACCGCCAGATCGAGCACCGCGTACTGCGGGCGCTCCAGCGCGCAAGCAGCCCCCCAAACGATCTGAGCCGCCTCGTCACCAGCAGCCAGCGCCTCGTGCCCCGGCCCGACCGGGGCAAACTCGCGGCCCTCGAGCGTCTCCGGCTGTCTCACGCGGGTCACATGGTCGAGCGCCAGCCGATAAGCGAGCGAAAACAACCACGACCGCACTCGCTCCGGGTCGCGGAGCTCTCGACGATGCTCCAGCGCCCGCACGAACGTCGCCTGCAGCAGGCTCTCCGCCGCCGACACGTCCCGCACCGTGCGAGCGAGAAAATCGAAGATCGCGGGCGCATAACACTCGTACAAAGCCGCGAACGCGGCGTCGTCCCCCGCCCTCGCGGCCTGCGCCAACGCCGCGTCAGGGATTCCGCCGTACTCGGCACGGCCGGTCCGAACCTCCCGCCGTCGCGCATACTGCGCGCTGGTGACCGCCTCCCAATCAGGCGTCTCGCTTGGCGCTCGGCGTCCGAGGGTCGCTCGCAGCCGCTCCGCCAATCTGAGCGCAGGATCGAGCGGCACCCCGCACCGCGGACAGCGATCGAGCGACTCATATCCGTCGCCGGTGTGAAAACTGGCGCCGCAGCGGGGACAGTCGAGGTGCTGCACGGCGATGCTCCTCAGACACGATGCGGGGAAACTCGCACTATGGAGGATACGCGCTCAGCTACATCGCCGAGAGGCGTCACCTCGCGCTCGTCGCGATAACCGGTCGCCTCCGTGGTATGCGGGAGCTCGTAATCGCATTCCTCGTCATGGATCACCAACTCCGCTGACCAATGATCCGCCGACAAGGGCCAGCACCCGCGGTGCTGAAACAGATTCGACGCACGTCTGCTTTGCGTCGGCGACCACGCTGATCGGTGAGTCGCCGGAAGCTTTAAGTCTCGCCCGGCTATAGGTATAGGCGAGCACTCAGCCCACCGGGCGCACGCGACGATCGTCTTTGAAGGCGCTCCTTAGACTGGCTTCGCGTGGGGATCGTGCTCAAGCTTCTGAACGATGTCCGCTGGCGGGGAACGCCAGTCGTCGGGGAGCGCCCGCGTGCGCTGCTGGCGGCGCTCGTGGCCGCTAACGGACGCCCGGTCCGCACCGAGGAGCTGATCGAGCTCGTCTGGGGCGAGGAGATCCCGACGAACGCGACCAAGAGCCTCCAGGTGCTGGTCTCGCGTACCCGCAGCGCCTGCGGGGAGCAGGCGATCGTCAGCGACTCGGTCGGCTACCGGCTCGGGGTGAAGCCTGCGGAGGTCGACAGCGTCCGGCTCTGCGCGCTCGTCCGGGAGGCGAGGGTCGCACTCGCTCGCGACGCGGCCGCTGCGGCGGCGCTCGCCCGGGAGGCGATCGCGCTCGCCGGCGGATTGCTCGATACGCCGGATGAGGATGGCGGGCCTCTGTCCGAGATCCGCCGCGCCGCCAAGGACGACGCGGGCGCGGCGAACGTGATCCTCGCGCGTGCCTTGAGCAGGACCGGCAAGCATGCCGAGGCACTGCAGCCGCTGATCGACGCTGCTCGTGAGCGTCCCGGCGATGAGGCCCTGCTTACCGATCTGCTGCACAGCGAGACGGCGATCCTGGGCCCGGCCGCGGCGCTGGAGCGCTATGAGGGCTACCGGCGAGAGCTGCGCGAACGGCTCGGCACGAACCCCGGCGCGCAACTGCAGCGTGTGCAGCGGGAGCTGCTCGCGCTCGACCAGCCGGTCCGTGGCGGCCTGCGCTACGACTCCACCCCGCTGCTCGGCCGCGACGCCGATCTCGAACACCTCCGGGCGCTGCTTGCCTCTGCACGCGTCGTCTCGATCGTCGGGCCGGGAGGGCTCGGCAAGACGCGGCTCGCGCACGTGCTCGCTCGCAACGCTGCCCTCCCCGTCGTCCACGTCGTCGAGCTCGCCGGAGTGAGCGCGGCCGAGGATGTCGTCGGCGAGGTCGGATCGGCGCTCGGCGTCCGGGACTCGCTCGGTGCGCGGCGCGCTCTGACCCCGGAGCAGCGCGTCGATGTGCGTGCCCGCATCGCCCAGCAGCTCGCGCAGGCCCCGAGTCTGCTCGTCCTCGACAACTGCGAGCACTTAGTCGATGCCATCGCCGAGCTCGTCGCCTTTCTCGTCTCGAGCACCGCCGACCTGAGGGTCCTGACGACCTCCAGGGCAGCGCTCGCGATCGCCGCCGAACACGTCTATCTGCTCGGCCAGCTGGACAGCGCGGACGCCGTCGCGCTGTTCACCGAACGCGCCGTCGCCGCCCGCCCGGGGGTCCAATCGGACGCAGGCGTCGTTACGAGGATCGTCACCCGGCTCGACGGTCTCCCGCTCGCGATCGAGCTCGCGGCCGCAAAGGTCCGCGTCATGTCCGCCGAGGAGATCGACCGCCGCCTGGAGAACCGCTTCGCCCTGCTGAGAGGCGGGGACCGCAGCGCGCCCGACCGCCATCAGACCCTCCTCGCCGTGATCGACTGGTCCTGGAACCTGCTGGACCTCGGCGCGCGCCGCGCCCTGCGGCGTCTGTCGCCGTTCAACGACGGCTTCACGCTGCAGGCCGCCGGCGACGTGCTCGGCGACGGCGCGCTCGACGCCGTCCAGGCGCTTGTCGACCAGTCGTTGCTCAGCGTGGTCGACCGGCCGGCTGGCGTGCGCTACCGGATGCTCGAGACGGTCCGCGAGTTCGGCCGCATGCAGTTGGTCGACACCGGGGAGGACGCGGAGGCGAACGCGGCACGGCGGGCCTGGGCGATCGGCTACGCATCAGCGCACGTCGCGCGGCTGGCAGGCGCCGAGCAGTTCGCGGCGATCGACGCGCTCGGTGCCGAGGAGGTCAACCTCGCCGACGAGCTGCGTGGCGCGCTCGCTGACGGTGACATCGACGCCGCCGTCCAGCTGCTCGCCCCGCTCGGGATGTTCTGGATGATCCGCGGGGAGCACGTCCGGCTCGTGACGCTCGCCACGGTCGTCTCCGAGGCGGTCGGCGACTGGTACCCGCCGCCTGAGCTGGAGAACATCGCCCGGGCGGCGATCTCGATCGTGCTCAGCAACGCGATGTTCGCAGGCGAGCAGCGGGCCTCGCCGCTGCGCGGCCTGCTGGAGCGTCTCGGCCACGAGACCGGCGGCGACGGCCGCCTCTCGGGGACGGTCAGGGTCGTGCTCGCCTTCGACCAATCCGACCCCGGGGCGTTCCGCCAGTCGCTCGAGGCGCTCGCCCAGGACCCGGACCGCGGCACCGCGCTCGCCGCCAACCAGTGGCTCTGCTACGCGCTCGAGAACGGCGGCGACCCGCAACGGGCAATCGCCGTCGCGCGGCGCGGTCTCGATCTCATCCGTGAGGAGGACGGGCCCTGGTATGAGGGGCTCGTGCGCAACCAGCTGGCGCAGCTCTCGATGAACGTCGGCGACCGCAGCTCGGCCGCGGAGCACGCGCGCGCTTCGCTGCCGATCATCGCGCGGCTCGGAGCCCGCGACGACGAGATCCAGCTGCACTCGCTGCTGGCGATGTGCGCGATCGCCGACGGGCGACCGCAGGACGCCGACGCCGAGCTGGCCGAGATCGAGCGCATCGCCGAGGGCGCCACCGGGTTGTTCGGTGGCATCGCCGTCTGGCAGATCGGCCGCGCCGAGCTGCTGCTCGAGCGGGGCGAGCGCGAGGCCGGGCTGGCGCTCCACCGCGAATGCGTCGAGCGCATGCGTGCCGTTGCGTTTCCCGGAATCCCGCGGACCGGCCTCGAGCCCTGGGGTCTGTTCGGCGAGGCGACGGCGCTCGCGGCCCACGCCCACCACGCCTGCACCGACGCGGAGCTCGCCTACGGGAAGACGCTGTTCACCGCGACCCGGGATCACGCCGTCGCCTCGCTCGAGGCGGACAACGTGCTGTTGGACTTCCCCGTCGCTGGCCTGCTCGCGTTCGGGCTCGGGGCGTGGGCGCACCTGCGTGACGCCGCCCCGGTGCAGGATGCCGCGCGCCTGCTCATCCTCGCCGAGCGCTTCGCCTACAACCGCATGATCCCGTCGATGATGTGGGAGCGGATCGCACCCGGCATCGAGGCCGCCGCGCCCGGCCTCCTGGACCGGTTCCGCGACACCTACGGCAAGCGGCCCCCGGAGGAGCTCCTCGACGACGCGCGCCGGACTGTCGAGCAGCTGCCACGCTGAAACGGCGCGGATCTCACATTCTGCGCTTGTAGGTAATCACCGACAGCGGCGCGAACACGACAATCACCGCCACGCAGGCCAGCAGCGTCCAGCCCACCTCGCTCGTAACGGCACCTTGGTTGGCCAGCGCCCGGGCTGCCGAGACCAGATGCGAGACGGGGTTGATGTTGACGAACGTTTCCAGCCAGCCCGGCAGCGTGTTGACCGGCACGAACGCGTTGGACAGAAACGTCAGCGGGAACAAGACGAGCATCGAGATGCCCTGGACCCCTTGGGCGCTGCGAGCGATCGTCCCGAACCAGGCGAAGATCCACGCCAGCGACCAGCCGGCGAAGATCGCCAGCAGGATCGCGCCGGCGACGCCGAGCACCCCACCTCCAGGACGGTAGCCGAGCGCGATCCCGGTCGCGAACGTCAGGGTCGAGGCGATCAGGTAGCGCACCACGTCGGCGAGCATCGGCCCCGCGAGCGGCGCGATCCGCGCGATCGGCAACGACTTGAAGCGGTCAAAGACGCCTTGTCGAGGTCCTCGCGCAGCTGCACGCCAGTGGCCATGCACGAGGTCAGCACCGTCTGGGCGACGATCCCCGGAATGAGAAGCGGCAGGTACTTCGAGACACTGCCGGAGATCGCGCCGCCGAAGATGTAGGCGAACATCGCCGTGAACAGCAGCGGCTGGATCGTCACGTCGAAGAACTGCTCGGGGTTGCGGCGCATCTTCTTGAGCGCCCGCCACGCCATCGACTGGGTCTGGCTGACGGTCTCACGCGGACTCGGGCGCGGTCGTGTCCGGACGACCGCCTCGGCCGGGTCGATCGGGGCGCGGGAGACCCGGCCCGCAGGCCGGGTCTGATCGAATGTCGTCGTGCTCATCGAACCTCCAGTGCGAGCTCGTCGTCGGCGCTGCCGGCCGGGTCTCGTTGGCCCGTGTCATGGCCGGTGATCGACAGGAACACCTCGTCGAGCGTCGGGCGCGTCACGCTGACCGAGGCGACCCGGATCTCAGCCTGGCGCAGCGCGATCAGCACGTCGGCCGCGCGGTCGGCCTCCTCCAACGGGACGTGCAGCCGCCCCGCTTCGGGGGTCACGACCGAGCCCTCGCCGATCACCCGTTGAGCGACCTGGCACGCGAGCTCGAGGTCGCCGCCGGGCTCGAGCTCTAGCTGCAGCGTCGAGTTGCCGACCGACGCCTTCAGCGCGTCCGGGGTGCCCTCCGCGACCTTGCGCCCGCGGTCGATCACCGCGACACGGTCGGCGAGCTGGTCGGCCTCATCCAGGTACTGAGTCGTCAACAGCAGCGTGCACCCGTCGGCGACCAGGCCCCGGATCGTGTCCCACATCTCGCCGCGGGTGCGCGGATCAAGACCGGTCGTCGGCTCGTCGAGGAAGATCAGCGGCGGCCGCGTGATCAGGCTCGCGGCTAGATCCAGGCGCCGGCGCATCCCCCCGGAGAACTGCGAGATCGGCTTGCCGGCGGCCGCCTGCAGGCCGAACTGCTCGAGCAGATCAAGCGCGATCGCGCGCGACCGGGCGGAGCTGATCCCCTGCAGGCGGCCGAACAACCACAGGTTCTCGGTCGCGGTGAGGTTCTCGTCGACCGACGCGTATTGACCGGTGACGCCGACCAGCTGGCGAACCCGGTGCGGATCCCGCGCGACATCGAGGCCAAACACGTGAGCCCAGCCTGCGTCGATCCGCAGGAGTGTGGCGAGCATCTTCAACATCGTTGTCTTGCCGGCGCCGTTCGGGCCCAGGACGCCGAAGATCTCCCCCTGTGGAATCTGGAGATCGATTCCGTCGACGGCGCGAAAGTCGCCGAACGATTTCACGAGGCCGCTGGCCTCCACTGCCCACTGCGCTGTCACGGCTCGCTCCTTCACATCCATCGTTCAGTTCCACGACAAACGTAGGTGACGCCGGTTTCACGGCCCCTACACCGTGGTTACGGCGATACGCGCACGGCCGAGCCGCGCGAGCGCACGTGTCGCGAGGACTGGAACCGACGGCTCCCGGCGCTCAGCGCCGAACCGGACGACTCCGGCGCCAATCGCACGATCATGAATGCGACGTCCGCCGACACCTGCGGAGCTGCTGCTCGCCCGACCGTGCTGACCACGCACCGCCGGACGGCGCAGTGCGAAGCCACCAGGCACAGCCCTCCTGCCGCCGAATCCAGGGCGCGTGTGACGGCGTGCAGACTCGCCGCGATAACAAGGCAGAGTCGGACAGCCGGCAGCAGGCCATGAACCCGGCTGGGTGCAGCGGAGGGGTTCCGTCCGAGTCCCTCCGCCGGAAGAGCTGCCGTTCTCAGCGCCATACGCCGAGAAGCGCGCGAGAATGATGTGCGCAGGCTCGCTCCGCCAGCTTGAGCGCCGAAACAGAGGAGCCGTCCCCAACCCCATGCTGAATCGATTTGTCACTACTAGACATACGAATTGGATCGGTGGCCTGGCCGGCGCCGTAGCGTTGGCTGCTCTGGTCGGCACCGCCGCGGTCGCCTCCACGCGGACTACGCTGCCGCTCCAGGCGGTCGGCTGGCAGAACGAGACCCTGCCGGGGGCGGTGTGCAAGGCAAGCAGTCCGATCCGTTTGCACAACCACAGCGCGCAGATCTCGCACACTGGCTTCGGAGACGTCGACAGCTTCGGTTCAAACCCCGACCTCGTTGGCGTCGCGGCCGCGTACGACGTGACCTACGGCCAGCTTGGCGGCGTTGGGCCCGCGGCCGCGGTTGACGTCGTGTGCTCCAACAACGGCGGGACCGCGGACGGTCAGATCCGCTTTGCCGATGTCATCTTCAGCGGCTCGGCCACTAGCGTACGTCCGGTGGGGCTGATCACGCCTCGCCAGCCGCACAGCTCGAACCTATCGCACGTGCCGCTGCTGGGGAAGGTCAAGTGGGTCGACGGCCGGATCGTCGTCGCCGAGTACTGGTACGGGCCAAACGACCCGACCTGCTGCGCCTCCGGACGCGCAACCACCACTTGGGCCTACCGCACCGGCAAGCTCACGGCTGTCCGTACCGTGGTCACGAAACGACCGACCGGCTGACGCGCCTGAGAGCATCCGGCACCGTTCCGGAGAGCGCCGACGAGCCTCGCTACCGGGCGCAGCTTCCCGACGTTCTGTTAGCGGCCCGAGCCACGATTGGACCGATCCGTCTGCAACGGGGAGCGCGCGCTTGTGGCGAATCTCAGGGCATTCGAATGGTGGCTTGCGGCCCTGCTTTACGGCCGAGACGGGACATCCGTTCGTACTCTTCCTTTGCCGGCCTCCTTGGCGCGGCTTCAGGTGGGCGATCAAGGCCTGGTGCGCTCGTCGCTCGCGATCAGGAGCGGGAATGGTCGGGTCCGTAATCCATCCCGGGGGTCTCAGCTGGCTCGAAATCGTGTCTGTCAGCGGTCATGGCTTGAGACCGGCGCGCACGATCATGAGCATCCGGTCCCGAGCGGCCGCGTCGGGCTGGACGCATGCGTTGAGGAGGGCTTTGATGTCAGCGATGGTGGCGTCGGCACGGATCGCGCCCTGATTCTGGGCCGTAACGAGGAAGCGCTTCATCAGGCCCGTCACGTCGTTGTCTCCGGATGTGATCGCGCCGAGGTCGAAGCCGGCGCCGGCGAGCGCCTGGGCCAGACCGCGGTTTGCGACGCCCTCGGCGACCACCTCGGCGAAGAAGCTGAAGAACGCCTCTCCATGATCGGTGTCGGCCGTGAGCTTGTCTGCGAGGGTCACGAGCCGCTCGACGCGGCTGCGGAACACCGCCTCAAACAGTGATTCCTTGGTCGGGAAGTGGCGGCTGACGGTGCCCGTGCCGACACCTGCCCGGCGTGCGATGTCATGCACCGGTGTTGATAGGCCCTCGGTTGCGAATACCTCGAAGGCGGTGTCGATCACGTGCTGGCGGTTGCGTATGGCGTCGGCGCGTCGCGCTCGTTGTCGCTTTGGTTCTGGGTGGTGCGGGTCTGGCTCGGATTGGGAAGGCGGCAAGGAAAGCTCGGACCGGTTGTAAGCGGGATGGGCATCCCGTATAGTGATGCGGGATGCCCATCCCGCATCATAGAGTCAGCATCCGCGACCCGGCACCCGAGGCCCGCTGATGCGAAGGTTCGCGAGGTTGTGTGTGCGTCGCCGGCGGGTCGTTGTGCTCGTCTGGGTGGCGATGCTGGCGATCTGTACGCTGCTAGGGCAGTCGGCTGGCAGCCACTACACGAACTCGCTGGCCTTGTCCGGGACGGGGTCGACGCAGGCGACCAACCTGCTTTCGTCAGTCGCGCCGCGCGTATCCGGCGATGTCGAGCAGGTCGTCTTCCAGAGTGACCGTGCTCCGGTAACGGCTGCGGGTGTCCGCACGCGCGTTGAGCGGATGCTTGACCGGGTGGCTGCGGTACCGCACGTGACTCAGGTCAGCTCGCCCTATCAGCCGGCTGGAGCGGCTCAGATCAGTGCTGATAAGCGTGTGGCGTTCGCGCTGGCGACATTCGACCGGGCCGCCTGGAACGTGTCCGCTACGGATGCCAAGCGGCTCGTGGCCGCGGCACGGTCCGGTGACGGTCGCGGCCTGCGGGTCGCTGTCGCCGGACAGGTAGCGGAGAACTCCGAGACGCCGGCGCTGAACATCGTGCTGATCGGCGTGCTCGCCGCTGCGGTCGTGCTGGCGGTCGCGTTCGGATCGTTGCTGGCGATGCTGCTGCCACTGGCCTCGGCCCTCGTGTCGCTCGGTGCCGCGCTTGGCCTGATTGAGCTGTTGTCGAACGCGATCGCGGTCCCGCAGGTGACCACCCAGCTGGTGCCGCTGCTCGGCCTCGGGGTCGGGGTCGACTACGCACTGTTCATCGTCTCCCGCCACCGTCAGGGGCTGGTCCGCGGGCTCTCGGTCGAGGAATCCATCGCGGAGGCGCTCGACACCTCCGGACGGGCGGTCATCTTCGCCGGCAGCATCGTCTGCATCGCCGTTGCCGGGATGCTCGCGCTCGGCATCGATTTCTTCAACGGGCTCGCCGTCGCCACGATCATTGGCGTTGGCCTGACGATGGCCACCGCCTTGACACTGTTGCCGGCGATGCTCGGGTTCCTCGGCCCGCGGGTGCTGTCGCGCCGCCAACGCGCACGTCGAACCACCCAGGGTTCCCTAGCGAGCGCGCAGACCGGGTTCTGGGTCCGCTGGGCCGGGCAGATTCACGCTCGACCGGCAGTTCTCGCAGCTGTCGCGTTGATCTTGGTGGCGGTCCTCGCAAGTCCGTTCCTGTCACTGCGTCTGGGCACATCCGACCAGGGCAACGATCCGCCTGGCACCACAACGCGCGAGGCGTACGACATGCTCAGCGCCGGGTTCGGCCCCGGCTACAACGGGCCACTGATCCTGGTCGCCAAACCAGAAAACGCCGGCCAGAAAGCCGCGTTCGCTTCGGTCATCAACGCCGTCGGAGCGACACCCGGGCTGGCGAAGGTCACCAGACCGCAGCAGATCACCGGTGCCGACGCCGAGACGGTCGCCATGGTGGATGCGTACCAGAAGAGTTCGCCGGGGTCCAGCGCCACCGCCTACGTCGTCCAGCGGCTTCGCCAGTACGTGATCCCCGCCAGCAGTGGCCGATCTGGCCTGCGTGTCTACGTCGGGGGCAGCACCGCGGTCGGTCTTGACTTCGCACACGTGATCTCCGCCAAGTTGCCGCTGTTCATCGGCCTGATCGTCGGGCTCTCCGTAATCGTGCTGGCAGTCGTGTTCCGCAGCCTGCTGATCCCCGTGCTCAGCGCCGCGATGAACCTGCTGTCGATCGGCGTCGCCTTTGGCGTGCTGGCCGCCGTCTTCCAATGGGGATGGGCCGGATCGCTGATCGGGGCCAGCCGTAGCGGTCCGATCGATGCCTGGATGCCGGCACTCACACTCAGCATCCTGTTCGGCCTCTCAATGGACTACCAAGTGTTCCTACTCACCCGCATCCACGAGGAATGGCTACGCACCGGCGACGAACGACAGGCAGCCCGCGACGGGCTTGCCGCCAGCGGGCGCACAATCGCCGCAGCGGCTGCGGTGATGGTTTTCGTGTTCGCCGCCTTCGCGCTCGGCGACCTACGAGTGCTCAAAGAGTTCGGGATCGCCCTGGCAGCCGGGGTGCTGCTCGACGCGCTGCTGATCCGCAGCATGCTCGTCCCCGCGAGCCTGATCCTGCTCGGCCGCGCCACCTGGTGGTTCCCCCCTCTACTGGAGCGCCGCCTACCACACATCGCGATCGAACCAACAATCCCCATCGCAGCCGGCGAGGAGTCCTGACCATCCCCGTTCGCGACCAGCTGCCGGTGCTCGTGACGGGCGGTCGCTCAGGTATCGGGAGGGCCAGCGACGGGCGGGTGCGATGTCTGGCCTGGCGTGGTGGCTGCTTGCGAGCGTTGCGGAGTCTTGTCGCGGCGTCGGTCGGGTCTCGTGACTGCTGCAGATACGGGTTGGGTGCTGTCAGGGTGATGGCGTAGGTTCCTCGGTCGTGCCCGACGATGATGGAGGTCTATGCCGTGCGAGGCACCGTGCCGCCGTCGGCGGAGGTACAGGCCAGCATCGACCAGCGGCTGTCCAGGGTGATGTCGATCGAGCCTCGCTCGGCTTGCTCGCGGTTGATCGAGGTCGGTGGCGATCTCCGCCCGCGTCTGAACAACCTGATCGCCTCTCATGGTCCAGACGAGATCACGATTCTGGGTAGTCTGATGGCGGGTAGGCCCGCAGCCATGGCGACCCTGATCTTGGGAGCGATCGTCCGGTATGTCGGGACCACAGAGGCGACGGTCTCGGGTGGAGACGGACGGCCGATGTGAAGTCGAGGTTCTCGGGCGCCGGGCTGCGACCTTTTTGTCGGCGGCGGACACTATGCGCTGGTGCCGATAACCGGCTGAAACCGGGCAGCAGCACGGTGTATGACGTGCGACTTGATGGCGTCGTCTGCTGGGCGCCGCTGGAGTCTGGGTTTCCGCCGAGCCGGATTCAGACGCTTCCGGACGCCGGTCCGGTCATGATCGCCTTCGGATTTGCCGTGTCGCGGCGCCCCAGGAGCCTCCATACGGGCTGCAGCCCGAGGAGCACGAGCTCGGCCTCGGGCTGGATGCGCTCCACGCGCTCGCCCTGCGCTTGCGCGATCAGGACCCGGCAGCTGGCCGCGGCTGTTGTTGACGATCGGAGACCAGGTTTATGCCGACGAGGTCTCACCAGAGACCCGCGTCCTGCTCGGCGGTGACATCCACCAGGCGTACGTGGCCGAGGTGGCGTTCCGCGACGCGGCCGGCGCAAAAAGCCGCGTCTACCAGGCGGCTGCTCCCCGGTCCGGCACCCACTCTCAAAGCGCGAACGGACCGCGTTCAGGGTCGCGCAACGTTCACGAGCACTGCGCTGGCTCACCCAGCAGATGGCGCGCTCCGCCGGCGTGCGCGATCCGACCGTTCGCTGGCGAGCCCTGCAGGAGCCGACGTTCGACAATCAGGTGGCATGGGTGCGGTTGGACGGCCGACAGCCATCGCTGACCATCGAGCGTGTACGCCCCGGCGACGGGGGGATCGAAGCGACTTTCGAGCGCCGGCTCGCGTAAGGGCTTGGCCGCCCTCGCGCCGCGCCGCCGCTCGATGCAAGCAGCGAGAACCCGTCCACTCGCTTGTCCTCGCCAGGCCACGGAGTAACGATCGGCAACAATACCCGGCACGCAGAACTTCGCCGACATCCCCGCCGGGGTGAGACGCCGCGTCGACGGTGACGAGCGCGTCGCCCTGATCTTCCTCGATGCGTTCGGGCTCGAGTTCCTGGAGCGCCATCGCGATCACCCGCTCATCGAACGCCTTGATGTGACACCGGTGAGTACCCAGTTCCCGTCGACGACGACCGCACACGTGACGACGGTACATTTCGGCGTGCCGGTCCACGAACACGGTCTGTACGAGTGGAACGTTCTGGAGCCCGCGCTCGGAGAGATCATCTGCCCGCTTCGGTTCAACTCGACCGGCTTTGAAGCGGAGGAGACGCTCAAGGATCGACTCGACCCGGCCGTGCTCGCTCCGGGCCCGACGTTCTACCAGTCACTTGGTGTGCCCTGCGTGGTCGCACAGCCTGGCAGGCTCGCCGGCACGTTCAGCCGCGTCGCGACCCGCGGCGCCAGTGCCATCGGCTTCCGACATCTGGACGCCGGCGTGCGCGCACTCGCGGACGCGTTCGCGCACGAGGAGTACCGCTACGGGTTGCTGTACTGGGATCTGATCGATCGCGCTGGACACGATCACGGCCCGGGCTCACCCGAGTTTGCCGCCGCCTGCAAGCGCTCACTCGATGAGGTGTGGGAGGCGGTCTCGGAGCTGCGCGGGGTAACCGTGCTGATCACCGCCGATCACGGTCAGGTCGATGTCTCACCCGAACGGGTCGACTATCTCGACGATCTCTGGCCTGAGTTGCCGGCGATGCTCTCCAACTCGCGGCCGGCGGGCTCGTCACGGGACGTCTTCTTGCACGTGCGCTCCGAGCACATCACGACCGTCATCGCCGAGCTCTCGACGCGGCTCGACGGCCGGGCCGACGTTCGGCCCGCCGCGGAGCTCTTCGACACGATCGGTCCCCGCCTGCGGGACCGTCTCGGCGACGTCGCGGTGCTGCCATCAGCCGGCCGCCAGGCATGGCTTCGCCGAGCTGCCGCGAGCGAGCAGCGGTTCCGCGGGCAGCACGGCGGCCTCGACGAGGCCGAAACCTCCACGTACCTGGCCAAGCTGACGAAATAAGCTCGCCACCAGCACCGGCGGCATGCTCGGCTGTGCACGGCGCGCCAGCGCGCCGATGCGCGCCACTAGCACGGCGAACGAAAACGGCTTCGCCAGGTGGTCATCCGCGCCGAGCCCGAGCCCATCGACCAGGTCCTCGTTCTCCGCCGCGCCGGTCAGCATCATCACCCGGCTGCGGCCGCCGGCGGCCACGAGCCTTGCGCATACCTCGTCGCCATGAACGCCGGGCAGGTCGCGATTCGAGCAGGATCGCCTCATAAATCGTGGACGAGAGCGCGCGCCAAGCCCGCCTCGTCGTCCAGCGCGACATCGACCGCCATCCGCGCCTTCCGCAAGCCGGCAACGACCGTCTCAGCCAGCTCCTCATTGTCCTCGATCACAAGCACCCGCATCGACCGCTCCTTCTCAGATGAAGGTAGCCGCTGGAGCGTTTCACGGCGGTTTCACCGCCGCTGCGCACAGACCGCCGCCAGCCTCAACGGGGAAACGATGCGGAAACCACCCGTCGCGTAGAACCGATGCGCCACACCCGAAAGACACCACAAGGAGACCAGATGCAAGAGCGCATCCATCCAAGGCGACTGACCCGCTCACGGCGAACATCCCTGGTCGCTGCGACACTTCTGAGTGGCGTGCTGGTGGCAGGATGCGGGGGAAGCTCGCCGAGCCTAACCAGTTCGGCGTCGAGCGCGGCGAGCGGCGCGACCACCGCTGGGTCTAGCACCGCAACCGGCCGGGTCACGACGAGCTCGGGCTCGACCGCGCCAGGCGGCGGCGGATCAGGGCCGCTCGCGTTTGCCAGGTGCATGCGCGCCAACGGCGTGCCCAGCTTCCCTGACCCGAGCCCCGGAGGTGGAGCGAAGTTCGACATCCCGGCCGGAACCAATCAAGCAGCGCCCGCGTTCCAGGCAGCGCAGGCCAAGTGCCAGAAGCTGATGGAGGGCGGCAACCAACTCCCTGGCCCGGGACAAACGACGGACCCCACCGAACAGACGCTGCTAAAGCTGCGCAAGATCGCGGTGTGCATGCGCGCGCATGGGATCTCCGGATTCCCCGACCCGCGGACCTCGGTCCCGTCCAACCCCGCCGCCGCCGGCATCGCCGAGATAACCGACTTCGACGGCGCAATCCTTCTGTTCCCGCAAACGATGAACGTGCAAGCGCCGGCGTACAAGCAGGCCTTGACCGCGTGCGGCGCGCCGCCACTTGGCCTCCCCCACTGAGGGGAGTCGGAGTCGACGCGCGCCCACCCGAAGGGGCAGCCCTCGCGCTCCGTCCTCGGCTCAGGGGCAGCCGGGAGGAGACCAGATGCACGACCACCTGACGCCACGACCACCTGACGCAACGATTGCGGGCAGCGCGACTGCTCACTACGGCCGCCGCACTCGCGGCCGCCATAACCCTCGCCGCCTGCGGCTCGAGCTCACCGACCAGCTCGAGCTCAACGACCGGCAGCAACTCCAACCCGAGCAGCGCGACGCTTGCGATCTCGCGGTGCATGCGCACAAATGGCGTGCCGGACTTCCCCGACGCGAAGGTGGTCAGCAGCCACGGCGGCAGCCAACGGTTTAATTGCCGGGTATCAACCCGCAGTCGCCGGCGTTTCAGGCCGGCGCGAAGGACTGCGGCGGTGACCCCAAGGGACCCTGAGCGGTGAAGCGTCTCGCCGGCGTGCCAGCCCGACGCCGGTCGTGGTGGCGGTGGCGGTGGCGGTGGCGGTGGCGGTGGCGGTGGCGGTGATTCACACTAACTCGAGCGGCTCGGCTAACGCGTCCGGCAGCAAGATCAACGGGTCCGCAATTGAGGCGCCGATGGCCAACCTGCATCCGTGGCTGCAGTGCATATCCGAGCCAGCGCCGAGGGTCTCGGACTCCGCGGAACTTGCGAACCAGAGATGACACGACTCCCGCCAGATCGCGGGCGGGATCCGGGGCCAACCGTAGAGCAGCAATACTGGTGTTCGCCCTCGCTCCGACCTTGGGCGACAGCGCGAGCGCACCTCGTTTCGGGTGCTATTCGAGGTCGAGTTCGACCGCGACCGCGGGGTGGTCGGGCGTTGGGGTCTCCGGGCGCCCTCTCTGAGCAGGGGTGTTGACGGAGCGCTGGATGTCGGGCTGAGCGATCGCCAGGTACGAAACCAGGAGAAGAGTGGCGACGGCGAACAGCACCGCGGTCGGGCCGTTGCCGAAGCCGATGCCGCTGATGCTGGACGGTTTGCTGATGTAATCCGCGAACGACGCTCCGAGCGGCCGCGTGATGACGTAGGCCATCCAGAACGCTGCGACGCTGTTCAGACCCAGTCGCCACCAGGCCAGCGCCGGCAGCAGGATGAGCGCGAAGAAGAAGATCCCCGAGGCCAGGTAGCCCATCCCAAGCGAGGTTGCCGTGAAGTCTCCGAGTGCCGTGCCGAGCGCAAAAGTCGCGAATACGACAGCCCAGTAGAACGCTTCGCGTCGCTGCGTCGTGATGCTGTGGATCGAGAGCGTTCCCTCCTTGCGCTGCCAGACATAGAACACGACTGCGAGGATCACCGCCCACAGGAGGGTCGTCCCCGTGTAGGGGATATGGACGTCGAGATGCAGGAAGTCCGATAAGCCCGTACCTGCGATCGCGATCGCGTAGGCCAAAGCCCAATAGGCGAAGGCGCGGTAGCGGCGGGTCGCGAACTGCAGGACGAGCGCGACCACGAACAGCGCGACCTCGGTGCCGCCACCCCCGAAATTCCCGTAGTTCTTCAGGTAGTCGGAGGTGACCTCCCCACCGGCGGTGGTCAAGATCTTCACGACCCAGAAGAGGAAGATGATCTCCGGCACCTTCACCGCGACGGGTGCAGGAAAGACGCGTCCAACCACTGGTAGTTGCCCGTCCGCGCCCAGACGTCCAGTCTCGGGGCTCAGCGACGAGCGACGTCGACTGATTTCAGGCATCACGCGGATGAATTCCTCCGTCTGATGGTCTCAGCTAAGCCTAGAGGTTTCGGCTAAGCGCAAGCTCAGGCGAGCCGTGATCCTTCGATCCACGAGCCATGAGTTCGACCTCGAACTCATGACGACTCTCCGGTGTGCGCGCGTTATCGGCGGGCAGCTCCGCTTCGGAGCCGACCAGCAGCAGGGACGGCGGCCTTCGGGCTCGCCGCCCCTGCACACCTGTCGGCGGTCCTCTAGCCGCCGATGCCTGGGAGGACCTGTGTTCCCTCCTCCTGGACGGCCTTGAGCTTGTTCGGGTCAAGCCCGAGCAGCTTCAGGCTCGTCGGCGCGACCTGAGTCGTCTCGACCGACTGATCGAACTGACCCGGCTGGACGTTGCCTGGCGAATACACGACGAGGGGGACGTCACGGTCACCCGGGTTGTCGCCCCCATGCTCGGCGATCTTCGAGCCGGTCGTGTAAATGGTGCCGACCTGCGCGATCGCGAACACGTCCGGGTGGTCGGGCTCGGACACCGGGACGCCGAAGAACTGTGCCGACTGCTCGCCGGCGAAGATCCGTTTCAACCCGGAGTGCTGGACGGTCACCGTTTGGCCGGCGTAGTTCACCGCGGGGGCGGTGTGCGTCCACAGGTAGTGCTTGACGAAGTCAGCGGCGGCCTGCGAGCGGTCCGACAGCCACCACAGCAGCCCGTCGTCGTCGGCCTCCTGGACGACGAGGTTCGGGTTGCTCGGGTGCAGCGCGGCCCAGGTCGCGTTGACGCCGGCGATGATCGGACCGTCGTCGATGCGCTGCAGCTGGCTGTCATTCAGCGGCGACTGGCCATGCTTGGCGGTCAGGATGATCGCCGTCGATCTGGCCTCGCCGTCGCCCTGGATCGTGTCGGCCATCCGCTGCAGGGCTGCGTTGACATAGTCGAGCGCGCTCTGAAGCAGCGGCCCCGGCACCTGGACGCCGTTCACGGTCTCGTAGCCGCCGGGCAGCGATGGGCCCTCGGTGTAGTTGCCCTGCGCGTTTGGCCCGATCAGCACCGCCGGGGAACTCTTCAGCTTCTCGGCGGTCGAGACGGTCTGGAAGTTCATCCCGTAGATCGCCGGTGTGCCGACCTTCGGCCCGGTGCCTGAGTGGTCGTAGCCGTTGATCCAATTGATGACCGCCTGGACCTTGTATGAGTCGTACTGCTTGGTCGCGGCGTTGTCGTCCGTCCACGCGCCGTCGACGGGGTACGGCACACCGTTCGGCTCGACCGCCTGCGAGTCGATCTCCGGCGCAAAGAAGTCGTCGATGCTCATGCCGTTCGAGCCTGCGCCGTTGAACGACGCGTAGATCGCGTGCTTTTCAGCAAACGCGGTCCGCATGCCGGCGTTGTGGATCACCTGGAAGATCGTGTTGATCTTCGGGTAGTCCCACGGCTGGATCGGCTTGCAGGTCTTCGGGTCGACCGGGTACGTCGCCGGGTTCAGACCCGACTGCGGGTGCGGGCTGAGGTTCATGATCTTGGCCGGGTCCATGTCAATGCCGCCCGGGTAGATCGAGCCGTCCTCATCGAACGACGGGAAGGTGTTGCCGCTCCCGTTGTTCAGCAGGTCCGGCACAGCGGCAAGCTTGTCGTCCGGCGAGTCGTAGATCACGTTGCCGCCCGGGACCGGCCCGGAGCAGTTCGTCGTCCCCGGCGGGAACACGCCATGGCTGTACTCATCGTCGTAGTAGATGCCGGTGACCTTCGGATCGCCGCCCGTCATCAGCGCGGTGCCGCCCGGATCGGAGTCCGAGGGATCGGACGTTTGCGCATCGGTGTACTCGGCGCCGCCGGTGGCAAGGCGCGCAAGCTCGGAGTTCGGGTGGTTGGCGACGTACCAGTCCAGGTCAGACTGGTGCATGCCGTCCACAGAGATCAGCAGGACGTGCTGGATCGGCTGCTCGTGATGCGGATGATCGGCTACCGCAGACGCTGCCGACAGACCTACCGCCACAGCGACCACGGCAGCCGCAACGGCAAGCGAAGCGCCCATGAACTTCAATTTCATCGTGCCTCCTGAGATGGTGTGAACCGGACCGGATCCGAAATTAGCCTAGATGACTAGTGCCGGGAGTTAAGGCGGTGTGACTGGCGGCTGCGGAACCGCTTAAAGAGCTCCTCGCTGTTCTGAGTGGGTGGATGTCGGCCGCGGCGCACCTGACAACGCGCCGCACGGCGACCACATCAGAGCTTCGCAGTCCTGACGGACACGACCTCCGCGTGCGTCGGGTGGACACGAGGTCTCCCTACGTCCAAGTCCTCGAAAGCCCAGCGTTTGCAAGCGAATGGGGTCTCTATCTAAATCAGGTAGGATTGTCCGGTGTTTCCGGCCGCAAGCAGGCATTATCCGGGGTCCTACGATGAGCTTGTGGCGTGGTTCCCGGACGATGACGCGTGCCGCGACTACCTGG
>JBKQIR010000148.1:0-5700 GCA_052148275.1 Solirubrobacteraceae bacterium
ACCGTTGCTTTCCGCCTCGTGCTAGCAGCCGAGCGGCATCGCGGCTAGCGGTTTCGCCCGCCTGCACACCGCGCGAACGAAGAACGGCGCGGCGTGAAGCCGCGCAGCACAGCCCTCCTCATCGCCGGAAGCGGGGCGCGCGTGAGGGCGTGCAGGATCCCCGCGATACCTATGCAACGGCCGGTGTGCCCATTCCCGAGCCCACAAGAGCATTGTCGCCAAAGCTCAATCCCGCCTCGACCGCCCTCTGAGGGCGAAAGGAGTCGTTGCGCGAGCTGCCCGCCGTGTGTGCTCTTGTGCGCAACCAGCAGCGCGACGACCCGAAACGGGGCGGCTGCTCTTGCGCTTGCAACGTGCCGGGCGTCTGGCTAGCACCCGGCGCGTCGAGCTCGGCCGTGGAACCCTCGTGGTCGCCGTGCGCGCTTTCCGCACAGTCCGGGGCCGCCGGCGCCGGCTCCGCGATGCCCCTGCGGTCAGGCACGCAGGTCTTCGCCCGTCTCCGCTCGTGTCTTGCTCGCCGAGGATGAACTCAGAGTCGTTCTTGAGACGGGCTGCACCGCGTATTTGCGTCCTCAAGCAATTTCCAAGCTGGCGGCGCCGCAGGCTATTGCGGCTCCGCTGTGATACCGGTAGCGTCCGTACCTCGCCGGTCCCGTGCGTTGGGGTCAATCGTCGGACGAGGAGGATCATGCGAAGGGCGATCATCCGCAGGGCGCCTGCAGTGGCGCTCCTTGCCTTGTTGATTGGTGTGCCCGGCAGTGCGGCCGCGTCGCGACAGGCCCATACCGCCGGCCAAGCCGGCTACGTGGGCACGGTCAGCGGCACGCGGGCGTTTGTCGCAGTTGTCGAGCGCGGCTCGCGTGTCACCGCTTATGTCTGTGACTCGGGGAGGATCGCCCAGTGGTTTGAGGGGACGGTCAGCGCGGGGAGCTCGAAAATCACCTCGCGCGGTGGCTACGTGCTCCAGGTCAGGTTCCGCCACGGAGCAGCGACCGGCTCCCTCCGCTTCCCAGGCAAGAGAGGGGCGCTGCATCACTTCACTGCGGCCAGCGCCGCGAGGCCAGCCGGGCTGTGGCGCGGCTCGAAGACCGTCGATGGCACGACCTTCGTCGGCGGCTGGATCCTCCTGCCCGACGGCCGACAGCGGGGCGAGATCCTGTCGGGCTCGACAGACGTCGGAAGTCCCATCCTGAACGCGGACGACCCCAAGGTGCCCGTGAGCGACCCCAAGGAGCCCCCCAAGTGCGCTTGCGTCGTGATCGCGATCATTGCGGTCCTGATCGGCTGAGGCACTGGCACCCGCCGCGCGATCGACATTCTGCAGCTAGTCAGCGGCGACGCCGATCTGTGACCCTTGTCGCCTGCCCGATGCACTACCTTCTCCGCCCTCGCGAATCGCGCGCCGACTACAGAGCGGGTCGCTGGCCGCTCTCGGATGGGACCCTCCTCCTCGCCACAAGCGCGCACGCGGGGCTCGTCAAGGAGCACGGTCGATCGTTGCTCTGGGCGCTAGCTGAACGTAAGAAAGCTTGCAAGCACCAAAGCGGTCACGAGCGCGTCGACACCAGCGCCGCTGCAAGAGGCGTGGCGCACCCGCCGACGAGCGGCCGCGCTGACGACTCCTTTTGTCCTCACCGGTGGTCGAGGCGGGCTTGAGCTTTGGCGACCCTCCGCTCGTCCGGCACCGTCCCAGCGTGGCTCCGGCCTGGCACCGTCCGCCGGACGAGTCCGTGGTCGCCAATCCGATCGCGCGCCGGAGGACGGCCGCTCGACGAAAGCAGTGGCGGGGGGCCGGCGCCTGGGCCGCGCTTCTCGCTGAAGAGCAGTGATGGTGCTGTCGAGTTGCGAGGTTCGCGGGGGCCACGGCTTTGTTGGCCGCTGTCGTTGTGAGGGTGTGGGATGGGTTTGGGTCCTCGGCTTGGGTTGGCGGATTGGCCGGATTGTTGCGTGTATCGTTGCGGAGTTGGTGCAGTCAGACGTGGTGTTGTGTGCGGATGTGGTCGCTGCGCTCCGCGTCTGTGGACCGGAGCCCGGCCAGCTGATGGTCCGGGGAATTGGGATAGGGCGCGGGGAGTGCCCAGCAGAGAGGATGGTCCGATGAGCGTGGTGTCGAAAGCTTTCCGTTGTTGGTCGCGAAGCTGGGGGCGGATCGGCGCGACTGTCGCGACGTTCGCGCTGGCGGCCGCCTTGCTGCTGTCGTGCGCGCCGGCGGCAGGCGCGGCTGAGAGTTTCGGCAGCCCAGTGCAGATATCGGCTGGGCTCTCCGCGGGCGCTTTGGCGCTCGGTGATTTCGGAGGCGCCACCGGGGAGGAGGACATCGCCGCAATCGCAGGCAACTCCATTTCATTGATCCGAGGCCAGGGTGGCGGGGCGTTTGCGCCCCCGGTCGTGACCAACCTCGGCTCCATCGTCTTTGCGAGCGATATCGCGACGCTCCCCAACCCCCTCTCCGGCGCTGGCGCCTACGCGGCAATCTCCGAGCCCGCGAACGAGTCGATCGACATCGGCCTTTTCGTGCCCAAGTTCCTCATCGCGACTCAGCCCTTCCGTTCGGTTCAGCAGCTGTCGCTCGCGGCGGTCGGGTGCAACCCGACCCACATTGCGGTTGGAGATTTCGGCAATTCCGGAGGGAGCGATGATTTCGCGGTTCAGTGTGCCAACACGGTCACGGCGTCCGACGGCAACTCCAACTCCAACGAGATCGTGGTCGTTCTGGCGGCTCCGCCCGCCACGCCGGGAGCGAACCCCACATGGGCGGTCTCGCAGACGTTGTTCGTCCCAATACAAAATCTGTCGAACATCACGACGGTTGTGGACAACGCCGCAGGTGGCGTCGACATCGTCGCGACCGCACAGCCAGGCATCCCCTTTAGGAATGAAGGTGCTCTTGACGTATTCCGTCCATCCGGCGTGCCCGGCATTTTCGAGTTGTCGCCGCAGTTCACGCGCGTCGGGCAGGACTTTTTCGATGCCGGGTTCTTTATCGATCCGGGGATCGTGGACATTCCCTACTCGATCGCGACAGCAACGACTAACGGGGGCTCGACCGTGATCGCCGGGTCATTGACTACCAACGGCTTCCCCCCACTCGTGAGCTATGCGGGCCTCAGCGATGGAACCTTCCCGATGTCCACCGTCCCGCCGGACCCTAACGGGATTGAGGAGCCCACTGCGATGGCAACTGGCTTGTTCGATGAAAACTCAGTTGCCGACCTAGCCGTTGCAGGAGTCGTTCAGCAGGGCACCTCCGCGATGGCGATTGACACGGGAACGGGCACAGGCGCCTTCACGGCTGGCGTGCCCCTGGTAGCGACGGGCGATTTTGAGGTCAGCGACATGCAGGTCGGCGAGCTCAACGGCCAGGGTCTCGACGACATCGCCTACACCGCCAGTGATGGGCTCTTCGTCCTGTATCAGGACGCACCGGAGTTCGTTAGGCCCATTGGGATCGGGCCGGGGCCTGTTGACGTCTTCGACGAGACTCAACCCGTCGCGAGTGATGTGGGGCTGCTGATCCAGCGGCGCGGTAAGCCGCGCCGCGTCGAGGCCGTGATCCCGACGCCGACCGGCACCAAGCGCGTCGCGCTCGAGGTCCCGACGTTCATCAATGTCGGGAGGATCCCGCTCGGACATCATCAAGAGGGACACAACACGATCCGCTACAAGCTGTTGGTCAACGGGCACCCGCTGGCGCCCGGGAGCTACATCGTGACGCTGCGCAGCCTCAACGCGAAGGGTCAGGTGCTAGACCTCTCCCAGCCGGTGGCGTTGACCGTTGACCCTAACGGCGACGCGCATTTCGGAAAGCACGTGCTCGTGTAGCGGCCGCGACCCGCTGTCGTCCTACCGGTGGGCGTTCATTTCGATCGAGCCGAAGGCGTGCCCGCGCCTCACGCAGCGATCGGCGAGCCGTGGACCGTTGGGCGATCGCTTCCGTCACCACGCCGATGCGGATCGGGCGACTGGATTGGCCCTATGAGCTCCTGTGGGATCGGGGCTTGGCACGCCAGCCGTTGCATCGGTATCCCGGGGATCCTGCACGCTGCGGCGCGTGCGATGGATTCGGCGGACACGCCGCAACCTTCGAGCTATGGACTGAGACGCCGCCGGGCTTCGAGCCGTGCCGTCGTCGCGTCGATGCGCTGGACTTCGAATTCGAGCGCGATCGTTCCAGCGTCAATGCCGGCCTTGATCCGGCTCTGCTTCTCCGTCATGGCGCTGGCGACGCCGCTCGTCTTTACCTCGACGAGGACGATGCGCTTCACGTCGTTGTCGGTCACGCCGTCGAAGACGACGACATCAATCGGGGAGCCGAGGAAGCGCCAGTCTCCGGGCGCGAATCGCGAGACCATGTCGGGCATGAACGGCGCGAGCTGCTCGGCAGCCTTGCCGCGCACGACGCCAGTTGACGTTGCCACAGAGTGCTTCCGAGCCGCCCGCTCGTCGTCCTCAGTCCGCGTGTAGGTGACCTTGTAGGTCTCAAGCTCAAGCTTGATCGCAGCGCGACGCCGCTCGCCGCCGATCACGAGGAACACGAGCACCGCGATGAACAGGAGGCAAGCGATGAGCGCAATCGTCATCAGTGACATCCTTGGGTGATATTCGGTCGGTCCACGGTGACGTCGAGTCTCTCAGATCGCGCCGCGCCGAACGCGGCGGTGCGTCTCCGGGAGACCGACGACGAGGGTTAATGCACTAGAAAGCTTGCCTATGCGCTGACACGCTGGTTGCGGCGCCTACGACATGTTTGCTTTCGGCGATGATCACGCCTGGGTGCGGCGGGTGCGGGCTCGGAATCGGCATCATCGCCGGTGACCGCGCAAGCCCGTTCGTGACCGTCCGATCCCGGCTGCGGCGGCACCGGCTGTCTTCGCCGGTCAGTCCCGCAGCATCGAGCGCCGTTCGGAATGAGCTCTGAGCGGCGGTCGGCGCAGCGCGCCGCTATCCGGCCGGGTGGAACTCGGGCGCGACCACCATCTGTGTGCGCGAGGTGGTGCTCAGCCGGATTTCCTTCAACGCCTGGTAGCCGGAGTCGTTCAGAAAGCCCCAGGCTGCCTCGGTGTCGGCAAAGCGGACAACGACCGTGCTGTTCGGCGACTCACCCTCGGCAGCCTGCGCGTCGGAGCGCGATCAGCATCCCAGCGCCGTACTTCTGCAGGAACGGCCTCACCCCGGGCAGGTACTCGCTGCGGTACTTCTCAACGTCAACGACCTCTTGCATCAGAACAAGATATGCGGCCATTCCGTCTCCTCGCGCATCCTGTGAGGCGACCAGCATGACAGCTCCTCGAATCGCGACAGGCCAGCGCGACTGACTCTGCCCGACAGGGAGCGCTCCGCCGCGTCGGAGGCTCGATCGCCCGATCGCCGATACCCGGCGATCGCTCCACCACGAAGAAGGTCTACAAGCCTTGGAGGCAAGACGCCCGCCTGTGCAAAGTCCAATTTCTGCACGCCTCTACGCCAGCCCTGGATTCGGCGATGAGGAGGGCTGTGCTGCGCGGCTTCGCGCGGCACCGTTCTTCGCTCGCGCGGTCTGCTCGCGGGTGAAAGCGCTAACCGTGATGGCGCTCCCCTCTCTGTCAATGTAGTTTGAGACGTTGTTAACAGTAGTAATTTTGTCTGTTGATTGTGTTGATAAATGGGCGGAGAAAGGACATGCCGAGCAAGCATGAAGGAGATGAGGTCGAACGGGACAGA
>JBKQIR010000149.1:0-4442 GCA_052148275.1 Solirubrobacteraceae bacterium
CCGTTCCCACCGCGTCAGCTGCTGGCGTTCCTCGACTGTCAACTCCAGAACCTCTTTGGGACGTCCAGTTCTTGCCATGTCCAATTGTACCATAATTATGGCACGAACTTAAGGCGCAGGACACTAGACATGAGCAACGCGAAGAGCACGTGCGTGGCGTTCGGGTGCCAGAGCTCGGACACGCTCGGGCGGGGTGCGGTGGCCGCCGAAACGATCGATGCGGGCAGACGGCACTCATGGGCGGCGGGCAATCTGCCGATCTCTACCCACAGTGCGAGTCGCTCTGAAGCTCCTGGTCGCCGTTGTGCTGTTGAGTGCGGCGTGCATGTCGCCGGCGGTCAACGTCGCCAGCGCCGATGTCGCGCTGAGCTCGACCACGTACGGGGTGTCGGACACGCAGCCGCTGGCGACAGTGACGGTGCTGCGGACGGGGTCGCTTGAAGGCGAGGAGCATGTTTACTACGGGACGCACAAGATGGAGTCCACGCCCGGCATCGACTACGAGAATGTCGGCGGGCTCCTGACTCTCGCCGCCGGCCAATCCTCCGCGACGTTCACGATCCCGGTCATCGTGCACGACGACTGGAGCGGGCCGCCGGAGCACGTCGCCGTGTTCCTGTACAGCTCCTGGCCCGAGCATCTCTCCCAGCCGTCCAACGCGACGCTGCTCATCGACCATGACGCGCCTCTGGACGCCCGTAACCCAGCCAACCCGCTGGGGTTGCCGGGCGTCACCCCGGGCGGCAATCCGCTCGCCGGCGCCACCTTCTACGCGGACCGCTCGGGGTCCCCTGCGGGCAGGGCCGAGCTCGTCGCCGAGGCCGCAGGAGACACCTCGCTCGCGGACGCGCTGTCGGTCATCGCGAACCAGTCATGGCCTGAACGGTTCGGCTCCTGGAACGGCGTCAGCCCCGCCAGCGACGTGTTTGCCTATCTGCGCAAGGCCGATGCGACCGACTCTGCCGCCGTCCCGATGATCTCCACGTACCGGATCGTTAACGACCAGTGCCAGCGAGGCGGTGTCGCGGACACGCCCGCGGAAGTAGCTGCCTACCACAACTGGATCGACGGGCTGTCGTATGGCATCGGGAACTTCCGGGCGGTCCTGTTCCTTGAGATGGACTCGCTGATCACCGCGCCGTGCCTGCACCCGGACGGTCTCGCCGTCCGTTTCGCCGAGTTGCGCTACGCGATCTCCGCGCTTGAACGTAACCCGCACCTGGTCGTGTACATCGACGCCGGCGCCGCTGACGCGCTGCCGTGGCAGACGGCTGCAAGCTGGCTTCTGCGCGCCGGCGTCAGGCAAGCCCAAGGGTTCTTCCTAAACTCGACGCATTTCGATTGGACGACTACGGAGATCGCGTACGGGCAGAAGATCGCCCAGCGGCTCGGAGGAGTGCATTTCGTCGTGTCAACTGGCGCGAACGGACGCGGGCCGCTGATTCCACCTGACCCGGCTGTCGACGGCAACGAGGTTCTGTGCAACCCGCCAGGGCGCGGGCTGGGCCCGAAACCGACCTCGAACACCGGCTACCGGTGGGTGGACGCGTTCGCGTGGATCGGGAACGTCGGCGAGTCCGATGGCGCGTGCGTCCCCGGAGCGCCGCCAACCGGTGTGTATTGGCCCGCGCAGGCCGCAAGCCTCGTCGCCAACGCCGACTTCAACGTCACTGGCCCAGGCAAGCAATTCCTTTTGTGCGCAAACATTTCAGATCTTCTGCAGGCCAGGCGCTGAGCTCGCTTCGGTGGTGGTTTCGGACCTTGGCCTTCAGAAGCTTGTTGACGGTGGTGTGCTGGCGCCAGGGTATGCGACTGTTGCTGATTCAGCTGCTTCTTCTTAGCAGATAACAGCTCGACTTTCGTGATTCAGCCGGCGACGGCGACCTCGACGCACAGGACCTGAACACGACGGCGCCGCTGCGGCTGAGCTCCGGAAACGGCGACGTCACCGCCCTGCGGATCGCTGCCCGCAGCGTCATCCTCGAGAGCGGCAACGGAGACGTGACCGCCCAGCTCTCCCACCCAGCGTTGCAACTGACCGCCACCTCCGGCAACGGCGACGTGACCTTGAGCGTGCCGAACATCAGCTACGCAGTCCACGGGCTCCACCCACGGACCTGCTCTCGTCGCCGGGCGAGCATCTCGGGGATCGCAGCCGACGCGCTGGGGCTGCGCTGCCGCTCATGGTCCGAGAGGGCGCTTAGCGGCGGCGATCTGACCGCCGGGTCGCACCAGCGACTGGCGTGGCGCTACCGGCAGGTGCGCGGCGTGGAGTTGGGGAGTGACGCCCCCCCACGGGTGTCCCGAACCCGGTTCGCTCAACCCGTGCGAGGCCAGCCTTCGCGTATGGCTCGGCGAGCGCGTTGCTGAGCCGGGCGGGTCGCTTCGTCGGCGCCGAGCGTAGAGTTTGGGCCCAGCCGGGACCGTCAATGAGCTACGTCCGCTTCATCGTCCGCTCGCGAAGCTTGCGCGCCAGCGTGCTCGCGTCGGGTGGGTTCCTGGTTTCGTGGGTTCTGATTCATCACGGTCCGTACGCGGGCGGGCAGCTGATCGACACCCCGACTTACGCGAGCTACGCCAGCAAGATACGAGCGGGCCTGGTTCCCTACCGTGACTTTGCGTTCGAGTACCCACCGCTTGCGCTTCCCGCGTTCCTGATCCCGTCGCTGATCGTCGGCAACGCCAGCGATTTCGGTGCGTACGGACGTGTTTTCGAGCTGCTCATGGCGGCTTGCGGGGCGTCCGCAATGGGCTTCGGCGTGTTTTCTCTAGCGCGCCAGTGCGTAGGTACGTTTCGGTTGATCGTCGGCGTCGCGTTCGCGGCGCTGACGCCGATGTTGATCGGATCGGTGATCCTCTCCAGATACGATCTGTGGCCCGCCGCGCTGACCATCGCGGCGTTAGCCGCAATCATCAGCGCGAGGGAGCGGGTTGCCTTTGGTCTTCTCGCGCTCGCGGTGGCGGCGAAGGCCTATCCGATCGTGATTCTTCCGCTCGCAGTCGTCTACGTGTGGCGTGGCTCGGGCCGGCGCAAGGCGATCGGCTGCGCCGCGATATTCGCTGCGGTCCTGATCGCCTGCTTCCTGCCGTTCGTGATCCTCGCCCCGCACGGGGTCTGGTCGAGCATCCGCGGACAGGCCTCACGGCCACTGCAGATCGAGAGCCTCGGAGCTTCGATTCTCCTCGCGGCCCACCAGCTGATCGACACCCACCTATCGCTGATCATCAGTCACGGCTCCGCGAATCTCAACGGACACCTTGCTGCACGGCTGGCATCGGTGCTGAGCCTGCTCCAGATCGCCGCGGTGTTCCTCGTCTGGTTCGTGTTTGTCTGTGGTCCGTCTACCCCGCGGCGCCTGTTGGTCGCGAGTGCGACGGCGGTGTGCGCGTTCGTCGTCTTCGACCGCGTGCTGTCTCCGCAGTATCTGATCTGGCTGGCGCCGATCGTAGTGCCGCTACCCGCCAAACGCGGCCTTGCCGCCACGGGGTTGCTCGCGTTGGCGATGGGCTTGACGCAGATCTGGATCCCGCACCAATGGTGGCAACTTTCGCGTTTCGAGACGGTCCCGTCGTGGGCGGTGCTCGGACGCAATCTAGTTCTTCTCGCACTGCTAGCCACGTTGGCCTGGCCGGAGCTGCCAGTGCGGCAGTCGCTGCGAATCGGACCGCGGCTGACCAAGACCGCGTCGACGGTCGGCGGCCTCTGACGAACGCGGAAGCGTCGAACGACGGTCGCTCGCACGCGCCGAACGTCGAGCGCGCGGCGCTGCTGCGGTCCCCGCGACTGCTTTCGTGGTAGCGGTTCCTAACCTAACGTGTCGCGATCGCCTCGGCGACGAAGGACTCGCCGGCCGGCGTCCACGATGCAGCGAGTCCGCGCGAATGCTTCGTGTGAACCCCGATCGTCGGCTCGTTCAAGCCCGAGCGATCAGCTCGAGCCGCCAGAGCTCGAGGCTGCCGGTACCGACGTGGTCGTCGGCGTGGGGCTCGAGGTGGTCGCGGCGGGCGTCGTGGCCGCCGCGGTGCTGCGGCGGGCGGCCGCGGTTGTAGGCCTTAGCGTGCGGGTTCGTGTTCGCGTTGGGCCTGGCTTTGGCGTGGTGGGCGCGCGGCGGCGGTACGGGGCGGATTGGCGCCGTGCTGGTGGGCGTCTTTACAGCCTGGCGGAACAACTGGCATCGGAGCGCTCCTCGGGATCATTGGACGACGGGGTCGCCCCAGTCCGCCGGCCAGATAGACTGCGCTGCAGCGATTCTTGTGCGGCGCTGACGGCGCCTATGTTTTCGAAGACCGGGTGGCAGCCCGGTCTTCCCCTTTCCCAGGGGGCGCCGGTGGTGGACCTCGCGCCCGCGCCGATCCAGGCGCCCGTGTTCGTCCAACGCTCGCGCTCATCGGACGGTCTCCATGAAACGGGCGTCACCTCGCGTCCCCGTGATGAGGACTAT
>JBKQIR010000150.1:0-97862 GCA_052148275.1 Solirubrobacteraceae bacterium
TGTAGCTCTCGCGCGTCGCCGCGCGACGGCTTGCCAGCCGGCGCTATCCGCCCCATCCGCCGAGCGGACAAAGCAACCCCCAGCGTCAGCGCGTGAGCGTTCGGCCGCGCAGAACGACCATCAAACCTCTCACTCCGCGCTCCACCGCGTCCTCGACGAACCGTTCGCCAGATCAAGCCCAGATTCTGCCGACGACCATTACTGAGACAGGCTCTAAGGCGACAAAGGAGCAGTCTGATCTGCCCGCTCGTGGCAGACAGCTCCTTCGGGCTGAATGGGAACCGCGAGCTGGCCCCTCCGCACTCGGGAACATCATCGAGCCCGACGCTCGATCGCCGGCGACGCAACCCGCGCGCGTGACTCGTGCCGTTCGCAGGCTGACCACGCGCGACCAACTACGCCCGGCACGGACGCCCAGCCGTCACCTTCCGCGCGCGCGAAGCGCGACGCTTCGTCCCCCGCTACCCACCCCTCGATAGCCACGCCGTGCACCAGCGCCACGAGGCGGGGAGCGCGTCCCGAACCATGTCCCGAACCCGGCAATTCTGACCTGCGCTAGCTGCACTGAGTCGCACTCAAACGCCCGTGGTGCGGCAAATGCCCTGCAGATGAGCCACTCCAATCCAAAGGTCGGAGGTTCGATTCCTCCACGCCCCATTCGAGGCTCCAGCGCGCACCGTCATCGTCGTAGTGCGACAACTGCAACCCGAACAGGCGCAGATGGCCGTGACCCAAGCGCTGCGCCGCGCACTGGTCACGGAGAGCCAGCTGCCGACCGAAGCCAGCCGTCGAGCACGCAAGCGCCTGCTCGACTCGCTGCTTCGTGGGGCGACCGCGTGAAGTACAGAAGCCCGTCGGCCTTCCGCCAAGCCCTCGACGACCGCCTCACGTTCGAGGCGAAAAGCACTGGCAAGGATCTTTTCCGATCCGGGATTGTTGGATAGGCGCAGACGGTCTGCCGGGAAGTACCGATTCTCGAGGCGTTGGGCGCGCTATGAATGGGGGTACGGAAGCCCGAGCCACGAATCAAAGTGCAGGATTGGGCGGTAGATGGTTTCCGCGATGGTCTGTGCGCGCGAGGCTGCGAGCCTCTTGTGCGGTCGCGATTGCTTGGCGTGCGATTTCAACATTCGGTGGTTCTGAAGAATGGCTAGCTCCACTGGTCTGGCGCCCGGCGTGTTCGCGGCGCCCCTTCGTTACGTCCAGGGTCCCGATGCGCTTGGCACGCCTGGGCGATGAAGTGGCACGTCTGAACGCCTCGCAGCCCTTGGTGCTCTGCGATCGTGCTGTCCGGGAAGCTCTGGCACCTCAGCTCGAGGCGGTGCATGGCGCGACCATCGTTCCGTTCAACGGTGAGGCGTCACCGGCCGAGATCACCGGATTGGCGACGCAGCGCGCGACATGAGAGCGGACGCGATCGTCGCCGTGGGCGGCGGCAAGTCAATGGACACGGCCAAGGCGGCCGCTCATCCCGCGAGGCTTCCACTCGTAGTCGTCCCGACGATCGCCTCGACGCACGCGCCGACGAGCGCGCTCGCGGTCGTCTAACAACGACGACGGCTCGTTCCTCGAGTACCGGTTCTTTGGCCGCAACCCCGACGCTGTCCTGGTCGATTCCGAGATCATCGCCCGAGCGCCTGTCCGATTCCTCGTCGCCGGAATCGGCTATGGCCTCTCAACATATTTCGAGGCGCGAGCGTCAGCGAGCACACGCAAGGTGACGATGGCCGGTGGACCCCCGCTCTTGGCGGGGATCGCGCTCGCGCGCCTCTGCTACGAGACGCTGCGCGCGGACGCGGAGACGCTTGCCCCGGTAGCCGCGGCGGCGTGTGCCGAAGGCGAAACCATCCACAATGAGCCGTTCCCTGTTACGCCGGACATGGTCGTCGCGGCGATGTTGGCGGCCGACGCGATTGGTCATGAACGGCGCGTCCTCCTGGAACGCACCTCGGTGCTGCCCGAGGCTTGCGTCTGACGCAGCGCACACGAGGTTGCGATGGTTGCGGGCGGTCGCCAAACGTGGCCGCCCGGCTTCATCACCTTCGTGCGCCTAATCCTAATCCTGGGCGACGGGTTCGGTCGCGGCGATCGCGCCGGCGGCCATCACGAGCCCGAACGCCGCTCGGGCCTGCTCGCGCGGGCCGGTGACGAGCTGCTCCGCGGCCGCCAACAGAGCGTCGATCCGTTCGAGCGCGGGTCCGATCGCTCCGGGGTCGGGATCCCGACAGACCGAGCGGGCGAACCCGAGACCGGGCAAAGCTCGCATCGGATCGGGTGGGCGCCCGCCGTCGACCACCGCGCTGAAACTCATCAGCACGTAATTGGTGATCCGCGAGAGCCTGCCGTTCACCGTCCTCACCTGCGGAACGCGGGGCGGCGTCGGCGGAGCAAGATCCCGGCCCTCGAGCAGCGCCGTGATCGTGCCGCCGGTGAGCAGCCCCAGGTCGTCTGCGTCCAGGCCGGCGTACCTTGCGACGCGGAGGGTTTGAAACATGCCCGTGGCGGGTCGTCCGTACGGCGGGTCGGAGCCGAACACAATTCTCTCCACGGGCACGCGCGAGAGCAGCTCAATCAGGTCGGGCGCCATGCACGCCGTGTCGTAGACGACATTGGGATGGTCGGCGAGCCGCGCGGCGAACACGCCCATGTCCGCGGTCCCGCCGTGGGCGAGTATGAGCGCCACCTCCGGGTGACGCAGTGCCAGGTCGGCGAGCGCCGCCATCGTCGGCATTCCGCGACCGGAGTGGATCAAGATCGGCACCCCGGCCTCGCCAGCGACATCGAAGATCGCCTCCGCCGCCGGAGAGTCACCGAACCCGAAGGCCTGCGCGCGCGGATGCAGCTTGATCCCTCGCGCTCCACGCGCCAGGCAGCGCCGTGCCTCCGCCACGGGATCGTCCGCGGGGTCAAGGCGGCAGAAGGGATAGAGCCGGCCGGCCGCCGCTCGCGACCACGCGAGCACGCGGTCGTTGGGCTTGCGATAGGCGGGTCGACGTTCAGGATCGTGCAGCGGAAACACGCATGCTCGCGCCGATCCACCGAGCTGATCGAGCTGCTCGACCAGCGCCTCGAGATCAATCGACATCCCGTCCTCGTCGTTACCGAGGTGCGTATGGGCGTCGACTACCCCTCCACCGGTCGGCATCAGCTCGCGGAGCTCGGCGGCGACCGAGGCGTAGGCCGACTCGAACGAGGCTTCTGTCACGGCGAGGATTATCCTGTGTGGACGGTGTCCATGGCGCCGTCGGGAGCCCGCCCGTCGATCGTCACGAGCCCGCGAAGCTCGCCGTCGGTTATCTCTGGTGCTCCATCCGGACGACCACCTTGCCAAGCGGGCGGATGATCGCGTCGCGTGCTGGGGCCACGCGGCCTCCTGACGTGAGCTGACGGGGTCGGGTGCTCACTTCGGATCCCGTATTCCGGCGATCACACGATCACGGTCGGGCTACGGGACGGACCGGCGAGAGCTGAAGGTCACACGGACGACGACGCGGGCCGGTCGTGTCGGCTGTCGGAGCGAGAGAAACTCACGAGTCGGCGCTCGGTTCTGGCAGTACGGACAAGCGAGCTCGTCGGCCGGCGAGAGCGTGGCATCCCCGATGAAAACCGGGGCATCGCACCGGTCGCACGCCAACGTCGCGACGGTGGCGATTCCTGTGGAGCGAACCGAGCGTCGGAGCTCCTCATGTGCGGGAGCCGCGCGCGCACCCCATTCGCCGCTGCCCGATGGAAGTTGCCCCCATCCACGACCGAGTGTCACACGTTGGAGTGTACCGAGCGTCAAATCGTGCGGGGACTTCTGCGCCATCACCACTTTCGCGTCCGGGTGGTGACTTGCGGCAGCTGACCGGCCTCGACGCGCAGTTCTTGACGCTGGAGACATCGCGCCGGTCAGGTCATTTCTCGGGGCTGACGATCCTCGACCCGAGCACGAGGCGCGACGGTCGGCTCGCCCTGGCCGATGTGCAGAGCATGATCGCTGCGCGGTTGACAATGCTGACCCCGTTCCGCTGGCGGCTGCGCGAAGTGCCGTTCGGATTCGACTATCTCTACTGGATCGACGATCTCGACTTCGATCTCGGCTATCACGCGCGGGAGCTGGCGCTACCGGCGCCGCCCACCGACGCGAAGCTTGCAGAGCAGGTCGCGCGGATCATCGAGCGTCCGCTGGACTGCGCGCGCCCGTTGTGGGAGCTATATGTCGTCCACGGCCTCGACAACGGGAAAGTCGGGTTGTTGACGAAGGTCCATCATGCGCTTGTCGATGGGATGTCGGGCGGAGATCCTGGGAGTGCTGCTCGATTTTGAGCCCGGATCGGCGCGACCCGCCGGCGGGCGCGAACGTGGCGGCGGACCGCGAACCTGGAGGCATCGAGATGCTTGTGCGCGGACTGCTCGGCGGGCAGCGCTACGTTGAACGCGTACTCAGGGCCTTTCCCTCGACGCTGGCGAACCTGGAGGACACGCCGATTATCGCGGACATCCCGGGCGCCAAGACGCTCGGGCGCACCACCGCCCGGATCACGCGTACCGTGCGAGGCGGGCGGCCGCCCGTGCTCGAGCGAACCGATCTCAGGCAGCGCCAGGGCGAGCGCAGCCGATCTCGGCGATGGCTTCGGAATGCCGACGCAGGCGAGCTCCGAGTGCTGCCTGGAGCGCGCGATCAGCGCGCTCATAACCCGTGGGGACGCGAACATGGGCCGAGGATCATCGAGTCATCGGGCACGGAGCTGTCGATCGCCTCACCGGAGCCCTCCGCGCGTGGCTGCGCCAGCAGTTGGCTGACTGGGAGCAAGAGGCCGATGAGGAGCAGATCGGTCGCGCCTTGGACCGAATCGCCAGGCGGATGCTCGGAGAGGAGGCCGATTCGGGGACGAGCGGACGCTCGTCCCCGCCGGATCGATCGGCTGAGCGATGGCGCGGCTCGCAGACGGCGCCCACGTCCGCGCGGCGCCGCAGAGCGCAGGTCCGGGATGCTCGGGAACCGGTCTGTCACAGACGCGATGTACAAGAGTGCACCTCAATCTCTGGCCACGCGGCCAGCTACGAAGCTCACGTCCGCGTGTTCACTCTCGCGTACAGGACGTGGCACTCCCATGGAGCGAAGGATGAACCCTGAACGTAGTCATGCGTACCGGTATGTGATCCAGATCCTCGGTGATCTCGGACCGGACGAGTTGTCGCTTGGCGAACGGGAGCGTATCCGCATCGCCGCCGACAATCTCGTACTCAGCAAGGATCAGACGGACGAGTTGATCGCACGTGATGCCCTCGACGACTCTGCTCGCCTGCTTCGGGCGGTCGTTGCGAGCGGCCGCTGGGAGCAGCTGGCTGCCAAACGTCTCGCTGACGCGTTGCGCCAGTGCGGACCCCCACACGTTGACGAGCTCAAGGCTGCCTGACCGCTTTTGCCTGGCGGCCCCAAGCGCGCCACGGTTTCCAGGGGTTAGGTGCTCACGACGGCTCTGGGCGCTTGTGGCCCCACTCGTAGTACGCGGAGGGCGTTCCCACCACAGTTTGCTGCCACTGGGTTACAGAGTCGCAGCTCCCGCGTGATCTAACAGTGTCGGCGAGACTCATGGCTGCCCGGGCGCGACGGGTGTCGGTCCCGTTGGCTGCAGCGACTTGCACGCTTTGCCGCCGGTCTGAAATGCGGGTGAGCCTTCGTCGAACTTGGCGCTGTCAAATGCGCCTTGGCTGTTTGGGTCGGGGAAGCTCGGGACGCCGTGCAACCGCATGCAACGAGCCCACCTCACCTCCACGGCGATCTCCGGGGCGGGCAGCGAAGCAGGCTGGCCGCCGCCGGGCAACAGCCCCCGGCACGCCTGGTTCGCCGCTTTGAACGTCGGATTGTCGCGATTCAGATCGCTGCCCGGACCGCCGTGTATCTGGAATGCGACGCCGCCACCTCGGGGGGTCGTGGGGTCCGGGAAGTCCGAGACGCCGTGTCTCCGCATACACCGTGTGTACGCGAGCGCCTGGGTCATCGCGGTCCCTGACGAGGAGCCGGCGGCATCGGAGCCGTTCGAGCCGCCGCAGCCGGCGGCAAGGACCGCGAGCCCGAACAAGCCGCTCATGGCCGCGATCCGCTTGAAAGGACGCGACCGTCGCCGACCCCGCTCGCGAGGCAGCTGCTCGGCGCGGTTTCCGTGGTTTGGCGCGTTCGTCATCGTGCGGCTCCCAGTAGGCGTTGGCGGCCCGTGTTGTACGCCAGCGCCCCTGACACCTGACACGGAGCTAACGGAGGCTGTTATCCCGCTGTAAGGTGAGCTGAGGCATCCTCAGCTCGGCACCGATCCCAGACCGATCGCCGAGCGACCTGGCCGACTGGTCAGCGATGGAGACCCCACGATGCGGAGATGCCCGGCCCCGACCTGCGAACCTGCCCTTGAACGACCCGAGCTTCAGGGAAAGATGCGACTTCGCACCGAGCGCGCCGGGCATAGCTTCCAGCTCCGCCTGCGACGGCGCACCATCCGGGTGCGTCTCGCCGTTCGCTTCTTTGCGGTGTTCCTCGCTTCCGGGGTCGTCATGTTGGCTGTCACCGTCGCGGTGTGGCAGGGCAGAACCACCGGCAACCTCACTGCAGTGCCGGTGCCCCCGGCTGAGGCCCTGGAGAACCCTGCGGCCGGGATCACCCAGCACAGCTCCGACGGGCATCAGCTCCTGATCGCCTCCGGGGTTGCGCTGGTGATCATGGCCGGGGTCTCGCTCGTGGTCGGTTGGCTGATGGCTGGGCGGTTCCTGGCGCCGCTGCGCACGATCACCGCAACCACGAGTGAGATCACGGCAACCAACCTGCACGGGCGTGTGGACCTCGGCGGACCCGACGATGAGCTCAGGGAGCTCGCAGACACCTTTGATCAGCTGCTTGACCGACTCGAGCGCTCGTTCGCGTTCGAGCGCGGCTTCGTGGCCAACGCCTCTCACGAGCTGCGGACGCCGCTCGCCGGAATGCGGACCTCGCTCGACGTGGCGATGGCCAAACCCGAACCGGTGCCCGCACACATCCGCACGCTCGCCGACCGGCTCCGCCGCGAGCTCGACCATGTCGACCGGCTGCTGGAGAGCTTCCTCACGCTAGCCCAGACCCAGCAGGGGCCGCTCGGCGACGAATCGACCGTATCGCTCGCCGAACTCGCCCGCCTGGCGATCGGACGCCGCTCCCACGCGATCTCGGACGCGGAGCTGGACGTCGAGCAGCAGCAGGGTCCGGAGGCGTGGGTCACCGGCAGCCAGACGCTGCTTTCCCGCCTGGTCGAGAACGTGATCGACAACGCGCTCACGCACAACCAGCCAGGCGGCTGGGTCCGCGTCACCACCGCGGTAGAGGACAAGCGCGCGCATCTCGTCGTCGAGAACGGCGGCACGGTCCTTGATCCCGACCAGGCCAAACAGCTCACCCAGCCGTTTCGGCGCATCGGCGCAGAGCGAACCGGATCAGACAACGGCGTCGGCGTGGGATTGGCAATCGTCGCCTCGGTCGTCGAGGCTCACGGCGGCACGCTCGACCTCGAAGCCCTCACCGACGGCGGGCTGCACGTCGCGATCACCCTGCCCCTCGCTCCCAGAGCAGCGAGCGGAGCGCCGGCGTGAGAGTCCTCGTCGTCGAAGACTCCCGCACCCTCGCCGACGCGCTCGTCGAAGGACTGCAAGACGAACGGATGGCCGTCGACGTCGCCTATGACGGCCTGCACGCAGCGACGAAGCTCGATCTCAACACCTACGACGTGGTCGTCCTCGACCGGGACCCCCGGAATGCACGGCGACACCATCTGCCGCATGATCACCGAGTCGGTTAAGCCATACAGCGCGGTCGTGCGATGAGTCTTTGGATTCGTTGGTGGTCACGCACCCGTTTCACCCGCTTTCGGGCAGGCGGCTTGAAGTTCTGTTCGTGCGCCGAGAGGCTGGCGCCCTCGTATATGTGTGCGATGCCGGCGGGGGACACAATGTCGCGCTGCCTGAGGCGGCGACCGATCACGGGCCGGTGCCGGCCGAGCGGCCGCTGACGTTCGACGTTCTCGTTGGGGTGGCGGCGGTGGTCGCCGCGGTGGGTGGCATCACGGATCGGGAGGGGCAGCGATGACTGTTCGGAGCGATCCTGCATCGGCGGGTGTGGGCAGCTGCCGGGCGGTGGCGGTGGCCGGCGAGGGCGGCATGCGCTCGGTGCCCGAGCGTGCGCGTGAGCTGGCGGGGCGACTGTCGGTCCTGTTCGAGCGTGACGTCGAGCTGGTGGTGCGGCTCAACGATGCACATCGTCGCTTGCATGACGCCAATGAGCGGCTGTTGTGTGGGCTGGTTGCTGACGTTCACTGGGCGATCCACCGGGCGTTCTGTCAGTACCAGTATGTGTGTGAGGAGCGTCGCCAGCTCGCCGTCGATGTCGGCGAGCTCGCCCAGCAGCTGAGCGACGTGTTGTGCGCCGCTGGGTGGAGTCGAGGTGAGGCACGCGCCGCGCGCCGCCGATGTGCACAAGCTTGCGCGGGCGGCGCAGAGGGCGTCAGGGAGGTCTGATGGTCTTGGTGTCGAATCACCCACAGGATGAGCGAGCCGCTAGGAGAGATGAGCGAGCGTCGGCTGCTTGCGTTGCGGCGCCGGTTGGCGGCCGGCGTGGAGGATCCCGCGCTGACGCTGCGCGGCACGCTGGTGTCGGATATGCGGCACTGCTCGGGCGAGGGCTGCCGCTGTCATCGCGGCGAGCTGCACGGCCCTTACACGTACTTGACGGTTTACAGCGAGGGGCGCAGCCGGATGGTCTACGTGCCGAAGGGCGTGTCGGATGTCGCCGCGCGCTACGTGCAGGTCGCGCAGCACAACGAGCTGCTGCTCGGGGAGATCTCGCACGTGAACCTCGAGCTGCTAAAACGCAGGGTGTTGCGGTGATCGGCTGTGGCTGCCCGCGCCGCCGAGACCTCCGCGGTGGTTGCGAACATGCTCGCCGCGGCGCTGGGAGCGGCGATCGATGCTGACCCTTCCTGCGCGGAAGATCGCCCGTTCGCACCTGGGACGCCTGGCGATCGTCTACCTGCGGCAGTCCTCGGCGCGGCAGGTGCGCGAGAACTACCGCTCGACCGAGCGGCAGTACTCGCTGGCCGAGGAGGCGGTCAAGCTCGGCTGGCCGCCTGAGCAGGTCGTGACCGTCGATCAGGACCTCGGGATCTCCGGGCGCTTCTCCGACGGACGCGCGCGCGGCGCGTTCAAGGAGCTGGTCGCGCGCGTGTGCCTGGGCGAGGTCGGCGCGATCTTCGGTTTGGAGGTCTCGCGGCTGGCGCGCTCTTCCGCGGAGACGCAGAGGCTGCTGGAGTATTGCGGGCTGACGGACACGCTGGTGATCGACAGCGACGGGATCTATGACCTACGTGATTTCAACGACCAGCTCATCCTGGGCGTCAAGGGGCAGCTCGCCCAGGCCGAGCTGCACGTGATGGCGGTGCGGATGCACGGCGCGCGCCGTCACGCGGCCGAGCGCGGCGAGCTGCGGATCCCGTTGGCGGTCGGCTACCTCTACGACGAGGACGGTAACTGGATCATCGACCCCGACGAAGAGGCACAGGCCGCCGTCGGCGACCTGTTCAAGGCGTTCACGCAGGCCGGCTCCGCGTACGGTGCCGTCGGTGTGTTCGCGGGCCGACGGTTCCCGACCCGCCTGTTCGGCGGTGCGCGCGCGGGCGAGCTGCGCTGGGGCGCGCTGACCTACCCGCGTGCGAAGAGCATCCTGCAGAACCCTGCATATGCGGGCGCATACGTCGCCGGGCGCTACCAGGCGCGGCGTGTGGTCGCCCACGACGGCGCGATCACGACCAAGCAGATCAAGCTGCCGCGCGCCGACTGGGCGGTCGTGATCCACGACCACCACCCCGCCTACATCAGCTGGAGACCTACCTCGCCAACGAGCGGCGCCTTCAAGCCAACGCCACCGGCAACGGCCGCCGGCCGCCGCGCGAGGGCCAGGCGCTGTGCCAGGGGATCGTGCACTGCGGCAGCTGCGGGCGCGGGATGACGACCACCTACGCAGCGAAGAGCGCCCACTACGTCTGCTCACGCTCGCGCCAAGGACACTTCAAAACACCAGCCTGCCGGTCGATCAAGGCCGCCGGGGTCGACGAGCTCGTCACCCGCCGGCCGCTGAAGGCGCTCGCGCCGGACGAGATCGCGCTCGCGCTCTCCGCCGCCGACGAGTTCCAAGACCGCCGAGCACGCTCCAACCGCGCGCTCGAGCTACGCGTCGAACGCGCCCGCTACGACGCGATCCGCGCCGAGCGCGCGTTCTACGCCTGCGAGCCCGATAACCGCCTGGTCGCCCGCAGCCTCGAGAACCGCTGGGAGGAGAAGCTCCGTGACCTCAAAGACGCCGAAGCCCGCCTCGCCGAACACATCGTGCCCCAAAGCGAGCCCTCCCGCGAGCAGCTCGAGACGCTCGCGCGCGACCTCCCCGCCCTCTGGGCCGCCAAGACCACCGCACAACGCGACCGCAAACGGCTGCTGCGCTCACTGATCGCCGACATCACGCTCACCAGCGACCCGGAGAAGCCGACCGTACAGATCGGCATCCGCTGGCAATCAGGCGCCGCCGAGCAGCACACGATCACACGCCCTCAGACCGCCGGTGAGGCCCGACGCACACCGCCCGAGGCGCTCGAGCTGATCCGGCGCCTAGGCGCGCACCGCAGCAACGCTGAGATCGCCACCGAGCTACAAGCCGCCGGTCTACGCACCGGCACCGGCAAGACGTTCGACGAGCGCACCGTCTGCAACCTACGCTCCCGCCACCGCATCCCCGCAGCCAGCGCCCTGCGCGATGGCGAACTGACCGTCAAGCAGGTCGCCGAGCGCCTCGGCGTCTCCACCACCGCGATCTACCACTGGATCGCCGACGACAAGCTCCCCACGCACCGCGGCTACCACAACCAACTCTGCATCCCGTTCCCGCCGGAGGTCGAGCAACAATGCCGCGAACGCGCCAGGAATTCCCCTCGTCTCCGAGCCAAGCGCAAAACACAACGCAAGGAGTAGCAGTATGAAGTCACCGTCGAGCGCGAGAACCCGGCCATGGTGCTGATGCTCACCGCCTCCGGCACCCCGGCACAACGCGTCAGCGGCCTGCTCCTCGGGGCCGACGACTACCTCCCGAAGCCGTTCCATTTCCCCGAGCTCGTGCTCCGCATCCGCGCTCTCGCCCGCCGCCGGCCCACCGCCCAAGCGCGAATCTTCCGTGCAGCCGGAATCGAGCTCGACCCCCTACACCACACAGCCACCCGCTACGGACGACGGCTCGCGCTCACAGCCAAAGAGTTCGCGCTACTCGAAGCCCTGATGCGCGCCCAAAACGCCGTCCTCAGCGCCGAGGACCTCTTCGCCCAGGTATGGGACGAGAACGCCGACCCGTTCACCAACACCGTCCACGTCACCATCAGCCGACTGCGACGCAGACTCGGAGAGCCTCCAGCGATCGAAACCATCACCAACGTCGGATACCGCATCACGGAATCCGCCTGACCCGGCGACGCGGACGAACCTCGGTCCCGTTCGGGTGCTTTCATCTGTGCGAGGCCTTGTGGTGATATCGACCAATCGTCAATCGAAACGCCGGGACTGGCGGGCGATCGATTGGCGCTCAAATCGGCGACTGATCTCGATCGACGGATCCGAGGTCAACCTCGTGCAACTTGTTTCCCGACACGGGCCATCTTTCGATGCTCGAGGCGCCCGATCGTTTCAACGCCGCCCTCGCCGAGTTCATGGCTGCAGCCGCTCCGTAGCGCCAAGCCAGACAGAACGCAGTCACGCAGTTCAGAGCTCACCCTGATCCTTGAGCGTCCTGGCGGAAGTCCGCAGGTGCTCCGCCAACTCGCGCCGGCGCACCCGGGCCCGTGCGGCCTGGTCGGTGTCGCCGTCACGAAGAGCTTGCTTCATGGCAATCTGCTCCGTCTTCATCTCCCGGGCCACAGCATGGGCATAGGTCCTGAACCGCTGATGCGCCGCCTGCTTCGACACGCCGAGCGCATCTGCGATCTCTCTCCAGGATGAGTTCCCGGCGGCGGCCGCCACGGCGTGTCGAAGGTGCTCGTCGGTTTCCACCTGCAGCGTCGCGATCGTCGAAAGCGCGCCGATGGGGTCAGTCGAGATGGCCTGCGCCAGCTGCCGGGACAGCTGCTCGCGAGCTGCAAGAAGATCGTCCATGGCGGTCAACATACCTTGACGACGGCCGCGCGTCAAGCCTTCTTGACGGAATCGCACGGTCCGCCCTGCGGCGAGCGCAATCGGCAGGGGCTCCGCTATCCGCTGGCCGCAGGGCGGACCAGGTCCTCGCGGGTGATGCTCGGCAACCCGGCGAAGCTCGCATGCAGCTGCTGCTCCCAGGTCGCCTGGAGCGCCACCAGCACGGGGGAAGCCGCCTCGATCCGGAACTCCTCGACCTCGAAGCCATCGCGGACATAGAGTCCCAGATCGTAAGGCGGGCCCACAGACAGGTTCGCACGCGCGGTGCTCAGCATCGACCCGAGCGCGATCTTCGTCGCCGTCGCCGCGTCGACATCTGAGCTGGCGGCGATCTCGAGCGCGAACTTGCCGTACTTCGTCTCGCCGATCTGCAGGAACGGCAGTTCATCGGAGGCGCGGATGTAGTTGCCCTCGGGATACACGAGCAGGATCTCGGGTTCCTCGTCCTCGATCTGCCCGCCGAGGATGAACGTGGCAGTGCCATCGACGCCGGCCAGACCATCGCGGTGCTCGGCCACGACATCACGACTCAAGCGCCCGAGGTACAGGGCGGCCTCGAACAGATAGTTGACCGAAGCGAGGCTCTCACCGCCTCCGATCCTCAGATCGCGCCGGATCCGGTCGAGCACCTCCTGCGTCGTCGCGAGGTTCCCGGCGGTCTCGATCACGAACACGCGGCGCGGTCCCGGTGTGATCACGTGCTGCTTGCGGTAGGTCCCGACGTTGTCGACGCCGGCGTTGGTTCGGGTGTCGGACAGGAACACCAGCCCTTCTTTCAGGCGCATCGCAAGGCAATAAGTCATCGGCTGCCCTCGGGTCGAAGATCGCTTGACGTCCTGGGCCAGACTACGGTGATCGTCGAGCGCCGGTTACAAAGACAGCCGCCGTGATGCCGGCCGCCACACCTGGCCGGCTCCGGCGAATCTGATCGCTCGTCCCCGCTCAGACGCTGACACGCATCGGCTCACCACCTCGTGGTGGTGGACGGACGCCCATTCCGCGCGATGGGTCAAACGTCCAGACCGGGGCACAACTGCCGGGATCGGCACGTAGGATCCCGCGGGATGCGATCGACGCCGCGCGCCACCACGAGCTCGCCGGGCCGATGCGGGCTCCGTTCGCTGCCGGTCCGGTGTGCCGTGTTGGTGCTCGCCGTGATGGGTGCGGCGAGCGTTCCTGCCTCGCTCGCGCCCGCTGCCGCCCACGCCGATGACCTGCTCGTCCAGAACGGAGACACCGAGACGCTGTCGGGTAGCCAACAGTACGGCGTCGTCTACATCGACGGCACCCTGCAGCTCACCGACGACACGACGATCAGCGCCACCAGCTCGATCTACATCGGCCCGGACGCATCGATCGTCTCCTGCTATGTGCCTGGCGTCGGCGACGGCGGCTGCACCGCCGGGCGCTCGCTGACGCTCAACGCCGCGGGCGCCCTGACGGTCGCGACCGGCATCGACCTCACAGCCGGCAGCGGCAACTCGAGGCCGGCCGGCAACCTCACGCTGAGCGGCTCGCCGGTCACCGTCGCCGGCGATATCAACACGGCCGGCTCGGATGGCGCCGCATCGGGGTCGGTCTCGATCACCTCGGGCGGCGCGATCGCCGTCGAGGGAATCAACGCGCCGGGGGCCCCGGTCGGCCTGACGGCGAGCGGGCAGATTGTCGTCGCAGGCGATGTCAGCACATCCGGCGATGACTCGATCAACCTGGTCGATCCCACGCGGGCCGCGTCGGCCGGCGCCGTCACGATCGACTCGAGCGGCGGCGATGCGCGCCTCGAGGGCGCCATCTACGCCGATGGTCTCGATGCTCCGGGGAGTGGGACGCTCGGGGGTGGCAACGGCGCCGCGGTGTCCATCACCGCGGGCAACGTCCTCACGGGCGAGATCGACGCGACCGGCGGTGAGAGCAACGGCTCGCTGCCGGGCGACTCCGCGCCGATCACGATCAGCGCACGCGGCTCGCTGCAGGCTCTCGGTCAGCTCGACGTCTCCGGCCAGAACGGCGCGTCGGGAGAGGGCACGGCGGGCGCCAAGGTCAGCCTCGCCGCGGCGGGCGCGCTGACGGTCGGAGGTGACGTGCTCGCGGGAGGCGGCCAGGGCGCCGCCGGCGGGACGATCGCACTGGGCGGCTCGACCGTGACATGCGACGAGCTGATCGCCACCGGCGGGGACGGAGCCGCAGCGTCGCCGGCGCACCCCGGCGGTGCCGGCGGATCGATCACGGTGACTGCGCCGGGCGGGGCGTCGCTCGGCGCGGTTGAGGCATACGGGGGCGGCTCCGGCGGCGGCGGCAAGCCGCCCGGCGCCGGCGGGTCGGTGAGCGTCACGAGCTCTGGGGGCTCGATCGCCACCGCGACGGTGCAGACCGAAGGGGGTTGGAACGGCGACGGGCCCGGCGCGAACGCGGGCCCGGTCAGCCTGCTGGCCGACGACAACCTCGACGTGGGTGGAACGCTCAACGCATCCGGATCCAACGCCAACGGCACGGCCTATCCTCCGACCGGCGGCGGCAACGCCGCCAACGTGGAGCTGAATGCCGATACCGGCACGCTCAGTCTCGAGGGCAACGCGATGGCGCGCGGCGGAGCGGGCGGAAGCGTCGAAGACGGCTATCCGCTCGGCGGCACCGGCGGCAGCGGCGGGCGGATCGAGATCGTCGCGCACACGCTCGGTGCGATCGCGTCGCTGTCCTCGAGTGGCGGGGATGGCGGCGACTACGGTGACAACCAGGGACCGGGCGGCCCCGGCGGGTCGATCCTCGCATTCACCGCAGCACCTCTGTTCGACGCGCACCAGCTCGTCGACAGCTACGGCGGCGACGGCAACCCGACCGGCGTGCAGGGAAGCGACAGCCAGGATGAGGCGCCGACGTCGCTGACGATCGACCCCTCGACGGGCGTTCTCGGCTTCACCTCGCAGAGCCCGGACGCGCAGAGCTACAGCGTGCTCGAGAGCGTCGCGGGCGCGACCGCGACGACGGTGCTGCAGTCGACCTCAACCTCCGGACTCAGGCCCCCGGCACCGCTGTGCGTCCCTGTCACCCTCGCCGTCGTCGCGGTCAACGCGTCGGTCGCCTGGACGTCGGATCCGTCCAACGCGGTCACCTACGAGCGCCCGCCGTCCGCGCAGCAGAGCTGCGCCGACGCACCGCAGATCACGCTGCCCGGGAGCCTGCGGCGCACCGTGCCCCAGCTTCGACGCGCGCACTGGGTCGCCTCGGTGCTCGTCGCCACGAGCGGGATCGGCGCGCTGCAGGTGACCCTGCAGTCGCTCAGCTCCCCCAGTGCCAACACCCCGACGAAGCCGGGCAAGCAAACGCCAGGACGCAAGCACCACCCGAAGCGAGATGGGCCGATCATCGCGACGCTCTCCACGCAGCTGACGCACCCGGGCGCCACCCGGCTGCGAATCGTGATCCCCGCCGCCGATCGCACACCGGGCCGGTACGCGCTCACTTTGACGAGCACCTCTCCCGATGGCAAGGGGCGCGCGACCGCACGTTGCACAATGGCGATCGTCAAATGAGATCCGCGCTCGTCGCGATCGCATCGGTGATCGCGCTTGCGCTCGCGTCCGTATCGCCGGCAGCGGCATGCATCACGGTCGGCGTCTACCAGGACGACCCGGCCGGCTCCCTGCAGTCGCTGATCCGCAGCACCGGGCCGGGCATCACCACGATCTCGACCTACATGACGGCAGGATCGCCGCTCGCCCAGTCGATGATCGCGCTGGCCAACCGCGAGCACGCGGGGCTGCTCGTCACCTGGGAGCCCGACGGCGGCTTCGACGGCGCCGACCAGCCTCGCTACCGCCTGAGCGACGTCGTCCAAGGACGCTATGACAGCTCGCTGCGCGCGCTCGCGCAGCAGCTCGCGGCGGTCAAGCGCGGCGCGGTGCTGCGCCCGATGCCGGAGATGAACACGCCGTGGTACGCGTGGTCGGGAACCGTCAACGGCAACACGCCGGCCGAGTACATCGCCGCCTGGAAGCGCGTGCGCCGCGCCGTGCGGTCGGCACCGGGGGGCCACTCGATCCGGCTGCTTGTGGGCTCCGTACGCGAGCACCATCCCCGACACCCCCGCGAACGCACCTCAGGCGTACTTCCCCGGGGCCTCAAAGGTCGATCTCGTCGGCGCCAGCGGCTACAACTTCGGCACGCAGCCACCGCTGCAGTGGAGCGAGCCGGGCGAGCTGTTCTTCTCGACCTACGCGACGATCGAATCGCTCGCCCACAAGCCGTTCTGGATCGCGGAGACCGGCTCGACGGCGACCGGCGGCGACAAGGCCGCCTGGATCCTCGCGCTCGCATCGCTGCAGGCGACGGCGATGCCGAGGCTCGCCGAGATCGTCTGGTACGACGCCGATGCCCCGACGGGCGACTTCCGCCTGCGAGGCGCGGCGGTGTTGAGCGCGTTCAGGTCGCTCCTGCAGAAGGCATGCCGGTGATGAAAGCGCTCAGATCGCATCAGCGGAAGGCATGCGGACCGGTATCAGTCGATCATCAGCGAGTGACTCGGCGGCGACCCGGCCGGACGGGCCGTTCCCCCGGGATCGCGCGCTACGACGGGGCACAACCCTGCTGAAGTAGAGCCTGTGCGCATGGGGATGCACACGACGCTCACGGTCCGCTGATACCGGACCCTACGCAGCGGCGAGATCGGCGGCGCTGAAGATCGCGGTCGGCGCCAGCAGCACGATCAGGCGATCGTCGATCTTGGCGATCGAGTCGATCAGCGCCTCATCAGCACCGGGGACGCCCTCGAACCGATCCGCCCCGACCGTCAGCACCTCGTCGACCTCGTCGACGATCACGCCGGCGGACTCCGAGCCGGACTCGATGATCACGATCTTTGCCTGCTCGTCGATCTCGGCGGACAGCCCGAGACGGGCGGCGAGGTCGTAAACGGGCAGGATCCGCCCTCGCAGGCTCAGAACTCCGCGCACCCAGACGTCGACGGACGCAACCTCGCGCGGTCGCGTGTAGCGGATGATCTCCTGCACGTGCTTGATCGGCAGCGCATACGGCTGGCCGGCAAGCTTGAACACGACCAGTTGCCGTGGCTCTGTGCCTTTCGACATGTCATTGCTCCCTATCGATCTCGACAGGTGCCCAGACGCTGCGAGAGCTGCAGGCGAAACTCGCGCGCCATCTCGGACACGCCCGGGCCAGCCGCAGGCGGCTGGCGCTTCAACGTCACCGACAAATGATCTCCCCAATTCACACGTACGGGTGATGATTCGTTTGACGAGGCCAACATCTGCCCGCTCGCCTTGACTCATGTGGTCGGTCAGATGACCCTCTTCTTGAGGTTTCAGTAATTCAGCGAGGCTGAGTCAGCCTCGCCCGGCGATGTCAATGCTGCCGGGCCAAAGGGCGCCCGGCGGCCTCAGTAGTGGTCGGCCGGAGAGGGCTCGTCCGGCGCGGGACCCGGGAACTGCGCGGGTCGCTTCTCCAGGAATGCCCGGATGCCCTCCTGGTAATCCGCGGAGTCGTAGACGCGGTGTCGCAGGCTCTCGATGCGCTCGAAGGTCGTCGCCGAGACCGGGTTGGCCTCGGTCAGGATCCTGATCTGCTCCTTGATGACGCTGATCGCCAGCGGCGACTTCTTCGCCAGACGCTCGGCCAGAGCGTAGGTGTGCTGCTCGAGCTCCGCCGCGTCGACGAGATGGTTGATGATCCCGTGCTGGGTTGCCGCCTCGGCGCGAAGCGGCTCGGCGGTGAAGAACATCTGCCGGGCGATGTGGGCGCCGACGCGCGTGATGAAGTTCTGGATCCCGCTGGCGTTGTAGGGCAGGCCGAGGTCGACGGCGGTGATCGCGAACTGGGCCGTCTGGTCGGCGACGATGAAGTCGCAGGAGAGCACGAGGTCGGTCGCCAGGCCCCAGACCGAGCCGTGGATCATGGCGATCACGGGCGCCGGATGCTTGCGGATCGCGCGCAGCGCCTGCTCGAGTGGATCCTCGTAGAGCATCGGGTCCGATCCGTCGCGCGGAAGCTCGCGGATGTCGTGCCCTGCCGACCAGACCTCGACCCCGGGCCCCGCCCGCAGGACGACGGCGCGAGCCTGTTGATGGGCGAAGCGATCGAGCGCCAGGCGCAGCTGAACGAGCATGTCCTTGCACAGCGCGTTGCGCCGCTGCTCGTTGCGCAGCGTGACCGTGCCGATGCGGCCCTCGAGCGTCGAGTCGATCAACGATGAGCGCTCGTCGTCCCCTGCAATCTCATCGGTATCGCCGTCTGTGGCCGCCATTGCTCGATCTCGCCCCTGGTTGCACGCCGACCGTCATCCGGACCCTCGTTCGGCGTCGTTAGGCTATCGCACTCGCCCGGCCGCGAGCGCCGGCTCCAGGGCGCCGGCGGGGCGGGGCGCCGGAGCTGCACGCGCGGCGTCCGCACGCACCCTCGGGCTGCCCGGCCGCGCGTGTGTTGAGGATTGATTAGGTCATCGCCCGTCGCGGCGACAAACATCCGTGCCGGCCTTAGATTTCCGCTAGTGGGTCTCCCGGAGCCCCACTCGGCAGGCGTCCAGTGCAACCTTTAGGAGGAGAGCAGCAGTGAGAAGACATTCAAAGTCAGTGCTGACCGGACTGCTCGTTGTCGCGAGCTCGGTCGCACTGGCGGCGTGCGGCAGTTCGTCGAGCTCGACGACCTCGTCGGCGGCGTCCGGCAGCGGTACAACATCGACTACCCCGGCGAAGACGGGCGGCACCGTCACGCTCCTTTACGGGGTTGCACCGCAGGGACTCGACCCGCAGTTCGACTACACGACCCAGGGCGCCGAGATCAACTGGCTCGCCTACACGGGCCTTTTGACCTACGCGCACGCCAACGGCGCGGCCGGGACCCAGGTGATACCTGGCCTCTGCACCGCCCTGCCAGTGGTCACCGACGGCGGCAAGACCTACACCTGCACGCTGCGCAAGGGTCTGACCTTCTCAGACGGCAAGCCCGTCGACGCGAGCGACTTCACCTACGCGGTCGAACGCGCCATCGCGATGCCATGGGGCGGCTCGGGCTCCTTCATCACGCCCGTCATCGCCGGCGGCACGGCCTACTCCACCCACAAGGCGAAGACGATCTCGGGGATCACCACCGACGACGCGACCGGTCAGATCACGATCCACCTGACGGCGCCGTACGGCCCGTTTGACAATGTGCTCGCGTTCCCGGCGATGGGCCTGGTCGACCCGGCCACCGCGCCGCTGACCAAGAACGAGTCCTCGAATCCGCCGGCGGGCGTCGGTCCCTATTACGTCACGAACGTCGTCCCGAACGTCTCGTTCACCGCGGTCCCGAACCCCAAGTGGGCGAGCTACAACATCCCCGGGATTCCGGCGGGCAAGGTGACGGTCGATGCCAAGATCGACTCCAACGTCTCAGCGAACGCCGAGGCCGTGCTCAACAACACCGCCGACTTCTTCGACTGGGCCGACACGATCCCCGGGAGCCTGCTCTCGCAGATCCACTCCCAGGCTGCAGGTCGGTTCAAGCTGGTCGACCTCGGCGGCTCGACCTACTACATCTTCATGAACTCGCAGGAGAAGCCGTTCAACAACGCGCTCGCACGCGAGGCTGTCGTCACCGGCCTCAACGAGCAGGGGTTCGTGCGGCTCGGATCCGGGACGTTGATTCCGGCGTGCTTCTTCCTGCCGCCGTTCGTCCCCGGCCATCCGAGCAGCGCTCCGTGCCCGTACAGCAACTCCAGCTTCACCGGCGACCTCGCCAAGGCGAAGGCGCTCGTGCAGCAGTCAGGGATGGCGGGCCAACCCGTGACGGTGTGGAGCCAGGGCCGCTCGCCACGTCAGCAGTGGATGACCTACTACACGCAGTACCTGAACGAGATCGGATTCAAGGCAACGCAGAAGGTGATCGCCGACGCGACTTACTGGACGACGATCGGCGAGCTGAAGCTCCATCCCCAGACCGGCTTCGCCGACTGGAACATGGACTTCCCGAACCCGGTCGACTTCTACCTGCTGGTCACGAAGGCCGGGATCCTGCCGACGAACAACGAGAACTTCGGCGAGGTCCAGGACCCGTACGTCGACAGCGAGGTCACCAAGCTCGAACCGGTGCCGACCGCGCAGCTGAGCACCGTCTCGTCGCAGTGGCAGTCGCTTGACGAGTACCTGGCGAAGAAGGCGTACGTCGCCGTCTTCGGATACCAGACGTTCCCGGAGTTCGCGTCCAGCCGGATCGCCTACAACGATCTGGTGTTCCAGCCCGAGTACGGCTGGGACTGGACCTCGTTCTCCCTGAAGTAGGTTCGTTTCAGAGCAATCTGAGGTAGGCTCGATCCAACAATCGACGCAAGCGGAGGACCGGCGCAGCTAATCTGTTCCGGTCCTCCGCCGCTTATGTCCTACTCGAGCCAATCAACCGCCGCCGTTGTTTCCGTCGAGCTGCCACCGGAGTTGGTCGCCGAGGGCGAGGAGCTGCCGCCCGGAACCGGGCCATGGCGTCTGGCGTGGCGGCGACTGCGCCGCAACCACGTGGCGCTGTTCTTCGGCGGCCTGTTCCTGCTGCTCCTGCTGCTGTGCCTGCTGGCACCCGTCTACGCTAACAACATCGCGCACGTCGGCCCGGCCGACACGAACGTCACCGGCACGATCACAGAAGGCGGTAAGCAGGTGGATGTGGTCAACCTGCAGGGCATCCCGATCGGGCCGACCTGGAACCCCAGCCACTACTTCCTCGGAGCCGACGAGCTCGGCCGCGACGTAGCAGTGCGGCTGCTGTACGGCGGGCGCACGTCGCTGGAGATCGGCGCCGTCGCGACGCTAATCACGATGGTGCTGGCAGTGATCGTCGGGATCATCGCCGGCTTCTTCCGAGGGATCGTCGACTTCTTCGCCAACCTCGGCCTTGACATCATCTGGGCCTATCCAGTGATCGTGCTCGGGATCGCGATCGGGACGGTGCTTGCGGTCGACGGCATCGGTCCGCTGCACAGCACAAACAACTTCGTGGTCGCCGGCATCATCGGCTTCGTCTACATACCGTACGTCGCAAAGCCGATCCGCGCCCAGGTGCTCAGCCTCCGCGAGCGCGAGTTCATCGACGCGGCGCGCCAGCAGGGACTCAGCGACATGCGGATCATGTTCAGCGAGATCCTGCCCAACCTCTCATCGACGATCGTGGTGTTCATCCCGCTGATCATGGCCAACGCGATCCTGCTCGAAGCGGCGCTCACCTACCTCGGCGCCGGCGTCAGACCGCCGAATGCCTCCTGGGGGACGATGATCTCCGACGGGATCGACCTGATCCCGGCGGCGTTCCACCTCGTGCTCGCGCCCGGGATCATGCTGGTGCTCACGGTGCTGTCGATCAACGTCTTCGGCGACGGATTGCGGGACGCGCTCGATCCGCGCGCCAAGGTCCGGATCGGCCGCTGAGTCGAATCGGAGCATCCGTAAATGGCTCGATTCATCGTGCGCCGGCTGATGATGATGCTGCTGACGATGTTCCTCATCTCGGTGCTGACGTTCTTCCTGTTCGAGGCGATCCCGAACGGCAACCCGGCCTTTCGCCTGGCGGGCCGCACCGCGACGGCCGCCGAGATTCATCAGATCGAGGTCAAGTACGGCTTCAACAAGCCACTGTGGGACCAGTACCTGCACACGATGAAGAACATCTTCACCGGCCAGGCGTACTCGTACACGCAGGCTTTCAATGTGTGGACAGAGATCAAGCAGGGGCTGCCGGCGACGCTCTCGCTCGCGATCGGGGCCGGAATCCTCTGGCTGCTCGCCTCGATCGTGGTCGGCACGATCGCAGCGATGAAGGCAGGCCGATCCGCAGATCGCGCGCTGACGGTGCTCTCGATGATCGGCGTCTCGATGCCGCCGTTCTTCCTTGGCGCCCTGTTCATCTACTTCCTCGGCTACAAGGCGAACCTCTTCCCGCTCGGCGGGTACGTGCCGTTCACGACAAGCCCGTGGCAATGGTTCACGCACATGATCCTGCCCTGGATCACGCTGTCGGTGCTGTTCGTGGGCTTCTACTCCCGAATCCTGCGTTCGACGATCCTCGACACGATCAACGAGGACTACGTTCGGACCGCAAAGGCGAAGGGACTCTCCGAGCGGCAGGTGCTGATTCGTCATACGTTGCGTAACAGCCTGATCCCGATCTTCTCGCTGTGGGCGCTCGACGTCGCCGTGGTGATCGGCGGCGGCGCCATCCTGACTGAGTCCGTTTACAGCCTGCACGGGGTCGGCCAGCTCACCGCCACCGCGATCCAAAGCCTGGACATCATCACGATCATGGTGATCACCCTGTTCCTCGCCTTCGCCGTGGTGTTCGTACAGGCGGTCATGGACATCGTCTACTCGTTCCTTGACCCGAGGATCCGGCTCGGAGTATGAGCAGCAACGCGGATCCGGTCTCAGCGACGGGGAACGCGCAGCATTTGCTGCAGGTGCAGGACATGCGCGTATCGTTCGCGACCGAGGACGGCATCGTGCGCGCCGTCGACGGCGTCTCGTTCAGCGTCGATCGCGGCGAGGTGGTGGCGATCGTCGGCGAGTCGGGCTCCGGCAAGTCCGTCAGCGCGATGACGCTGATGGGCCTCACGCGCGGCCCCAACGCCAGGATCGAGGGGCGCGCGACGCTCGACGGCCTCGAGTTGCTGTCCGCATCGGAGGGCGAGCTGCAGAAGGTCCGTGGCGGCTCGATCGCGATGGTCTTCCAGGACCCGATGAGCTCTCTGGACCCCGTCTACCGGATCGGCACGCAGATCGTCGAGCAGATCCGCGTGCACGACCGCGATATCAGCAAGGCAGCGGCGATGGACCGTGCCGTCGAGATGATGGAGCGCGTCGGCATCCCGCGTGCGCGCGAGCGGCTGCGCTCCTACCCGCACGAGTTCTCCGGCGGCATGCGTCAGCGCGTGATGATCGCGATGGCGCTCTCCTGCTCGCCGAAGATGCTGATCGCCGACGAGCCGACGACCGCGCTCGACGTGACGATCCAGGCGCAGATCATGGAGGAGCTGCGGACGCTTCGCGAGGAGACCTCCGCGGGAATCATCCTCGTCACGCACGACCTCGGCGTCGTGGCCGACATCGCCGACCGGGTGATCGTCATGTACGCCGGCCGCGTCGTCGAGCAGGGGACGCTCGACCAGCTGTTCTACGATCCGCAGCACCCGTACACGTGGGGCCTGCTCGGGTCGATCCCGCGGATCGACCGCGATCGCGGCCAGCGCCTGCCCGCGATCGCGGGAACACCGCCGTCGTTGCTCAAGCCGCCGCAGGGCTGCCACTTTCGCCCGCGCTGCCCGCACCGGCTCGATCGCTGCACCGAGGTGCCGGAGCTGGCCGCACGGCTGGCCGACGAGCCGGACCATCTCGACCGCTGCTGGCTGGACCCAGAGCCGAAGCGCAGGCTGCGCCAGGTCGGCGACCAGATCGGGCTCGCGAGCCCCGCGCCGGTGACATCGTGAGCGCCGCGCCCGAGCCGGTGGCGTCCGCAAGCGACCCGGGCGCGGCCACGCCGCTGATGGAGGTCGAGCACCTGCGGGTGCTGTTCCCGATCAAGTCCGGCATCATCGTCGACCGCACGACCGGGCACGTCCACGCCGTCGACGACGTCTCGTTCGTGCTGAACAAGGGCGAGACGCTCGGGATCGTCGGCGAGTCCGGCTGCGGCAAGACGACTCTGATCCGAACGCTGGTGCGGCTCGTCGACGCGACGGCGGGCACGATCCGCTTCCGCGGGACCGACATCACCGCCGCCGGGCGCAAGCAGCTCGCGCCGATCCGCGGCGAGATGCAGATGGTCTTCCAGGATCCGCAGGCGTCGCTGAACCCGCGCAAGCGCGTCGGCCAGATCCTCGCCACACCGCTGCGAGCACGTGGCGTCCCTGGGGACCGCTTCGAAGCCGAGAGCCGCGCACTGCTGACGCGCGTCGGTCTCTCACCGGAGCACCTCAACCGCTTCCCGCACGAGTTCTCGGGCGGCCAGCGCCAGCGCATCGGGATCGCGCGGGCACTCGCGATGGACCCGCAGCTGATCCTGCTCGACGAGCCTGTGTCCGCGCTCGACGTCTCGATCCAGGCGCAGGTGATCAACCTGCTCGACGAGCTGCAGGACGAGCTGCACCTCTCCTACATGTTCGTCGCGCACGACCTGAGCGTCGTGCGCCACGTCTCCGACCGGATCGCGGTCATGTACCTCGGCAAGCTGATGGAGGTCTCGCCGGCCGCCGAGCTCTACGACAAGCCGATCCACCCCTACACCACGGCGCTGCTGTCCGCGATTCCGATCCCGGACCCCGAGGAGAACCGTGCCCGCGAGCGTCCGCTGGTCTCCGGCGAGGTCCCCAACCCGATCAATCCGCCGCACGGGTGCCGCTTCCATCCGCGCTGCCCCCGCGCGAGCGACGTCTGCCGCAGCTCCGAGCCGCCGCTGAGCGAGTACGCCAACGGGCACCTGGCCGCCTGCCACCACCCTCAGAACGTGAGCGCCGACGAGATCCGCGGCGCCAAGCGCTCGGACGCGAGCCCGCTGTCCGCCGCCGACGAGACCCCGACGGCCTAATCCGAGGGGAACTTCGGCCTAATCCCAGGGGAACTTCGGCCTAATCCCACCGCGACTCCCCAAACGTCAGCGGCCGGCGGTCGTGTACGGTGCCCTGACCGCTGCCGTCAGCGCCGCCAGGCGCGCCTGCGGGTCTGGGGGATCGGACCAGCCGACCCCCTGATGCCCCGGGCTGGTCTGGGAGACCTGCCAGCCAATCGTCTCCTGCAGGCAGAACCACAGGATCACCTTCGGATCGGCGTTGCTCAGCACCTCGTTGCGCATCGCGAGCATCTCAGCCGCGCTGGGATACGGCGGCGCCGCCGCGGAACCCGAGTCGTCGTAGCCGCATCCGCCGCAGTTGCTCCAGCCGAAGGACTGCAGGATGAAGGCTGATGGCCGGCCGGCCACGCTCGCGAGCCGCTGCGTCTGAGCAGCGGTCGCCGCGGTCTCGGTCGCGACCTCCGCCGTGCTGTCACCGGCGCCGTCCAGACCGACCGGGTAGTTCTCCTGCGCGGCGATGTCGGCGATCCCGAGCGCCTCGCTGAGCTGCGTGGTGTCGGTCATGCCCCAGCTCGAGACGATCGTCGGCTCCCCGGGAGCCAGCGACTGCAACGTCGCGTCGAGGGTGCGGATCCCCTGCAGCGCCTGCGGGATCGTGTACGACGATCCGCCGCCGGTGTAGGGGTAGTCCGGCCCCATGTCGGCGTTGTACTGCGAGTCGTCGGCCGTGTACCAGCCGAACGTCACGCCGGACGCGCTCATCGTGTGGATGATGAACGCCAGCAGCTGCGCGTTCGTGGAGCAGCCGCAACCTGTCGCCCAGGAGGCGTACTCGGGCACGGTGAGCAGATTGCCGGCGCCGGCGTCATAGCCGAACGGAGCGCTGCCGTTGTAACCCCACCAGGCGGGGTGATCGAGCTCCCAGATCGCCTGCAGGCCCTCGGCCCGCATCGCGCGCAGGTAGGTGAACAGCCGGCCGCCGTAGTCGGGCAGCGGGACGACGACAAGCTTCAGGCCGGCACCCGCGATCACACCCAGGCGCTGGTCGCACTCGGAGAGGTTGATCGTGATGTCGCACACGTCGAAGATGCCCTGGGGCGGCAGCGCGGTGAACGGCAGCGTCGTCGCCGTGGGGGCCGCATGGCCGGTCTTCCGCGAGCGGCCCGCGTGCATGGATGTCGCCGCCGTAGCGCAGACGACCGGAAACAGTGCCGCCAACGGCATGCACAGCAGCGCGATCACCGCCATGGCCATGCGCTTCGTTGCGCAGCGCGGGGACGGCGCCGGTCTGCGCCGCGTTCCCCTCCGCGCGGGCGACCGAATGTGAAGAGACGCGGCGGGCACACCTCCTCATCGGGGCTGCGGGCGCCGTGCGTGCGCCCGCCGTCTCCCGCTAGACGATCATTCGACCGGCGCCGCCCAGCACGGCACGAATGCGCGGGAGTCCGGCGCTCACGTCCTCGGGAGCGCTGCAGGCGACGCGTAGTAGGCCGCGACTGCGCCGCAGATCGCGAGCGTGACGTAGGGCAGCAGCGGCGCGAGCGCGGTGGCGATCGTGTAGGGCAGCAGACCGAGCACGTTGCGCCTGAGGATCAGGCGACGGCTCGCCTCGCTCAGATCGCCGCGCAGGAACTGCGACTTGGCGATCAGCGTGTGCCAGTGGAGCGTGGCGAAGCAGATCGACATCACCAACAGCGAAGCCGCGTACACGAATGCCGCTACGCCCTCGCCGCTGGACTGGTTGATGTAGGCGGCGACGAGGCTCGTGGTGAAAGGCAGCACGCAGATGCTCATCAGCAACAGCAGATTGAGCGACAGGATCGTGCGATCGGCCTCGCGGAGCCGGCCGATCATCGCGTGATGATTGATCCAGATGATCCCGATCGTCGCGAACGAGATCACGTAGGCGACATAGGAGGGCCAGTGGCGGAGGAGCTCGGAGGCGAGCGTGTGGTGCTTTTCCGGTGACGGAACGCCCAGGTTGAGCACGAGCAGCGTGATCGCCACGGCGATCACCCCATCCGAGAACGACTCCAGGCGTCCGGTGCTCACAGCGCCGGCACGCCGGGTTGACCGCACGCCATCGGCGGCTGCTCGCAAGCGGCGTGCCCGGTGGCGCCCATCGGGGCGCAGGTTAGCGATCGCTGGAACGCCCGGCGGCGGCGCTCGCCGGGCCACCGCACACCATCCAAGCCCTCAGGGCCCGCAACAGAATTTAGTGGATCGCCACACCAATTCTGTCGTGGGCCCTTATTAGGGACGTCTTCACGGATTGCGAAGAGATGCTTACGGGCATGACTGAATATGGAAGCCATGACTAAGCGAGTTCTCATTCCCATCCTCCCGATGCTCGCTGGTGCCGCGTTGTTCGCCACTCCGGCGCTCGCCTCGGACCCGGCCTCGGAGGCCGTCAGCCAGAACTGGTCCGGCTACGTGGCGGCGAGTAACGACTCCTCCTCCGGTTTTTCGAACGTGTCGGGCAGCTGGATCGAGCCCACCGCCAAGTGCACGAGCAGCGGCGCGACCTACTCGGCCTTCTGGGTCGGCCTCGGTGGTGCCAGCGACCAGTCGCAGGCCCTCGAGCAGACCGGCACGCAGGCGGACTGCAGCGCCGGCGGCTCGACCAGCTACTACGCCTGGTACGAGCTCGTGCCAAGCGCGCCGGTGCAGCTCAACATGACAATCAACCCCGGCGACCGGATCTCCGCGAGCGTGCACGTGGGCGGAACGTCGGTCACCGTCTCGCTCACAGACGACACGACCGGGAGCTCGGTCACCAAGAACCTGTCGATGAGCGACCCGGACACCTCCACCGCGGAGTGGATCGCGGAGGCCCCGTCGCAATGCTCCAACGCCACGACCGGGGACTGCCAGCCGCTCGCGCTCGCGGACTTCGGGACCGTGAGCTTCAGCGGCGCATCGGCAACCGCCGGCGGTCACACCGGCTCGATCAGCGATCCGGACTGGCAGTCACAGGCGGTCGCGCTCTCGCCGCAGGACGGCGGATTCGGTGACTCCTACGGCATCGGCTCGGGGTACGGAGGCGGCGGTTACGGCTACTCGGGTGACGGCTCCGGCTTCGCGGGCGACGGCAGCGACAGCACGAGCTCGTCGACCGCGGGAGCGCAGCCCTCGTCACTGTCCGATAGCGGCAGCGCCTTCTCGGTCAGCTATGTCGCCGATGGCTCGTCGATCTCCACCAGCGGACAGACCTCGGGCAGCTCCTCGTCCGGCGGGTCAAGCAGCTCCTCGTCCGGCGGGTCAGGCAGCTCCACGGGCGGCTCCGGTTACGGCTACCCGGGCAGTGGCTACGGCTACCCGGGCAGTGGCTATGGCTACAGCGGCGGCTATGGCGACGGCGGTTCTTACGGCTACAGCGGCGGCTACGGCGGCGGCGGTTACGGCTACGGGGGCGACGGTTACGGTTACTCCGACAGCTACTACCCGAGCGTCGACGGTAACTCGGGCGCCGACGTATACACCTACTGAGAGCGATCGCCGATCGCCAGGCCCGTCGGTGCCATGCGGCCGGCCGCACCCCGACTCGAGACGAGGACCCTCGCGCTCGAGCTGGGGGCCGCCGGCCGTTTCGCCAGGCTCGCCGAGTGACGGCCGCTCGCCGGCGGATCGACTCGCTTCGGGCTCGAGGCACCGGAAGGAAGGAACGTCAGGCCGGCCCAGCCGATCCCGATGATGCAGACGACGACGACGACTGCGCCGAGCATCACGCGCTCGGCCCGCAGCAGGCGGTAGGGTCGGGGCAGGGTGGTGACGGCGAGCGCGACGAGGAAGCCGACGACCACCGGTAGGAGCAACGCGTTGAGGACCTCGACGTCGACCGCAAGGTGCACGAATGAGTGGCTCGCGAGCACCGCTCCGGCGCCGATGACAACGCAGAGGGTGTAGATGCCGTAGAACAGCGGCGCAGTGTGCGGCTTGTCGTTGAGGCTGCGCTTGACCCCGAACGCCTCCGCCACCGCCCAGGAGGCGGCAAGCGACACGACGATCGCCGCCACCAGTCCGGCGCCCGAGATCCCGAGCGCGAGCGTGAGGCGCGCCGCGAACGTCCCGAGGTACGGGCTGAGCGCGTTGGCGATCTCGCCAACCGACGAGAGGGACGAGGTACCGTGGCCGAACAGGGTTGCCGCCGTCAGCACGAGGACCGCGATCATGATGAGCTGTGTGACAGTGGCACCGACGGCCGTGTCGATCCGCGCGATCCTGATGTGACGGGCGGAGAGCCCCTTGTCGACGATCGCGCCCTGCTGGTAGAAGATCATCCAGGGCATGATCACGGCGCCAACATTGGCAGCCACCAGCGTGAGGTAACCACGATGGTCGACCGGCTGATGGGACCACAGCGATGACGCCACGGCGCCGAACTTCGGGCGTGCGAGCACCGCGGCCACGAGGAACACCAGCTCGAAGGACCCGAGCGCGAGCGCGATCAGCTCGATCCGGCGGTAGCCGCTCAAATAGATGACGAGCAGCAGGAACGCGGCCGCGCCCCCCACCGTCAGGACCGGCGGCAGACCGACGAAGCCACCGACCGCGGCGATCCCCGCGAACTCGCTGATCAACGCCCCGGTGACGCTGATCAGCAGCGTACCGACCGAGATCGCCGCCCAGCGGGGGCCGAACCGCTCACGGATCGCCTCGGCGTGCCCCTTCCCGGTGGTCGCACCGAGCCGCACCGTCAGCTCCATGACGAGGTACAGGACCGGGATCAGCAACAGCTCGAGCGGCAGCAGCCGGTAGCCCCACGACGCCCCCGACTGCGCCGCAGTGATGATGCTGCCGGCGTCCGTATCGGCGAGCATCACGATCAGGCCCGGACCGATCACCCACAGCACAGGGCTCAGCGAACTGCCCGGCCCAACAGAAATCCGACGTTTCGGCTCGGACATAGGCTGGCGCAACCTTATCAACCCGGAGCGCGCGAGTTAGGGTGCCCTAAGTGCCTCTTCGGCGTGCGAGATCCCGTTGGTCCTGTGGCCACGCGTGGGCGCCCCAGGCCGCGCGTCGAGCAGATGCACGAGCGCTTCGGAGCTGAGCGGGCGGGAGAGCAGGAAGCCCTGGCCGTAATCGCAGCCGAAGCTCCGCAGCGCCTCCAGCGCCGCTCGGTCCTCGATCCCCTCGGCCACCGTCTTCAGCCGCAGGGAGCGGCCGAGCTCGATCAGGGTGCGGATCAAGGTGAGCGACTCGGCGGACGTGTTCAGCTTCTGCACGAAGGACTGGTCGATCTTCAGGATGTCGACCGGTAGCCGCGGAAGTTGAGAGAGCGAGCTCAAGCCGGTCCCGAAGTCGTCGACGGCGATCTGGACCCCGAGCTGCTTGAGCACGGTCAGCCCGGGACGCGGCGCAGTGGCACGCGAACGGCCACATGCTGTCCGAACCGACGATCCGCTCGGAGCGCAGATCGTAGGAGGGCTGATAGACCACCGACAGATCCCCGGACGCGAGCGCGCCGGTCAGCTCCGCCTCGATCGCGATCCGCTCCCGCGCCGCCGCCTGCATGCCCGACTCGTAGAGGACGTAGGCGTTTTTGCCGGCGTCCTTCGCGGAGTAGAGCGCCACGTCGGCGTCTGCGCGCAGCTCCTCGGCCGTCTGGCGCGCTCCGGTGGCGATCCCGATGCTGACGCCGATCGTCATCTCAGACCCGATCTGCTCGGTCAGATCGTATGGCTCGCGCAGAACACCGATCACGCGCTCGGCGACGAGCTCGGGGCCGGCATCGAGCGTCGAGCTCTCGACCAGGACGATGAACTCATCGCCGGACAGGCGAGCGGCGGTATCCGCCTCACGCACCACCGAGCGCAGCCGCTCGGCGACCATCTGCAGAAGCCGGTCCCCGACGCCGTGCCCGTGCGTGTCGTTGACGTGCTTGAAATCGTCGAGGTCGATGTAGAGAAACGCCACCGGAGACCCTGAGCGCCGCGAGCGGGCGAGCATCTGCTCGGCCCCGGTTGAGCGCGAGCAGGCGGTTCGGCAGACCCGTGAGCGAATCGTGCATGGCCTGGTGGCGCAGCTCGGCGGTCGTCTCCTGCACGAGCGCCAGAGCCCGCGCCCGCGAGCGGGAGAGCGCCAGCAGCAGCACCGTCAGCAGAGCGCTGATCAGCACACCCGTCGCGAACACGAGCCAGCCCTCCTGCGCGGGGGTGAGCCCGTGGACGCTGTCGGGGCCGCTGATCACGAACGTCCAGCGACCTCCGGCGAAGATCGTGACGGTCCGACTCAATGGGTCGGGGTGAGCTCCTTCCGTGGCGACGGGGATGACTGTGCCGTCGGGTTGGGTAAAGGTGAGCGACACCTCGTAGCCGTGGTTGGCGCCGAGCGCCTGCAGGAGCTCGTGGGGCATGTCGATCGAGCACACCAACCAGCCGCGCACCGTCGCGCGGCGCTCGGCGACCGTCTGCAGCGGAACGCCGCGGCGATAGAACGCCACCTCGAACAGCGTCGTCGGTAACGCCTGATCACGGTCTGTCCCGACGCAGTCGCCTGATTGAGCAGCCCGGACTCAACGTAGCCGAGCGGCGCGGAGGTGTCGCACAGGTCGGTCTGCGCCACGTACGCGATCACCGGGTTCAGGGGGATGAGAGCATGTCCGGCGGCCAGCAGGCATTCGGTGCGCCGCCCCTCCGGTGCCACCGGCTGCACCATGCCCCCGACCAGTCGCGTGAACGCCGGGTCGCGGTCGCGCCCGCGCTCGAACGCGCGCAGTTGGCGGAACGGGATCCGCGCGATCGTGGCAATGCCGACGCCGCCGATCTGCTGCCGTGCCCCCTCCAGCCAGTCATACCAGTCGTCGAACCCCGTGGGGCTGACGTGCGACTCGATCGTCAGGATCGCGCGCATCGTTGTCACGTAGTTCGCGTCGGCCTGCACCAGCGTTGTCATCGTGGCCGCCACGTTGCCCGCGGTGACCTCGAACGCCTGCCGGTGCTCACGCCGCACGCGAGCGCTCCACGAGAGCGCCACCACACCTGACAGGCACACGCCCGCGAGCATGATGAGGAGTGCCGTCAGCGGCCAGTAGCGCGCGAAGCCCCTACCCCGCGCGTGATCCGAGCCCCGGGCCTCCTGTCCGGTGTTCGCCACAAATCGAGTTTATAGTGTATTTGCGCGCAGTTGAGGGCAAACTGGGTAACCGTCAGCGAGGGGACCAAAGCCCTACTCGCCTATTGACCGTTCGCCGGAGCAACGGCGGTCCCAACCAACCCGACCGGCCGCCGAGCGTCGCCCCGCGGGGCGACGGCCCCAACCCTGAAGATGTTTCGGGCTACGCCGCGCTGCGCTGCGACGCGCCGGCGCGCGCCGCGAGAACGGTGCCGTAGCCGTCCGCGAGCTGACGCATCGAGGCGTCCCACGTGCGCTCGCCGATCGCGGCGAGCGCGTTGCGGCGCAGCCGCTCGGCCAGCAGCGGCGCGTTGACGATCGACAGCAACGCCCCCGCGAGCTGATCGGCGCTCGCCGGTGCCAGCAGGCCCGTCTCGCCGTGCCTGATCAGCGACGCGGGGCCGCCCTCGGCGACCGCGACGACCGGCAGGCCGCTCGCCTGCGCCTCGAGCAGCACCTGACCGAAGGTGTCGGTCTGGCTGGCGAACAGGAAGGCGTCGGCGCTCGCGTATGTGCGTGCCAGGTCGGTGCCGTACTGCCAGCCCAGGAACGTTGCGTGCTCACCGAGACGTTCGCGTAGGGCGCCCTCCTCGGGGCCGCCGCCCGCGAGCACGAGGTGCAGGCGCGGCTCGCGCGTGCGCGCGGACTCGAACGCCTCGGCCAGCAGGTCGACGCCCTTCTCCTTCGTCAGCCGCCCCGCATAGAGCACGTTGAACTCGCCGGTGAGCAGGCTCTCGTCGCGCAGCGCGGGGTCGAAGCGCTCGACGTCGACGCCGCGATCCCAGCGGCCGATCCGCTCCGCCGCGATTCCCATCTGCAAGAGGCGGGCATCGGTCGCGGGGCTCGGCGAGAGCACCCTGTCGCAGGCGCCGTAGAACTTGCCGAGGGCGAACGCTGCCAGCATCTCGAGGTGCGCCTGGCCCGAGCGCAGCCCCGCGTATGCGGCAAGCTCGGTGTGGTAGCTGCCGACCAGCGGCACCTCGAGCAGCTGGGCCAGCAGCCATGCCCCGGCCCCCGCCGGTCCGGGAGAGACGACGTGCACGAGGTCGTAGCGGCCGTCGGCGACCGCGTCGACGATCGCGGGCACGCTCGGCACGCCGAGCTTCATGCCGCGGTAGAACGGTACCTCGATCTCCGCCACCGAGCTCAGGCGCCGGTCGACGTCGGGGTCGGTCCCGATCACCTCGACCTCGAAGCCCGGGACGCCACGGTCGCGCAGGCGCATGATCGTGTGCGTCACGCCGTGCATCGCGCCGAGCCCGTCCCCGACGAGCGCCACGCGCGGGCGGTCCCCGTCCGAGCGCGTCAGCTTCAGCTTCTCGCGAGCGAGGAACGCGCCCGCGGCCGCGTAGGGGATCGCCGGAACGCACGCGTCGAACACGCCGCGCGCAACGCGCATCACGTCGACGTTGCCGCCGGTGCGGTCGATCTCTGCGACGGTCTCGCCCACGACCCGCGCGAGCTCGCGCTCGTGGATGCGGCGTGCCCGCCGCTCGAGATCGGCGTGGCTCAGCTCGCCGTCCTGCAGGTAGGTGATCAGCTTGCGCTCGTCGACCTCGAGGCCCATCGATGACAGCCACGCCCGCAGCAGCGCGAGCGCATCGTGCGGCCCCAGGTCACCGCCGACGGAGCCGTGGCGGACGTTGCCCTCGCTCATCACGCGCTGGATGATCTTCAGCACGGCGGTCGGGTCGGGCCGGCCCGCGTCGGGCTCGTCGCCGAGCGAGCGGATCGCGAGCGACAGCGCCGCGTGCGTCCACTTCGCGGCGCTCCCCTGGTCGCCGTGGGCCTCGGCGCGCCCGTCGCGGACGTGCGCCAGGAACTCCTCGGCGGTCGAGCAGTGCGGTACCTGCGTGAAGGTGCGGCCGATGTCGATCCCGGCGTGATCGTCGGTGCCGCCGATCCCGGTGCCTCCGCGGGTCTCGATGTATACGAACGCGGGCAGGTTGAGCTCCTTCGCCCGCGAGCCGTTGCGCGTCTCCCAGATCGGGAACAGCTGCGCAAGGCGCCGGCGGTGACGCGCGGTGAGCGGCGCGGCGACGGCGAAGAACGGGTGCGCGAGCGCAGCGGTGATCTCGTTGCCGTGCAGGTAGCTCGCGCACGCCTCGACATCGTCGTTGTGCGCCTGCAGCCACTCGTGATCGTCGGGCGTGATGCCGTAGCACAGCACGTGCACGGCCTGCGGCTCGCCCTTGAACTGAACGGTGAGCTCCTCGGAGATGAACGTGTCCGCGAGGTGCGCAAGCGTGAGAGCGCCGGCGATCGTGTCGTGATCGGTGATCGTCACGAAGTCCATGCCACGCCGCTTGGCGAGCTCGTACACCTCGGCAGGCTCGGTTGCGCACTCAGGAAGGTGCAGCGAGCGCTGAATTCCCAGCTTCGACAGCTCGGATGCTGTCGAGTGCACATGCATGTCCGCCCTGCACACGTGCAAGTCAGTGCTGCCATTCTCGTTCATGGGCCGAACGATCGGCGAAACCCCGTCCCTTCTAGTGAAGAAGGCGCTCACGTCCTGTGACGATCTTGTGAACAACTGCATGAACGCGGGACGCTCTACGGAAAGATCCCTGCTATGGCGCAGCGTCCGAGAGAGAGCGCCGCGGGGCCCGAGCCGCTGAGGGCGATCGCGGCGGGACCCAAACGCCACCGCGCGATCACCGCCGGCCCCGAGCAGGTGCGGATTCAGCGCGGCGCGCTCGCCCTGCAGATCACGCTGCGCCCGTTCGCGTTCACGTTACAGCGCGGCGAGCACGTGCTGCTGCGCGCCGGCGGCCTGTGGGCCGCCGACGGCACTGGGCGCGATCAGCTCATCCAGCTGACCGAGGGCGTGATCACCAGCGAGCATCTGGCGCAGCTCGAGCGCGCGCGGCGGGCGGAGCTGACGTACCGCGCCGAGACGGCCGGCGAGCTCGCGGTCGAGCTCGCGATCGTCCTCGACGGCGGCCGCGACGCGTCGCTGCGCGTGAGCCTGCCGACGACCGACCTGGTCGAGCTCGAGCTCTCGGCGAAGGGGGAGCCGCTGCGCCTGGCGCTCGACTGGGACCGGCGCTCCGGCGAGCGGTTCGTCGGGCTGGGCGCTCGGCATGGCACGCAGCTGGACCAGTCGGGGCGCACCGTCCAGCTCGGCGCCGACCGTCGCTACACCGGGCCCGACTGCCCCGCGGAGATGCTCGAGATCGGCGGCATCCCGCAGGGGGACTGCGCGCCGGTGCCCTGGGTCTCCTCCAGCCGCGGCTACAGCGCCTGGGTGTTGAGCACCGCCAACGGGACCCGCTTCGACTTCGCCACGGACCGCACGACGCTCAGCACGCGCGCGTTCGCCGGACCGCTGCGCGTGCAGGTCCTGTGCGAGCCGACGCCGGCGGCGCGCCTGCGATCGGTCTGCCGCCGGAGCGGCTTCCCGGCGCTGGAACCCGAGTGGGCGTACGGATTCTGGAAGAGCCGCGACGTGCACGAGCACCAGGACGTCGTGCTCGAGGACTTCGAGGGGTTCCGCCGGAACGGGATCGCGCTCGACGCGATCGTGATCGACTCGCCATGGGCGACGCAGTACAACACCTGGGAGTTCAACCCTTACCAGTTTCCCGATGCGCCCGGGATGATCGCCCGCATGCGCGCCGCGGGCGTGCGCACCGTGGTGTGGTGCACGCCGTGGGTCAACCTCGACTCACGCGATGGCCAGATCCCGCCCCAGAGCGAGTCCGAGCGGCTGCACCGGGAGCCCGCCCCCAACTACTTGCCCGGCGCCCGGGCCGGCCACTTCGTCGCGGACGCGAGTGGCGCGCCGCTCGTCGGGCAGTGGTGGATGGGGACGGGCTCGCAGGTCGACTTCACCTCGCCGGCGGCCGAGCAGTGGTGGCGTGAGCAGGTCAAGCGCGTGCTTGCGCTCGGCGTCGAGGGAATCAAGATGGACGACGGCGATGGCTACTACGTGCCCGACGACGCGCGCTTCGCGGACGGGCGCCGCGGCGCCCAGGTCGGATGGGAGCTCGGCGGCCTGCACCGCCGCTGCCTGCGGCGCGCGCTCGACGAGGTTCACCCCGGCACCGGTGTCCTGTTCGGCCGCTCGGGCTGGAGCGGCCAGCAGGCGGCTGGATTCACCTGGGCCGCGGACCAGGCGTCGGACTTCTGGTCGCTCGGGGCACTGGTCGTGGCGACGCTGTCCGCCGCCGCGAGCGGCTTCTCCAACTGGTCACACGACGTCGGCGGCTACCTCGGGCATCGGCTGATCGAGCGTTGCCCGCCGGAGCTCCTGATCCGCTGGCTGCAGTTCGGCTGCTTCACGCCGCTGATGCAGGCCCATTCGAGGATGCCGCAGGAGCCCTGGACGTACAGCGAGCGCGTGATGCGCGCCTACCGGGGGCTCGTGCTGCTGCACGAGCGGCTCGTGCCGTACGTGCGCGCCGCGGCGGCGACGGCGGCGCGCACCGGCCTGCCGATCATTCGCCCGCTGTGCCTCACCGATCCGGAGGACCCGCGCGGCTGGACGATCACCGACGCCTACGGCTACGGGCCGGCGCTGTGGGTCGCGCCGGTCCTGCAGGACCGGGCGCGCGAGCGTGAGGTACCGCTCCCGCGGGGGGACTGGATCGAGGCGTGGTCGGGCGCACGCGTGCAGGGCGGCGGCGAGGTGCTAGCGCCGGCGCCGCTGGAGCGGATTCCCGTCTGGGTGCGCGCCGGCTCGATCGTCGTCACCTACCCCTCCCCGCACGTCGCCGCCGGGCTCGGCGACACCCCTGAGTCGCAGCGCCCGCTCGAGGCGACGCTGTGGGGCGAGCCGCGCCTCGGTCGCGCGACTGTACGGCTCGCGGACGGGACGCGGGTGCGCTGGCGCAGCGGCGAGTGGTCGATGTCGGGGCCCGAGCGCGAGCTGACGACGCGTGTGATCGAGCGCTGAACGGGATCATTCCGGGAGCCTCGACGCGACATCCGCGGTATGCGCGGTTTTCTCGTCGAGGGTCGGCAGACGCGGACGCACGGACAACTTCGTGCCGAGTCGACCCCGAGCTCAGCTCAACGTGCGCCGCTCTCCTGCGGAAAGCGCTCGGCCCACGGCTCGCGCTCCACGCGGGCGGCGTTGCAAACGTAGGCGATCACGTGATACCAGCCCGCCGTCACGAGCTACTCCGTGCCCGTCAGCGCGCAGGTACGGTGGATCACGACCTCGCGCAGTGCCGGCGGCACGAGAGCGCTGCCGCCGAGGATGCCGGCGGCCAGTGGCCGCATCCTGCCCATCAGCTCGTCATGAACGGCGAGCGTCCGGAAGAGCCTCAGAGGCTCGGCGGGGCCGCCAGGCGGCGTCCACTTCGCGAGCATGCGCTCGATCTCGGGTGCATACGGCGGCGCGACGGGCGCCAGGCGAGCGATCTGTTCGGTCACGGCGGCTAGACTCCTCGGTGGAGTGCTTCGATTTCGACAGCAGGATAGCGCTTCGCTTTCCGAAGCGCAATGAGGGCTCTGAGGTGAACTCGGACGAGCCGCCATCCGTGCAGCCACACGTGCCGCCGGTCCCGAAGCCCGGCCGGCCGGCGCGCGGATCGGAGACCGGCAAGCCGATCATGGCCCTCCTCGACCTGCTCGGCCGCCGCTGGGCGATGCGCGTGATCTGGGAGCTGCGTGAGGACCCGCTCCTGTTCCGGGAGCTGCAGCGACGCTGCGAGGGGATGTCCTCGAGCGTTCTGAACCAGCGCCTGCGCGAGCTGCGCGCAGCCGGGATCCTCGAGCCCGGCCCGGACGGCTACCGGCTCACGCTCGAGGGGCGGCGTCTGCTGGAGATCTATCCGCCGATCCACGCGTGGGCGGAGCGCTGGGCCCGCCGGACGCCCGGTCTCTGACGGCGGAGGTCTCCGTCGCCGCTGAAGCGCGCCGGCGTTGCAGCCGGAAGTGGGCCTCGATCCACCACTCGCGCATCCGGCGCCCGGCCCGCAGCGCCGGCACCGTGGCGAGCGCGGATACCGTCGGGTCGACCACCGCCAGCGTGACCAGCGACCGTCGCTCGAGCATCAGCCTGTTGAAGGTCACGTTGTTCCCCGCGGCGCAGCTGTCGATCCAGCGCGACTCCGGGCGGTCATGAAACAGCATCAGCGTCGCCGCCTCGAGCTGGATCCCCGGCGAGAACCGGGCGAAGCACTCCTCGTAGGCGATCTTGTAGTAGAAGATGCCGGGATCGCGGACGATGTTGCACTTCATGGAGATCGTTCGATCTCCGGCTTGAAGCGCGAGCAGCTGCAGGCGGCCATGGGCTGCGAAGCCCTCGCACATCTCGTGAAAGAACGCCGCGTGCCTCGGGTTCGAGCGCAGCACGGTTCCGCGCTCGGCGAGGTAGCTTCGGCCCTCGAGGTCGATCAGCTGCTGGGCGGCGGCGTCCTCGCCGGCATGGTCGACCACCCGCAGGTCCTCGCCGAGCTCCCGAGCAAGCTTGCGTGCCTGCGTCCGGAGCGTATGGCGATGCTTTCCTTTGAGCGCCAGCTCAATGTAGTCGCCCTCGGGCCGGCGTGTGAGGAAGCCGCGCTCCTCATGCGCGAAACGGAGCGCTCGGAGGCCGGTCTCGGCGACGGCGCAACCAATCGCCTCATACACGGGACCGCCCTCGACGAGCCATTCCAGCCCGGTGAAGCAGGAGCGCGAGCTCCGGGTCACGCCCGCGATCAGCACGGCCGCTGCATCGTGGGCCCGCGCGCTCGACAGCAGCGGTGTTCCGAGCAGCGCCGGGAGCGCCTCGATCCCGCGCCACATGGACATCGACGGCAGTGGAATCCGGTGCCACCGGTCCAGCCGCCGCACGGGCATCGCGGCGAGCCAAGCGTCGCCCTCGACGACGACAGCCAGCGCCACCGCGTCCCGCTCGCCGAGCGCGTGCGCCAGAGGCAGCAGATACTCCGGCTCGAAGAAGGGGTTCGGCTCGAGCGCGACCTCGGCGAGATCGCGCCAGCGGCCGAGATCGCGCTCCTGCAGCGCGTTCAGTGCTAGCAGCTCCATCCTCATCGGTCACGCTTGTAGCACACACCGCAACCCCGTATCAAAGCGCGGCGAGCAACCATGCCCGATGACCGCCCGACCCGGCGACGCGAACGGCTACGGCGGCGGCCCTGTTCAGATAGCCTCGCGGCGTGCACATCCTGGAGCTGACGGCGCCCGAGCAGCGCGTGCTCGGCTGCCTGATCGAGAAGCGATTCACCACGCCCGACCAGTACCCGCTCACGCTCAACGCGCTGCGGCTGGCCTGCAACCAGTCGACCAATCGCGACCCGGTGACGAGATACGACGAGGAGACGGTCCGCGAGGCCGCCCAGCGGCTGACGAAGTACGGCGTCGCGCGGCTGGCGAGCGGGCACACGAGCCGCTCGGCGAAATACCGCCACCTCGCCGAGGAGGCGCTCGGCGCCAGCCAGGAGCAGCTCGCCGTTCTCTGCGTGCTGCTGCTACGCGGCCCGCAGACCCCCGGTGAGCTCAAGGGGCGGACCGAGCGGATGGTCGCGTTCGCCTCATTGGAGGCAGTCGACCGGGTGCTGGAGGAGCTCTGCGAGAGCGGGTACGCACAAGCGCTCGAGCGGCGGCCTGGCCAGAAGGAGGAGCGCTTCCAGCAGTTGCTGGGGGGCGGCCCCGAGAGCACCTGGGACGGGGCGGCCGGAGCCGGTGCGCCCGGAGGGGGCGCAGGGCGGTCCGGGGCGGCTGGGGCCGGTGTCGCGGACGGACCCCGCGCGGCGATCGCGACGAGCCGGCCCGCGGGCGCAGCCACAAGCGCGCCCGCGGGACTTCAGACGCAGGTCGATGCAGGAGCGAGCGCCGGTCTGGCGGTGCGGATCGAGAAGCTGGAGTCCGAGCTGGCGGAGTTGCGGCGCGACAGCACCGCACAGCTCGCCGAGCTGCGCGACGAGATCGCCGCGCTGCGGCTGCTGTGGGACGACACGCCCGAATAGCGGCCCCCGGCTCAGGTCGGGAGGGCGAGGCCGACGAGGAACGTCGCGCCGCCGACGATCACGCCCGCGAGGGTCATCTCGAGGCCCGCGGACCACCATTTGCGCAGGGTCACCAGCGACTTGGCTGCGCCTACGAGGAAGTGGGCGATCAGCGAGACCGCCGCGGCGACCAGGATCGCGACCGTTCCGGTCGTGAAGAAGAACGGGATCACCGGGACGATTGCGCCCAGACCGGTGGAGATCCCAGCGGCGAGCGCCGACTGCACCGGGTCGCTGTTGTCGCCGGTGTAGCCGAACTCCTCGGTCGCGAGCGCGCGCAGCATCGCGTCGGGCTGCTTCGCGAGCTGGGCGGCCATCGCGTCGGCGGTCGTCTCGTCGATTCCCTTGAGCTGATAGAAGAGCGACAGCTCGGCCTGTTCCTCCTGCGGGTGCAGCTCGATCTCCTGGCGTTCGCGCTCGACGTTCGCGGCCGCGACCTCCGCCTCCGAGCGGGCTGCGAGGAAGGCTCCGGTCGCCATCGAGAGCGCGGATGCGATCGCGCCTGAGATGCCGGCGGTAAGCACGAAGCTCGAGCCGCCGGTCGCACCCGACACGCCGGCGACGATCCCGAATACAGCCGCGAGGCCGTCGTTGGCGCCGTAGATCACGTCTCCGATCCAGCCGCCCGAGGTCTGGTGCCACTTCTCACGGCCGAGGATGCGATCGAGCTTCTCCTGCGGCTCGAGCTTCTCCTTCGCGGGCAGGGCCACTCCGGCCTCCTGCGCCAGGGTGAGCGCGCGCTCGGCCTCCTGCGCCAGGGTGGGCGCGGGCTCGGCGTCGGGCGCCAGGGCGGGGGCCGGTTTGGCCTCCTGCGTCACCGGCGGCTGACCGCGCAGCTCGCGGATCGCGTACGAGTGCGAGCGTTCCTCCTCGCGCAGGTCGCTGAGCAGGGCGTCGGTGGTCGAGTCGCCCGTCTCGTGGTGGTAGAGGATGTCGACTGCCTCGTCCTCGGCGGCCTCCGCGGAGGCGAGCAGGCGGTCGACGGGCGCGATCCGTGCCTGCAGTCTCTGCCACCACGACATCCGCACCGTGTCCGCTGAGGGCACCCCGATCCCGAGCTCCCGCATCCGCGCCTCCAAGCGCCGGCGATGACCGGCCTCGGCCTGCGCCATCCGCCGTAGGATCGCCGCCTCGCGGGCGGGCGTGCGCTGGGCGATCAGCTCATACAGGCGGCTGGCGGCGATCTCCTCGCGCCAGGCGTGCAGCAGACGCTCGATCACCGCCGCCGACGGGGCGCCCGCGTCCCCCGGCGTCCCCGGCGACCAGCGCTCAGCGACGGACTGATCCCGACCCTCCGGCGGCGGCTCGCTCATCGCTGCAGGGTAGCGACCTGCTGGCGCGCTCCCCGGTGTGCGCGATCGCGGTCCGGACCTCGGCAGCGCTAACGTTGCCGATCTTGCGGAGACTCGCTCCCAGCCTCATCGCCCTCGCGGTCGCGATCGCACTGTTCGTGACCGCGATCGTCACGCGATCCAGCGGCTCCAGCAGCTCGAGCACCACGGCCGCGGCACACCAGACCGCCCACCGCTCGGGGACCCGCAATCACGGGCGCGCGCCGGCGAGCAGTCGGGTGGCGCGCAACGCGACGCCGCAACCCGGCTGGAAGCGGTACACGGGGCCAGTGCCGATCCTCGTCTACCACGACCTCGGCACGCCGCCGCCCAGCGAGCCGTACCCCGGCCTGTACGTCTCCGATTCGGACTTCGAGACGGAGATGGCGTGGCTCGCCTCGCAGGGCTACCAGGCGGTCACCCTCGACGAAGTGATGAGCGCCTGGTATCACGACGGCACGCTGCCGAGCAAGCCGATCGTGATCACGTTCGACAACGGGTACATTCCCCAGGCGACGTTCGCACCGGCGGTCCTGTCGAGGTATGGCTGGCCCGGCGTGCTGAACGAGATCACCTCCGGGCACCTGGACAACGCGCGCATCTCGAATCTGCTGTCGCTCGGCTGGGAGATCGACTCGCACTCGGTTACGCATCCGGACCTGACCACGGTGTCACCCGGCGACCTTCAGTACGAGGTGACCGCCTCCCGCTCGTTCCTGCGGAGCACCTTCCACATCCCGGTCAACAGCTTCTGCTATCCGTCCAGCGAGTACAACGCCGCAGTGATCGCCGCCGTCAAGGCGGCTGGCTACACGAACGCGACGACCGAGAACAGCGGCTACGCGACGAGCTCCGACCCCTACGTGCTCGATCGCTTCGAGATCGAGGGCAGCCTCTCGCAGCTGCAGACCGACCTGGCGGAGCCACATTGACGCTCTCGTTCCGCGAGCGCCCCATGGATGCGGGCGATGGACGGGCGCTCGCGGACGCGATGCGGGCGGAGATCGCCTCGATGTATGAAGGGCTCGACCTCGACGGCGATCACATGCCCGCCGCGGGACCGGCGCAGCTCTCGCCTCCGAACGGGGCGTTCCTCGTCGGCTATGACGGGTCCGGAAAAGCGGTGTGCTGCGGCGGCGTGAAGCGGTTGGACGGGCACGCCTGCGAGATCAAGAGGATGTACGTCGTGCCCGATGCACGCGGACGCGGAGTGGCACGGGCGCTGCTCGGCGCGCTCGAGGACGCGGCCCGCGCGCGCGGATACACGGTGGCGCGACTCGACACCGGCCCTCGCCAACCCGGCGCAAGGGGTTTGTACGAGTCGGCGGGATACTTCGCGGTGGCGAACTTCAACGGCAATCCCGTCGCGAGCTTCTGGGGCGAGAAGCGGCTGCGGTAGACGCGGCCGGCTGGGTGCAGCGGCTGCCCGTCCCTCGCTCAATAACGGAAACCCTCAATCTTTGCGCCGGCTATGTGGCAACGGCGTGAGCCGACGCTATGGTCGCGGGTTCCACATTCTGATCAGGGAGGTTGGCGATGGGCCTGATGTCACGGCTGCTCATGAAGCGGATCGAAGCGAACGCGCCCGGTCTCACCGACGCGATCAAGCAGGCCGAGATGGAGGCGGCCACAGGCGGCGGCGCCACCCGGATCGTGATCAGCCGCGACGGGCAGGTCAGCCGGCTCCCGGATGGTGCATCCGGCCCAGAGCTCGGCGGCGGCTCCGTCACCTACGGAGCCGGATCAGAGAATTGAGATCTCGGAGTTGTCGCCGACCAGGAAGCGGTAGGCATGCGGCGGGCGCCGGTCGCGGCCGATCTTGACGTTGCGCCCCAGCAGCGATGACTCCATCCGTCCCGCGAGATCGCAGATCGAGGCGCCTTCCAGCAGGATCGAATGCTCGACCTCGGCGTTCTGGATCCTGCACCGCTCACCGATCGCCGTGTAGGGTCCGACGTAGCAGTCGGTCAGCTCCGCACCCGCCCCGATGATCGCGGGCCCCCGGACGGTGCAGCGACGCAGCAGCGCGCCGTCCTCGATCACGACGCGGCCGTCGATCCGCGAGTCGACCAGCTTCCCGCCGAGGCTCGTGTCGATCGTCTCCAGCACGAGGCGATTTGCGGCGAGCATGTCCTCCAGCTGCCCGGTGTCCTTCCACCAGCCCTTGACGATGTGCGGCTCCACGCGCCAGCCGCTGTCGAGCAGGTGCTGGATCGCGTCGGTGATCTCGAGCTCACCGCGCGCCGACGGCTTGATCGCGCGGGCGGCGTCGTGCACGCACGCCGTGAACATGTATACGCCGACGAGCGCGAGGTTCGAGCGCGGCTCGGGCGGCTTCTCGACGAGCTTGACGACCGCCCCGTCCTGCAGCTCAGCGACGCCGTAATGCTGGGGATCGCGTACCGGCGTCAACAGGATCAGCGCGTCGGGACGGTTGGCGCGGAAGGCCTGGACGAGGTCATCGATCCCGCCCTGGAGGAGGTTGTCTCCGAGGTACATGACGAACGGCGTGTCGCCGAGGTAGGGCTCGGCGGTCAGAACCGCATGAGCGAGGCCGCTGGGCGCGTCCTGGACGATGTAGGTCACCTGGACGCCGAAACGTGAGCCGTCCCCGACCGCCGCTCTGATCTCGTCGCCGGTCTCGGGCGCGATGATGATCCCGATCTGATCGATTCCCGCCTTCGCCATCGCCTCGATCCCGTAGAACAGGACCGGCTTGTTGGCGACCGGCACCAGCTGCTTGGCGCTCGTGTGGGTGATGGGGCGCAGGCGCGTTCCCTTGCCGCCGGAGAGAATCAGCCCTTTCAGGTCGGCTGGCATCCGTTCAACCCCCGTTCTTTCACGTCCGCGCTGCGATAGCCTCGGCTGCCGCTCGCACGGCCTCGCGCGCGTCGGGCGGATCGAGCACGACCGCGTCCCCGGCTTCCTTGAGCACCTCGCGCACAAGGTACTCGGTTCCGGCGAAGCCGATGTCGACGACGACGGCGCGATCGGGGCGATCCTCGATCACCGTGCGCTCCTCGCGCGCCCAGCGGGCACGGCCGGGAGAGATCCAGACACGCGCGCGCCGTGAGGCGGGCAGCTCGCCGGTGCGCGGCCAGCCGTCGACGTCGGCGACGGCGTCGACGTCGGGCCGCCGCTCGAACGCGTCGTCGGTGACCGTCACCGACTTGATGCGATCGAGCTTGAAATGGCGCAGGCCGCCGCGGGCTGGGTCGAACGCCACCAGGTACCAGCCCGTGCGGCTGTTGATCAGCGCGTAGGGCTCGACGAGCCGGGTCGTGAACTCGTCCTCGTGCTCCTTGTAGTACTCGAACTCGAGCAGCCGGCGAGCGGCGATCGCCCGCGACACCGGCGCGGCGATCTCGGCATCATCGCCGCCGATCGCGGCGATGTGCAGGCCCTCACGCGCGGGATCCTCACCGAGCGCCGCCACGACCTTGCTGCGCACCGACGCCAGCGAGCCCTCCGGGATGTGCTCCCCGATCAGGTCGATCGCGGCGACCAGCGCCTTGGCCTCGACCGGCAGCAGCCGCGCCGGCCGCGCGAACGAGTCGCCGTAGGGCTCCGGCTCGACCTCGACCATGCCGTCGTCGCGAATCTCGGCGTACAGGACGTAGGTCCCGGCGCCGAAGTTGACGACGTTCAGCACCGAGATGTCCTCGCGCAGCTCCTGCTCGGAGACGTGCAGGTCAAGACGCAGCTGGTGGGCGTCGATCAGCCGGCCGGCGCGGCCGGCGTCGATCAGGATGCTCGCGAGGGTGGCGAGCCGGGCGAAGCGCTCCGGGCGGATCGCGCCGTCGCCGTTCTGCGTGCTCGCGGCCGCTTCGCCGGAAAGGCCGAGCTCGCCGGACTGCCCTGGCGCAACGGGTGGATTGCGCTTGGCTGGGAGATCGGGCTCGCCGGGAAGATCGGGGGCGCCGGTGTGGGCGCTCACCAGCGCGGCGACCCGCTCGCGGAGCTCCTGCGCGAGCTCAGGCGGACCGAGGATGCGCGCGTGCTCGCCGAGGCCCAGCACCCACGCGATCAGCTGCCGGGCATTCGCGTAGCTTGTGAGGAACAGTCGGTCCTCCGGGTCCGGCGCGGGACGCATCTCGCCGCAGCGACCGAAGCTGCGCTCGATCTGCCATGCGATGCGGCGGCTGACCCACACCTCGGCGGCGCCAACCGGCTCCCCGAACTGCCACGGCACCCGATTCGCGTACGAACGCGGGTCGAAGTCGGCGGGGCGCTGGAAATCGTGCTCGGCCTTGGTCGCATAGCCGACCTTGCCGAGCATCCGCGAGAGCCGGAAGACGCGAATCGCGTCGCGGTCGTGGGCGCGGCCGACGAGATAGAACTGCCCGCCCTCGAACAGCAGCTGGTAAGGATCGACACGGCGTGTGCCGGTCGCGTCGCGCTCCATCGTGTAGTACTCGAACACGATCGACTTGCGGCGGAAGATCGCGGTCTCGATCTTCGCGAGCCGGTGCGAGATGTCGTGACCGCCGGCGGCGCCGGTGATCCCCAGCGCGACGGTTCGCTGCTCGGGAGCCGTAAAGGGGCTCGGCCGGCCCCACGAGATCTGCTGAAGCGCCAAGCGCAGCGGTTCGGCGTAGGCGAACTCGCCGCCGAGCAGGTGCAGCGCCGTGTGCAGCGCGGCGTGCTCCTGGTCGGTGAACTCGATCGCGGGAAGATGGAAGTTCTCCGGCGGCAGCGAGTAGTTCTCCTGCTCGACGGCGCCGTCGGCGGGCTTCTCGATCGTCAACGAGATTCCCAGGGCTTCGAGCTCTGAGCGGTCGGCATAGAAACGCCGCGCGAACGCATCCTCGTTCATCACGCTGTAACCCTCGACATCGCGCCGGATCTCCGGCGCGGTCACGGGGCGCCGCTCGGCCATCAGGTAGGAGATCAGCGACAGCTGACGGATCAGCTTCTCGGTGTCCTTGGCCATTCCCATCCACTTTAGTTGCGAGTCCCGGGAGCTCGCCCCCGGCGTGGCGCGACGACCGCAATTTGCGAACTACCGGCCCTGGCGTCGGCCGCGGGAGCGCGGCTCAGAACCGCGAGGGGCGGAAGGCGACAGGCACGACGCGCGAGGGCGTCGCGGGCTCAGAGGGATTCTGAGCGCTCAGACCGGCCGTTCGAGGCAGGCCGAGATACTCGAGCAGGACATCGACGATCTGCGGATCGAGCTGGGAGCCCGAGACGCGGTGCGTCTCAACGAGCGCGACCTCGGTGGGAAGCGCTCGGCGGTAGGAACGATCGGTGCGCATCGCGTTCCACGTGTCGCAGCACGCGATGATCCGCGCCTCGAGCGGGATGCGTTCACCCCGGAGCCCGTCGGGATAACCAGCGCCGTCCCAGCGTTCGTGATGCGAGCGGACGATCAGACCCACCTCGCCCATGAAGCCGCCGACCCGCTCCAGCAGCTTCTGGCCCTCGGCCGAGTGCGTCTTGATGATCGTCCACTCCGCGGGATCGAGCCGCGCAGGCTTGTTGATGATCTCCTTGGGGATCGCGATCTTGCCGACGTCGTGCAGCAGCGCCGCGAACTCGAGGTTGCGTCGCTGCCCGGCCGGCAGGCCGAGCCGATCGGCGACACCGAGCGCCAACTCCACGACGCTCTTGGAGTGCTCGCCCGTGTACTGATCGTCGGTTTCGATCACGTCCCCGAGCACCAGCGCCACGCCACGATAGGCGTTGTTCAGCTCGATCAGGCTTGCGAACCGATGGTGGCGCTCACGCGCGAACACCGTGAGGATTCCGAGCAAAGGCACCAGCGCCAGCGCGGCAAGCGGTGCAGTGTTGAGTTGCCGGGCGACGACGAGGCCCACGCCGGAGAGCGCTGCGTCGACGGCATACACCCAGCTTGTCTCGCGCAGCTGCAACGAGAACGCCGCGCCACGCGTGGTGCGATCGCGCAGCGCGCTGCTCAGGAAGTCGCAGGCGAACTCGGCGCCAAGTGCGAGCAGCAGCAGCGACCACGAGGCGTGCTGGGGCTCGACGTCCGCGATCACGAACACGGCCACCGGCCCGATCGAGAACCAGGCGTTCCCGAGAACGTGCACGAGCCTGCCCGGCCGCAACCCGCCCCGCACCACATGGGGAGCAAACGCGATCGCGAGCGCAAGCACCGTCGCGATCGGTACGAGCGTGACGGGCATCGAGAACAGCAGCGGCACAAAGGCCAACTGCGCGGGCGCCGTGAAGCCGAACGGCGTCTCGAATCGCACCATCAGCGCGAGAGCCATCACGAGCGTGCACACGGTCGCGGCCTCGGGCCGAAAGCCCGCCGGCGGCGAGACGATCAGCAGCACGGCCGCGGCGACCGTGAACCCGGTCGCAACGACCATTTCCGCCAACCGCTCTTGCTGCGTCATGCCCCGTCGAGGCCGGCTCAACGTCTCCGCGAGCTGCTGTTGCTCCTCGACGTTCGGGTCAATGGACATGATGGGTCCGTAGGGGGCGTAATCGGCGCCTCGATCCAGTACTTGAAGAAACGAGCCACCGCGTACAACAGAAGTCTAGGTGCATTGCAAAACGCTCCTGATCTGCCGTTCCCTCCACCGACACCACAGGCATTCCAGCTGCAGAAGTGGATCCGGCACAGCCGGTGACGGAGCCAAGAGTCTCGTTCAATACCGGCCGAGACCGCCCGGCGCGCAGCCCCCGAGAAAGGATGAGCGGTTTGTCAATCCAATGTTTGCGCCGGACGGCCGGCGCGTGTTCCGTGGCAGCTGTGCTGGCGGTGACCCCGGCGGGGGCGAGCGCATCGAAGCTGCTCGCCCATCCGCGGATGAGCACCCATCAGGTCCAGACTCAGCTCGCCCATCCGCGAATGGGCACCAATCAGGACCACAGCGACGTCGCGCATCCGCGACTGCGCACCAATCAGGACCACAGCGACGTCGCGCATCCCCGACTGCGTACCAATCAGGACCACAGCGACGTCGCGCATCCCCGACTGCGTACCAATCAGGACCACAGCGACGTCGCGCATCCTCGACTGCGCACCAATCAGGACCACAGCGACGTCGCGCATCCCCGACTGCGCACCAATCAGGACCACAGCGACGTCGCGCATCCCCGACTGCGCACCAATCAGGACCACAGCGACGTCGCGCATCCCCGACTGCGCACGTAGCGCGATCCCCGCGCCCGGCCCAGGAGCTGTGGTGCAGCGGTTGCAACGGCGGCAATCAGACCGCCAATCCTCAGACGTCGGATGCGTTACGCGGCGGCGAGCCTGCCGTCGGTCGGTTCGCCGAAGAAGGCGCTCGCGCCGATGACCTTGTCAAAGCCGGACCAGAGCTCGCCGTCGGCAAGCTCTGACTGGAGCCGGTCGAAGCTGCCGAGCCTGCTGCCGAGGTTGTCGATCATGTGCACGAGCGTCGCCTCGCGGGTGCACGGCACGACCGGGCTGCCGTTCTGTAGCGACCCGTGGTGGCTGAGGATGATGTGCGAGAGCGCCTGCTCGAGCTCCGGGGGAAAGCCGTCGAGCCGTTCGATCGCGCGACGTACGCGGTAGTAGCCGAGCGCGATCTCGCCCAGCAGACGGCCGGCGTCGGACATCTCAATCGCCTCCTGGCGAATCTCGTAGGCCTCGATCTTGCCGATGTCGTGCAGCAGCGCGCCGGTGACCGCGACATCTCGATCGATCCCGGGGAATGTCGCGGCGATCGCGCCGACCGCCTGCGCCACGGTCAGGCAATGCTCCAGCAGCCCGTGACGGTATGCCTGGTGGTAACGCTTGGCCGCCGGGGCCGAGCGATAGGCGGCACCACTGAGCGACCCGTCGGCGAGCAGCACCGCCAGCAGGCGCCTCAGGTGCGCGCTCTGAACGGTCGCGATCATCTCGCGCAGGTCACTCTCCATCTGCTCGATGCTGCGGCTGGTGGCGGGTTGCATCGATTTGTGAAGATAGAGAGCATCCCGGACGGCAACGCACGTGCGTTCAAGCGGTAGGGTCACCGCCGGCGTTGCTCTACGATCGCCTCTCGTGGAGCGGAAATGGTGGACGTTGATCGTCGTCTGTACGGCGACCTTCATGCTCCTGCTCGACATCACGATCGTCAACGTTGCACTGCCGACGATCGCCAAGGACCTGCACGCGAGCTTCTCGCAGATTCAGTGGGTGATCGACGCCTACGCGCTGACGCTCGCCTCGATGCTGCTGACCGCCGGAGCGCTCGCCGACCTGTTCGGGCGCAAGCTCGTCTTCTCGATCGGGCTCGTTCTGTTCTCGCTCACATCGCTGCTGTGCGCGCTGTCGCCGACCGCGGGATTCCTCGTCGGCGCGCGCGCCGGCCAGGGAATCGGCGGGTCGATCATGTTCGCGACGGCACTGGCGCTGCTGGTGCAGGAGTTCGAAGGCCGCGAGCGCGGCACCGCGATCGGATATTGGGGGGCGACGATCGCCGCCGCCGCGGCGGTCGGACCGCTGATCGGCGGCGTGCTCACCTCCGCCTTCGGCTGGTCCTCGATCTTCTACATCAACGTCCCAATCGGCGTCGCGGCCGTCGTGCTGACGCTGCTCAAGGTCGCCGAGAGCCGCAACCCGCGCGCGCGGCGGGTCGACTGGATCGGAACCGTGACCTTCACGGTCGCTCTGTTCCTGCTGGTGTACGCGATCATCGAGAGCAACACGATCGGCTGGGGCAGCACCGAGATGCTGCTGCTGCTCGCGGGCTCGGCCGTATCACTCACGGCGTTCGTCATCTCGCAGTTCCGCCAGAGCGACGCGATGCTCGACGTGACGCTGTTCCGCAAGCCGGCATTCGTCGGCGCGTCACTGGTCGCGTTCGCGATGTCGGCGTCGATGTTCGCGATGTTCCTGTACTTCACGCTCTACCTGCAGACCGACCTCGGCCTCTCCCCGCTGCAGACCGGGCTGCGGTTCCTGCCGACGACGATCGTGTCGTTCTTCGTCGCGGCCGCCTCCGGGAACCTGAGCGCTCGCGTGCCGGTGCGCCTGCTGCTGGGCGCCGGTCTGCTGCTCGTCGGGGTCGGGCTGTTGATCATGCACGGGCTGACAACCGCGTCGGGCTGGACGGCGCTGCTGCCGGGGTTCATCGTCGCCGGCGCCGGGATCGGCCTCGCCAATCCGTCGCTCGCCTCGACCGCGGTGGGCGTCGTCCCGCCGCAGCGCGCCGGGATGGCGAGCGGCATCAACAACACCTTCCGGCAGGTCGGGATCGCGACCGGGATCGCGGTGCTCGGCTCGATCTTCGAGAGCTCGATCTCGAGCAAGCTTGCGCCACAGCTCGCGGGCACGGCCGCGGCGGGACGAGCGAGCTCGATCGCGCACGCGGTCGCCGGCGGCGCCAGCCAGAGCGTGATCTCGGGAATTCCGGCGCATGAACGCATCGCGGCGTCGAACGCGATCCACGCTGCGTTCGTCGGGGCAATGAACGAGCTGGTGATCGTGTCGGGGATCGTGGCCCTCATCGGGTCCGTGTGCGCGTTCGCGCTCGTGCGCAGCAGTGACTTCGTCGCCTACCACGGCGCCGAAGCGGCGGCTGCCGGCGCCTGAGCGCGGTTCAATGTGACCGCGGTTGAGGACGGGTCACGAGCGCGGGTCCGAACAGCCGGCTCTGGGCCGCTCGTTCGGCTCGCTGTCCCGACCGGGCCCTCAGTCCTCGAACTCGCCCGCAGACTCGCTGGCCCGTCAGTCCTCGAACTCGCCCGCAGACTCGCTGTCCCGTCAGTCCTGGAACTCGCCGGCGTACAGCGCGAACACGGCCCCCTGCGGGTCGTGGGCCACGGCGATCGTCCCGGGACCGATCTGAACGGGCCCCGAGAGCGCGCCGCCGCCGAGGTCGCGGGCCTTGACCAGCGTCGACTCGATGTCGGTCGCACCGAAGTACACGAGCCAGAAGGCCGGCGCTCCGGGCGGCATCGGTGGGCGGATGCCGCCGTTGGTATGGCCGTCTGCGGTGCGGACTACCAGGTATGGCATCTCCATGCCGCCCATCGCCTCCGTCTTCCAGCCGAACACCTCGCCGTAGAAGCCGGCCGCGGCATCGATGTCAGGCGAGCCCAGCTCGTTCCATGACAGCATTCCCGGGCCGTTGACGAGTTGAGCGCCGACGTGCGCCTTCGGCTCCCACAAGTTGAACGTGGCGCCCTGCGGGTCCTGGACCACCCCCATCCGTCCCACGTCCATCACATCGAACGCCTCCGCGATGACGGTCGCGCCGTTCTTCGCCGCCGCCTGAACGCTCGCGTCCGCGCTCTCGACGCTGATGTAGGACTGCCACACAGGCGGGACGCCCGCGTCTCGCATCTGCTGAGGCTGCCCCGCGACGGCGGCAACAGGCTTGCCGTCGAGGTTCATCATCGTGTAGAACATGCCCTCGCCGACCTCGTTGTCGACGGCTTCCCAACCGAACAGCTCGGTGTAGAAGGCCTTTGCAGCGGCCTGATCAGTGCTCGCCAGATCGGCCCAGCAGAACGTCCCGGGTGTGTACTGCGTTCGTTCTCCCATGCGCAGAGGCTACCGTCGGCGAGCGCCGGCGGTCGCAGGCCGGAGGCTCGACTACATTGCGCTCATGAGCGACTACACCATCAGGAACTTCAAGGACGACGTCGATGACAGCGCCGCGGGCCGCATACCCGGGATCGAAGCCAGATTCGCCCGCGGGCAGATCGAGTCCGAGCACCTCGGCGTCAGCTACTTCCGCTACGACGACGGCGTGCGCGCGCCGTTCGGGCACCGCCACCACGAGCAGGAGGAGGCCTACGTCGTCGTCGAAGGCTCAGGCCGTGTGCGGCTTGACGACGAGGTCAAGGAACTGCGCCTGTGGGACGTACTGCGGGTCGCGCCCAAGGTCGCGCGGTCGTTCGAGGCCGGCGCTGACGGGATGACCGTGATCGCGATCGGCAACGACCGTCCGGAGGGGGGCGACGGCGAGATGATCCAGGACTTCTGGACCGACTGACGTCCCGTCGGCAGAACGCGCACCTGCGCACCGCCCCCCCGACCGCTCGAGCCCGCTCCTGCGCCCCGGCGGCAGGCGCCCGTCGGTCGACAGCCATGACCCCGCGAGGATCAGCAGCAGGCCGGCGATGCCGCCGGCACCGGGCCGCTCGCCGAGGAGCGTCACCCCCAGCGCGACCGCGATGATCGGATTGACATAGGTGATCACGACCGCGCGCGCGGGACCGATCTCGCCGATCAGCATCGCCATCAGGACGAACGCGAGAGCCGTGCAGACGAGCCCGAGCACGACGACCGAGCCGAGCGCGCCGGCGCTCGGCATCCGGCTCGGGGCTTCGAGGATCGCCGGCAGGGTCAGTACCGCGGCCGCGACGGCAAGGCTGGCGCCCATCGCGGCCCGCGGATCGAGGTCGCCGAGATGACGCTTCAGGATGAGCGGTCCGGCGGCGTAGCCGACCGCCGCCACCAGCACCGCGCCGGCACCGATCAGCGCCTTCGTGCTTCCGGACGCGTCGATTCCGACGAGCAGCACCACCCCCACGAGCCCGGTGATCAGCCCGACCAGTCGCCCTGAGCTTGCACGCTCATCGGCGTCGAAGCGCAGCGCCATCAGCGCGACGATCAGCGGCACCGCGGCGACGATGATCGCGGCCAGCGATGAGGCCACATACTGCTCACCGGCGGCGATCAGGGGGAACGGGATGCACAGTTCCACGACCGCGTAGAGCACCACGTAGCGCCAGCGGCCGCGCAGCGCGCCGAGCACGCCGGCACGCGCCGCCAGAGCGAGCAGCACGAGCGCGGCGAGCGCGATCCGCGCCCAGGCGAGCACCACGGGTGGCACGCCACCGTCGACCCCGATCTTGATGAACAGGTACGGGATCCCCCACAGCGTCGACACGGCCGCGAACAGCGTCCAGGCACGAGGGCTCATGCCTCGGAAGATAGCCGGGCCGGCTGCCCGGCTGTGGAGACTGCCGCGCGAGGCGAGCGTTCTCCCGGACTGCCGCGCGAGGCGAGCGTTCTCCCGGACTTCTGGAGCGAGGCGCGCGCGGCCAAGAGCACGACGCGGTTACCGCGCGGACGGCCCGTGCCTTCTATGACCGCGCGATCGAAGCCGGATCGACGCTGCCGAGCGCGCTCATCGTCACCCGCGCGTCGTGCGTCGAGTTCGCGCGCCCGCGGTAGACGCCCTTGATCGGCGGCACGTCCGGATAGTGCCGACCGTGGCCGATCTTGACGTGGCGCTCGGAGGCGAGCCCGCGGTTGGTCGGCTCGGCTCCCACCCACACCGGCTCGCCGGCGCCGGTCACCGGCAGCAGCGCCTCCAGCCACGCGTGCGTGTCGACCTCGACGGACTCGTGGCTCTGGCTCTCCGGCGCCGCGAACAGGTAGCCCGAGACGTAGCGAGCGGCGATCCCATGGTGGCGTAGCACGCACAGCCCGAGGTGGACGAAGTCCTGGCAGACCCCAGCGCCGACGTCGAGCAAATGGGCGACCGTGGAGCCGACGATCGTCGCCCCCTTGCGGTATTCGAAGCGACTGGGGATCAGCTCCGATAGCAGCAGCAGCGTGTCGAGCGGCGTCGAGGCGGCGCCGGTGGTGGCCAGCAGTTCCTCCAGCGCCGGATGATCCGGAGCGTCGTCGGTCTGCAGCAGGAACTCGCCACCCGCCTCGAGGTAACCGGGAGCGCGCAGCGCCTCCCAGGTCGCGCCGGGCGGCGGCGCCGGCGGCTCGGTGCTGACGCGCGCGCGCACGTCGATCGTCAGGCGGCGGTGCGGAAGCGAGACCTCGAACTCGACGACCTCGGTCCCGAAGTAGTCGTTGTGGCGATGGATGCGGACCTCGGGGTCGAGCCGCACGCTGAACTCGTCGACGCGCTGGCGGGAGTTCGCGGCCGGCTTGACGCGCAGCGCATTGAGATTGTCGACGACGTCGGCGTCATAGTCGTAGCGAGTGAGGTATCGGATCGCGAACTTCATCGGCGACCGTCCCGGCGAGGTGCAGTCGCCAGTGCGCGCTCACTCACAGATGCACCGCCGCAACCGCGGCAATTGCGAAGTAGCGCGCGTCGATGTCCTGTTCGATGAGCTCCAGCTCCTCCTGAACGCGCTCGAACATCTCGCCGAGCGGACCGGTCGAGCCCGGCATCCGCCGCTGCAGCTCGAGGTCGGCGATCAGCCTGCCGAGACGCAGCACCGGCGGGGAGGAGCGTGGGGAGGCGTCGGCGGTCTCGAGCGCGTCGCGCAGGGCCGCCACCGACGAGGCGACCGAGCCGGGATAGGCGCCCTCGTAGAGCAGGAACCGAGCGACGCTCCGGAGCTCCGGCACCTGGCGCAGCGCTCCTCTGTAGGCCTGAAAGCCGCCGACGGCCTGCAGCAGCGCGAACGCCTCGGCCGGATGGGCGGCGCCCGAGTCGTCGGCCACGCCCGCCGGAACCCCCACCCGCAGCATCCGCAGGACCATGTCCGCCTGCTCGATGCGGCCGCCGGCCTCGAGGAAGGAGCGGCCCTCGTCGTGCAGCATCGTCCGCTCCAGGAGGCCCCAGAACAGCGCGCAGCGCTCCTTCACGTCCTGGTAGACGGAGTACGGGCCGGTCGCGAGCGCGATCTCGAGGTCGTAGCGCTCCAGCGAGAGGTAGAAGGCGTTGAGCGCCTCCCACATCTCCGTCGAGATCACGTCGCGCAGGGTCCGTGCAAGCTCTCTCGCGCGCGAAACGCAGGACACGATCGACGCAGGGCTGTCCGTGTCGAGCGTCAGCAGCGCGGCGATCTCGCTGCGGTCGATGGGGCTCGCTCGCCAATCAAGGGCATGCTCGCCCTCCCGGGCCGCTTCCTCGCGGGCGCCGGCACTCGGGCCCGGTGCCGGCGCCTTGGCTCCGATGATCGCCAGCACCCCGGGCCACTGCAGTGCCATCCCGCGCTCCACCGGCGCTCCTGCGACGTCGGCGTGGAACGCGCCGTCGAGCATCCTGGCGGTGTGCTCTGCCCTGGTCACGTCGCGCCCGAGCCAGAAGAGCTCCTGGGCGATCCGCGCGAGCATCAGCAACCGCCCTGCTGCTGCTGCTGCTGCGGCTGGCAGCGGTACTGGTTCTGCTGCTGCTGCTGGGCCTGATCGGACCAGCTGCCGTAGCGCACATCCGGCAGGCGCGGCGGCCGGCGAGGGGGCAGCGCGCCGGCCGCGGCATCGGCGGAATCGCCGTCGTCGAGCACCCATGTGTCCTTGGAACCGCCACCCTGCGAGGAGTTCACGATCATCGATCCCTCCTTCAGCGCGACGCGCGTGAGGCCGCCGGGAACGATTCGAATCTCATCGCCGAACACGGCAAACGGACGCAGATCGACGTGCCGCGGCGACATGCGACCTTCACCGCTCTCTGTCGGAACGGTCGAGAGATGCACCAGCTCCTGGGCGATGTAGCGATCGGGGCGCGCCTCGATCAGGCGCGCCTGCCAATCGAGCTCCTCGGCGCTCGCCTGCGGCCCGATGAACACGCCCTTGCCACCTGACTCCGAGGTCGGCTTGATCACCAGCTCGTGCAGCCGCGAAAGCACCTCACGGCGCACGCGTTCGTCGTTCAGGAGGTAGGTGGGGACATTGTCGAGGATCGGCTTCTCGCCGAGGTAGAAGTCGATCATCTCCGGAACGTAGTGGTAGACGGCCTTGTCGTCGGCGACGCCGGTGCCGATCGCATTGGCGATCGCCACCGTCCCCGCGCGATAGGCGCGCACCAGCCCGGGCACACCGAGCAGCGAATCGGGTCGGAACTCGAGGGGATCGATGAAATCGTCGTCCAGGCGGCGGTAGATCGTGTGCACACGCTGCAGTCCCGCGGTCGTCCGCATGTAGCAGACCGCGTCGCGCACGACGAGGTCAGACGCCTCCACCAGCTCGATGCCCATCTTGCGCGCGAGGAACGTGTGCTCGAAGTAGGCCGAGTTGAGCGGCCCCGGCGTCCACAGCACGACCGTCGGGTTCCCGTCCGCGGTCGGCGCGACCGCGCGCAGGGCCTCCAGCAGCAGCGTCGGGTAGTTGTCGACCGGCCTGATGTGGTGGCCGGCGAACAGCTCGGGCATCAGTCGCGTCATCGCGAGACGGTTCTCGAGCACGTAGGAGATACCCGAGGGAGTCCGGACGTTGTCCTCCAGGACGCGCCAGCGCCCGTCGCCGTCGCGCACCAGATCGCAACCGCAGATGTGCGTGTACACGCCGCCGCGGGCACGGACACCGTGGACCGGACGGGCGAACCCCGGACGGCTGACGATCAGCGACCACGGCACGATCCCGGCGCGAACGATCTCGTGCGCGTGGTAGACGTCGTCGACGAACGAGTTCAACGCCCTGATCCGCTGCGCGAGCCCGCGCTTGATGATCGTCCACTCCGTTGCGGTGAGGACGCGCGGCACGAGATCCAAAGGCCACGCGCGATCGAGCTGGCGCCCGTCGCTGCCCGCGACCTCGAAGGTGATGCCCTGCTGCATGAAGATCGCATCGCGGCGACGGCCGGCCTGCGCCAGCGCGTCTGGGCCGAGGCGCTCGAGCGTGGCCAGCAGCAGTTCGGCATGCTGTCGTGGCTCGCCGTCGGAGTCGAGCAGCTCGTCGCAGCAACCCTCGGGAACGGTGTAGCCGTCAAAAGGATCCATCGGGATTGCTAGGTGTACAGACAGCTCGCGCCGTCGTATATGGCCGTATGGAGCATGCGAGCCCGCGAAGATGCGCACGATGGCCCAACGGCCGGCCGTCGCCCGTCTTGAGCCGCCGACGGCTACCCTTCGACGCGGCATGCGGATTCTGATCACAGGCGCGGGCGGGATGCTCGGGCTCGACGTCCTCCAGGCGGCGATCGCCGCCGGCCATGAGGTCGTCGCGCTCACACGCGCTGACCTCGACATCGTCGACGAGGCGGCCTGCGAGCGGGCGATCGCCGGCGCCAACGTGCATGCGGTGATCAACTGCGCCGCGTACACGAACGTGGACGGAGCCGAGAGCGATGGGCAGACCGCCCACGCGGTCAACGGCGCCGGCGCGGGCAACGTCGCTCGCGCCGCGGCGCGAGCGGGTGCGTGGATGGTGCACGTCTCCAGCGACTACGTGTTCGACGGCGCCAAGCGCACGCCGTACGTCGAGTCCGACCCCACCGCTCCGCAGTCGGTGTACGGGGCCTCCAAGCTCGCCGGCGAGCTGGCGGTCGCCGATGCGGCACCTGGCGCGCACACGATCGTGCGCTCCTCGTGGCTGTTCGGCGCCGGCGGGCCGTGCTTCCCTGCCACCATGCTGCGCTTGGCGGACGAGCGTGACGAGCTCACGGTGGTCGATGACCAGGTCGGCTGCCCGACGTTCACCGTCGACCTCGCGCAGGCGCTTCTCGCGGTAGCGTCCGCTCACGGACCGCAGCGGACCGGGGTGCTGCACATCGTCGCCGCCGGCGAGTGCTCCTGGTTCGATTTCGCCACCGAGATCATGACGGCCGCCGGCGCCCGCACGAAGGTCAAGCGCGGGACGACGGCGGAGCTCGGCCGGCCCGCGCGCCGGCCCGCGTACAGCGTCATGCGCACCGAGCGCGGAGATGACGTCCCCCGGCTGCCGGGCTGGCGCGAGGCGCTGCACCGCTACATGGGCTCGAAGATGGCGGCGCGATGAAGCTGCTCGTCTGCGGCGGCGCGGGCTTCATCGGCTCGACCTTCGTACGCCTGCGAGTGATCGAGCACGGCGACGAGGTCACGGTTCTCGACAAGCTCACCTACGCCGGGCGTAGGGAGAACCTGCGTGACGTGGCGCAGGACATCCGCTTCGTGCACGGCGCGATCGAGGACCCCGAGGCGGTCGCGAACGCCGTCGAGGGGATGGAGGCGATCGTGAACTTCGCCGCCGAGACGCACGTCGACCGCTCGATCACCGGCCCTGAGGCGTTCATCATCACCAACATGCAGGGCACCCACGTCCTGCTCGAGGCGGCCCGCGAGCAAGACCTGCGCTACCTGCAGGTCTCGACAGACGAGGTCTACGGGTCGATCGCGGAGGGATCGTTCACGGAGAGCTCGCCGCTGGCGCCCTCGAGCCCTTACAGCGCCACCAAGTGCGGCGGCGACCTGCTCGTGCAGAGCTTCTTCCACACCTACGGGCTGGCGGCGCTGATCTGCCGCGGCTCGAACAACTACGGTCCCCACCAGTACCCCGAGAAGCTGATCCCGCTGATGATCCTGAACGCGCTCGCGGGCGACCACCTGCCCGTCTACGGCGACGGGAGGCAGGTCCGCAACTGGCTGTTCGTGGAGGACTTCGCGCGTGGCATCGGCCATGTCCTGCAGCACGGCACCCCCGGCGAGGTGTACAACTGCGGCGGTCCCGACGAATGCGAGAACCTCGCGGTCGTCGAGCGAATCGTCGAGCTGAGCGGAGCCGATCGCTCTCAGATCGAGTACGTCACCGACCGCCTCGGGCACGACCGCCGCTACTCGCTCTCATCCGCAAAGCTGCAATCGCTGGGCTGGCGTGCGCTGACACGCTTCGGCGAGGGGCTGCAGCGAACCGTCGCCTGGTACCGCGAGAACGCGTGGTGGTGGGAACCGATCCGGACCGGCGAGTACCTCGAGTACTACGCGCGCCACTACGGGCGCACACTCAAGGGGTCTTGAGCGAGGCCCGCATCGACGTGCTCGTCGCGCTCGAGCGCGAGATCACCGGCTGTCGCCGCTGTCCCCGCCTGGTCGCCTGGCGCGAAGAGGTGGCGCGTGTCAGGCGCGCGGCGTTCAGCGACCAGGAGTACTGGGGACGGCCGCTACCAGCCTTCGGCGATCCGGAGGCCCAGGTGATGGTGCTCGGCCTGGCGCCGGCCGCCCACGGCGCCAATCGCACGGGACGCATGTTCACCGGCGACCGCTCCGGTGACTGGCTGTTCGCGGCGCTGCACCGGGCCGGCTTCGCAAGCCGGCCCGCGTCGATCGCGCGCGAGGACGGTCTGAGGCTGCACGGCTGCTGGGTGACCGCGGTCGTCCGCTGCGCACCTCCGGCCAACAAGCCGCTGCCCGCCGAACGCGACAACTGCCTGCCCTACCTGCAGCGCGAGCTCGCGCTGCTCGCGCACCTGCGCGTGATCGTGTGCCTGGGCGCGTTCGCCTGGGACGGGGCGCTGCGCGCACTCGCGGCTCCTCGCCCGCGTCCCCGGTTCGGCCATGGCGCCGAGCTGCGGCTCGGCGCGGTCTCGCTCCTCGGCTGCTACCACCCCAGCCAGCAGAACACGTTCACCGGCAGGCTCACGGAGCCGATGCTCGACGCGGTGCTCGCGCGCGGGCGCGACCTCGCGGCGCTGAACGGGTGAGGCCGGTGTACCGACTAACGCTACTGCTCGCCGGCGCCTGCATGTCCGTCAGCGCCTGCATGACGGGCGACGCGCACGCGCTCCCATCATCGAGGACCACGAGTGCCGGCCGGATCAGGGCGCACGCCGCCTCCGCCGCGGTCATCCAGACGACCGCCGATCTCAGCGATGCGCTGGCGCCCATGCCACCACTTCCGTTCACCTCCTCCCCCCCACATGGGGCGGCCGTCATCACCGTCAACGATTCCGTGCGGTACCAGACCATCACCGGCTTCGGTGCTGCGATGACCGACACCTCTGCTTGGCTGCTCTACCACGAGCTCTCGCCGTCTGAGCGGACGCGGGCGATGAACGCGCTGTTCGGCGAGGGCGGCATCAACATCGACTTCGTGCGCATCCCGATGGGCGCCTCGGACTTCACCGTCAGCGGCGTGCCATACAGCTATGACGACCTGCCCGCGGGCCGGAGCGACCCGACGCTGGCACGCTTCTCGGTCGCTCATGACGAGTCGTACATCATCCCCGCCCTGCGGGAGATGCTCATCACCGATCCGCAGATCCGGACGATCGCGAATCCCTGGAGCCCGCCGCCGTGGATGAAGGCCAATGACGCGTTCGACGATCTGGGCTACTTCGGAATCGTGCTCCCCGCCTACTACCCCTCGCTGGCCGAGTACTTCGTCAAGTTCATCGACGCATACGGCGCGCGTGGCGTGCCGATCGACGCCATCACGCCGATGAACGAGCCGACCTCGGAGGCGCCGTTCCCGTCGACGAGCTTCGTCTCGGCCGAGTCCAGCTTCATTCTCGGCGACCTCGAGCCGTCGCTGGCCGCCGCCGGGCTGCACCCCGCCGTCTACGGGCTCGACGACATCGTCTATGGAGGTTGGTACGAGGGCATCGGGAGCGACGTGGATGACACGCTGAGCCCGCTCGCGGTCGAGGGCCTGGCAGGAATCGCGCTGCACTGCTATAGGGGGATGCGAGGCTTCACGGCCGTCCATGACGAATACCCGTCCACGGAGTTGATCCTGGACGAGTGCTCGCCGGGAATCACTCCCTATGCGACCGCCGAGGTGGCAATCGATGCAACCGACAACTGGGCCAGCGCGGTTGCGCTCTGGAACCTCGCGCTCGACCCGGGCGGCGGCCCGGTACAGCCCCCCAACCACAGCTGCCACGGCTGCACCGGCATCATCACAGTCTCCGAGCGCACGCGTACGTTCACCCTGAACCGCAACTACTACGAGCTCGGGCAGGCGTCGCGGTACATACAGCCCGGCGCGGTCCACATCGCCGCGACCCGGCTCGTGCGGGATTTCCTCCTTGGAACCGCCGCGGGCGGCTACCGGTACGGTGTCAGCGTCGGGTTGGACGACGCGGCCTTCGAGAACCCGGATGGCTCGAAGGTCCTGCTCGCGTACGACAACTCGAGCACGCCCGTCCTGTTCGCGGTCGCGTGGCATCACGAGTATCTCTCCTACCGGCTCGCGGCGAGAGCGACGGTCACGCTCGTGTGGCACTGACCGCCCGCACGCCGCCGGGCGCCGGGCGCCGGCGGCGTGTAACTCCAGTTGGCGGCGCCATCAGCCGTTGTGCTTGCGTGCGCGCCATTGCTCGGCGCGGATCGCCCAGCGTTCATGATCGCGCCAGCGCCCGCCGACCTTGAGGTAGCGCTCGGAGAACCCCTCGTGGACGAATCCCGCGCGCCTCACGAGAGCGATCGACGCCGTGTTGCCGGGCTGGATGTTCGCCTCCAGGCGATGCAGGCGAAGATCGGTGAACGAGTGGGCGAGGAGCAGCTGCATCGCCTCGGTCATGTAACCGCGGCCCGCGAAGGCGGCGACCGCGCCGTAGCCGAGGAACGCGCTCTGAAACGGCCCCCGGACGATCTCGCTGATATTGAAGAAGCCGACGATCGCGTCGTCATCGAGACGGCAGGCGAGCATTGGCTCCATGCGGTCATCGTCGACGCGCTGCAGGAGCGACTGAAATCGCTCCGGGGTGACCTGCGCGGACAACCACGGCCGGTGCAGCTTCCGGCTGGCCCGCATCGCCGACAGAAACGCGTCGCGGTCGGCGGGCGTCGGCGGCCGCAGCTGGACCCTCAGGCTACGCACGATTCGCGGAGTCTTCCATCTCCCGATGCGTCGCGTGGAGGTGTTGAGAGAGCCGCGGGCGGGGCGCGTCCGGTCCACTCGCGCGCGCGGAGCGGACGTGGCCGGCGAGGATCAAGCATGATTCGCGCAGATGGCAGCAACGACGCGCGCCGAGCTTGCCGGGCTGACGATCGCGGACCCGCCGCAGCACTGGCGAGATCTCGGGTTCGCGGTCGCCGAGGGCGGTGTCCTCGACGTCGGCGGTGTGCGCATCACGCTCGGCGTAGAGGGCAGCGGGATCACCTCGTGGTCGCTGCGCAATATGCCCGCGACCGAATCGATCGATGGTCTGTCGACCGTCGAGCCGTCTCCGATCGGGACGCCGCCACCTGCGAGGCATCCCAACGGTGCCACCGGGCTCGATCACCTCGTCGTGCTGACTAACGAGTTCGGTCGCACCTCGCTGCTGCTCGAGCAGCTCGGCATGCCGATCAAGTACACCCGCGAGATGAGCAACGGCAGCATGGGGTTCGTGCGGATCGGCCCTGCGATCCTCGAGCTCGTCCACGTGCGGCAGCTCGCGAGCCCGGTCGCCGTCTTCTGGGGCCTCGCGATCGTCGTCGAGGACCTCGACGCGCTGGCAGAGCGACTCGGGGGCCGGCTCGGCACGGTCAAGACCGCTGTCCAGCCGGGCCGGCGGATCGCGACGGTGGCTGAGTCGGCCGGGCTGTCGACCGCGGTTGCCTTCATGACTCCGGAACCGATCTGAGATCTCGAAGGCTCGGGTCAATGCGAAGGCGGCCCGATCGCGTTAGCAACGGCGTGCTTTGCCCGCCGAGCCGTAGAGGTCGATGTGCTCTTCAACGACGTCCTGCACAGCACGGATGACCGGGGCGATCAGCCGGACGATCGCGTACTCCTCGGGGTGATCGCGCAGTTGACGTTCGAGTGTGGTCCGGTACGCGTACCGTAGATCGGAGTTCAGGTTGATCTTGCTGACCCCGATCTCCGCTGCCGAGCGGAAGTAATGCCCGGGTGTGCCGCTGCCGCCGTGCAGGCTGATGTTGACCTCCAGAGCCGCGCGGATCTGTGCGAGCAGATCCAGGTCCAGCTGCTTCGGGACCGGGTATCTGCCGTGGAGGTTCCCGACCGCCGCGGCGAACGTGTCGATCCCGGTCGCGGCGACGAATGCCTGGGCGCCGGCCGGCGTTGAGAAGGTCTTGCGGATCTCCGCATAGTCGATGTCCTCGGTGTGCACGTTGGAGCTGCCGCCGAAGTAGTGCGGCTCGCTCTCGACGAGGGCGCCGGTGGTGGCCGCCGCGTACTCGACGACCGCATGGGTTGCCGCGATGATCTCCTCGTTGCCGGCGTCCTTCCTGGCCTGGCTGTAGTCGATGTGAACGAACTCAAAGCCGGCGTCGACCCCGGCCTTCGCAGCCTCGACGCTCGGCGCGTGGTCGAGGTTGAGATACATCTCGACACCGAGCTCGGAGCGGTAGTTGTCGACGAGCGAGCGCATGTTTGCCAGGCCGATCACCTCGACCTCGCCATGGCTGACCTCGGCGAGGACCGGCGCGTCCTTCGCCTGAGCGGCGCGCGCAATCGCAAGCAGCGTCTCCTGGTTATCCACGTTGAACGCGCCGACGGCGAACCGCTCCTGGCGCGCACGCTCCATGAGCGCTCGGGCATGTCGCACATTGCCCTTCATCTCCCGGTTCCTTTCGCGAAGGAATGCATGCGATGAAGCTTGCCAGGACTCCCCGGCGCTCGACGAGGACAGCGCTTCGTCGGAGGCTTACAGTTGCGGTCAGCTGCCCACCGCCCCCACGGTCGTCGACCGACATTGCACGCGCTCATTCCCTTCATCCTCTAGTCGCCCATGCAGCGCAAGCGGTCAATGTCGCCGTGCGGCTCGGGCTGTTGCGGATACGTTCTGTCGCGCCGCGAGCGCCGCTGGTCGATGATCGCGTGCACTCTGCGACGGTGTCGGACGCGGTTCGACGGTGGCGACCGCTACACTGATGCTACCGGTCGAGCGTCCGCTCGACGAAGCAGTGCCCGGCGGTACCGCAGTTGTTGCGTTTAGCACCCTCGGCGTTTCGCAGCGCACACACCCCGGAGGGAAAATCAGATGGCAACAGGTACCGTGAAGTGGTTCAGCGACGAGAAGGGGTTCGGATTCATCACCCCCGATGATTCCGGCAAGGATCTGTTCGTGCATCACAGCGCCATTCAGGGCCATGGCTTCAAGTCGTTGGCTGAGGGCGCCAAGGTGAGCTACGACGCCGAGCAGGGCCCCAAGGGCCCGGCGGCCACAAACGTCCAAGTGCTGTAGGGCACGCGACTTCGACCGGCGGGCGAGCGGACCGTCGCACGCCGCAGACGCTCGCGCCGGCTGCACTGCTGGTGAGGCCGGAGACGCGTGCACTGCATCTGAGGCTGGAGAGGGTGGGTGGCTCGCCCGCTCACGTGCGAGCAGCAGAGCCGCCGGATCTCCCGAGCTTGCTCACAGCGAGCGTGCCCGAGAGCTTCATCTCACCGTGCGTGTGCGGTCGACGCGCTCGAGATCCCACGACCAGGAGGACACGCATGGCGTCAGCCGGCAAGAAGAAGACCACGATGGCAAAGCTCAACCGTGAACGAAAGCTTCGCGAGCGCCGTCTCGACAAGCAGACCAGGAAGGACGCCAGAAAGTCGGCATCGGCGGATCAGCAAGGAGCGTCGGGCGAGATGCTGATGGGCGGCGACGATCCGATCATCCGCCCGGACGCCGGAGAGACTGCGGTCGAGTCCGTCGCTCAGTCGCTGATCGACGTGTGATCTCGTCTCGGGCGACGGTCGTTTGCCTCACGCGGTGCGCGGACCGTTCGAGATGTCCGCGCGCCGACGGCTCAGTCGATTGGCGTTGCACGGCGTGACAGCGCAATCGGCTCACATCCGCAGGTACGACGCGCCCGCTCACATCCGCAGGTACGACGCGCCGTTCATGTCGAGGACCGCCCCGCTTGCCATCACGGCGCCCGGAGAAGCCAAGTAGACCACCGCAGTTGCTACTTCCTCCGGCGTCGCGACGCGACCGAGGGGACTTTCCGTGCGGCGCTTGATCCCTTTCTCTCCGGCAAGGGCCTCGGCAGCCATGTCGGTCTCGGTGAACCCCGGCGCGACCGCGGTGACGCTGATGCCGTGCGGACCGAGAGCGCGCGCAAGGGATTGGCCGAAGGCGATGATCGCCGCCTTGCTGGCACCGTAGGCGGGCTGGTCCGGCTCGCCGCGAAACGCTCCGCGCGATGAGATGTTGACGATCTTCCCGCCGCCACCCCGGAGCATGTGCTGAACGGCGCACCAGGTCACGTTTGCAGCCCCGACAAGATTGACAGCAAGGGTCTCCTGCCAAGCGAGCTGCCACTCACCATAGGTCGTCTCGGTGATGGGGTGCGGCTCGAAGACACCTGCATTGTTCACGAGCACGTCGAGGCCGCGGAGCCGCCCAGCGGCAGTGTCGACCATCCGGCGAACAGCGTCTGCATCGGCCAGGTCCGCGCCCACCGTCACGTGCCCCGATCCAGCCAAAGACGCCGCCACCTGCTCGGCCCTGTCCACGCTGGTGCCGTAGTGGACCGCGACGCGGTCGCCTGCGCCGGCGAACGCGCGGGCCACCGCGGCGCCGATTCCCCGAGACGCGCCGGTCACGAGAACGGCACGGCCTGCCGCAACGCTTGGCATGCAACGATCGTACGGAACGCGAGATCGCCGACCTCGCCGGGGGGCGCGGCACGCCGCTCGGAGCGTCGATCAGCGCCCTCGTGGTACCCACATGCACGCTCGTCCCGCACTCACGACGGCACGCCGGCGCTCACCTGCTGCGCTCGGAGCGCGTGGCTTGGCCGCGTGCGCCATGCCTCGAACGCAACGATCAGCGCGACTCCGGCGACGATCGCGCCGAAGGTCTCGAATGTCGGCCGCAGCCCGAATCGATTGACCACGCCGCCGGCGAGCACCGCTGGGACCGACAGCGACGCGTACGCATCAAAGTAGAACGCGGACATGACCGCAGCGCGGTGCTCTTGCGGGATCGCCGTCGACAGGGTGCGTAAGGCGCCGAGAAACGCGATCCCGAAGCCGATCCCGCCGACCGTGGAGCCGAGGAGGAACGTGACGCCGGAGTCGCTGGCGGTTGCGATGACGATCAGCGCCATGCCCCCCGCGAGCGCGACCGAGCCGGCGCTCGCACCGACCCACGGCGCGCTGCGTCCGAACAGAAGCTGGGAAACCGCCGCGGAACCGGCGAGTGCCACGATTCCGATCGCCGACACGATCACACTGCTCGTGTTGAACAGGTGCGCGGACAGCTCCGGGCCGAGCGAGAAGAACAGGCCGCCGATCGACCACGAGGAGAGGACGGCCAGCCCGGCGAGCAGGAACGGGCGCCGTATGGCCGCGGGGACGATCGGGCGCTGCGCCGCGAAACGGAAGCGCCCCCGCTCGTGCACCGGTTCAGGCATCCAGAGGGCGCCGGCGAAGGCGAGCGCGAACAGCGCGAGCAGCACCGGCCGGCGATCCTCTCCACCGAGGCATCGCTAACCCGGAGAAGCCTGCTCGATGGCTGGCGGCCTCGCCGGCCTGCTCGTCGCCGTCAGCCAGGCCGGCAGCTGGGGCTGGGGCTAACCGACGACGCTCGGGCTCTCCGCCGCCTCGGTGGCGGTGGTCGGTGCATGGGTGCTGCGCGAGCTGCGGTCGCGCGAGCCGCTCGTTGACATGCGGATGAATGGCCTCGCGTTCGGTAGCGACCACGGCCCTGGCCGCGTTCCTGCTCGGGGTTGGCATGTACGCCTCGATCGCGGTCATACCGGCGCTGGTGGAGATCCCGAAGAGGACCGGCTTCGGGTTCGGCGGTACGGCGATCGCCGCCGGCCTGTTCATGCTCCCGACCGCCGCCGTCCAGCTTCTCGTCGGCCTGAACGGATCGCTCGGATCGGCGACATCGCTCGGCGTGGCGAGCATCTCCTCGAGGTGTCGCCCCAGAGCCGCCGATCCACACGCCGTCCAGGTTAGATAGACCGCTAACGCGGACGATCGCGCCCGCGCTCGAGCTCGGGGAAATCCTCCTCCCAGAACTCGTGCGGCGCACGCGCTGTCGGCAGCAGGCTGCCGAAGAGACGCGCGTGTTCGTCGTTGCGTAAGTCGACGCGGCGGATCTTGCCCGAGATCGTCTTGGGCAGCACTTCGGAGAATTCCAACCGGCGTATGCGCTTGTACGGAGCCAGCTGCTCGCGCGCGAAGCGCATGATCGCCAACGCGGTCTCCCTCGTCGGCTCGTGGCCGTGGGCGAGCGTCACGTAGGCCTTGGGGACTGCGAGACGAGTCGGGTCGGGCGACGGCACGATTGCCGCCTCCGCAACCGCCTCATGCTCGATCAGCACGCTCTCGAGCTCGAATGGCGAGATGCGGTAGTCCGACGCCTTGAACACGTCGTCGTTACGCCCGATATAGGTGATGTAGCCGTCCCCGTCGCGAGAGGCGACATCGCTGGTGCCGTAGTAGTCGCCCTCCGTCGCCGCCGCGGCGTCGCCCGACGCGCCGTGGTAGCCGGACATCAGACCCAATGGCCGCCGGGAGAGATCGATCGCGATCTCCCCTTCGTCAGCCGGTTCGCCGGTGGCCGGATCCAGGAAGCCGATGCTGTAGCCGGGCAGCGGGCGGCCCATCGAGCCGAGCTTCACCGGCTGGCCCGGCGTGTTGCCGATGATCGCCGTCGTCTCGGTCTGCCCGTAGCCGTCGCGGACGGTGATTCCCCACTTGCGGCGAACCTGCTCGATCACCTCGGGGTTGAGCGGCTCGCCGGCCGCTACCGCCTCACGCAGCGACACCGACCAGCGGCCGAGGTCCTCCTGGATCAGCATCCGCCAGACTGTCGGTGGCGCGCAGAACGTGCTCACGCCGCAGCGGACCATCTGTTCGAGCAGCCGCTTGGCGTCGAAGCGCGCGTAGTTGAAGACCATCACCGTCGCCTCGGCGATCCACGGCGCATACACGTTGCTCCACGCGTGCTTGGCCCATCCGGGTGAAGAGATGTTCAGATGGACGTCGCCCGGCTGGATCCCCACCCAGTACATGGTCGACAGATGGCCGACCGGATAGGAGACGTGCGAATGCTCGACCAGTTTCGGCTCGGCGGTCGTGCCTGAGGTGAAGTACAGCAGCAGCGTGTCCGATGCCGCCGTCGGCCCGTCCGGGGCGAACGTCGCAGGCGCGCGATCAGCATCGCCGTAATGCAGCCATCCACCGACCGCATCGCCGACCGCGACCCGCGTATAGCCGCCGGGCACCTCGTCGAACTTCGCGGCGTCGCCCGCGGTCGCCACGACGTGGCGAGCCTTGCCGCGCGCGATGCGGTCGACGAGGTCGGAGGGCCCGAGCAGGAGGGTCGCGGGGATGATCACCGCGCCCAGCTTCATCGCCGCGAGGATCACCTCCCAGAGCTCCACCTGGCTGCCCAGCATCACGAGAATCCGGTCGCCCCGATGCACTCCGTGCTCACGCAGCCAGTTGGCCACCTGATTGGAGCGTTCCGACATGTCACGGAACGAGCGCTTGAGCTCATCGCCGTTCTGCTCGACGATCCACAGCGCGAGGCGCTCGCCATGCTCGGCGGCAATCAGGTCAAACCAGTCGAGCGCCCAGTTGAACTCGTTGATCACGGGCCAGCGGAACTCGCCGTAGGCGGTGTCGTAGTCCTCCCGATGCGCGAACAGAAAATCGCGCGCCGCGCGAAACCGCTCCGCTGCGACGCCGGGGGCAGGCAACGTCTCTTTCATGACGACCTCCGATGCGGTGAGATGAGCCACTCTACAAAGACTCTGCTCGGCACAGGCAAATGAATTCGCGGCCTGAAAGCACGCCGCCGGATGACGGTGCACCGGACGTCCAACACGGTGCTCGTGACGTCGACCTCGGTGCGCCGTGAAGCCGAACCCGGTCGCGTGTCAGGGCGCTACGCTCGGCGAGGATGGCGCGCGATGAGCCCCTGGCCTCCTTCAGTCCGACGACGCGCGACTGGTTCACGCGGGCGTTTGCTGCGCCGACCGCCGCGCAGACGCAGGCGTGGCCGGCGATCGCGTCCGGCGAGCACGTCCTGATCAGCGCCCCGACGGGCTCGGGGAAGACGCTCGCAGCCTTCCTCTGGGCGATCGACACGCTGGCTAGGGAGCGGGCCCTCGACGCGGACGGGTCCCACGGAGCGCGCGCGGCGGGCGGGCGGAGCCTCGGCGAGCCCGCCCCGGAGGCGATCAGCCTCGTGTACGTGTCGCCGCTCAAGGCCCTCTCCTACGACATCGAGCGCAATCTGCGGGTTCCGCTGCGGGGGATCGGCGCGCCGCTCAGCGTCGCGGTACGCACCGGCGACACGCCCCAGCGTGACCGCGCGTCGATGTTGCGCCGGCCGCCGGACATCCTGATCACGACGCCGGAGTCGCTGTACCTGATGCTCACCGGGCGCGCGCAGGAGCTGTTCGCGGGGACGCGCTGGTGCATCATCGACGAGATCCACGCGGTCGCGGCGACAAAGCGCGGCGCGCACCTCGGGCTGACGCTCGAGCGGCTGAGCGAGGCGGCGGGGCTCGACGTACAGCGGATCGGGCTCTCGGCGACGCAGAACCCGCTCGAGGAGGTGGGCCGGTTCATGGTCGGGCCGTCACGGCGCTGCCGGATCGTCGACACGGGGGTACGCAAGCCGCTCGACCTGCAGATCTGCGTGCCGGTCGAGTCGATGGTGGAGCCCGGTGCGACTGCGGCGCCCGAGCTCGACCCCCTCGCGGGCGGGACCGAGGCGACGCGGCGCTCGATCTGGCCGGCGATCTACCCGGAGCTGCTCGCGCTCGTGCAGGCGCATCGCTCGACGATCCTGTTCGTCAACAACCGGCGCGCCGCCGAGCGGATCGCGCTGCGCCTCAACGAGATGGCCGATCGGGAGATCGCTCGCGCGCACCACGGGTCGCTCGCGCGCGAACAGCGAACCGTGATCGAGGAGATGCTGAAGGCGGGCGAGCTGCCGTGCCTCGTGGCGACGTCCTCGCTGGAGCTGGGGATCGACATGGGGGCCGTCGATCTGGTGATCCAGGTCGAGTCGCCGAAGTCGGTCGCACGGGGGCTGCAGCGGATCGGGCGTGCGGGGCACAACGTCGGCGACGTGAGCCGCGGGCGCATCTTCCCGAAGTTCCGCGCCGACCTGCTCGAGTGCGCCGTCGTGGCGCGGCGGATGCGCGAGGGTCTGATCGAGACGACGGTCGTGCCGCGCAACCCGCTCGACGTCCTGGCCCAGCAGATCGTTGCCGTTGCCGCCGCCGCGGACGCGGGCGGGGACAACGGCGCAGCGGAAGACCGGTCAGGGGTGGGAGGGGTTTCAGGGATGAGCGCGGGGCTCGAGCGCTCACCATCAACGTTTTCGCCCCAGGCTGTCTCCGTCGATGCCCTGTACGCGCTCGTCACCCGCACGTACACCTTCGCCGACCTCACGCGCACGCAGTACGAGAACGTGCTCGACATGCTCGACGGGCGCTACCCGTCCTCCGAGTTCGCCGAGCTGCGCCCGCGGATCACTTGGGACCGGATCGCGGGGACGATCCGCGCGCGGCCCGGCGCACGGCAGCTCGCGGTGACGAACGCGGGCACGATTCCCGACCGGGGACTGTACGCCGTGACGCTGCCGGACGGCCGGCGGGTCGGCGAGCTCGACGAGGAGATGGTGTACGAGGCGCGGCCGGGCCAGACGTTCCTGCTCGGCGCCTCGACCTGGCGGATAGAGGAGATCGGGCGCGACCGCGTGATCGTCACGCCGGCCCCGGGCGTTCCGGGGGCGGTGCCGTTCTGGAAGGGCGACGGGGTCGGACGCCCGGGGGAGCTCGGGGAGGCGATCGGGGCGTTTGCGCGCTGGGCGGTCGAGCAGCCTGCGGAGGCGATCGAGCACGACTACGACCTCGACCCGCGCGCCGCGCGCAACCTGATCGAGTTCCTGCGAGAGCAGCAGAAGGCCACGCGCGTGCTGCCATCGGACCGGGCGATCGTCGTCGAGCGCTTCCGCGACGAGATTGGCGACTGGCGCCTGTGCGTGCTCTCGCCGTACGGCGGGCGGATCCACTCCGCGTGGGCGCTCGCGCTGAGCGCCCGGATCCGCGACGAGCTGGGGCTCGAGTCCGATGCAATCTGGTCAGACGACGGGATCATCGTCCACCTACCCGACGCCGAGGAGCCGCCTGGCGCGGACCTCGTGATGCTCGAGCCCGACGAGGTCGAGGAGGCGATCGTCGCAGAGCTCGGCGCGAGCGCGCTGTTCGGCGCGCGCTTCAGGGAGAACGCCGCGCGCGCGTTGCTCATTCCCCGCGCGCGACCCGGGAAGCGCACGCCACTGTGGCAGCAGCGCCTGAAGGCGCAGACGCTGCTCGAGGTCGCGCGGAAATACGGGCAGTTCCCGATCATCCTCGAGACGTACCGCGAGTGCCTGCGGGACGTGCTCGACGTCCCGGGGCTCGTATTGCTGCTGCAGTCGCTCGCGCGGCGGGAGATCTCGCTCGTCGAAGTGGAGACGGCAACCGCGTCGCCGTTCGCCTCGTCGCTGCTGTTCGACTACGTCGCCACCTACATGTACGAGGGCGACACGCCGAACGCCGAGCGGCGGGCGGCGGCACTGTCGCTCGATCGCGACCTGCTGCGGGAGCTGCTCGGGCAGGAGGAGCTACGTGAGCTGATCGACGTGGGCGCGCTGGCGTCGGTCGAGGCCGACCTGCAGTTCCTCTCCGAGCACCGACTCGTCGCAACCAGCGACGCGCTCCACGACATGCTGCGGGTGCTCGGAGACCTCACCGACGTGGAGGTCGCGGCACGCGTGATCGACGGCGTTGATGCGTCGTCGATGCTCGAAGCGCTACAAGCGCAGCGGCGGGGCGTCCGGGTGCGCATCGCGGGAGAGGAGCGCTGGATCGACGCGGCCGACGCGGGGCTCTACCGCGACGCGCTTGGGGTGGTGCCACCGGGCGGTCTGCCGGACGCGTTCCTCGGCGACGTCGACGACGGGCTGCTGCGGGTCGTGCGGCGATTCGCGGCGACGCACGGGCCGTTCACGACGGCCGAGGTGCGCAGGCGCTACAACGTCGACTGTGGCGCCGTGCTGGGCGAGCTGGAGCGGTCCGGCGAGCTCGTCCGCGGCGAGCTGCGGCCGGGAGGCAGCGAGCGCGAATGGTGCGAGGTGGAGGTGCTGCGGCGGCTGCGGCGTGCTTCGCTGGCGGTGCTGCGCAAGGAGGTCGAGCCGGTCGACCAGTGGGCGCTCGCGCGCTTCATGCCGGCCTGGCAGAACGTCGACCGGCATCCCGCGTCCGGCGCCGGGATCGACCGGCTGCGCGATGCGCTCGTGCCGCTGCAGGGACTTGCGCTGCCGGCCGAGGTGTGGGAACGCGAGGTGCTGCCACGGAGGGTGGGCGCCTACTCGCCGTCGTGGATCGACCAGCTGTGTGCCGCCGGGGAGCTCGTGTGGCTCGGAGCGGGGGCGCTCGGGCGCCACTCCGGTCGGGTCGCCCTCTACTTCCGTGAGGACCTGCCACTGCTCGGAGCGCCCGCGTCGCGCGGGGAAGGGGGGCGCGTCGCGGCGTCGCGCGGGCAGTCGGGAGGCACTGAGGCGGCGGACACTGCGGAGGCTCCCTTGCACGCGCGCGTGCGCGAGCGGTTGCAGGCTGGGGCGTGCTTCTTCAGCGACCTCCTGGTCGACCTGGGCGTCCCGGCGGCTGAGCTGCAGGACGCCGTATGGGATCTGGTTTGGTCCGGCGAGGTGACCAATGACGCGTTCGCGCCGTTGCGTGCGCCCCGGCTCGCGCTCGCGCGGACGACGCCCGGGGCCGGGTCCCCGCGCGCAACCCGGCGTGCCGGCGCGCGCTTCTCAGCCCGCGCCCGGAGGGGCGCGGCCCCGGCGATCCAGGGCCGCTGGTCGCTCACCGAGCCGCTGCTGCGGGGCGCGGTCGAACCGGCCGCGCGGCGGCGGGCGGTGTGCGAGCTGCTGCTCGAGCGCTACGGCATCCTGACGCGCGAGCAGGTGCTCGCCGAGGGCCTGGCGGGCGGTTTCGCGGGGATCTACCCCGAGCTGACGCAGCTCGAGACGCTCGGGATCGCGCGGCGAGGGTATTTCGTCGAGGGACTCGGGGGAGCGCAGTTCGCGCTGCCGGGAGCCGTCGAGCGGCTGCGGGCGCTGTCGTCAGGAGAGGCGATGGGCGGGAACGGTCGCGGGGGCGAACGCGGGCCGGCGCCGATCGTGCTCTCAGCAGTCGACCCCGCTCAGCCGTACGGTGGAGTCCTGCCGTGGCCCGCGCGCGACGGTGCACGACGTCCGTCACGGGTCCCCGGCGCGTACGTCGTGCTCTGCGCGGGCGAGGCGATCGTCTACGTCGAGCGCGGTGGGCGTGCGCTGCAGACGCTCGTCGATCGAGACGACCCGCGGTTGGGTTCGGCGCTCGCGGCGCTCGTCGAGCACGTGCGCTCGGGCCGCATCAAGCGGCTCGCGCTGGAGAAGGTCGACGGCGAGGGCGCGCTGTCCTCGCCGCTCGGTCCGGCGCTCGCGGCGCTCGGGTTCAGCGAGGGGCCGCGCCGGTTGACGCTCAGCGCCTGACGGCGGCCTTCTCCCGCTACGGCTCGTAGGGAGGGGGCGTCGGACGGGGTCGCGTCGGGAGCTCGCCGGGATCCGTGCGACCCGCGCCCGGACCGCCGACCCCACCGGGACCGGAGCCGCCGGCCGCACCCGAACCGCCGACCCCACCGGGACCGGAGCCGCCGCCTGAACCCGGACCCCCGGGCGGACCGGGATCCCAGCCGCCGCCTGAACCGGGCTCGCCTGGCCCACCGGCCCCACCGGGACCGGAGCCGCCGGACGCACCCGGCCCACCGGCAGCACCCGCCCGACCGGCCGCATCCGGGCCGCCAGCGCCGCCGTTCCGGTTGCGCCCGATCAGGAACGCGAGCAGAACGACCGCGACCACGGCGAGCGCGATCAGAAACCAGGCCCAGGCGGGGACTCCGCCGGACGATCCGTTCTTTGATGTGGTCGTCGCGCTCGCTGTCGTGCTCGGCGTCAGCGTTGTCGTCTCCGTGAGCGTCTTCGACCTTGTGCGCGTCTGCGTCGATGTCGTCGTTGATGTCTTCGTCGAGGTCGACGTCGAGGTGGAGGTGGAGGTCTTCGTCGAGGTCGTCGTCGAGGTCTGGGGCGACGTCGGCGTCGTGAGGGTCGTCAACGTGCTGGTCGGATCCGTCACGGTCCCGCTCGGGTCGCCCGCGGTCTTCGGCGTTGCCGACGTGCCGTCGACCTGCGAGCTGAGGCTCGAGGCCGCACTCGTCGCCTCTGAGCTGACGCTCGAGACGACGCTCGTCACCTGTGAGGCTTCGCTCGTGGCGGACCGCGAGACCTGCGATGCGATGCTCGAAGCGGACTTCTCAACGTGGGTTGCGGCGCTCGACGCCGCGCTCTGGACGGCCGCAGGCGAGTCGCAGGCGCTCAGCCCCGCGGCCACAGTCGCCATCATGAGGATCGCGGTGAACCTGACGGTCCTCCTGCGTACTGAAGCGTTCATCCCACCCCTCGCTCGAGTCGCCACTGGTGCTCGCGGGGAACGGTACCGGTATCGGAGGACTGAACACGCAAAGGGAGCGGCATCGATCGCGGTGGCGCGGGCTAGGAGGCGAGCGCCGCCTTTCGTACCATCGCTTTCAACGCATGCGCGTGTTGCGTTCGCACTGCTCCCACGGCCTGCCGCTCTAGGGCAGCCGACGTGCCCGAAGGCGACACGATCCTGTGGGCCGCGACGCGCATGCGCCCCGTCCTGGAAGGCCACGTCCCCGACGCGCTCAGCATGCCCGAAAGCCGGCCCGGCGCCTTGCGCGGCTCCCCCGGACGCACGCGCTGGCCGGCGCGACTCGCCGGGCGCGCGGTAACGCGCATCGCGACGCACGGCAAGAACCTGTTCCTGCACTTCGACGGGGAGCTCGTGCTGCACTCGCATCTGCGGATGACGGGCTCCTGGGCGGTGTTCGCGCCCGGCGAGTCCTGGCATCGGGCGGCCTCGCGCGCGTGGATCGTGCTGAGCCGAGGCGGGATCGACGTGGTCGAGTTCGACGGGCCGGTGCTCGAGTTGCTGACCGCGGGGCGCGCACGGTTCGACCAGCGGCTCGCGGGACTCGGCCCGGACGTGCTCGCCGCCGAGTTCGACGCCGCTCGCTACCTGCGCCGGCTCAAGGAGGACGACCCGACGCGCGCGATCGGGGACGCGCTGATCGACCAGCGCAACGTCGCCGGCATCGGCAACATCTGGAAGTCGGAGGGGTGCTGGGAGGCCGGTGTCGACCCGTGGCGGCCAGTCGGTGGGGTGAGCGACGCGGAGGCGCTGGCGATCATCGCCGGGGCCCGGCCGCGGATGCTCGCCTCCGGGCTTCGCGGGCCCCGGCACGCTCGCCTGCAGGCCTACCGTCATGCTGGACGTCCATGCCCCCGCTGCTCCACGCCGATCGCCTCGCGCCCCCAGGGTGACGGCAACCGCATGACCTACTGGTGCCCCGGATGCCAGGCCTGACCCGCGTCGCGACCATTGCCGTGCTGGTCGTGGTGGTGGCGGCGGCCCACACGTTCGGCGGTATCACGGCGGCGCCCGCCCGCAAGGGGCCGGCCCTCGAGGCCGGCCGCACGACACCACCCCACTGGCGGATGCCCGCGCCTCCCACCTGGTACCGGCAGCTGCAGGGATCGATCGACAACGGGCTGCCGGCCTCGGTGTACGACGTCGATGGCTTCGACACGAGCGCGGCGGAGGTCGCGCGACTGCACGGCGAGGGCAAGCGCGTGATCTGCTAGGTCGACGTCGGCACGTGGGACCGGCAATCGCTGTATCCCGGCTTCTGCGCCGCCGACGGTCGCGCCGGAATCATGGGTGCGCTGTACGACCTCGCGCTCGACGGGGCCCTGCACAAGCCCTGTTGGCCTTCGGTGCCCGTTAAGACTTGACTGGCGATACGGAACCCGGACCCGAGCCTCTAGCCTTGTCCGTATTGGATCAGCGACGGGTACGGCGGGTCGGACACAAGGGCGCTGACGCGGTAGCCCCGGGTAACACGCGCGCCAGCTTCGATGCGGCGATCGCAGCGGGTGTCGACATGATCGAGTTCGACGTGCTGCCGACGCAGCCGCACGACTCGCACTCGACGCTGCTGCTGGCACACGACTACGTGGACATGGAGGCGCGCACGCCGCTCACGCTCGACGAGGGGCTCGAGCATCTCGCGTCCGACGCGTTCGCGGGGATCGAGCTCGACGTCGACCTCAAGCTCCCCGGCTATGAGCTGAGGGTGCTGGAGGCGCTGCGACGGTACGGCCTGGCGGAGCGCACGCTCATCTCGACCCAGTACCTCGAGAGCCTCGCGCTGCTGCGAGCCGCCGGGCCGGAGGTGCGGCGCGGCTGGTCCGTGCCCAAGCTGCGCAGCAACCCGTTCCGGTCGCCGCTGACCTGGCCGGGCGCATATGTCGCGATGCACCTCGCGCGGTTGATCCTGCCCCGGCACGCGGCGCGCGCGATCCGCTGCGGCGCGGTGCACGCGCTCATGGCCCACTATCTCCTGGTCACGCCCCGACTGGCGCGCGCGGTTGATGGCGCCGGCGGCGAGCTGTATGTCTGGACGGTCGACGAGCTGCCCCGCATCCGCGCGCTCGTGGAGATCGGCGTGCACGGCGTGATCAGCAACGACCCGCGCCTGTTCGCAGCGCTCGTCTGAGGCGCCCGCGCGGCGCTGCGCGTGAGCTGTCACGAATGTCGGCCACTCCGTTCCCCTGAGCTGTCACAAATCGCCTGCCGCTCCCGAATGGATCAGGTGATGGCCCAGTCCGGTGGGCGCGTGGTGAAGCGGACCGGCGACGTCGCGGACGCCGGCCGCGTCGTGGCAGCGCCGACGCCGGGCCCGCCGACGGCTCTCTCACGCGCCGCGCAGCGCGACCCCGCCACCGCGAACCGGGTGTGGATCACGCCGACCTCGGGCGGGTCGCGAGCCGTGTTCCGCGTCCACTTCCGGACGCTGCTGAACGGCGCCGACTACTACTACACGGTCAGCGGCGGGAGTCACAGCGCTGGTTCGGGGTGCGCGCTGATGCCGCCGGGCGACGAGGCAGGGGCGCCGGACGTCGTGCGCGGAGATGTCTGGAACAGCGTGGTGCCGAGCTATCTACCAGCCGCCCGGACGTGCCCCGGGACGTACCGCCTGAGCGTCGGCGTGCTCGATCTCGGCATCTTCGGATCGCTGCGGCGTCCCGCCCGGCCGTTTGGCAGCGCGACCTTCACGGTCCGCTGAGCGGCACGAGCTTGGCGCAGCCTGGAAGATCTGGATGTGATGAGACGCCCTTCGGCGCGTAGTAGGGACATGGCGGACGCATTGAAGGCACCGTCCACCGGGGACGAGATCGGGAGCTGGCAGCGGCTGGAGGAGCTGTACCGCTCCAGCCGCGAGGATCTGTACGCATACGCGCTCACCCTCCTTCGCGACAGCGCCGCCGCGGAGGACGTGACGGAGGTCGCGTTCGAGCGGGCGTTTCGCCGGCGGCGGACGTTCGATCGCCGCCGCGGCGAAGAGCGCCCGTGGCTGTTCGGGATCGCCCGGAACGCGGCGCTCGACGAGCTGCGGCGGCGCAAGCGACACGCGTCCCTGATCGTCGACCCCGAGACCGCCGAGGAGGAGGTCGACGACGATGGCCCCGAGGTGACGCTGCGGCGCACGGTGGTGCGCGCCGCCCTGGCCTCGATGGCGGGGCGGGATCGGGAGCTGATCGCCCTGAAGTTCCATGCCGGCCTGAGCAACGCGGAGATCGCGAAGGTGCTCGGGGTGAGCGAGTCAAACGCCGGGACCATGCTGCACCGCACCGTCCAGAAGTTGAGGGAAGCCTGTAATGCGACTGTCTGAAGATCAACCGCTCCACCCCGACGTGCGCGCCGAGCTCGAGGCGATCGACGCCACGCTGCGCGGCGAGCCCGTCGACCCCATGCACGCAGAGCTGGCCGAGCTGGCGCTGCTCGTCGCGGCCGAGCGCCCGCAGATGCCCGCGGAGGCCGCTGAGGCGCTCGACGCGAAGATCGCGCGGCGGTTCGTCCCGCTGTCCGCCGGCCCGCAGGCCGGCGGCAGCGAGAGGGCGCTTGCCGCAGGACGCTCCGGGACGGGCGGCGGTCGCGGCGCTGCGCGGTCGCGGACCTCACGGGTAGGGACCTGGATGCGGCGTCCGGCGTTCGGGATCGGGGTTGCGGCGGCGGTGACGGCGTGCGCGGTCGCCGGGTTCGTCGTGCTGCATTCGGGATCAGTCGAGCCTGGCGGGGTCAGCCACCTCGTCGCCCAGGCAGCGACAACCGTCAGCTCGGCGTCGAGCTCCGCGACCGTTTCCACGGGTTCGACTTCGAGCGCGGCGCCCCCCAGCGAACGGAAGGGCACCCCCCAAAGGGCGCTCAGCGCTGCGCCCGCCGCGGCGGGCGCCAGCTCGGGCACCGGCGCGGGGACCAATTCGGGCGCGCCCTCGGTGGCGACCCCGGCGCCGGTCGGGTCACCCACCTCGCAGGTCGGTCAGCCCTGCTCTTTGGGAACGCCGGGTTGCGAGAACGGCAAGCAAACCGCAAACCTGTTCGGAGTGGGGTCGCCCACGAGCTCGGGCTCGCAATCCTCAGGCAGCGCCTCGAACTCCGGGTCCTCGAGCTCCGGCGGATCGAGCACCGGCCCTACGACGACTGCGCCGTCAACCGCCGGCTCCTCTCAGGAGGTGCAGCCCCCGGCCACATTCGCGCCGACGGCCGCCGCGCCGACCCCCCTCCCCAACGGACGCAAGACTGTCCAGTCCGCGCAGCTGCAGCTGATGGCGGCCGCCAGCCGGATCGACCAGGTCAGCCAGGAGCTGTTCAACATCGTCGGTGACGAGAGCGGGATCGTGAAGAGCTCGACGATCACCTCCGGGAGCGGCGCGGACGGCTACGCGAGCTTCCAACTCGGCATCCCGAGCGGCAATCTGGCGGACACGATGCGGCTGCTGTCGGAGCTGCCCTACGCACACGTCGTCTCCCGCACCGACGAGAGCCAGGACGTCAACGACCAGTACCTGTCCGACGTGCGCGCAGTGGCTGACGCGCAGGCGCTGCACACGGCGCTGCTCAAGCAGCTCGAGAACGCGTACACGCAGGCGCAGATCGACAGCCTCACCGCTCAGATCAAGGACGCTGAGGCGACGATCGCGGCCGATGAGTCGACGCTGGGCTCGCTGAACGGGCGGATCGCGTTCAGTCCGCTGCAGGTGCAGATCAACGCCGGCACCGTGATCGTGCCGCCGCCGTCGAGCGGATCCGCGAGCGGCTTCACGCTCGGCCGGGCATGGCACGACGCGCTGCGGGTGCTGACCGTGGCGGCGGGTGTCGGGCTGATCGCGCTCGCGGCGCTGCTGCCGATCGCGGTCGTGGTCGCGCTGCTGGCGTGGATCTTGCACCTGCTGCGCACTTACCGGCGCGAGGCCGCGCTGCGGTCCGCGTAGCCGCCCGGCTTGCCGGAGCGACACCTGGCCGACAAACGACGGAATGTCTGGCGTTTCTCGGCCAGGGGTCGCCGTTCGGCGCAGGGCGCGGGCGTGCACGGGTGTGGTATGAGTTCTCTGTGACGTTTGTGAACGCAGAGCGCCGGGCGTGAACGATCCGGACGGTCCAGAGCCTCGGGTCGAGGAGGAGGAGCCCGAGCGATCCGCCGGCGGCGTGGTTCTGCGCGGCGAGGACGTCGCCGTGATCGTGCCGCACAAGCGGGACGCCTCGGGCAACAGGGTGCTCGGGCTGCCGAAGGGCCACGTCGACGGCGATGAGACGCCGCAGGAGGCCGCCGCCCGCGAGGTGCGCGAGGAGGCCGGGATCACGGGGAAGCTGATCGAGTCTCTGGGGGAGGTGCGCTACACATATCGTCGAACAGGACGTACGGTCGCCAAGCAGGTGACGTTCTTCCTGTTCGAGTACCTCGAAGGCGACCCCGCCGACCACGACCACGAGATCGAGGAAGCGCGCTGGATGCCGTTGCGCGAGGCCGTGCATGCGCTCACCTACGACGGCGAGCGCAGGATCGCGGCGCGCGCGCTGTCACTCCGCGACGCAGAACGATAGGCTGGTTCCGTGCTAGTCCTGAACTTCTATTCCTCGGTGTTTGCCGACCAGCTGCGCCGAGGCCGCAAGACCGCGACCATCCGTCTCGGCGACAAATCCCACAAGTACCGCCGCAACGACTGTGTGTTGGTGACGATCGGCTATCAGCACTCGCCGCGCGAGAAGATCTTCCTCGCGGTCATCGACCAGGTCGAGGTCAAGCGCGTCTCCGAGCTGTCGCCGCGCGACATCGAGCACGACAACCCGGAGTTCCGGCGCGTCGACGAGATGATCCACTTCCTGGAGCAGATCTACGGCCGGCGCGTGTCGCTCGAGGATTCGGTAACCGTCGTGCGGTTCTCTCAGATCATCGAGAATCCGCCTGAGATCCGGGACCGGATGCACGGGCTCGGCGGCGCCAACAACTGACAGAGCCCAAAGGGGCGCAGGATCCATGGCGGTCTCCTACGACGACGGTACTGCGGAACGATGATCCGCCACGACGACCTGACGGCGCAGCTCATTCGTCCCGATGGGCACGCTTCGACGGGCCTGCTGTTCCACTTCGTCACCGAGCCAGCGGGCGATCAGGCCGAGCGGCATGGCTGTCTGCAGACGATCGCGGCGGCTGTGGCATCGGGACGATGACCGGCCTGGAGCCAACGGAACAGGATCCCTGGGCCGAGCCGCCGCGGCGCAGGCGCCGCCCCAACTCGGAGTGGACGCGCATCCTGCGTCGCATCACGCTGGTGCTCGTCGTCCTCAGCCTGCTAGTCAGGTTGCTCATATCTTTGACCAGCAATGGAGGCACCAAGGTGACCTTCACGATCCCGTCGCCGACGGCGATTTGCAACAACACCGGGATCGGCGTTCCCGGCGTGCCCGGGAGCACCGGCGCCGGCACGAACCTTCCGGGCATCCCCGGGAGCACCGGCGCCGGCACGAACCTTCCGGGCATCCCCGGGAGCTCGGGCGCCGGCAACGGTTGCAACACCGGTGTCGGCGTTCCCTGACGGGACGCGTGCGACTCGTACACGAGCAGTCAATCGTGCAGCGGCACGGGACCGGTGTACTGCATGTAGATCGGAGTACCTGCGGATGCAGGTGATTCGGAGAACCTCTGATGCAGGTGGTTCGGAGAACCTGCAGATGCAGGTGATTCGGAGAACCTGCGGATGCAGGTGATGACCCGGGGCGGCCTCCACGACCACCGTCATCTGAAAGACCCTCGGAGTGCGCGCATGCCGCCTACGATCAGTCAGACGCGGGAGGATCAGCTCACGCTGGCTGTCAGATCGCGCAGATGCCCCAGCCGCCCACGAACCGCTCCCCGGGATCGAGCACGATCAGCCCCTCGCCCGTCTGAAAAGCGTTCGGCGGGCACGTCATCGGCTCGACGCCCAGCGCCTGGCGTCGTTTCTCTTCCGGGAGCGAATCGCCGGTGAACAGCTGAAGACACGTGTACGCGCGGTCCATCCAGAGCGCCACGCCATGGTCGCCCACAGGGTGACGCAACTCGATCCACGCGCGATCACCGGGCCCGCGCTGCAACTGGGTATACGCCGTGTCGAGCTGCGTCGGCCCGATCGCGCGGAGCTCCAGAAAGTCGTGACCTGTGGCGGCCACGTCGTGCTCGGCGATCGGGATCATCTGCGCGTCGGTCGACATCCAACGGCGCCCCGGGCTGCGCAGGAGCGCACAGTCGATCCTCGTGCCGACGGTGAGGTACGGGTGCGCGCCCGCACCGAACGGACAGTTCGTATCCCCGATGTTGACCACGGTGGTTCTCACCGTCAGCCCCTCAGGTGAGAGGTGGTACTCGACCGCTAGATCGAGCGAGAAAGGATAGCCGGGCTGGGGATACAGCCGGTGACGCATCACGACGTGGCCCTCCGAGCGCTCGGCCGCCGACCAATTGACGTAACGCACGAGACCGTGGATCGCGTTGCGCCTGCCGGGCTCGGTGAGTGCAAGCTGATGGTCCTGGCCGTCGAACACGTAGCGCCCGTCCCGCAGGCGGTTGGGCCACGGAATGAGCGACTGACCCGCGGCGGAGTCGTCGCACATCTCATGCTCGCCGTAACCGTTCACGAGACCTCGCCCGGCGATCTCGTAGGCCCGCAGCGCGCCGCCGACCTCGACGACGACCGCTCGCTGTTCACCGTGGCGAAGCTCGAACTGCTCTCCCGAGGGACGGACCCGCGCCTGCACCTGGCGAGTCTACCCGGCCTGCCGCGGTCAACCCGGCCCGGCGGGAGTCATGGAGGCGGGTGCGTTGTGTGCGACCCCGGAGTGGTGCGCTCATGCGCGAGTTTCGCGCGGCTTTTGTAGTCGTGTGCCACGTCGTGGCGACCAGGCTTGTCGGGACCCAGCCAGACGACGATTCGACACTCTGGATCGCCGACGGCGATCCGCTCCTCCAGCACGACGGCCGCTCCGCCGGCATTGCGCGCGCCGATGCCCCCGAATACGCTCGAGGTCATCCGGCACAGAGCCGGGGCGCGCCTGACCGCGGTACCAAAGGGACAGGCTCGGGAGCCGAGCACGATCCTGTTCTCGTCGGCCTCGATCACGTAGAAGTCCCCTCCGATCGCACCCTTCAGACGTACGTAGAGACCGGCGATCTGCTCGGGCGTGAGGGCCCCGAGGATCCGTTTCGCCTTGCGGTACTCATCCTCCATGCGCCCGCCCACGTTGGCGCCCACCTGCGCTACGGCGGCTTCGGCGGCTGCTGGACCTTCGCGTGACTCGACAGCCCGCGCGAGCTCGACGATCAGCGCACGCAGAAACGGCTCACGACCGAACGTACCGTCCGGATCCGCCTCCTCAGCCATGGGCAGGGCATCGCGAAAGCGCCGAGGCGGGTCGTAGCTCCGCCGTGCCGTGCGCTCGATCGGCATGACGGCGGACACCCTACTGCCGCCTGCGCGCTTGGCCGCCACGCCCAGCTCGTCGGCGACCTGAGAGACGATGAACAACCCTCGGCCGGCTGGCGCAAGCGGATCCTCCGGCAACGCAACGCGTTCGAGCAAGGGGCCGGGGTCGAACCCGGGCCCGAGGTCGTGCACCTCGACGCGTGGGCGCTGCTCGCTCCAGTCGACGTGCACCCACGCCGGCCCGGGAGCATGCTTGACCGCGTTACCGAGCAGCTCGCTGAGCGCGAGATGCGCGCCGTTCAGATCCGATCCGGGAGCCGCATGACGCTCGAAGTATGCGCCGAGCTCCTTCCTGACGTCGCTCGCAGCATGGGGATCCGCAGCGTCGAAGAAGAGATCCACCTGTGGATCATTCCCTGTGCGGGCGATCCTTCGCGTTGTCGGCGAGCTTGTCGACGGCGCCCTTCACGTGCTCACCGGCCTGCTCGATCTCGCCCTCGTGCTCAGCTCTCTGTCGTCGGTGAGCTCACCGACTTCCGTCTTGACCCGGCCCTGAACTTCCCTGGCGCTCTCAGGCATGCTCGTCAGACTCTTTCTTCACGATCTACCCATATCGGGTCCTTGCGTTGCAATAACCTACCCGTCGGGTCGAGACCGGAAACGAGATGTGCCATTACGACGTCGGCTCGTCACGGGAACGTGCTGCGCCGCAGCGCGAGCGCTGCGACGTCGTCGCGCGGGGGTCCGTCGACGAACGCGCCAAGCTCGTCGTCCACGTGACCCAGCACGGCGCTCGGGCTCTCACCGGCGTGATCAACGAGCAGTCTCTGCAGGCGTGCGAGGCCGAAGCGCTCCTCTGCACCGGGGGCCTCCGTCACGCCATCGGTGTAGAGCACGAGAAGCTCGCCGTCGCTGACCGGAACGGTCTCCTCCTGCCAGTCGGCATCCGGGAAGGCACCGAGCAACGGGCCGGGGCAGGATGGCGCCTCCCGGAGCTCGCCGTCGCGTCCGACGAGAATCCCCGTCGGGTGCCCGGCGGAGCTGATCACGACGTGATCGCGATGCAGGCAAAGACAGAGCGCGGTGCAGAGGGTGCCTTCTGGTGTCTGGGCGAGAACCTCGTCCAGACGGCCGAGGATCGCCGAAGGCGCAGGCTCGGCACGGGAGGCGACCCGGGCGCCGTGGCGCATCAGAGCACTCACCGACGCGGCGGTGACGCCCTTCCCGGTCACATCGCCGATGATCGCGAACCAGGTCCCGTCACGCTCGAAAAACTCGTAGAAGTCACCGCCGACGTCGATCCGTAGCTCTGTTTGCGCCGGCCGGTAGAGCGACGCGATCTCCCAACCGGGCACGTCGGGCAGTGCGCCGGGCAGCAGAGACCGCTGGAGGGTCTCAGCGACGCCGGCCAGCCGCGTGTGAAGACGCGCGTTCTCGACCGCCACCGCCGCACGGCGGGCCAGCTGCTCGGCAAGCTCCACGTCCTCTTGTTGCAGGTGCCGGCGCGACTCGTCCGTGGCGAGCGTCAGCAGCCCGATCGCGCGGCCCGGCACCTGCAGCGCGACAATCGCCAGCGACCTCAGCTTGAGCCCACCCAGGAGCTGCATGTGCTTCCCGTCGCGAGCGACGTCGGCCAGTTGACCATCGGTGATCTCCCGGAAGAGCTCCGAGCGGCCAGAGCGCAGCACGCGTGCCGCCGGATGCTCTGATTCGACGGCTCGTGGCGGCAGCTGAGCGAGCCGCCGCGCGAGCTCCGCGCGCGCCGGATCGCGGTGGACCGCAGCAACGCGTTGCAGCTGTCCGCGGTCATCGAGAAGGTCCAGCCCACAGAAGTCGGCCAGCGCAGGGACCGCGATCCTGGCGACGTTGCGCAGAGTCTCCGGGTAGTCGAGCGAGAATGCGAGGATCCGCCCCGACTCAGCCAGCACCCGGGTTCGCAATTCGGCGGTCTTGACCGCCGTGACGTCCTCGATCATGGTGATCGCGCCGATGATCGACCCGTTCGGGTCGCGGATGGCGGAGGTCCTGAGCACGATCCATCGCAACTTGCCGCTCGCGACGTGAACGCTCCTCAGCAACATCGGCTTGACGGTCTGCCCGCGCATCAACCTCCGCCCCGGCACGTCGTCGTATGTGATCGGCAGGCCGTGCTCGTCCTCGATGAGGTAGTCGGACATGATCGAGGGACCCGACCGGCCCCGGAGCTGCTCGAGCGATTCGATCCCGAGGTGCGCCAGCGCGGCGCGATTGGCGTAGATGATGCCCGTCGAGTCTCGGATCGTGACCGCCTCGGCCAGGACCTCGAACAGCTCGACGAACATCGAGGCGTCGCCGCGCGCCAGGCGCTCGCCGAGATGCTCGCCCGTGGGCAGCTCAATCCCCGCTCAGGAGCTCTTCCGGAGCGTCGGCGATCGTCAGCCGGTCGGTTAATCCGGTGAGGCTCAGCAGGCGCTGGACCTGCGCACCTCCACGGACCAAGCCGAACTGCCTTCCCCCCTCCTGCGCCCGCCGGTTGGCCTTGACGAGCACGCTGAGGCCCGTCGAGTCGATGAACTCGAGCTCCCGGAGATCGACCACCAGGCGCTCAGCCACCGCGACCTTCGAGAGCTCCTCCTCGAGTGTCGGAGCGGCCGCGAGATCGAGCTCGCCGATGAGCCTCAGAACGCTCGCGCGACCCTCAGTGCGGACCTCCACACGAAAGTGATTATTCAAATCAAGCACAAGCCTCTCAGCGGCATCCTCTATCTGTGACGACCTCCCTGACCAAAAAGTATGCCGAATGGCGCAGGGTGCGGGGGCTGATCGTCGTTTACGGACGCGTCGTAAACCGGCGCAGAGGCGGATCGCTGGACTGTGCGCCGACTCCTACGCTGCTTCGCCTGGGCCAGGAAATCGGTTGAGGGCGGTTCGGCTGAGTTCACCGCGGAGCAGACCTGTCTGCAACCGCCGGAGCACCAGACCGACATCGTGCACGTGGTCAAGGGCGTGATCGCGGTGGAGACCGGCGCGATCGGGCACTGCAACGCGATCGTCGAGGCGACCGATGGTCGCCCCGTTCTTGCCTTGCGTCGAGCCATGTGTGCTTCTTCGTCTCGTCGCGCAATGGGTCCGCAGGTTCGCTGCCCGCATCCGCGCGGGGTAAACCGGCGAGGAGTGCCCCGTGCACGGATCGGGTAGAAACATTGACTGACCGACACATTGAGAGGAAGCCGATGTCCACACCGCTGCGAGCTCTCGCCGAGCACGGCCAGAGCCCTTGGATCGATTACATCTCGCGGATGTTCGTTCAGCGAGGCGAACTGGCGAAGCTCGTGCAGGACGGAATCGTCGGAGTCACGTCGAATCCGACGATCTTTCAGAAGGCGATCGCCGAGGGCGGCGACTACGACGACCAGCTGCGCGAGGTGATGCGGACCGAGAGCGATCCGCAAGAGGTGTTCCTGGCGCTGGCGTGCGATGACATCCGTGCCGCGTGCGACATGCTGCTCGACGTGTTCCTGCGCGGCGATTCGACGCGCGACGGGTGGGTGTCGCTCGAGGTCGATCCGGACCTGGCCGACGATGCCGAAGCGACAGCACAGGAGGCGCAACGGATCCACCGGGTGATCGAGCGGCCGAACCTGTTCGTGAAGATTCCGGGGACGCAGTCGGGGCTGACTGCGATCGAGGAGACAATCGCGGCCGGGATCCCGGTCAACGTGACCCTGCTGTTCGGGCTCGAGCGCCATCGCCAGGCCGCGCAGGCGTACATCCGCGGCCTGCGGCGGCTGCGCGAGAACGGCGGCGACCTTCGCTCGGTCGCTTCGGTGGCCTCGTTCTTCGTGAGCCGAGTCGACACCGAGGCCGATCGCCGGCTCGACGAGGTCGGCGGACACGACGAGCTCAAGGGAACGCTTGCGATCGCCAACGCAAAGCTCGCATACCAGAGCTATCTCGACGCGTTCGGCGGCGCCGGCTGGGACGAGCTTGCCGCGGCTGGCGCCTCCCCGCAGCGGTGTCTCTGGGCATCGACCTCAACGAAGAATCCGGCGTATCGTGACGTCGTCTACGTCGAGTCGCTGATCGGCTCGCACACCGTCAACACCATGCCCCCGGAGACGATCAACGCATTTCAGGATCACGGACGCGTCGCTCTGACGCTCGAGCGGGACCTCGACGAGGCTCATCGCACGTTCGAGCGCTTCGCGGCCGCCGGGATCGATTATGACGACATCGTGCGCGTCCTCGAGCATGAGGGCGTCCAGAAGTTCGCCGACTCGTTCCGGGAGCTGATCGACGGTGTGGCGGCAAAGCGCGACCTGCTGGTGACGGCATGACAACCGAGACTCGTGATAGGACAAGCACCACGCTGGCGCACTTCCGCCGCGAGCTCGGCCAGCAGCTTCGTGTCGATTCGGTACGCGCCAGCGCCGCCGCCGGCTCGGGCCATCCGACGTCCTCGATGTCGGCGGCCGATCTGATGGCCGTCCTGCTCGACGGGTTTCTGAAGCTGGACTTCCAGGCGCCAGATGATCCGCACCGGGACCATCTGATCTTCTCCAAGGGGCACGCGTCGCCGCTCTACTACTCGGTGCTGAAAGCGGTTGGCGAGATCGACGACAGCGAGCTGCTCACGTTCCGGCATTTCGGAAGCCGGCTCGAGGGCCATCCCACGCCGAGGATCCCGCCGACCGATGTCGCGACCGGGTCACTCGGGCAGGGGCTGCCGATCGGCGTCGGCGTGGCGATCGCCGGCAAGGAGCTCGACCGTCTCCCCTACCGCGTTTGGGTGCTTTGCGGTGACTCGGAGATGGCCGAGGGATCGATCTGGGAGGCCTTCCAGCACGCAGGCTGGGCGAAGCTCGACAACCTCACCGTAATCGTCGACGTCAACCGCCTCGGCCAGACACGCGAGACGATGCTCGGCTGGGACCTGGACGGCTACGCGGCGCGCGCTCGCGCGTTCGAATGGCACGCCATCGAGATCGACGGCCACGACGTCGAGGCGATCGACGCGGCCTACCGAGAGGCGACCTCGACGACCGGACAGCCGAGCGTGATCCTTGCGCGGACGAAGAAGGGCCGCGGCGTGAAGGCTGTCGAGGACCAGCCCGGGAAGCACGGCAAGCCGCTCGACGACCCGCCGGCCGCGATCGCGGAGCTCGGGGGCGAGCGAAACCTGGCCGTCGAGGTGGGCCGGCCAACGATCGACGGAGCGCCCCATCGCTTCGAGGTCCCAGGCGGCGAGCTGCCACGCTGGGAGCTCGGCGAGCAGGTTGCGACCCGCGAGGCCTACGGAGAGTCGCTCGCGGCGCTCGGCTCGATGCGCGGCGACGTGGTCGCGCTCGACGGCGAGGTGTCGAACTCGACGCATTCGGAGCTGTTCGCCAAAGCCCACCCCGAGCGATACTTCGAGATGTTCATCGCCGAGCAGCAGATGGTCGCCGCCGCGGTCGGGCTGCAGGCCCGCGGCTGGACGCCGTTCGCGTCGACGTTCGCGGCGTTCATGTCGCGCGCTTATGACTTCGTCCGCATGGCGGCGATCTCGCAGGCCAACATCTGCCTGTGCGGCTCGCACGCCGGCGTCTCGATCGGCGAGGACGGTCCGTCGCAGATGGCGCTCGAGGACCTCGCCGCCTTCCGGGCGGTGAACGGCAGCACGGTGCTGCACCCATCCGACGCCAACCAGACGGCGCAGCTCGTCGGCGTGCTCGCGGATCATCCGGGCATCTCCTATCTGCGCACGCTCCGCTCGGCCACCCTCGTGCGAACCGCCCCGGACGAGGCGATCCGGATCGGCGGCAGCCGCGTCGTGCGGACGAGCCGCGAGGACCGCTTCACGATCGTCGCCTGCGGCATCACCGTCGAGGAGGCCGAGCAGGCGGCCGGCGCGCTCGAAGCGGACGGCATTCGCGTGCGCGTGATCGACTGCTACTCGATCAAGCCGATCGACGCCGCGACCCTCGAGGCGGCCGCACGTGAAACCGGCGGGTTCGTGACCGTCGAGGACCACTGGCCCGCCGGAGGATTGGGCGAGGCCGTCCTCAGCGCGCTCGCCGAGGGGAGCCAGGTCCGCCCACTGATCAAGCTCGCCGTCGGCGGGATGCCGGGGTCCGGCAAGCCAGATGAGCTTCGCCACGCCGCGGGAATCGACGCCGAGGCCATCGTCAAGGCGGTCCACCGGCTCGCCGGCGACGCCTAATCGCGTTCAGGCCGAGCCGCGCCGACAGGCTGAGCTCCCGCTCCGGCGGGCCGACAGACGCGGACGAGCCTCGCGTCCGTCCGGCCCGGGCAGCGCTCCCCGCATATGTCGACCGGGCTATGATGTCGTCGCTGCGTCGAGGAGTCACCCGCTGTGCTTGCCGCCCCCACCTCGGCGGTTGCCTCCCACGAAATGAGCATTCGAGTCGCGATCGAGCACCGGACGGCGTATCGCTATGACCGCCCGGTTCGACTGGGCCCGCACGTCGTGCGGTTGCGGCCTGCACCGCATTGCCGGACGCCGATCCTCTCGTACTCGCTGCAGGTGGAGCCGGCGCAGCACTTCGTCAACTGGCAGCAGGACCCGTTCGGCAACTTCCTTGCGCGATTCGTGTTTCCCGAACCGACCCGGGAGCTGACTGTGACTGTCGACCTGGTCGCCGAGCTCGCAGTGATCAACCCGTTCGACTTCTTCGTCGACGAGGACGCGCGCGCGTGGCCGTTTCGCTATGAGGCGTCGCTCGCCCACGACCTGCTCCCCTACCTCGAGGGCACCGCAGATGGGCTGCTGCTGACGGATTGGGTGCAGGCAATCCCACGCGACGAGACGCCGATCATCGACTTTCTCGTGGCGATCAACCGCCGCGTGCTGGACGACGTCGCCTATTCGATCCGGATGGAGCCCGGCGTGCAGACGCCTGACGAGACGCTCGAGCGCGGTGTCGGATCGTGCCGGGACAGCGCCTGGATGTTGACCGCGGCGCTGCGGAGCCTCGGGATCGCGGCACGATTCGCGTCGGGCTACCTCGTCCAGCTCACCGAGGACGATCCTCCCGACGGGAGCGGGCTCCGGTCCGACTTCACGGACCTCCACGCTTGGGCCGAGGCCTACATACCCGGAGCCGGCTGGATCGGCCTGGACCCGACGTCGGGACTGATGGCCGGCGAAGGCCACATCCCGCTGGCGTGCACCGCTCTCCCTTCCGCGGCGGCACCGATCACCGGAGTGATCGAATCCGCACAGTCAACGTTTGAGCATTCGAATGTGGTGCGGCGCATTCACGAGCCCCCACGCACAACACTGCCCTATAGCGCCGAGCAGTGGAAGCTGATCGATGCGCTCGGACGCGCCGTCGATGTCGACCTGCAGGCACACGATGTGCGACTCACGATGGGTGGCGAGCCGACGTTCGTTTCCGTCGACGACATGGAGTCGCCCGAGTGGAACACGGTGGCCGAGGGCGGCGCCAAACGCACGCTCGCCATGAGCCTTGCGCAGCGGCTCGCGACGGTTTTCGCCCCCGGGGCGCTGATTCAGTACGGACAGGGCAAGTGGTATCCCGGCGAGCCGTTGCCTCGGTGGCAGATCGGCGTGTATTGGCGAGCCGACGGCCATCCGCTCTGGCGCGACCGCGAGCTGCTCGCCGATCCGTCCCGGACCGGATCGTCGACGACGGCCGACGCCCGGAGGCTGGCCGACGCGATCGCGTCCGCGCTCGGCCTGCCGTCCGAGATGCGCTACGCGGCCTACGAGGATCCCCTCGAGCGGCTGTGGAGAGAATCGCGGCTGCCCGCGGGCGAACCTCCGCCACGCCCGTCCCCCGGCCCCGAGGATCGATCGCTGGCCGAGACCGACGCTCGCGCGGCGCTCGTCGCCGAGCTCGACGCCGAGCGCGGCGAGCCGCGTGGTTGGGCGATGCCGCTGCACCGCTCGCCTGGCGACGGCGCCTGGGCGACCGGCCGCTGGCTGCTGCGTCGAGGCAACCTGTTTCTCATCCCCGGCGACTCGCCGGTCGGCCTGCGATTGCCGCTTGACTCGCTGACCTGGACGCCCCCGCCGCCTGACGCCGAGCAGTCGCTGTTCCGCCCGGTGCAGGAGCTTCCGGCGGCAGAGTCCGCGAGCCCCACGAGCGTCGAGGTCGCCGACCCCCCTCCGATCACCGCCCTGTGCGTCGAGCTGCGCAACGGCCACGTCCATGTCTTCCTGCCCCCGGTCGAGGACTTCGGTCACGCGTGCGAGCTGATCGCGACCGTCGAGGATGCGGTCGCGACCGCCGGGCTGCAGGTCGTCGTCGAGGGTTACCCGCCTCCGCGCGACATCCGTGCGCGAGAGCTCGCGGTCGCGCCGGACCCAGGCGTGATCGAGGTCAACATCCATCCGAGCACTTCGTGGCCCGAGCTGGCGGTTCGGACCCTGACGATGTCTCGCGAGGCCCGCGCGGTCGGCCTGGGGACAGAGAAGTTCGCGCTCGACGGCACCCACACCGGCACCGGCGGCGGCGCCCACCTCACGCTCGGGGGACCCACCCCGGCCGACAGCCCGCTCCTGCGCCGGCCAGACCTGCTGCGCAGCCTGCTCACGTACTGGCAAAACCATCCGTCCCTGTCCTACCTGTTCGCGGGGCGCTTCGTGGGGCCGACGAGCCAGGCGCCACGGATCGACGAAGGGCGCCACGAGAGCCTGTATGAGCTCGAGATCGCGTTCGCCGAGCTCGATCGTCTGAACGCGGTCGGACCTGCTCGGTCATGGCAGGTCGACCGCCTCCTGCGCAATCTGCTGGTCGACGTCACCGGGAATACCCATCGCGCCGAGTTCTGCATCGACAAGCTCTTCAGCCCGGATTCCGAGCGCGGCCGGCTGGGTGTCGTCGAGCTGCGCGGGTTCGAGATGCCGCCGCATCCACAGATGGCGCTCGTCCAGGCGCTTCTCGTGAGAGCGCTCGTCGCACGCTTCTGGCAGCAGCCCTACCGAGCGCCACTTGTCCGGTGGGGCACAGAGCTGCACGACCGGTTTCTGCTGCCGTGGTGGACCGAGCATGACATCCGCGCCGTTGTCGCGGATCTGAACGATCACGGCCACCGCTTCGAGATGGGATGGCTCGAGCCGTTCCTCGAGTTTCGCTTCCCGCTCCTGGGGACGGTCAACGTGCAGGACATCTCCGTGGAGCTGCGCGCTGCGATCGAGCCCTGGCACGTCCTTGGCGAAGAGCTGGCGGCGACGACGTCGCGCTTTGTCGACTCCTCGCTCGAGCGGCTTCAGGTTCGCGTCGATGGACTGACCGAGCCACGCTATGCGGTCACGTGCAATGGCTTCCCGGTGCCTGTCCAACCGACCGACACGCCGGGCACCTACGTGGGCGGCGTCCGGTATCGCGCATGGCAGCCATGGTCGGCGTTGCACCCGACAATCGGAGTTCACGCCCCGCTGACCTTCGACATCGTCGATCGCTGGAGCAGTCGCTCACTCGGAGGCTGCAGGTACCACGTGACCCATCCCGGAGGTCGCGCGTACGACCGCTTTCCGATCAACGCCGCCGAAGCCGAAACACGCCGTGGGAGTCGCTTCGAGCCGATCGGACACAGCACCGGGCGGATCGAGCTGCCCGACAGCCACCGTGGCGGAGAATACCCTCGCACTCTTGATCTCCGCCGACCTGAGGCGCTCTGAGCACACCGGCGCCGCGCGTGAGCCCGCGCGACCTCCGTTGCCGCCATGCGGCTATCGGGTATACAACCGGGGTGCGCGCGTTCAGCTGCGGCCGATGCGGCCAGCTCGTCTTCTTCGAGAACAGCCGTTGCCTACGGTGCTCCGCGGCGCTCGGGTTCGTTGCGTCCCAGCTGCAACTCGTGGTGCTCGACGACGCCTACGCCCCGCCGGCACGATCATGCGCGAACGCCTCCGTGGCCGAATGCAACTGGGTGCTCGAGCAGGGTGACCCGGGTCCGCTGTGCATCAGCTGCGCACTCACCCGCACCCGCCCCGCCGACACCGACGCCGCGGGGCTCGCCGCGTTCGCGAAGGCCGAGGCGGCAAAGAGACGACTCGTGTTTCAGCTGCTCGACCTGCATCTCCCGATCGACGACCTGGTGTTCGATCTGCTCACGAGCTGGTCGGGTCCCGTCGTGACCGGCCACGACAACGGCGTGATCACGATCGACCTTGCCGAATCCGACGACGCCCGTCGCGAGCAGCGCCGCGCCGATCTGGGTGAGGCATATCGCACGATGCTTGGCCATTTCCGGCACGAGAGCGCCCACTATTACTGGCCGAGGCTGATCGAGCAGGCTGGTGAGATCGAGCGCTGGCGCTCCCTCTTCGGCGACGAGCGACTCGATTACGACGACGCGCTTCAGCGCCACTACGAGCAGGGTCCACCCGCCGACTGGAGTCAGCACCACGTGAGCGCATACGCCGCGGCTCACCCGTGGGAAGACTGGGCGGAGACCTTCGCACACTACCTCCACATCCGCGACACGCTCCAGACTGCCGCAACCTTCCGTGTGCTGGTCGCCGGGCCCGGCGCAGGCGCCGACGAATCGTTGCGCGCAGCTCCTGAGGAGGATCTCGACGGATGGCCATTCGATGCGCTCCTCAACAACTGGCTGCCGTTGACGTACGCACTGAACGCCATCAACCGCAGCATGGGCCGAGGCGACCTGTACCCGTTCATGCTCGCGCCCGATGTGATCGAGAAGTTGACGTTCGTCCACGACAGGGTCTCAAAGGAAAGCCTGCGCGTCTCCCCGCGCGCATGAGGCTTCAGCGGCGGCGCAGCGATCGGAACTCGTCGAGGACGTCCTGCTCGCGCATGCGTTCCTGATCGACGGGAATGACCGCCAAGTCGTGGGCGGCGTCCTTGCACCAGAAGCCCGGATGGCGACGCAGCCAGCGGGCTGCGTCGCAACGTCCCATCTTGATCAGCTCCGAGACGAACAGCCGGTCGAATAGGAGGAAGGACAGCAGCTCGCCCCGTGAGCGCACGCGCCCGCCCAGGACGCGAGAGATGATCGCGTAATCGGGGTCGCGGAGGCTGCGCAGGCCTCCGAACCGGCGCTCGAACACGGAGTCCGCGAGGCGCCCGATGTCGCCTCGACGGCGCGGCGCGACGAGCGCGTAGGAGATCGGCCGGTAGGGGGCGCGGCCGCGTGCGCTCCGGTACTGGCGCGGAGAGCGCATCGTCCCGGTGCTCGCGTTCTCGACGAAGAAGGAGTTGATCGCCGCCAGGCGCCGCAGGTCACTCGCCACCTGGTCGACGAGCAGACCGTCGAGAACGTTTGCGGCTACATCCGCGATCCCGGGCGAACGGGGCGAGGACGGCCGAACGGTCGCCTGGGCAAACGGCTCCAAGCCCACCACGATGACCTTGTCCGCGCCGAGGTGGATCGCCGGTTTGATCGGGCTGTTGAGCCGTGTGCCGCCGTCGATGTAGTGGCCACGCGCGCTTCTCGGAGTCGTGATCTGCACCGTCGGGAACAGCAGCGGGATCGCCGCCGACGCTCGTACGTGCTGGCCGCGCAGCCGGGTCGCGACGTAGCGCAGGTCCTCCTCGAGGAGGCTCGGTGCCGCGCCGTGCGCCGAGACGAACGCGACGGGGTTGCCGGTCGACAGCGACGTGGCGACGACGCATACCGCTTCGACAACGCCCTTCTTGACGTTGCGGGCGAGCCTCGCCCAGTCGATCCAGCGATCGAGGCTCGTCTGCAGCGGCGAGGGGTCGAGCACGCTCGCAAGCCCGACGTCTCGAACGCCGAGCGCGTGACCCACGAGGCGCAGGAACGCTCGCGCGCCGCCGGGCCCGGCGATCCGCGCGATCACGTCCTGCTTGCGCATCTCGAGCCAGAGCGCGATCGCGTACTCGATCTGCTCCGGAGCGGCCCGGTCAGCCAGCGACGCGAGCAGTGCCGCGTTGATCGCGCCGACGCTCGTCCCGCACCACACCGTGACGCGCTCGCCGCGCGCCTCGAGCGCCGGTAGGAGAACCGACATCGCGCCGATCTCGTAGGCGCCACGCGCGCCGCCGCCTGGCAGCACCGCTGCGACGGTCGCGGTTCGAGAAGCCCGGGTGTCGCTCCGAGGCGCGTCGGCCACAGTCAGGGGCCGCGGCTTCGAGCCGGCTGGACGCGACCCGTTTTCTCGCCCGCGCACCGCGCCCGAATGCGCCGGCCCCTGGGTGGACCCGAAGCTCGAATCGCCCCCGGATAAGCGCTCCATTGCGCCATCTTGAGCCCACCCGGCGGCGAGATCCATGGCCAGAGGGCCAGAACATGACTCGCAGCCGAGGCCCGTCAGACCTGCAGCCGGCGGGACGGCCGCGAAAGCCGGCGAGTGGTTGTCTCGCTCGCGCGACGATGGCGCGAGCGCGATCAAGCACCTGGCACCCCGCAGTCCACGCCGATGCCCGTCAGACGAGCTGTTTTCGCGGGGCCTATGTCTCGCCGCGCCACTGGTTGCGCATCGCCTCGACGCCGGCCTCGATCGCTTCGGCGCTCGAGGGCTTGTGCGACCACATCTTCCAGAACGCCATCGTCACGCTCTGGGGCTTCAAGGTCGGCGTGTCGAGCTTGATCCGGACCGGCAGCAGGACCGAGTCGCCGACGACGACGCATTCGCCGACGTCGAGCATCGGCAGCACGCCGGTCAGGTTCGAGAGGGTCGCCGAGACGAGATGCCTGATCACCTGCTGGTCCTGGTCGTTGGTGAGGCGCAGGATCACGAAGTTGTTGCACTGGCTGAGGATCGTGCGACTGACGTCGCTGGGTCGCTGGGTGACGACGGCGATGCAGACGCCGTACTTGCGGCCCTCCTTGGCGATCGCCTCGAACACCTCCAGGGCGACGCGCTGGACGGGGGTGGGGGCCGCACGCTCGGGGAGATACAGATGGGCCTCATCGCAGACGATGCAGACGGGCGTGCGGCCGGCGGGATCCATCCAGAACTGGACGTTGTAGATCAGACGCGAGAGCACGCCGGCGACCATCGGCAGGATCTGCGCGGGCACCTCGGAGAAGTCGATCGCCTTGATGCCAACCTCGCCAGGGCCCGCCTCGAGCAGCTTGCCGGAGGTCTCCACGAGCCAGTCGCTGCGGCCGCTGTACTCGGGCGGGTGGAAGATGAAGCCGAAGCGGGGGTCGGCCATGCGCGCATCCAGGCGCGCGATCAGGCCGCTCAGCTTGCCGTTGTAGGGTCCCGGGTCGACCCGTCCGCTCGGTTGGCGGACGATGATCTCGATGTCGTCGGCGCGCAGCCAGCGGAGCAGATCCTCGAGCAGATAGGGGACCGGTGAATCGGCGGTGGCGGTCGCCACCGCCTCGCTGTGACCGAGCTCGGAGAGCATCGAGCGCTTCAGCGTCTGCACGCGGTCGCCCAGGCAGAGCTTGTGGTCGGCGACGTGCGGGTCGCTTTCGTTGATCACGAGCGAGAGCAGCTCGTCGAGCTCGAGCAGCCAGAACGGGAGGTGCAGGACGTCCTCGCCGGCGAACAGCAGGTCGCTCGGACCGGCGATCCGCAGCCCGCGGACGATCGGGTCGCCGTCGTCGCCGCCGAGCGCGAGCGGCCCGTACTCGCCGTGCATGTCGAGCACGATCATGTTGACGTTCTGCAGGCGCGCGGCCCGCTCGAGCAGGAGCGCGACCGTCCAGCTCTTGCCGGCGCCCGTGTTGCCGAGGATCGCCATGTGACGCTGCAGCAACCGGTTGCCGTCCGCGATCGCAACGGCGTCACGGTCGCCGACGAAGCTGCCGAGCACGAGGCGCTCGTCCTCGGCGACGTCCGCGCCGAGCAGGGACATGAATGCGGTGAAGCGCTCGCCGTCGACGAGGTGGCACTCGGCGCCGATGCGAGGGTATGCGGCGGCGCCGATGCGGAAGGAGCCGCCTCCGTCGCCGCGAGGGTGCAGGGTGCCGACCGGCATGAGCCTCATCTTCACGTTCGCGCTGAACCCTTCGCTGCTGGGCACTTGGAGGTCGCGCCGATGGCCGTCGTCGACCTGCTCGAGCGCCTCGACGATCGCCATCATGAATCCGGCGCCGGCGGGCAGGGCCACGAGCTCGGAGACCGCGACGCGGCCGACCATCGCGAGCTCGGTCAGCGTGACCATCACGCGGTCGGCGTCCACGCGTTCCACGCGCCCGAGGACCGGGCCGCGGTCGAGGCCGAGTGGCCGCTGCGCATTCGCGGTGACGATGCTCATCCAGACCATGAATCGGCTCGCGTCGCCCGCGGCTGAAGCGCGACGGTCAGCGCGCCGGCGGTCGCGCGCGCCCACAGTCCGGTATCAGCTATGACGCCCGGCTTGGCACTCTTCTGTCATGAGTGCCAAGGTCGCTCGAAGAACGGCTATAGTTCCGCGTGCTGGCACTCTCAGGGAGGGAGTGCCAACGGAATGGCAATTTTCCACCCGGAGGTTGTATCGATGAAGCTGAAGCCCCTTGGCGATCGTCTGATCGTGCGGGCGATCGAGGAGGAGGAGACCACGGCGAGTGGGATCGTCCTTCCGGATACCGCGAAGGAGAAGCCCCAGAAGGGCAAGGTCCTCGCCGTCGGTGACGGCAAGCTCAACGAGGACACCGGCAAGCGCACCCCGCTCGACGTGGTCGAAGGCGATGAGGTGCTCTACAGCAAGTACGGCGGCACGGAGATCAAGGTGGACGGCGAGGAGCTCCTCGTCCTCCGCGAGTCCGACGTGCTCGCCAAGGTCCAGCAGTAAGACCTTTCAGGAGAACCAGAGAGACACATGGCACACAAGGAACTGAAGTACGCGTCTGATGCGCGCAAGGCGCTGGAGCTCGGCGTCGACGCGGTCGCCGACGCGGTTAAGGTGACGCTCGGCCCGAAGGGCCGCTACGTCGTTCTCGACAAGAAGTTCGGCGCACCGACGATCACCAATGACGGTGTCACGATCGCGCGCGAGATCGAGGTCGAGGACGTCTTCCAGAACCAGGGCGCACAGCTCGTGCGTGAGGTCGCCACGGCGACCAACGACGTCGCCGGCGACGGCACGACGACGGCGACCGTGCTCGCGCAGGCGATCGTCCGCCAGGGCCTCAAGAACGTGGCCGCCGGCGCCAACCCGCTCGCGCTGAAGCGCGGCATCGAGAAGGCCGTCGACCAGGTCGTCAAGAACATCGAGACGCAGAGCAAGGAGATCTCCGGCAAGGACCAGATCGCTCGCGTGGCGACGATCTCGGCCGGCGACGAGGAGATCGGCGACGTGATCGCCGACGCGATCGACAAGGTCGGCAAGGACGGCGTCGTCAACGTCGAGGAGGGCCAGACGTTCGGCATGGACCTCGAGTTCACCGAGGGCATGCAGTTCGACAAGGGCTACATCTCGCCCTACATGGTCACCGACCAGGACCGGATGGAGGCGACCCTCGAG
>JBKQIR010000151.1:0-4590 GCA_052148275.1 Solirubrobacteraceae bacterium
TGGTTCGAGAACAACCGCCGCCTACGCGAGCTTCTCAGCGAACTCGAAGCGCTCTCACTCCAGGCTGCTCAGACCGCCGAAGGGTGGGGGGAGAAATGACGATCGAGAAGTGCGGAAAGGGAGCTACAAGGCCGATACAAGAACCTGATCCTCGTCCACACCCCCGTCCACGCCAGCTGGCTCAACCAGGGCCGAGATCTACTTCTCCATCGCCCAGCGCAAGGTCCTCACCCCCAACGACTTCCCCGACCTCGCCAACCTCGAACAGCAACTACTCGCCTTCGGACGCCGCTACGAGCGGATCGCCCAACCATTCGAGTGGAAGTTCACCCGCGCCGACCTCGACCGCCTCGCCCACAAGCTCGACCTACCCACCGCCCAAGCCGCCTAGCCCGAATACGTCGGCGAACTTCCGAGCCAGAGCACTAAGCTCCTCGGTCGCCCGGTGTGAACCCCGGATCCTGTGCAGAAGGCTAACGACGAGCTCAGCCGAATCGAGAACCACGGCGGCCTTCAACTTCGGTGTGCAGGTGAGCAGATGACCCCGGCCGCGATGGTCCAAGGCGAAGCAGTAGTCGTCGACGACCTCGGCCAGGCTTGGTGGATCGGACGCGACGCAGCAGCGCGAGCGACGTCGCGGCGCCGGCTGCCTGGGCAAGGTCGCCAAGAAGAGCCCAGTGCACCCAGCCTTCTGAACGGCTGAACTGGAGGCCCCGGGCGCTCCGGCAACGCGTCGCGCAAAAAGGTAAGGGTTGGCCTCGACGAGCGACGACGTGTCGCGCCGAGCTCGACGTCGGGCGCGAGGGTGTCGGCGACGTCCGTTGTTCCCCACGGGCCGTGTGAGGTTGGGCGCGACGTGTCGCTTGCGTCGGCGAGCTCGTCCAACGGCCGGCGACGTGTCGCGCGCGGCCGCGGCCCGCCGCCCGGGTCCGGCGAGTCCTGGCCGTGGCGAAGGGTCGGCAGTACCCGCGTTGCACTAAAAATCGTTGTCGCCGGGAGCAACCTTTGAACGAGACCTCAACTGCCAAAGTCGTCCGAGGAAAAGCAGCGAACCGACGCCGAGAACGATCGCGCCCATAAGCGGCCGGGTCAGAACAGCAAGACCGAGGACAACGCCGGCGGCAACGACGCCAGCTAGCACGACACGGATATCCAGGACTACGCGGATCGGGACAGCGATGATTGACAGCACGCCGGCCAGGTTCGCCGTTGCAGCGATGATGCCGGTACCGGCTGCAACCGGACCCGTTGCTGGCTCGGCGACCTTGCGAAAGATCGGTGGGACGACGACAAGCAGCAACGCGATCACCGCTGGCACCCACCAGTACTGAGCGCTATGTGGGTTCCCTACGAAGTACAACCCGCCAATGCCGAGGACAAGGGCCAGATACACCGCCAACGCTGGTACCTTCATCCGCGAATCGAGGCGCCGCTTGTAGTGGTCTAGCGCGGTGATGACGCGCGTTTTTCCTGTCGTCGCCCCCTCGGCGATCACCGGCGTGCGCGACACCGCCCCCCGGTTAAGGAGCCGGCGGTCGCGGGCGACGACGCGTCATGCACCGCCGTCGCATCGGAGTCGAGCGGCCGGCCAGCAGTCGTGTCGGTCGAGGACGTGTCGCGCGAGGCCTTGCTCGAGCTGCGACGTGTCGCGTCTGCCGCCGCCGGCGGTAGTAAGTCGCCATGATTGTGGTCTGGACCCTCCATTTACGACGCATCATCCCGTGGGGACGCAATGGCGGCAAGCCCCCGCAGCCTGCCGGACGGAATAGTCGCGGGTTTGGCACAAACTGCGACCATATGACGCCCGTTCCGGGCGCGTGTGCAGGAACGCGACTATTCCGGACTGAACGGGGCCCCTCGGCGAACGCGACCCGGACTCGGGTTTCTCGGCTGGCGCTTCTTTCTCCTTGCCGCCGGGGAAAGAACGGCGGGCGCATCCAGACAGACGCGCACCGCGCAGCCATCTCTGCATCCAGACAGACGCGCACCGCGCAGCCATCTCTGTCTCACGCGCGCGTACGACGCAGCGATCCGGGTTCCTTCCTGCTCCTCGCCGATCCTTGCGCGACCCGATCCTGACACGACGCCATCGACCGCGACGGGCATCGCAGCCCGTCAGCGAACGCTTCATACGACAGCGGATCAGTCAGGCGTGCCGGCCTCTGCGGCGCTCTGCACGGCGGGAGCGGCGCTCTCACCTGGCAGCTGATAGCCGCGGGCGGCTTTGGTGACCTGACCGGAGCTCGCGAGCTTTGAGAGGGTCGTGCTCACGGTCGCGCGGCCGAGTCCGGTCGCGGCCGCGATCTCACCGGCCGTCATCGCGCGCCCGTCGCCCAGCGCGGCTAGGACCGTGGCCTTCGTCGCGCCCGGCGCGGTCCGCGCCCGAGCAGGCGCAGCCGCTGCCGAAGGCGGCGGCGCCGAGGCTGTGCGTGTCCGCGGGGCCCGAGGCGCCGCGGCACGCGGGCGCTTCGGCGCGCTGCTCGTCTCCTTGCTCGTCTTCGAACTCGCGGGTTCGCTGCCCGGGACGAGTGCCGTAAGCGCACGACGGAGGCGCTCGACCTCGCGCAGCAACTCTTCGATGCTGGCTTCGATGGCACGGATGATCTGGTCAAGAACGGGCATGAGAAGGGGGGGTCCTTGCGCATAGAAGGCTGACGGGTCCAGGCGATCCTAGACCCGCGAGCGCCAGCGAGTGCTTGAGAGCTACGCGTGGCCGCCCGGCAGCAATGCCCGAGAACCTCTCGTTATGGGCACCGCTCGCGACCGCGGGCTTGGGCTGGTTGGCGCGTATGCGTAGTGATCCGCAAAACTGCGGGCTACAGCGGAGGATCTTTCGGCAGGGGGCGCGAGAGCCTTGCGATTTGTAATGGCTGCCACGGACGATCGGCTCTCGGGGGCTCGATTACGTTCGCCCGGGGTACGTTATGGTCGGTAGGGGTCCACTGCTGCGGAGGTGCTCGCCTGTGATGTGGGCCTGCGGCGCGACGAGCCACCTGTAGCAGCGTTGGGGGCAACGGGCATTCAAGCATTCACGCGTGCTTGTCGATTCAGGGCGCATGAAAGAGGGGCACAGATTCAAGACCTGGGCTCTGAGCGCATCCTTTTCTACCGCGCTGTGCTACCCGTCCGCCGGTGGCAGCCGCCTGCTGGTCTACCCAGTCGGTCCAAACGACTTCAACATCGCGCAGACCAGTTAGGGCTCATGGCGGCTAAATGCGAACACGTTGGCGTCCGCGGTTCCTAGATGAACCTGGAAGGACCCGGGAGCCATCGTTTCCAAGGAGCGGTGATTGATGATTGGCATAGGTGTCTCGTCGAGGAAGTCATCGACGTGCTGGAACGCCTGCGGGACGACGAACTGCTTGGTCGGCGTGATCAGCCGCGCACCCGAGCTCGCCGCCCGCGTTCGCCGCGAGCTCGAGGTTCGCACCGACGAGGGCCATAGCACGATCACTCCAAGCGCTGCCGGATAGTGTGTCCGACTCGCGGCTCGACACCTTCATGCTCGCAGAGGTCGACGCGCGTACTGCACTCGTGCGACTGACGTGGCCGAGTGAGCGAGCCGGCCTTCCGGAAGCGCTCGGTGTCCTTCTCGCGCCGCTTATCAAGCGCACGGAAGAGCTCAGTTATGAGCCCGCCGGCTCAGTTATGAGCCCGCCGGGTATGACGCTGCGGGCGGGCAGAAACCTGGGGAGCTGAGGGCGCCTTGGCTTGCCCCGGAATATCTTGCGGCACTGACTCCATTCACCGAGGTCGCGCATCAATCCGACCGTCGAGTCTACGCATGCGACATCTCAACGGAACTCCGAATGCTGTCAGCCGGCCGCGTGTCCGTCGGCGACGCCTTTAGGGGGGATTTCTGCTGCCACCCGAGCCCGATCTCAGCCGCGCTGAACGTCGTGGGGAACCGGGTACTCAAGGCACTGCGAGCCCCGATCGACATCGACAAGCGAGAGCGGCCCCTATCGGCACGCGGCAGAACGAAGGTGCTCGCGGGCGCCTGGGATCTCTGGGCATCACTCGGTATGGCGCATGGCCCATTCGACGACCTGCTGGCCACGAGAGGCGCCGACGAGCGCGCCGCAATAAACGCCGCTGTCGCAGCGTGGCAGGAAGCAGCCGCGAACGCAACCGGGTTCGGCTGGTCGATCGTGACCTGGCTAACGCACCAGCTTGCCGCCGCCGCCGCTGCCAAGCGTCGCGCGGACGACTCGATACGGAAGCACGATGTCGTCGGGCCGAGCACGCAACATTTGCTCGACTCCACCTACGGCACGTGGCGCGCGTTCGTAGCAGCTTGGGGAATCAACTCGCCCGCCGCCCCGCTGACGCCGGCCATCTCTCTGCCAGCGCAGGCAGCACCACAGGTTGAGGAGCGCATCAAGCTCCTCGTTGCGATCTGGCGCACCAACGCAAAGCGATGGGCACACGACTCGACCTACCCGCCCGCCGATGGCGTCCCGCCTAGTGTCCCGCGCCGTTAATTCGTTGTAGAAGTCGTGCGAGCTTGGCCAGGATCTCCTCGGCGGACTTCGTCCAGATAAACGGCCTGGGGTTCTCGTTCCATACAGCGACCCAAGTGCGGATGTC
>JBKQIR010000152.1:0-64732 GCA_052148275.1 Solirubrobacteraceae bacterium
TTGTGGGGTCGGGTATGGTGGACCCGCATTTGCGGGCCCACGATCGCTTAACGTGTGCTCGAGATGCTCCTCTGGCCAGCTGACAACCGCCTCGGAACGCTCATACGGCTCGCCGGGCTCGCGCTGATCGTGTTGTCGTTCACAGCGACCTCGCATCATCCCGGCAGCAGCGGGCGCGGGCTCCTGATCAGCGTCCTGCTCGCGGCGGCCGTTGCCGCTTGGCTGGTGTGGACGGTGCGGCGTTCCGTCGAGCACGGCATCGGCCCAGAGCTCTACGTGATGGCCCTGGCGGGCGGCGTGCTCACCTACATGGCACCGGCGAGCGCCGGCAGCGCGTTCGCGTTCGTGGCCGTCGCGTCCGCCGGGATGCGAGCCGAGCTCTACCGCGCTGCGCCCCTTCTGGCTGTCGCGACGCTCGCGCTCGCGGCGTCGTCGATCCTCTACGGCAAGGGCGGGGTCGGCACGCTCGCCTACATTCTCGGGTTCGCCGCCACGATGTTGGGAGGATCCAGCGTGCGGCAGAGGGTGCAGCGTCTCGAGCAGGCCGAGCTGCTGATGGCGCAGATGCAGCGCTCGCACGAGGAGCAGCTGCGCAGCGCGCGCCTGGAGGAGTCCGCACGGATCGCGCGGGACATCCACGACGTGCTCGCGCACGCGCTAGCGGGGCTCGCGATTCAGCTCGAGGCCACGGCCGCGCTGGTGGAGCAGGGAGCGGACCGCGACACGGTGCTCACGCGGATCAACCGCGCCCACGAGCTTGCGCGTGAGGGGCTGCGCGAGACGCGCCGGGCGGTCGGGGCGCTGCGCGGGGATCCGGTCTCGATCCCTGCGGGGATCGAGACGCTCGTCGCGGAGTACCGGACGAGCACCGGCGCCGCAACCGAGCTCGTCATCGACGGCGATCGCGGGCGTCTCACCGCCGGCACCGGGGAGGCGATCCTGCGGGTCGTGCAGGAGGCTCTCACGAACGTGCGCAAGCACGCCCCCGGCGCGGAGGTGTCAGTCGCCGTGCACGCGGGCGAGCGGCCGGACGACGAGATCGTCGCCGTCGTGGACAACCGGGGCGCCAGCGCACAGCCGGCGCTGCCGTTGAGCACGAGCGGCGGCGGCTACGGGCTGAAGGGGATGCGCGAGCGGGCGCAGGCGCTCGGCGGCTCGGTGAGCGCCAGGGTCCACGCCGACGGCTGGCGGGTCGAGTTGCATCTGCCGGCGCCCACCGCGGCACAGGCCGCCGCACCGGCGCCCGCCGAGCCGGCCCAGCCGGCCTGCCCGAGCGTGATCGCCGAGCGCGCGGAGGCGGCGCCGTGAGCGACCCCGACGTGCGCGTGCTCGTGGTCGACGACCAGGCCCTGGTCCGCGAGGGGCTGATGACCCTGCTGGAACTCGCAACCGGGATTCATCCGGTCGCTGCCGCGGCCGACGGCGAGCAGGCGGTGGCGCTGTGCGCCCGCCACCGGCCGGACGTCGTGCTGATGGACCTGCGGATGCCCGGTGTCGACGGCGTCGAGGCCACGCGGCGGATCCTCGCTGCGCAGCCACAGACCGAGATCGTGGTGCTCACGACCCACGCCGACGAGGCGTCGATCCTCGACGCGCTGAGCGCCGGCGCACGCGGCTACCTGACCAAGGACGCGGGCATCGCGGAGATCTCACGGGCGGTGCACGCCGCCGCGCACCACCAGGCGCTGCTCGATCCGGTGGTCCAGAGCCGTTTGGTCGCCGCGGCGAGCGCGGGGGCCGGAGCGGCCACGGGTGCCCGAGCGGGCGCGGGAGCGGCCACGGGTGCCCGAGCGGGGGCGGACAGGGGCGCCGGAGCGGGGGCGGACAGGGGCGCCGCGGCGCTGCCCGACGAGCTCACCCCGCGCGAGGCCGAGGTGCTCTCGCTGATCGCGCGGGGCCTCTCCAACCGGGAGATCGCGACGGCGCTCGTCGTCAGCGAAGCCACCGTCAAGACGCATGTCAACCACGTGTTCTCAAAGATCGGCGCCCGCGACCGCGCGCAGGCGGTCCACTACGCCTACACGCACGGCCTGGCCTCCTAACCCTGCCCCGTCTGCCGCAGAGAGCTGCCGCCCGACTAAGACTAAGGGCTCGCGGGAAAGTTACTGTGGGCTCACTGATTTCCTCGCGAACCCTGATCGGCGGCCAGGTCCTTGCGGCGCATCGACCACATCTGCGACGCGCGCTCGAGATCGAGCGCGGCCGCCCACGGCATCGCCGGCGGGCCTGCGATCGTGCGCATCGAAAGCGCCGTGCGACGCGCGAGCTCCGGATCGCGGGCTGGGATCTCGGCGAGACGTCTCGCCGTGGCGTCCACGTCGTCGGCCGGGACGGCGGCCCACGCCAGCCCACGCGCGACGGCCTCGGCGCCGGTGATCGCGGCGCCGAACAGCTGCATCGCATTCGCCGTCTCGCAGCCCGCCGCCCTTGAGAGCAGCAGCGCATGCCCGCCGCCCGGGTGCAAGCCGATCGGCAGGAATCCTGAGAGCAGCTTCGCGTCCTGCGCGATGACGCGCAGGTCCGTCGCGAGCGCGAGGTTCAGCCCGGCGCCGACCGCGCCGCCCCGGATCGCGGCGATCGTCGGTGGCTGCAGCGCGCCGACCCGCGCGAAGGCGCCGTAGATCGTGCCGATCTCGCGGTAGCGCGCCGGGTTGGCGGGATCCTTGCCCGCCGCGGCCAGCGTCGCTCGATCACCGCCGGCGCAGAAGTAGGGGCCCTCACCGGTCACGATGACGACGCCGACCCGCGGGTCGGCGTCGATTGCCTCGCACGCGTCGATCATCGCCTGCGCCATCGGCACGGTCAGGGCGTTGCGGGTCTCGGGCGCTCGCATCGTCAGCACGGCGATGCCGTCTCGGCATTCCAGGGTCAGAGGTTCGGACATGCCGGCAGGATCCCACGTCGTGGCCGCGATGCGCCGGCCCGACCGGTGCAGTTTCTCCGCAGTTCGATGCAGGACATTACCGAATGAGAAACGTGCAGTCCGCACGACGGCCGACGCCGTCCGGCAAGCTAATCTCGAGTCATGCAGGAATCTCCGGTTCAGATTCTCGAAGTTCGCGCCGGTGATGGCGACCGGCCAGTGACGATCACCTCCGCGGTCACCGCCGAGGCGAGTCAGGCGATCTTCACGGCGCTCTCCGACCAGCTCGACCGCCGCCGGTCGCAGCCGATCATGAGCGCCGAGGACGTTCGGCTGCTGCGCGAGTACGTCGACCTCGTTGAGCGGTTCGAGCCGCTCGCCACCGCCGGCGCCGACGGGATCGTCGTCTTCTCGGACGCGGATCTTCGGACCTACCTGCTGGAGCTGACCAGCTACGCCGACCGGCACGATGGCGAGCAGTACCAGCCCGCCGAGCTCCGCGAACGTCTGCAGGTGATCGCCCAGGTCGCGTCGGTCCTCTGGAACGCGAACGCCACCGCCGCCGCCGTTGCTGCCGGTGGCGAACCGGTAACGAGCGCCGCTCAGTGATCGCAGCGGCGAACGCCGCCGTTGTGAGCCCGCAGAGCCGCCGAACGCGCCGAGATCATGCGTTGCCACGGTCGCCGTCGACGCGTGGCCAGAGCGTCCCAGGTCGCACGCGAGTGCTCATGGCGCGCAGTCGCGCGAGGAGGCCCTGCTCGCCGACATCCCGCAGGACGATCGACGCGGACGTGGCGTAGGCGCATGCGATCGTGAACAGGCCCGCCAGCACGTAGACGTTGACCCCGAGGCCCGATGGGAAGGTGAAGCCTCTCTCTGGGAGATAGCTGTAGCCGATGATCGCGCCCGCCGCGACGCCAACCGCCAGCCAGCGCGACCGCCGCGCGTACGCCCGGTGCGCGATCATGATCAGGCTTGGGACGACGAGCATCCAGTGATGGGTCCAGGAGACCGGCGACGCGAGCAGCTGGGTGATCGCGCACAGCGAGAAGCCGGCGGCCTCGTCACCGCGACGGCTGTAGAGAACCGCCGCGCCCAATCCGACCAGCGTGATCGCTGCGATCAGTGCCATCGCGCCGGCGCCCAGCGCGTGTGCACCCGTCAATCGCAGGAGCATCCCCTGCAGCGACTGATTGATCGTGGCACCGAGCGGACCCACCCTCGACGCCTTGAACACGTACATCCCCCAGTACTGTGCTGCATCCGATGGCAGGAGCGCGAAGCCGACGGCGATCGTCGTCAGGAACACCCCGCCCGCAACCAGTGCGGCTCGGCGCCGACCGCTCAGCAACAGGTAGGGGATGAACATCAGCGGCGTCAGCTTCATGCCCGCGGCCAATCCGATCGCAGCTCCCTTCGTCCTGGCTGCATCCGGTCGGGAGATGTCGAACACGATCAGCGCGGTGATGATCGGGTCGATCTGTCCGTAGCCGAGGGCGACGCTAACCGGCTCCAGCCAGAGCGCGAGGGCGGTCATCAGCGCCGCCAGAGACCAGAGCGATCCGCCGTCCAGCTCCGGTTGGGCCCGTGACGGGCGCTCGGGCCCCGCATCGACGGCGCCCCGATTATTGGAGCCCCGGCGGGCATCCCGGGCGCGAACGATGTCGATCGCCCGTCGGGCGATGAACAGCAGAGCGCCGATGTTCACGACACCGACAACGAACTCATCCGTCCGGCGCGAGGCCCACGACAGCGGCGCCATCAGGATCACCGATATCGGCGGGTAGGTGAAGTGAAATCGGTCGAGAACGGCGTGGCGATACATTGAGCGACCCTGCTCCATCAGCACCGCTGCGGCCCGGTACACGTGCAGATCGAAATAGCGAAGGTGCCCATGACCGACCAGCGGCTCGTTGATCCCACGGCGGCTGACGAACAGGTACAGGCTCAGCGAGATCGCGAGCGCCAGCCAGCCGCCGATCCGCCGAATGATGCCACCGAATTGCGCAGATCGACCGTCCATACTCCTGAAACGATAGATCGAGCCCGCCGCCGGCGTCGATCCGCTCGGGGTCGGATGTCACGTGGTCGGCGTCGAGGTCCGGGAAGGCAACGCCGAGGGCAGCCTCGCCAGCCGCGCCACCGCCTCGCGAAGCTCGGCCGGCGATGCCGCCGCGAAGGTCAGCCGCAGGTGCGGAGCCGGCGGTTCTGAGGCGAACCAGGGCCGGCCGGGATTGACGTGGATCCCCGCGGCGGCAGCGTCGCGCACGAGGCTCGCCTCGTCGCTCTCGCCCGGCAGGCGGACCCAGACGTGCAGCCCGCCGCGCGGCTTGAGGAAGACGCGCCAGTGCGGCAGCTGCCTGCTCAGCTCCGCGAGCAGGACATCGCGTCTGACCGCCAGCTGGGTCGCGACGTCACGGCGATGTCGCGTCCACGCGGGCCCGGACAGGAGCTCGAGGGCGGTGTGCTGGAGGATGCCCGAGACGAAGAAGTCGTCAACGACGCGCGCGGCGCGCAGCCGGGCTGCCGCGGGACCGCGCGCAACGACCGCTCCCACGCGCAGTCCCGGCGCGGCGCTCTTGGTGAGAGACCGAACGTAGACCACGTGCCCGGTGTCATCATCGGCGGCGAGCGGCGGAGGGGTTGGACCGTCGATCGCCAGGTCCCGGGCCCAGTCGTCTTCGATCACGAATGCGTCGGCGGCACGCACCGCCTCCATGACCTCGCCGCGCCTCGACGCCGACAGCAGCGCCCCGCTCGGGTTCGCGTAACGAGGCTGGAGCATGGCGAGCCGGGCGCGGGTCCGCGCCATGGCCTCCGCGAACAGCTCCGGCCGGACTCCGTGCTCGTCGACCGGAACCGGGAACGGGATCAGGCCGGCTGACCGGGCGGCGGCCAGCCCGCCGAGGTAGGTGGGCGACTCCACGAGCACGGTCTCACCGGGCCGGCCGAGCGCGCGAAAGGCTGTCGCGAGCGCCGACTGACCTCCGTTGGTGACGACGACGTCGCGCACGGTGTGTCCCGCGCCGATCTCGCGAGCGAACCACGCGCGTAGCTCGAGATCGCCCTCGACCGGGCCGCGGTCCCAGGCGCCGGCGCGGCGGGCGGCGCGCACCGCCGCCCGGGCGAGCTCGCCGAGGGGCTGCAGTGACGCGTCGACGAAGCCCGAGGACAGGACGAGCCGACCCTCGCCGGGGACGGCCAGCAGCTCCTCGAGTCCGCCGGGATCGACCGTCGGCGGACCGAGCGCGACAGATTGCCAATCGAGGTCGGCGGCCGCGCCGGCGGCGGTGCCGACGGCACGGGGCGCCACGAACGTTCCCCGTCCCGGTCGCGGAATCACGAGGCCCTCGGCCGCCAGTTGCGTCAGCGCGCGCTGCACGGTCAGCGGGCTGGCCCGATGCTGGGCGGCGAGTTGGCGCACGGACGGGAGGCGCTCACCGGGGAGCCCGGCGGCGGCGCGGGCGCGGAGGTCGTCGAGTACGCGACTCATCGCCCATCGAAAGCGTTATCGTTGTTCATGCCGACACACGATAACGCTTCCCGCCAGCCGCGGGTCGCGCTTCCCGCTGGTCTGCTCCTCGGGGCCATCGGTGTCCTCGTGTTCTCCTTCTCGCTCCCGGCGACGAAGCTCGCGCTGCGGGGCTTTGATCCGTGGCTGGTCGCCTTCGGGCGCGCCACGGTGGCGTCCGTGCTCGCCGCTGCTCTAATGCGGCGCCGGCGCGTGCCGGCTCCGTCCCCGGAGCAGCTGCGACGGTTGTTGATCGTCGCCGGCGGCGTCGTCATCGGCTTTCCCACGCTCACGAGCCTCGCGCTGCAGTCAAGCGGCTCCGCTCACGGCGCCGTCGTGATCGCGATCCTCCCGATCGTCACCGCCGTATTCGCCGTAGCGCGCGGCGGCGAGCCGCCGGGGCGCACGTTCTGGGCCGCCGCGCTCGCCGGGATGGCGATCATCGGCGCCTTTGCCGTGAGCCAAGCCCACGGCGGGCTCACGGGAGCCGACGCTCTGGAGCTGGCGGCGGTGCTCGCCTGCGGGCTCGGGTACGCCGAAGGCGGTGCCCTCGCGCGTGAGCTCGGCGGGGCGCGCACGATCTGCTGGGCGCTTGTCGCGAGTGCGCCGCTGACGGGCGCGGCGGCCGTGGCAGCGCTGTGCCTCGGCCCGGCTCCCGCGCCCGGCGCGGTCTCATTGTTCGGCCTGGCCTATGTGAGCATCGGCTCGATGCTCCTCGGGTTCTTTGCGTGGTACGCGGGCCTCGCCCGCGGCGGTATCGCCCGCATCGGACAGGTACAGCTCGCGCAGCCGCTGTTCACCGTTGCCTGGAGCGCGCTCGTGCTCGGCGAGCGGGTGACGCCGGCGGTTCTCCTCGCCGCGGTCGGCGTGCTCGCTGCGGTGTCGGCCAGCCAGCGCGCGCGGATCAGGCGCTCCGCGCAGCCCCGACGGCGCGCGCGCGCGCCTCGACCTGTGCGCGCTGATCCGCACGAGACGACCAGAACCCCGTAACACTCAGGCGATCTCCGAGATCCCTGAGCGGCCGTTCGCGCCGGGGCTATCCGGCGCACTTGGGTCGGGTGTGATGAGTGATCAGCCGCGGGAAGGCGGGCATGAAGCCAGCGCGGGCAGGGGCGCGGGTTTGCCGAGGTGGAAGCCCTGGCCGTAGTCGACGCCGAGCTCGCGTAGTAGCTCGGCGACCGTTGCGTCGACGACGTATTCGGCGACGGTCGGCAGGCTCATCCCGTCGGCGACATGCAGGATGGCTTGCACGACGAGGCGGTCGACGTGGTTTGAGGCGAGCTCGCGGACGAACTGCCCGTCGATCTTGAGCAGGTCGACCTCCAGCGCTTTGAGGTAGGAGAAGCTCGAGAACCCGGCGCCGAAGTCGTCCAGCGCGATCCGGGCGCCGAGCTCACGTAGGCGCGCGCAGGTCTCTTGCGCGCCTTCGAGGTTCGCGATCACGTCTGACTCTGAGAACTCGAAGACGAGGTCGGCCGGGTCCGCGCCGCACGCCGACAGCTGTGTTGCGATGTAGCCGACCAGTCCTGGCTCGGCGATCGTCTTGGCGGCGAGGTTGACCGCTAGGCAGCGTCCTGGCTGCTCGGAGGCCAGCCGGGCGGCTTGGGCAATGACCCAGCGGTCGATTGCTGGTAGGTGGCCGAAACGCTCGGCGGGGGGCAGGAACTCCGCGGGCGCGATCAGCGTCCCGTCCTCCGCGTGCATCCGGATCAGCAGCTCGTGCATCACGGTTTGCCCGGTTGCCAGATCGATGATCGGCTGGGCGAGCAGCTCGAAGCCGTCGTGGGCGAGGGCGTGCTTGAGACCTTGTGACCAGGATAGGCCCGCGAGGGTGTCGCGGCGGGTTTGCGGCGAGTAGACCGCGACGCGGTTTCGCCCTCGCCGTTTGGCGTCATAGAGCGCGAGGTCGGCGTTGGCCATCGCGTCCTCGGCGCACGCCGTGCGTGCGTCGAGCATCACGACGCCGGCTGACCCCGACAGGGTGTACTGATGCTCACCATGCACGAACGGGCGCTCCTCGATGGCGCTCACGAGCGTGGTGGCGACCAGCCGCGCGCGTTGGGCGTCGACGTGCGGCAGGACGATCGCGAACTCGTCGCCGCCGAGGCGCGCGACGATGTCGCTGCCGCGCAGACGTTCTGAGAGCAACGCTCCGACGTGCTCGATCACGCGGTCTCCGACGCTGTGGCCGAGCGAGTCGTTGACGTACTTGAAATGGTCGAGGTCGAGCATCACGAGCGCTGCGCTGTCGCGCTCGTAGCGTTGCGCGATCGTCACTTGACGTTCGAGCTCTGCTTCGAACCGGCGGCGGTTGTAAAGGTCGGTAAGCGGGTCGTGGTCGGCGAGGTGAGCGAGCCGTTCCTGAAAGTTGCGTCGCTCGGTGATGTCCTGTATCTGTGTGACGAAATGCTGGGGTGAGCCATGTTCGTCGCGGACCACGCCGGTAGACACCTGCACCCAGATGGCATGCCCGTCGGCATGCAGGTAGCGCTTAGCGCCCTCGAAATGCCGGCCTTCGAGGAGCTCGTCAAAGGCCTTGAGGCTGATGTCGATATCGCCGGGATGCGTGATCTCCTTGAAGCTCTTGCGCAGTAGTTCGGCTTCGTTGTGGCCCAGTAGGACGCACAGCGCGCGGTTGACTCTCATCCAGTTGCCATCCAGGCCGATCAGCCCCATGCCGATTGGCGCGTGCTCGAACGCTCGCTCGAAACGCTCGGTGGCTTCGCGCAGGCGTGCCTCTTGGAGCTTGTGTGCGCTGATGTCGCGTATCGCCCCGACGCCGTGTAGCTCGCCGTGCTCGTCGCGGTAGTAGCGCACGATCGCGTTGAGCCACACGCACCTGCCGTCGGGGCGAAGCGCGCGAAGCTCGACTTCGAAGCCTTCCTCGCGCTTCTCCGCGATCGTGGCTTTGACGCGCGGAAGGTCGGCGGAGTGTACGAACTCGAACGGGTGGCGTCCGGCGAGCTGCTCGGGCGTGTAGCCCATCACGCGCGCCGCGCTCGGCGACGCGTACATGAAGACGCCGCGCGAGTCATGGCGGGTCAGCATCGCCGCGGAATGGTCGGTGAGAGCTCTGAGCTCGCGCTCTGACCCCTGAAGGGCTCGGCTGATCCGCTCGTTATCGACCAGCGCCGTTTGGAGCTCCGCGGTGCGATGACGCACTTCTTCTTCGAGCATGACCGCTGTTTGGAACAGGCTGAACTCGGACTGCTCGGCGCTGGTGCTGCGCTCGGCGCGGTCCATCAGCACGCCGACGATCTTGGTCAGGCGGGCGATCTCGGCCTGTGCCTCCTCCAAGCCCGCAGCCTGCAAAGCCGCGCTGTCAGTCATCGGCAGGCCTGCGGATCGCGACGCCGACCGCGCACGACTGCCCGGTACGGATCAGCCCGAGATCTGCCAACTCAACACCCCCAAGCGAGATCGAGTCCGCGAAGACCATGCAAGAGGTCGCGCAGCGCCCTCAACGCGCCGACGATCATCGACAAACAGGACAAATCATCTGTCCAATACCATCCGCGATCAGAGCGTCGGACGCATAGCGATCTCTAGAGAGTCGGCAGTTTCCGATCCGACTTGAGCATTACCTGTGCCGCTCGCTGGTCCTAGGCGACGGCCTCGATCGGCAGACGCACGACGAACGTCGTGCCGCCGTGCTCCTTCGGTTCTGAACGTGATGCGGCCGTGGTGGCGATCGACGACGATGGCGTGCGCGAGCGCGAGACCGACTCCCGACGCTGATGCACACTGATCAGAGCAGCTGGGCGGGCGTGATCTGCTCGTGCAGCAACCGCCGGAAGCGAGTCGGATCGCCTGATGTGAAAGAGCGGCAGAGCTCGAGGCCGGCCGGATAGCAGGACTCGTACGGCCGCCACACTCGATCTTCCAAGCAGCTCACCGCGCGCTCCACCTGGTGGTCGTCTTCGAGCATCCAGCGCCGCGCGTACGCGCGTACCTCGGCCGGCCCTCGCTCCTCATCGAGCATGATCGCCAGGTTCGGCCTCACATCTAGCAGCAGTTGCTGCGCCTCGCGCACCGTGCCGGCGACGTCGCTGTCATACGGAATGCCCAAGGGCCGCAGGCACGTGGCGCCGAGCTCCTCGGCATCGTCCCCGAGCAGCGCCTCGAGCGCATGACAGGCGATTCCCTCGGCGAGAAGCGCCTGCGGGGTCGGGTACACAAACGCGGCCAGCTCGAGCCTTCCGCGGGCGGTGATCAGGTCCGCATCCTTGCACGCGTGCTCCGTGTGATGCCCCGGATACGCTTCGTGGCTGACGAGCTCGAGAAGCCGGAATGAGGCGATCGGCAGCTCCTCGTTGATCGCGATGCGCGTTCGCAGGCCGCCCGTGTAATCAGCGTTGCCCGCCCACGGCTTGCCGGTGACTAGCTCGAAGATCACCTCTTCGCCAGGCGGAAGATCGAACGCGGCGTCACTCCTGCGACGAAGCTCCTCGGCGAGCGCGTGCATACCCTGCAGCAATCGATCGGGCGGGACCTGCTGCGTCATGGCCCACCGTTGGTAGCGCTCGCGAATCGCGCCCCGTCCCGGAAGCGCGCGGTCGAGCGTGCGGTGCGCCAGCTCGAACCGGTCCTGCGGCGCGAGCGTCACGTTCACGCCGTGGCAACGCTCGACCAGCTCGCGGTAGGTGAACGGCTCTCCCGCCAGCCACGCGAGTGCCGTCGAGATCGCGGTGAGCTGGGCAGTGAGCCAGCGCACGCGATCGAGGTCGATCTCGCCGGTCGCCACTTGGCCCAAGAAATCCCGCGTCTGCTCGCCGAGCTCGGACGCCGTCACCGGCGGCTCGGCGTCGATCGTCGCAGCGAGCTCTGCCGGGCCCGCATAGCTCTCGACCAACGACGGCGCGATTCTGCGCAGTCTGAGCACGAGCTCCAGGTAGCGCCTCCCGACATCCACGTCGGGATGATCTCATTCCAGATGGCCCGTTGTAACCGCGTGTCGCCGCTCGGCGAGCTCTTTGCGACGACGGATCGCGGGCTCGTGTACGGCAACCGTGGATGCCTGCACGACGCGCGGGGACAGATCCATCGCAGCTACGTAGGACGGCGGTGGACGAGCTAGCTGACGGGGCGATGCTGCTGCGTGAGGGTCGAGGCTTGGTGGTGCTCGACGCCGAGCTCCTGGCGTGGACGCCGGCGGGCTACGGGACCCGCATCACGCGTCCGGTGGGCGAGATCAGGCCGCCTGCGCGTACCCCTTGAGGCCCGAGAAATCCAGCAGGACGCATGGCTGGTCGCCGATGATCCACGCATCGTGGCCGGCCGGCATGTGAAAGATGTCGCCGGGAGAGAACTCGCGTTCGGTTCCGTCGTCCATTCGCAGCGCCATCCGGCCCTCCATCACGTACCCGAAGTGCTCGACCTGGCACGAGTCAGAGCCGGTCATCGGCTTGACGTGCTCAGACCAGCGCCAACCCGGGTAGTACGTGCTTCGGCCCACGACGTGACCGTTCAGCTCCACGAGCTCGACGCGCCCCTTTCCGTCGACGAACTCGCGAACCTCATCCGGGTTCTCGAAGCGTTTCGAGGCGAGCCTTGCCATGTTCCCATCCTCCTCACATCTGATCCTGTATGAGTGAACCGTAGCCGCTCGCATACGGGGCGCGCATCGCTCGGTGATTGATGCGGCGCGATCCGATGTTCGACAGACCGCAGTCGCACACGCGTTTTCCTCATGACGTATCAGAAGCCAGCCACCGGTGTATCTATCTCGGCACGAACACATGTTCTGAAAGGAGTCCTGCAAATGGCCGAGACTGCTACCAAGATCAAGCCCGCCGCTCCGGTGGTTCACCTCGTGGGCCGCGTGGACAGGGCGTCCGACCTCTCCAACGAGGTGCTTTCCTCGCTCGAGGCGGGCGAGCGGGCCGCGATCGAGGCGCTGGGACAGTTCCTGATCACGATCGAGGAGGCGCTTCCGCAAGAGGTCGCAAGCACCTCGGACGTCGCGAAGAAGATCACCGAGTCCGGCGTCGCGTTGGTCGACCGGCTCATCCACACCGAGTTCGACGTCCTGCGCCACGTCGTCGAAAGCACCGCGAAGTCGCTGCACAGCAACTGAGGAAGTCAGCCGCCCTCGCACGCCGATCGGCGTGCGAGGGCAGCTCGCTCATGCCGGCACTCGCTGACCTGCTGCCGGCTGAGCTCGCTGCGCGACGATCGTTACGCGGCTAGCGCGGAGCGGGGCTCCGCTGCGGCGCGTGCGGCGCGGAATGACGCGAGATCTCCCCATTCGCCGAGCGACTCGATCGACTGCTCGTCGTAGCTGGTGTAGACGGCGCGGTGGGCGACTCGGTGGTGCCTGGAGGCACGGGTGGACAACGCTGCGTCGGTGAGCTCTGAATCCGCCAGGCTCGGAGCGGTGCCGTCGTCCATCATCTTGATCATTCGAGCGTGAATCATGTCATCCACGTTATCGGCAGATGCAGCGGCGATATGAAGATCTCGTCACCCACATCTTGAAGGATTGTTGTTGTGCGCCGGTTGCTCCGATGCGGCGATGAAGCACCCGAGAAGCTATCGCGGTATCAGCTTCTGGCGCCGGTCAAAGCGCGTTCGACGGCCTTCCCGATGCGAACGCTTGAGTGCAAGGGGATTGGCGTGCGCCACCGCAGGCGTGCTGCGCCAGATAGTGTCCGTCCGTGCCTGTCCCACAGCACGACAGCGCGCTCGCGCGTGTGCAGCCGTTCTTCCAGGCGTTGCTCACCCGAGACCCGTCAGGTCGCTCGTGGCTCCCCGCGCTGCTGCGGGCGACGCCGCACGGTCCCGCGCAGCTCGGCGATCTGATCGATTCGCCGGGCTCGATCTCGATTCCGCTGAGCGTCCCGACCGTCACCGGCCGCCTCGCGTGCTTTCAGTATCCGGCGGCGCCGCCCCAGGAGTTGCTCCTGTGGTACGTCGAGAATCCGGAGCGCCTCACGTGGCCGCTGGGCCAAGAGCTCTCGCCAGAGACGACGAAGCTCCGCAATGCCCTGATTCGCGACGATCCACCGGGGTCACGGACGAGAGCACAGGAGCGCGCCCGCGAGCTCGTGCTGGCGCGGGCATCGCGCCTGCGCGAGTGGTGGCGCTTTGAAGATGTGACCACGCTCGATTGCGTGCTGATCACCGAAAGGCTTGCTCTCACAGTCGTGGGCAAGCGGACCGAGGGGCTGTCCATCGCAACCGACTGGTACCCCGCCCGCTCGCAGCTCGTGCAGAACCTGGAAGCCGCCCGGAGCATCGCCGAGGATCGCCGGTGGGCGTCGGTGCTGGTCTCCGATCGGCGGCTCGTCGAGGGCAGCGATGAGTATCTCGAGCAAACGCTCGCGGATGCGGCGCCACATCTGGACCAAGACCGACGCGACGCGCTTCACCGCGCCTACTTGGGAAACATCACGTGGGGAGAGGCCTGTGGCGCCGTCGGTATGTCGCTGGCAGATCTTCGGAGTCATTCCTGAGGCGTTCGCAGATCCTGATTGCACGCTCGAGTCGAGACCTGGCAGCATGATCACGGATGAAGCGACTCGAGATCACAAGGGACACGACGCTGTGCATCTCACTGGCGGGACGGCCGAGCAACATCGGGACTCGGTTCCACAACTACCTCTATGACGAGCTTGGCCTCGACTACGTCTACAAGGCGTTCACGACAAGTGATCTGGCTGGCGCGATTGGTGGGATCAGGGCGCTGGGGATCCGCGGATGTGGCGTATCGATGCCGTTCAAGGAAGCCTGCATGCAGTATGTCGACGCCTTGGGGGAGTCCGCGGAGGCGATCCAATCCGTGAACACGATCGTGAACGGCGACGGATTCTTGCGCGCATACAACACCGACTACATCGCGGTGAGGCGCCTCCTCGCCGAGCGCGAGATCGCTGTGACGGACACCTTTGTCGTCCGCGGCAGTGGCGGCATGGCGAGGGCAGTCGTGGCGGCGCTGCGCGACGCCGGCTTTGTCTCGGGCACCGTGATCGCCCGCAACCAGAAGACGGGCGCGGCGCTTGCCGAACGCTATGGGTTCGACTGGCGGCCGGCGCTGCAGGCGACGGAGGCGCAGTTGCTGGTCAATGCGACTCCCATCGGGATGGCCGGCGGACCCGGAGCGGGCGAGATGGCCTTCCCGCGAGAGGCTGTCGAGGCTGCACACGGCATCATCGATGTGGTCGCAACGCCGGCGAGCACTCCGCTCGCGCGCCTCGCCACGGAGCTCCGGACGACCTTGATCACGGGCGCCGAGCTCATCAGCCTGCAGGCGCTCGAGCAGTTCGTTCTGTACACGGGCATCCGACCGACAGGCGAACAGGCCCAACGCGCGTCGGAGCACTCGCGCGCGTGAAGCATGGCGCCTGTCCCAGTGCCCGCAGCGCGATGCCAGTCGATCGGGGCTGGTGGGCGTCGGGCCATTTCATTGCGGGTAGTCGCTCAGTCGCTCAGTCGCCAGGCGACCCAGGAAAGGTGCGAACTTGAACAGGCTCGGACCCGTGAGGCCCACAACCCCGTGATGTTCCAGGACGTCCCAGCCGTCGTTCGCGAGCGGGCCATGACCTCCATGAGGATTGATCGGATACTCGCACGCAATCACTCGCTCGGCGACCGGCACCACGCCCGGAATAACCCGAGCGACGATCGCAACGGTCCGTCTGTGGGCTTCGCGAACATGTGCGGCCTCGGGCACGTCGACCGATTTCGCCTCGCTGAGCCCAATGGAGTAGTGCTCGGAGCCGTCCATGACGGCATAGAACGGCTCGCATAGTCGCTCATCACGCTGGATCCAGCACGGCGCTCCAGACGCAAGCGGTTCGCGGAGCGCAAACGAGAAGCGCACTGACCGACGGCGCTCGGGCGCAGTCAATCCCATGAGCCGGTAGGTGTCAGGACCAGCGCAGACCACGACCGTCTCGGCATCCATCTGCCGTCCGTCACTGAGCGTCACGCCATGGCCGCCGATGTCGGCGACGTCGGCGAGCATCACATCGAGGCCCGCCTGCAGGAAGCGGATGGTGGCCTCGGCGCGAATCGCCGCGCCGGTGCGCTCGAGGGACCAGCGCTCCTGCGCCACGGCCAGCGGATGGGCGACGCCGCTGAGCTCGTCCAATCCGCCATGGCGCCTCAGATGGGGCTTGCGCTCCGACATGTCTCCGGTCAGCAGCAGCCCGACACGATCGAGCAGCACGCCTCCTGCGAGCGACTCCCATTCCTTCCACAGGGCCAGCGACCGCGCTGCGGCATCGGTCAGCATGCCATCGGCATGCGCGAGACGGAAGATGCGAGAGCGCCCCGCCGACTGGCGACTACCCGGAACATCGGCGCTGAGCACCCTGACGCGATGTCCGGCGCGGGACAGCTCAAAGCCGGCGGCCAGCCCCACCACGCCCGCGCCCACCACGATCACATCCATCGCCCGACCCTATCGGGACGCGTCCGCCACCCACAGCAGCGTTCGAAATACGTGTCGTGGCCGCTGCGGGATGTCGGGTGGCGAGAGCGCGGTATCAGGCTTTGACGAGTGGCCAGTCGCCGGACCATGGTCTTGGCCCAGAGGCCAATCAAACGCCCGGCCGAGTTCTCTAAACTGCGTTGCGATCGGCGGGGTCCGCTGTCCAGAGGCACCCTTCTGGGGTCCACGTGATCAGTAATCTCTTGAGAGGAGAGGATCCGAGTCATTTCGCACCGATCCTGAGGAGGTCGTCTCAATGTGTGCCAAATCGTGCGGCACTTCAATCGACTTGCCGGCGCTGAAAGTGAGCAGCCTGACGACCAAGCGTCCGGCAAACGGCATGCCACAGGTATCAGGGCAGCCATCAGCTGTCGCGGCGGGCCGGACAAATATCACCTCTCCGAGACGACTCCGAGCTGTTCGCCGCCTGGATGTTCCCGGCCTCTACTTGGGCTAGTCGCGGACCCTCCACGCCGGCCCTGGATGGCATAGTGTCACTCGGCGCAGGCGTTGCCTCGCGTCACGGTAGCTGCCTCCGCTGACAAGCTGGCTCCGCTGACATCATCAACACCATGATCGAAGCGAACGAAGAGAACATTGCCTACCCCGCGCCTGGCTCTCGTCCCTCGCGCAGCGGCCGCGAGTACGTCCCCCCGCACGTCGTGGTGCTGTTCGGAGCGACCGGTGACCTTGCCCGTCGGAAGCTCCTTCCGGGCCTGGCGCGATTGTCGGAGTCTGCGCTGGCACCGGAACTCCGGATTGTGGGAACCTCATTGGACGACCACGACGACGAGTCTTTTCGCGCGTTCGCCCGGAGCGCCGTGGAGCAGTTCGCCATCCAGAGATTGACCGATGACCAGTTGGCGGCGTTCGTCGGGAAGCTCCACTTCGTTGCGCAGAGCGCCGGGCCAGAGGCGCTGGCGCACGTTGTCTCCGAAGCCGAGCATCAGTTGGGCGACGACGTGCATCGACTGCACTACTTGAGCGTGCCGCCACAGGCCGCGCTCGAGGTGATCGACATGCTCAGGTCGGCCAACCTCGTGCGGCGTTCGCGCCTGGTGATGGAGAAGCCGTTCGGAAGCGACCTGGACAGCGCGGTCAGGTTGAACGCCCAGCTGCACGACACCTTCGCTGAGAGACAGATCTTTCGCATCGACCATTTCCTGGGCAAGGAGCCCGCTCAGAACATTCTCGCGTTCCGGTTTGCCAACGGCCTTTTCGAGCCGATCTGGAACCGCAATTTCATCGATCACGTCCAGATCGATATTCCGGAGACGTTGGGACTGGAGACGAGAGTTCAGTTCTACGAATCAACCGGGGCCTACAAGGACATGGTGGTAACGCACCTGTTACAGGTCCTGGCGTTCGTGGCGATAGAACCACCGACCGCCCTTGAACCCCGCGCGATCAGCGAGGAGAAGAACAAGGTCTTCCGGTCCCTCATGCCGGTAGAGCCTGCCAATGTCGTGCGCGGCCAGTACGAGGGATACCGCGAGGAGGACGGGGTCGCACCACATTCGGACACGGAGACGTTCATCGCCCTCAAATGTGAGATCGACAACTGGCGGTGGGCCGGAGTGCCGTTCTATCTGCGCACCGGCAAGCGGATGGCCGAAGGACAACGCATTGTCTCGATCGCATTCCGCGAGGCACCGAAGAGTATGTTCCCGTCGGGGTCGGGCGTCGGTTCGCAGGGCCCGGACCATCTGACCTTCGACCTTGCAGACGCGTCGAGGCTGTCACTGTCGTTCTACGGTAAGCGGCCCGGGCCGGGAATGCGCCTGGACAAGGTCAGCATGCAGTTTGCAACGAGCGAGACCGAGCGAGCGACAGACGTCCTCGAAGCCTACGAACGACTCCTCCTGGACACGATGCGCCGGGACCACACGTTGTTCACGACGGCCGAAGGCATCGAGAGCCTCTGGGAGCGCTCGGTTCCGCTGCTGGAGGACCCGCCGCCCGTCAAGACCTACGCGCCGGGCACCTGGGGGCCGAATGCGATACATCAGCTCATCGCTCCTCACGCCTGGCGCCTGCCATTTGAGCGCGTCTGGCGCCGGCAGAAGTAGACGCCGAAGCGCATCACAGAACCGGCTCGGCGGGACGACGTGAGGCCGCCACCAGGATTGCGAACAGCGTGAGCGCGCTGAGCGCGAACAGCAGCGGGTAGCGCCGAAAGCCGCGGTATCGAAAGATGATCGTGTGGGTGCCTGCGGCCACGGTGGTCGCGACGAGCGCGGGCGCGACCATTTGCGTCTTTCGGGTGTGACCGTCGACTGTCGCTGTCCACCCCGGGTCAAACGAGGCACTCAGCACCGCCACGCCGGGTTGGCGCATTCTCACGGTTGCGGCCACCTCGCCGGTATCCAGATTGTCGGTCTCGGCGATGACCGCGCCGGCGGCGGCCTCACGGGGCGCCGAGGGCAGGGCCTGATCGGCACTGGCGCGCCGGCCGAACGCGACGCTGAGTTAGTCGGCTGTTGGGTGAGACGAGAGTGCAGGAGGGCGATGCTCCGCCGGCCGATGTTCGTCCTGCTGGCGTTGATGTGGCCGATGATTCTGCCGACGCGAACGTAACCGGTTGTGCTGAGGGTCCACAGCGAATACGGACCGTCCTGCCGCGCGAGTCGTGCCGCCACGGGAGGCAGGTACCCGGACGGGACGATCAGGTAGTGGATTGCGAAGAGTGCGTAATCGCTTGGGTTGCGCTCGTCGAAGAAGTATTCAGGGTCCGTCATCAGCGACGCGGTGCGCAGCGTGTAGCCGACTTCATCGACGTTCTGGCTCTCTAGATACTTGAAGACGGGGACGGCTCCGACGGTGAAGTCCATCCCCCAGTTCGATGGCAGGCCGGCGTACACGCGACCGCCGCCGTCGGCCTTGACGAGAGCGATCAGCTGGTCCAGCTGCGCACCCTGGCTCCCTGGCTGGCGTCCGCACGCTGTTGCGTTTCGATCGCCGCGGTGTTGTGGCGGTCATAGGCGCCAAGCTGCATCCAGCCCGGCGCGAGCACCACGATCGCGGCCGCGATGGCGGCTGCCGCGCGAGCGATCTCGCTGCGTCCGATCGCGCTCGCCAAGCCGAGGCGTCGGCTGCACGCCGATCGCTGCAACGCGTTCCACGCCGCGGTTGCGCACCAGACAGCGCCGCCGCCCGCCGGGAGCAGGGCGGCGAGCTGGACGCCCATCATGAACCGGCGAAAGAAGATGTCGCTGCCGGCGGGGATCGCCTGGACCAGCAATCCGAAGGTGGCGCGGCCGAACGACAGCAGCAGGCAAGCACCGAGAACGACCAGCCGAGCGCGAGCGTTGTGGTCGCCACGGCACCTGGCGAGCTCGAGCATCAGCCCGACCGCCGCGAACAGCGTCAGGATCGGAAGCCGCCCGTTATCGAGCAGCTGGCCCGTGACCAGCCAGCCGAGCACGCGGCCGGCGCCATACCCGTTGACGAGCCCGGTCCCCTTCAGGACCTCGTTGGTCGCGGCCCACTGGCGCTGCTCGACGAGGGGCACGATCACCCACGCTGCGGCGAGCAGCGAACCGCTGACGAGCACCGCCGCGCGACGCGCCCGTCGCACTCGCGGGCCGTCCGCGACGAGCGCCCACAACGGGAGCGGGATCAGGGCCAGAAAGCCGGTCTCGAAGTGCAGGGCGATCGTCAGCGACACCAGGAGCACCGCCGCGAACAGGTTGCGGCCCTGACTGATCGCCCGCCAGCTGAACCCCCACGCGAGCGGCAGAGTCAGTGACGCCCACAGCTGCGTCCACACCCCGAACCCGGTCCAGACGTACGCGTGCTGCTCGTAGCCGGTGCCGGTCGCGCTTACCAAGAACGGCGACATCGCGGCCGACACGGCGGCGGCCGCTCGGCCGGCTCCGAACAGCCGGGCAGCGAGATAGACGCTCACTGGCCACAACGAGAGCAGCAGATACAGCGTCCAGCGAAACGCCGTGTCCGAGCCCACGACTAGCCCGATCAACCCGGTCGCCATCGCCGGCAGACTCTGGTAGTGCAGGAACTGCGGTGAGCCCAACCCCAAGAACGGAAACCAGCTCGTCAGCGGCAGACGCCCGCTCTGGAGCTGCTGTGTCGCGAACCGGACCATCTGCTCATGGACCGAGCTGTCATCCAGATACGACACCCCGAGCGTCTCCGCTCGCAGGCTCACGAGGTTCCAGGCTACCGCCAGGCCGACCAGCAGCGATGACCACCGCGAGCCGCGCCGATACGCGAGCGACGCCTCCGTCGGCTCCCGGATCGCCTCCACAACCGCAATCGGCGGCCTGTCGAGCCTTGCGGCCGGGACCCGGGTGGCGAGCGTCTATCGGCCCCCGCCTTTCAGCGGGGGCCGCAAACGCCGACGCACCCTGACGTCACCCGGCGATCGACTCAGCTGTTGCCGGAGTTGCCGCTGTTGCCGCTGTTCTCCGATTGGGGAGGGGCGACAACCTGGATCCAGCATCCGGCCGGAGCCAGGACTTGCCGGTTACTGGCGCTGTTGGAACTACTCGAGGTCGTCCCGGTGCCGCCGTTGCCGCTGTTGCCGCTGTCGCCGGCAGGGATCCGATGCAACGCAGCACCAGAGACTGCAGCCGGCACAGTGCCGCTGTTACCGCTGTTACCGCTGTTACCGCTGTTACCGCTGTTCCCGCCGCTGCTACCGCCGCCGTTCCCGCCGCTGCTGCCGGGCGGGTGAACGCACGCCGGCGGGATCGGAGGCAGGCAAGTCGGCGCCGCCCCTCGCACCAGGCTCACAGGAGCCACGACGATGCGGTGCCCCTTTCGCCAGGTCGCGAGCACTTCCCACCTCCCGACGGCAATCTTGCGGGGATCGATCCATGCTTTCACAGCGGCATGCAGAACCTGTGGTGTCGCGAGCTGCGCTCCCTTTGCCCCCTGCTTCACCCGACAACCGGCTGCAACTTGAACGAACCGCGCCCTGATACCCATGGCAGCGAGCTTCTCGTTCGCCCCTGCGATCCCCGCGCTTCGAAAGATGCTGACCTGAACCGTGCCGTCACCGTTGGGAGTGACCGCGAACGCGGGCGCCGTGCTCGCCGCACCGAGCACCAGCGCCACCGCGATCCCCACCCCTGCCAGCCCAAGGCTGGTGCCGGCGAGCACGCGTGGCCGCGTCCGCCGGCTGGGCTCGCCAACCGGCCTCCTCAGTTGCGCCAGGTCCTCCCCATGCTCGCGCACGAGCTCTCCCCAGAGGCGATCTGTGAACTTACTCATCGCTGTGATGCTCCTTTCTCAGCCGGGCTCGCGCCCGGGACAGCCGCTTGCGCAACACAACCCGGGAGACGCCGAGCGCCAACGCGGCCTCCTTCGGCGTCAACCCCGAGAGGTCGACAAGCTCGACCGCGGTACGCTCCGGCTCGGGCAACTGCGAGCAGCGCTCCATCAGCTCGCGGCCGGCGCGCTCCGCATCGATCCTGTCGACCAGCTCGTCGATCTCATCGACATCTAGAGGTCGCTGGCCGGCAAGCCGGACGGCAGCACGGCTGGCGTCGGCGAACTGCGAGCAATGTCGACCAAAGACATTGGCGGCGATCCCAAACAACCACGCCCGCTCCGAGCCCCGTCGCGGATCGAAGCCGCCGAACCCGGCGGCCGCGCGGACAAACGTCTCGGAGGTCAGGTCAGCCACGACCTGCGGCTCCGCACAACGCCGCGCGAAGTACGCGATCACAACCTCGACGTTCTCCATATACACCTGCTCAAACTCGGCAAGCGCCGAACCAGCCGGGTCTCCGGGGCTCGTGACCCTCGCGCCCACCGAACGACCGAACATCGCCACCTTCGTGCCCGCAGCCGTGCTCATATGTCGCCAGTTGTCGAATCCGGACGCTTCTGTGACATCACCCACCCCCAAGGATCGCGCAGGCCTTCTCGAGCGAGCTCCAAGCGACGGTCGTGCAGGCTGCGGAGTCGCGTAAGCTCGCGAGCGTGTCGGAGCCCGCCCCTCGGCGCTTTGCGCGCCTCGGCCGCAAGAGCAGCGCACCCAGCGACCGTGCATGGGAGCGCTCAGAGCTGCTCGAGCCACGTCCCGCTCCGGCTGATCCTGAGCTGGTCAGCGACGGCGGCGGGCTGCCCTTCCCGCCGGCAGCGTTGGTCCGGGGCCTGGCACAGCTTGACCCCTCCGACCCCGCCGTCGACGCGCTGATCACGCTGATCGCGCGCCAGAAGACCGCGAGAAGCGCCTCCGGCACGCCATTGCAACCAGAGGCTTCGCCCGCTGGCGCTCCTGACCTCGAGGGCTGGCGATTGCTCGCGCGCACCGATTCCGAGGTCCTGTTCGGGCGCGGACTGCCGCCACAGCTGCTCACCGTGGCGATGCACCACGACGCCAAGCGCGACACGTGGACATCGGTATCGATCAACACCTCGCAACCGCTGCGCAGCACGCGCGATGGGATCCGCGGTTCCCGCTGGCGTGCGGATCCCACGCGCGTGGCTGACCCTGATGAAACGATCCTGCGTGTGCTCGTCACCGAGCAGACGTTCGCCGGTGGCAAGCGAGCCGACGGCCGGCTGCTCGCGCCGGACCTCTACGTCGGTACCGACAAGCTGGTCCTGACGATGTTCGTCGCTCCCCGACCAGGGTTCCAGACACGCTCGCGGAATCCCGAGACCCCCGCCCGCATCGCCCTCCCCTGCCCGATCGGGAGGCGCGCCCTGATCGACGGAGCCCTCTACCCAAGACCGGCGCCCGGCACGCCATGAGCTTCACACACGTGCATCCCGGAGCTTGACAGGGTCTATCAGGAGGTCCAGCTCGGTCACACGAGCCCCTGCGATTGTGAACGCCACGATTGACACAACGCGGTTCTGGGAGCGCCACAATCGCGCCGACTCGGCCATTGACGATCACTGGCCGACCGAGGTGCGCGAATGGGGCGCCGTGCGTGAGCACGATCTCGGCGACCTGTGCGGAGCCGCGGACCTCGGCCGGGACGGGCAGGTGGCTCGCCCCTGCGTCCGCTCTGAATACGACGTCCGGATCGAGCACGGTCAGCAGAGCTTGGAAGTCGCCGTTGCGCGACGCGGCGAGGAATGCCTCCACGACGTTGCGCTGCTCAGCCAGGCTGTGAGCCTGCGGTTGGTCCGCGCTTCTGACCCGGCGCCGGGCGCGGCTGGCGAGCTGGCGCGCCGCTGGGACGGTGCGCTCGAGGATCGGCGCGATCTCCTCAAATGGCACGCCGAACATGTCGTGAAGCACGAATGCCAGGCGCTCGGCCGGGGAAAGAGTCTCGAGCACCACAATCGTCCATCGGTCACATCCTCGCGTCGATCTACGTCATAGAGGTGACGAATCGGAAGAGCCCGATGTGACGGCTCGATCCGGACCGCATCTCCGAGAGAGGGAACCGACATGTATGCGATCGAGGCACAACACTTGGGCAAAACGTATCCCGGCGGCGTGCAGGCCGTGAAGGGAATCGACCTCGAGATTCAAACGGGCGAGGTCTTCGGCCTGCTGGGACCCAATGGTGCCGGCAAGTCGACGACGGTGGGGATGCTGACGACGACGATCGTCCCGACGTCGGGAACGGCGCGGATCGCCGGTCACGACGTGGCGCGGGCGCCGTTGTTGGCCCGGAGCGTCTCGAGCGTCGTGTTTCAGGAGCCTGTCGTCGACCGCGGCCTTCAGTGGTCGCGCGAATCTCGAGTTGCACACGCACCTGTGGGGTGTCTCCTCGGCGAAGGCCACCCGCCGGATCGACGAGCTCGTCGATACGCTCGGCCTCGCGGAGCTGATCGAGCGGCCGGTCTCGAGCTACAGCGGCGGCGAGCGCCGGCGGCTGGAGATCGCCAGGGCGCTGTCCTCCCAACCACAGGTGCTGTTCCTCGACGAGCCGACCGTCGGGCTCGACCCCCGGATCCGCCGCGAGTTGCTCGAGGTGATTGCAAGCCTGCGCGCCCGAGAGGAGCTGACAATCCTCCTGACCACCCACTATCTGGATGAAGCGCAGCGACTGTGCGACCGCGTCGCGATCATCCACGAAGGCTCGCTGGTCGCGCTCGACAGCCCGCCGGCGCTCCTCGCGGGGCTCGGCCGCGAGATCCTCGAGTTCCGGGTTGACGGAAGTCCGGAGCGGGCGCTCGCCAGCCTGCGCGCGCGGCGTATCGCCGGCGACGACGCGTTCGCGATCGGAGCGCGCATCACGGTACCGCTGCATGACCGAGGTGCGGCCGCGGCGATCACGGCGATCGAGTCCGAGCACCTGCGCGCTTCCGAGATCACGACGCGCGCCCCGAACCTCGACGACGTCTACCTGCAACTCACCGGCGGCTCGCTCAGCGAGGCCGCGTGAATCACCACCTCAAGCCACAAGGAGTTACGCATGTCAGCGATTGCTGAACCACTGGCAGCCCAGATCCGAGCCGCGCGCCACCGTCGCGCGGCCGGTTCCCTGTTCACGCTCGCCCGGCGTCGCGCGGCGCTGACGGCCAGCAACCCCCGGCAGGTCCTCGTGCCGCTCCTCGGGACCCGCCCTGCTCGCATTGGTCGTCGCCCCGGCACTCACGGCTGCGACCGGAGGCCTCCACTCGCATATCAACTATGAGGCGTTCGTCGGTGTCGGGACAGTGGGACTCGTCGTCCCGCTGAGCTGCATCTTCGCCGGACTCAGCGTGATCGTGGATCGTCACAGCGGCGCCCAGCGCGAGCTGCTCGCGGCCCCGGTCCCGCGCTCCTACCTCGTGATCGGCAACCTCGCGGTCGCGCTCGTGCTGTCGGCCCTCCAGGTCACCGTCCTGATCGGTCTCTCGGCGCTGCGCGGCGCGTCGTTCCACATCACCGTGAGCGGCGTCGCGTGGTTCGCCTCAGCCGCGTTGCTGTTCACCGTGTTCATGTACGGACTCGCGGAGGCGCTCGCGAGCCGCGTCTCCAAGCAGGAGGAATACATCGGCGCAACCCCAGCCGTGGCGATCCTGCCGTTCTTCCTCGCGGGAGCGCTCTATCCGATCGCAGCGATGCCCGGCGCCCTCAGCACGATCGCCAAGTTCCTGCCGCTCACGCACGCGCTCGCGCTGATGCGCTACGCGCTGGTGGACCCCACCGGCAAGGGACTCCACGACATCTGGGGACTGAGCAACGTCACGGTGGAAGCATGGCTCAGCGTTGCCGTCGTCGCGGTGTTCGCCACCGCGCTCACGGCAATCGCGATCCGCATCTTCGCGCGCTCGGCAGTGAGCTGAGATCAGGCGGGCTGGGGTCCCTCAGCCCGCCGGTCACTGCTTCTCCGTGGCATGTCGCGGCGTCCCAAGACCCGCTCGCTCGCGGACATCGGGTTCGGGTGCGATCCTTCTTGTCTGGTGGTCGTCCCGGTCGATTCCGAGCCATTGGCATTTGATGAGCTGGGCTGGCGTATGTTCTCCGATCTGTGTGCGGCTGTGCTCGAGCTTGATGCCGGCGTGCGGGCCGGGGCTTGGGTGACCGAGCCGGGTCGTCATTGGTGCGTGACGGTTCCGGCCGGGATCAAGGTTGCGCCGGGCGCGCAGCTTGACGGGCCTTGCCGGGTTGATGCGATGTGGATATCGGACCGCGGGGATCTGCCGAGGTCCGCCTGTTTGCTTGCCCGGCTTTCCGAGTTGAGAGGCCAGCTGTCAGGCGGGGCGGGGTCGGTCGCGGTGATCAGCAATTACGCCGGCCTGTTCTGTGATAAGGAGCGACTGCGAGCGTTGCTGGGGGTCAACGACGCGGTGCTGCTGGGGCCGGGCTGGCTATCGGCGCGCGTCGATGGCAGTCCGACGCTGCGTAGGATGATGCCGTCGCTCCTGAGCTTGGGCGCGCTGGAACGTTGGGTGTCCGACGATGTTCGACGTGCCTCGACCCTGGATGTCGATGCGGCGCGGGCCTTGGGTGACGTGTTCGTCGAGACCGGCGCGTATCGGCGGGCTCTGGCGGTCTTGGACGAACATCGATTTGTCGTGCTGACCGGTCCCCCGGAGATGGGCAAGACTGCGATCGCGCGGATGATCGCGCTGGCCCTGATGACCGACGGCTGGCAGGCGTTTGAGTGCACTGCTCCCAGCGATATCTTCCACGCGTTCGACGTCGAGAAGTCGCAGGTGTTCGTCGCCGATGATGCGTTCGGCTCGACGGAGTATCGGCCGGACGCAGCCGAGCTGTGGGCACGAGAGATGAGCCGGTTGCTCGAGCTGATGGACGGGCATCACTGGTTGATCTGGACATCGCGACCCGCGCCGCTACGCGCCGGACTCGCTCGGATGCACCGCGAGCGCGGGGCCGAGCGATTCCCGCAGCCGGGCGAGGTGCTCGTCGACGCCAGTCGCCTGTTGCTGGACGAAAAGGTGCTCATCCTCCTGCGTCACGCCAAGGCGAAGCTGTCGCCGGAGCTCCGGCCTCGGTTTCGAATGGTGGGCTACGCGATCGTGTCGCACGAGCATTTCACGCCGGAGCGGATTCGGCGACTCGTCGCCACTGACGCGGCCGTCATCGCCGAAGGCGGCATCGGCCAGCTGAGGCGGCTGATAGAGCGCCACATCCAGACGCCGACCGAGGCGATGGAAACGTCGTTTGGCGCGCTGTCCGCCGAGCACCAGGCGCTCCTGTTCGCGCTCTTGGACGCACCGTCGGGACCCGTCGAGGAGCGCCACATCGCACAACTGGCGAGAGTGCATCACCCGGAGGGGCTGAGCCGGCCGCCGATGGAGCTCGTTGACCGGCTGACCGACCACTTCCTGCGGGTGAGCGCCGGATTGAAGGTCGACTGGGTTCACCCGAGTTGGCGAGACCTGGTGATCGACCGGCTTCGCCAAGACCAGCCCGCCCGCGAGCGTTTTCTCGAGCGATGCACGATCGAGGGGGTGCTTCTCGCGATCTCCACCGCCGGTGGCCCGACCGGCAGCCGGACCAAGGCGCTGATCATCGACGACCGTGACTGGGACCTGGTGACCGATCGGGTCGTGCGCGCCATGAGCAAGGCGAGTGACCGAGACGCGATCAGGTTGCTCGACGCCCTCGCGATCACCGAGCAACAGAACGAGTCGGCGCTGAGCGAGACCTGCGCCCTCGCGCAAGCGGCCCTCGAGGCGGCAGCACGCCACTGCGATCGCCAGTCCCGACCGATCGAGGTCGATCTGATCCGAGCCTGGTTCGCGCTCGCACGCGAGCTCCCGAAGGCACCCCCGCCTCCTCGATTGGACCGGACATGGACGGAGCTGCTGCCCAGCGACGCGATCGACCTCCGCGACCCCCGCGACCTCGACCAGGCGCTCGCATGGCTCGAGCTGATCGACCTGCTCGATCAGAATGATCGCGATCAGCTCGCCGGCTACGGCTTCCCCGATCAGCACCAACAACGCATCGAGGCGGTCCTCGGGCAGGCGAAGGCGCTCGCGGCCGGACCCCGGGCGGCCGGCGATCGCCGACAGATCGCGCGCCTCCTCCATCTGTGCCGGCGACACGGTGACGTTGCGGCGCAAGAGCTCCCCGACTTCGACGATCTCCTCTGGCAGCTGGGACGCGCGCCTGAGCTCGACTCGCCCACCAACCCCCTCCGCAGCGACGACTCGTCCGCCAGGAACCACGTCGAGCAGATCCTCGAGGACCTTTAGGATTAGCGAGCGGCGCCGACCCAACGGGCTCTGCTCCGAACGACCGTGGATCAGCCCGAGAGCGCGCGGCGCTCGGCTGCGGCCGCGCGTGAGAGCAGCAGTGTGCGCTCGGGTTCGTTGTCGCACATGTCCGCGGCTCGCGTGAACTCCGCGCGCGCCTCGTCGAGCCGGCCGAGGCGGACAAGGAGGTCGCCACGCACGCTCGGCAACAGGTGGTAGGTGCGCAACGCGGGCTCGGTCGCGAGCGAGTCCACGAGCTCGAGCCCGGCCTCCGGGCCGAACGCCATTGTCACCGCGACCGCCCGGTTGAGCTCGACGACCGGAGAGCCGGTGAGCGCGGCCAGTCCGTCGTACAACGCGACGATTCGCGGCCAGTCGGTCTCCTGGACGCTCCGAGCGCTCGCATGGCAGGCGGCGATCGCAGCCTGTAGCGCGTACGGGCCGAGCGCGCCGCTGAGCTGCTGGGCTCGCTGCAGAGTCGCCAGACCGCGTTGCACGAGCAGGTGATCCCAACGTGCGCGGTCCTGATCGGCGAGCGGCACCGGCTCGCCGCGCGGACCGACCCGCGCCCGCAGCCGCGAGGCCTGCAGCTCCATCAGCGCGAGCAGTCCGTGGACCTCGGGCTCGCGCGGCATCAAGGCGGCGAGGACGCGCCCTACGCGCAGGGCGTCCTCGCACAACGCCGGGCGAATCCAGTGCTCGCCGGCCGTCGCGGCGTAGCCCTCGTTGAAGACCAGGTAGATCACTTCGAGCACCGCGGACACACGGTCGTCCAGCTCGCTGCGACTGGGAACCTCGAAGGGCACGCGCGTCTCTGAGAGCGTGCGCTTGGCGCGCACGATGCGCTGCGCGACGGTCCTTTCGGAGATTAGGAAGCCACGGGCGATCTCCGCCGTCGAGAGGCCGCCGATCAGGCGCAGCGTCAACGCGACGCGCGCCTCGCGAGACAGGACGGGGTGGCACGTCATGAACACCAGACGCAGGACGTCGTCCTGCACCTCATCGAGCCCGGCGGCGAGGTCGGGCTGGTCGAGCTCCTGGAGCATCTCCAGCTCTCGCGCCATCAGCTCCTGCTTGCGCTCGAGCGTCACGCGGCGACGCATCACATCGATGCCCCGACGCTTGGCGGCGGCCATGAGCCAGGCACCCGGGTTGCCCGGGATGCCTGACTCCGGCCACTGCTCCAGCGCGGCGACGAGCGCGTCCTGCGCCAGATCCTCCGCGAGCGACACATCCCGGACGATGCGGGTCAGGCCGGCGATCAGCCGCGCCGACTCGATCCGCCAGACGGCGTCGATCGCTCGATGGGTGGCCGACGCGCCCACAGGACCTAGTTGGGTGCGGCAGACTGCTCTCGCAGGCGCTCGTTCGCCGCGCGCAACTCTGGAGTGAGGTTCGCGGCGAAGTCCTCGACCTCGAAGATCTGGCGAAGCTCGATCTCCACACCGCCATCGAACGGCGCGCGCTTCAGCCATTCGATCGCCTCATCGCGAGACGCGCAATCCCAGATCCAGTACCCCGCAACGAGCTCCTTCGCCTCGGTGAATGGACCGTCGATGACGGTACGACCGCTCCCGTTGAAGCGGACCTTGGCGCCCTTGGAGGTCGGGTACAGGCCGTCACCCGCCAGCAGGACACCCGCTCTCACGAGCTCCTGGTTGTACTTCGTCATCGCCTCCAGGATCTCCGTGCCGGGTATCTGACCCGCCTCGGAGTCGGCGTTGCCTGGGACCAGAACCATGAAACGCATTGCTGCCTCCTCGTGGTGGTTGGGGTAGGTTCTACCCCCACGTCGAACGAGACGGGCCGAAATCGACACGCTAGGCACGATTCTTCTCTGGTCGCTCGAGAATGGCGAGCATGGCGCGTTCGGTTGCGCGTGCCGTGGTGAGCTGCTTGTCCAACGTCCTCCACGGAACACGCATGGTCGACTCCTAGCACGCCGAGGTCACCTGGATCACCGACGAACATCGCCACCAGGGCACCGACCAGGGTCTTTCACGGGCGCGACGGGGAGCGCGGCGTGGGAGGCTCATGCCGTGAGCGACGGTCGCATCATCACCCCGTTCCGGGCACAGACGAGCGCAGCCGAGGTGATCGCCCATCCCAACGATCCGCCGAAAGCCGCAGCGGCACCGCCGGCAGCCGCAAGCCGGCCATGAGCGACCTGCTGCCGGATCCTCGCTTGACCAGGATCTACCGCTTGGAGGCCACGCTCGGCGAGCCGCTCGAGCTCGGCGAGATCGCTCAGGTCCACCGCCGCATCGTGCCGCTCACCGGCGGAGCCTTCACCGGTCCTGAGATCGGCGGACAGCTGCTGCCGGGCGCCAGTGCCGACTGGCAGACGGTGCTGCCGGACGGCACCGCGCTCGGCGACATCCGCTACACCCTGCAGACCGAAGCCGGCGACCTCCTCTACGTCCAATCACGAAGTGTGCGCCACGGCAGCGCCCAGGTGCTCGCACGCCTCGGACGCGGTGAAGCGGTCGACGCCGGCGAATACACGTTCCGCACCTCGACCCAGATCGAAACCGCCGCCCCGAAGCTCGACTGGCTGAACAAAGGCATCTTCATCAGCGTCGGCGGCCGCCGGCCCGGTGGCGTGATCTACGAGACCTACCTCGTCGGATGAGCGCGTCGCCCGGTGCCCCGAAGGTCGCGGGTCATCACCGGCGCCTCGCAGGGCATCGGCGCGGGGCTCGTGTCAGCGTTCCTTGACGCCGGGTACGCGGTCGTCGGCACGTCACGCTCGATTCGACCCTCCGACAGGGCCACCTTGCTCACCGTTCAAGGTGACATCACCAAATCCGAGCATGCCCAACGCGTGGTCGAGCAGGCGCTCAATCGATTCGGCCGGATCGACAGCCTGGTCAACAATGCGGGGATCTTCATCGGCAAGCCCTTTACGGAGTACACAGTCGACGACTACGCCGCGATCACCGCCGTCAATCTGGCCGGGTTCTTCCACATCACCCAGCGCGCCATCTGGCAGATGGTCACCCAGGGCAGCGGCCACATCGTCAACATCAGCACCAGCCTCGTCGACCAGCCCAACAGCAGCAGACCCGCCGCGTTGGCGTCACTGACGAAGGGCGGGCTGGCCGCGGTGACCCGCTCGCTGGCAATCGAAATACGCATCACGCGGGGTACGGGTCAACGCAGTCGCCCTCGGAGTCATCAGGACACCCATGCACGACCCGGCGTCCTACGCGGGCGCCGCTGCCCTCCATCCGGTTGGCCGGATCGGCGAGATCAGCGACGTAGTTGGCGGCATCCTCTATCTCGAGCAGGCCACGTTCGTCACCGGCGAGACCCTGCACATCGACGGTGGTCAGGCGGCCGGACGCTGACGTCCGACTGCTCACCGCCCGGGGAGTCGCGTCACGATCTCCTGCAGCAGCCAGCCGTTGCCGTCCGGATCGCTGAACGACGCCCACGAGGCGTAGGAGCGACGGCCCGGGTCGGGGCCCGCCACGCGTCCCGTCGTCCCGGCGTGATGGAACACGCCACCCTCATCGTGGAACACCTCGCTGACGTTGACGCCGTGACTGATGAGCTCATCGCGGGCCGTGTCGATGTCGTAGACGGCGAGGACCAGGCTCTCGGTCGAGCCGGGCGCCGCTGACGTGAGCCCTGTGCCGAAGATGATCGAGGCTCGCGAGCCGGGAGGCGTCAGCTGCACCACCCGGAAGTCCTCGCTGGTGGCGAGGTCGGCATCGAGCCGCCACCCCAGATCCTGATAGAAGCGCTTGGCCCGATCGACGTCGGAGACCGGCAAGACCACAACCTCGAGCTTCATCTCCACGGTTCCGGTGTCCGAGGCCCGCGTTGAGGGTGTGCTGCTCACGTCGGCGGTGCTCATGTTGACCTCCGTAGGTTGGGTTGCCGGCAACACGGTCGCGCTTTCGGCCACTCGTCGCACCCGTGGAAGCCCCTGGTCGATCCCCGGGGGTGCGGTCAGGAACGCGACGAACCTGGCGACGTCTGCCGGGATCTCCGGCTGCCACCGCCCGGAGAACCCGACGACCGCGCCGCCATCGCGAAGCCGGCGCGCCGCCTCGCGCCTCACCGGGCACGTAACCGGACCGCAAGCCATCTGTGCGGCGGTGTGCACGACAACGTCGACACCCCCGAACGCCTCGGTCGTCTCATTGAACAACCGTTCGACGTCGAGCTCGTCGGCCACGTCGGCGCGAATCGCGAGAGCAATGCCGGTCGCGCACAGGATCTCTTCGACCGTGGCGTCAGCTGCACGCTGGTCGTGCACGTAATTGACGACGACAGCGTCGCCGACGCCGGCCAGAATGCGAACCACCTCGCGGCCGACGCCGCGCGAGCCGCCGGTGACGATCGCCACGCGGGCACTCCATCCCTTTTCGGCGGGGTGCGCGACCACCCTGTCACTGTCGCTGCAACCCCTGGCCTTCGCACCAGTGGAGCCCCGGGTCGCGTCCCTTGCTTACGCTTTGAGGCGAATGGCTTTTCAGCGCCCGCCAGGGTTCTGGGGCCGGTCCAGCGAGCGCGAGGCGCTGGACCGGCTGCTCGAGAATGTCCGCTCCGGCGGGAGCGCAGTCCTCGTCATCCGTGGTGAGGCTGGAGTCGGAAAGACGGCGTTGTTGCGATACCTCGCCCGGCAGGCGTCTGGTTTCCGAGTCGCTCAGATCGCCGGAATCGAGTCTGAGATGGAGCTGCCGTTCGCGGGGTTGCATCAGCTGTGCGCGCGGATGCTCGTCAAGCTCGATGCGCTTCCGGATCCCCAGCGATGCGCCATGAGTGTCGCGTTCGGCCTTTCCGTGGGCGCAGTGCCTGACCGGTTTCTCGTCGCCCTGGCCGTGCTCAGTCTGTTGTCCGCCGTCGCTGAGGAGCGTCCGTTGCTGTGTGTCGTGGATGACGCGCAATGGCTCGACGGCGCATCGGGCCAGGCCCTCGGATTTGTCGCCCGGCGGCTGCTGGCCGAGTCAGCGGCGATCGTTTTCGCCGTGCGCGAGCCGAGCGAGGAGCATGCGCTGGCGGGCTTGCCCGAGCTGGCGCTCGAAGGGCTCTGTGAGGGGGATGCGCGCTCGTTGCTGGAGGCTGTCATCCCGGGCCGTCTCGATGAGCGCGTCCGCGACCGGATCGTTGCGGAGACACGTGGCAATCCGCTTGCGATGTTGGAGCTGCCGCGGGCCATGAGCGCGGCGGAGCTCGCGGGTGGCTTCGCGCTTCCCGACACTGGAGATCTTCCACGCCAGATGGAGGATCGCTATGTGCGGCGCGTTGGCGCGCTGCCGGCTGCAACGCGGCGACTGATGCTGCTGGCGGCGGCGGACCCAGTTGGAGACGCGATGCTCCTGTGGCGTGCCGCGCAGAGCCTTGGGATCGATCGAACAGCCGCGGATCCGGCGGCAGCCGAGCAGCTGCTCGAGATTGGAGCGCGGGTTCGGTTTCGCCATCCGCTTGTGAGATCAGCGGTCTACCGCGCCTCTTCGGCGGCCGACCGTCGGGCCGCGCACGGCGCCCTTGCAGCCGCCACCAGTTCGGAGACCGATCCGGATCGGCGAGCGTGGCATCGAGCGCACGCGGCGACCGTCCCGAACGAGACGGTCGCCGCCGAGCTGATCGATTGTGCGAGCGGCGCGCAACGCCGCGGGGGCGTGGCCGCCGCGGCAGCGTTCCTCGAGCGGGCGGTGGCGTTCACTGCGGACCCCGCGGAGCGCGCGTCGCGGGCGCTGTCTGCCGCCCGGGCGAAGTTCGAGACGGGAGACTTCGCGGCGGCCGAGGCCCTGCTCGCGAGCGCAGAAGCTGGGCCGCTTGACGAACTTGGCCAAGCGAAGGTGCAGCGCATGCGTGCTCAGATAGCCTTTGACCAGCGACGTGGCAGGGACGCCCCGCGACTGCTGCTGCGCGCGGCGCAGCGGCTCGAGCCGCTCGACGTCGAGCTTGCGCGAGAGACCCATCTCGAGGCCCTGGTTGCCGCTATCTACGCGGGCCGCCTCGCGCACGGAACCGACGTGGCCGAGGTTGCGAACGCGGCTCGTTCGGCGCCCCTCGGACCGGAGCCGTTGCCGGCGCGGGAACTGCTGCTGCTCGGTCTCGCGATCCGTTTGACCGACGGATATGCGGCCGCGGCGCCGACGTTGAGGAGAGCTCTGCGCTCATATCGTGCGCAGGAGCGGCGATTGGACCGAATCTGCCTGGCCTACAACGTTGCGGCGATGGAGCTGTTCGATGACGAGGCATGGCGCGAGCTCGCCTCCAGTCAGGCCGAGCTTGCGCGCGCGACGGGAACGCTGCTCTTGCTTCCGTACGCGCTCGACTACCTCGCGGGCGTTCACACCCAGGCCGGCGAGCTGTCCGCGGCGGATCGACTGCTAGCGGAGGCCGAGGGGCTCGAGTTGGGGGTCAGGGCAGAGTTCCCGCTCCGGCTCGCAGCATGGCGCGGCCAAGCGTCGCGGGCCTCGAGCCTCGTCGAGGTGATGATCGCCGGGGCTCTCGCCCGAGGCGAAGGATGCCTGATCGCCGCTGCCGAGTACGACGAAGCGGTGCTCTACAACGGCCTTGGTCAGTACGAGCTTGCGCTCAAGGCCGCGCAGAAGGCGCACGCGGCGGACGACATCGTCACCTCATCGTGGGCGCTGTTCGAGCTCGTCGAGGCCGCCTCACGAAGCGGCCGACACGAGATCGCGCGCGACGCGGCGGAGCGCCTGGCGGAGCGCACCAGCGTCAGCGGCACCGCCTGGGCAAAGGGAACCGAGGCGCGCTCCCGCGCGCTCGTCGAGGTCGGTAAGACCGCCGAGGGGCTCCACCGCGAGGCGATCGAATCGCTTCGCCAGTCTCGCATGGCCTGGTACTTGGCCCGCGCCCGACTGACCTACGGCGAGTGGCTGCGTCGCGAGAACCGTCGGGTCGACGCACGCGAACAGCTCCGCCGCGCCTACGACATGTTCGCCGCGATGGGCGCCGAAGGGTTCGCCGATCGCGCACGACGCGAGCTGCTGGCGACCGGCGAGAAGGTGCGAAGACGCCAGGACGACACGCGCGATGAGCTCACGCCTCAGGAGCAGCACATCGCGACACTCGCCCGAGACGGGCGTACGAACCCGGAGATCGGTGCGGAGCTGTTCATCAGCCCCCGCACCGTCGAATGGCATCTGAAGAAGGTGTTCACAAAGCTCGGGATCAACTCGCGCAAGGGCCTGCACGACGCGCTGCCGAGCCGTCATCGGGGAACCGCGCGGGCACCGGCACGAACGTCCCGATGACGTCGAGGACCTGCTGATCGACTGGCGGCTGCGCACGCGCTCAGGGCCTGCTTAGAATGAGCGCGTGGGCGTCGTCAGAAGGTTGATTGGTGGGCGATGGGTCATCGCCGCCGTCGCGGTGCTGCTCGCGACGGGCGCCTCTCCTGTCGCCTCGGCGAGCAGCGCGCCGGAAGTCCAACCGGTGGTGCTTCCCCGAGACAACGGAGCGCATCCCGGGTTCAGCATCGAGTGGTGGTACACGGCGGGAACGCTCACGGATGCAAGGGGCCGTGACTACTTCTGGTTTGCGACGATCTGGTCTGGCCGCGGCGGCGTCGTTGCCAAGGTCAACGTCGTTGATCTGAGCGCCGATCGCATAGCGCTCTCTCAGGAGTACGTCAGCACGACGCCGCCAGCCGGCGGCGAGACGCAGCTGAGCGTCGGGACCTTTCGTCTCGGCTGGCGGCGAGGCGCTGAGTGGGGCCAATGGTCGGTCGATGCGCCGACGGACGATGGCGGGTTGCTCCAGCTCGACCTGTTGCCAAGCCAGCCCTACGTGCTCAACGGTCGCGCCGGAATCATCCAGCAAGGCCCAGGCGGCCCGTCGGCCTACTACTCGGAGCCTCGCCTTGCGGCGGCCGGAACCCTTGAACTGAGAGGCGCGAGGATTCGCGTGAGCGGCCAGGGCTGGCTCGATCATCAATGGGGCAACTTCGGCAGCGAGGTCGGAGCGCTGAGGTGGAACTGGTTCGCGTGTCAGTTTCAGGACGGGAGCGATCTCATGCTCTACCAGTTCCTGGGCGGCGACGATCGTCCCTCGGGGTACCAGAATGGGACGCTCGTCACTCGCAGCGGCGCCGTCAGGCATCTCGTGCGCTTCACGGTCGTGCCTCTCGGACCGTCCATCCGGCCTGCCGGTGCACGCTCCACCTATCCGCTCCGTTGGCGGTTGGAGGTGCCGTCAGGCGGCATCGCCATCACGCTCCGGGCCCGGGCCCGGAATCAGTTCATCAGCAACCGCTACGTGCCCAGCTTCTGGGAGGGAGCCGCGTCGATCACAAGTGGCCCACCCGGAGCGTGCATTGTTGAGTCGTCGCGCGAGGTTGCGGCGTCGCAGTAGCGAGAAGACCGCCCGTCTCGGTCGTGGTGCTGTTCCGTCGAGCAGCCGGTCCGGTCACCTGCGAACGGTGCGCAGCGCAGCAGCCGAGGAATGACGTAGGGTCACGGTGTGACGAGGGTCACCTGTCAACAGCTCGCCCCGCACATCGCGGATCTGCCGGCGAATCAGCGGATGTCGGTTCGAGCGGTGGCGGACGCAGTGGACGGCGGCGCCGAGGTCATCGTCCTGCCTGAGCTCGTGACCTCGGGTTATGTCCTGAAGGGACCCGAGGAGGCCGCCGCGTTGGCGATCACGCGCGAGCACCCCATCTTCGGAGAGTGGGCTGCCGCGGCGGCGCGCGGGCCGTCAATCGTCATCGGCGGGTTCTGCGAACGGGGCGACGACGGCCGCGTGTACAACAGCGCGGCGATCGTCGATGGATCCGGCCTGCTCGGCGTGTACCGCAAGACCCATCTGTGGGACCGTGAGAAGCTCTACTTCGAGGCCGGCGCAGAGCCACCGCGGGTGTTCGACACCGCCGCCGGCCGGATTGGCGTGCTCGTCTGCTACGACCTCGAGTTCCCGGAGTTGACCAGGACCCTGGCTCTCGCGAGGGCCGACCTGATCGCGGTTCCCACCAACTGGCCACTCGTGGACCGTCCGACTGACGAGCGTGCGCCCGAGGTCCTGATCGCGATGGCCGCCGCGCGTGTCAACCGCGTGTTCATCGCGTGCTGTGATCGAACCGGAACGGAGCGCGGTCAACAGTGGACCGCCGCCACCACCATCATCAATGAGTCGGGATGGGTCATCGCTACACAGGCGGGCGAAGGTCCGGCCACCGCTGACGTCGATCTGCTGCGCGCCCGCGACAAGACCCTCACGCCGCGGTGCGATGCGCTTGGCGATCGGCGCCCTGAGCTCTACGGTGCGCTGACCATTGACGGTCCGCATCTGCCGTAATGAGTACGATCTCGGTCCCGTGAAGTCGCACACCGTGTACCGGACGTTCCGCACCGAGCGGCGCCGCGAGTTCGTTCGGATCACAGAGGACGTCGAGGCGGCGGTCAAAGCCTCCGGCATCGAGGAGGGAATGGCGCTGGTGTCGGCGATGCACATCACCGCGGGCGTCTGGGTCAACGACGACGAGCCAGGGATCCAGGCCGATGCGCTGGAATGGCTCGACAAGCTCGCCCCACCCAGCTGGAAGGAGCCGGACGGTGACGTGGCGCGCGCGCTGACGCCAAATCCCGGTGACTATCGCCACCATCGCGGGGGCGAGGACAACGGCGACGCACACCTCAAGAACCTTCTCGTCCACCATCAGGTAATCGTGCCGGTGACTGCCGGCCGCCTCGATCTCGGTCCCTGGCAGGCGATCTTCTACTGTGAGTTCGACGGCGGCCGGCCCAAGCGGCTCGTGATCAAGGTGCTCGGCGAGTGAGCAGGCCGGCGCCAAGCTCGGCAGCACAAGTCAGATCGACGCAGGGCGCGACCGCGCGCACAAGGCGAGCGCCGACCTGAACCAGTTGCAGCGGTTCGAGATGCAGCGCAGCGATTTCTGGGAGCAGCTCCGCCTGTCGCGGATCGCAGCGGCTGCTGCTCGTGGCCCTGAGGGCGAGCTCGGCGGGGTGGGCGGAGAGCTTCGATCGTTCGGCGTGTCGCCCAACGGCGAGGTCACAGCCGTCCGTCACGACGACGGCAGCGTGGCGATGACGCTCCGGCTCCCGCGTGAGCAGCTCGGCAACGAATGCCACGAGGAGTCGATCGAGTGCATCAGCGCGTTCCTGCTCTCGCACCCGCATCCCCAACCGACGTGGATCGCGATCGCATGCGCTGTCGGCGCATTGAGCCCGGCGGACGTCGTCGCGCCATGGCGCAGCGACGATGAGCCGAGCAGATCAGCAGAGGGCTACGAGTTCGCCGAGCGCCGGGTCGCTGCCGCGGCGGCGGACGCGGAGCCGGACCTGTGGTTGATCGACAACGGCGCAATGCTGCGTGATGCGCTCGAGGTTGTTCGCGGTCTCAGAGGCTTCTTTCGGTGCGATGGCTGGCCGAATCCGCATCTGGGAGGGATGACGATCACCAACACGGGCAGCGACTCGGTCGAGCTTCGGGTCGACGACCGCCGGTGGTTCTCGTTCGGGAGCCCCGCCCTCTCGTTCGTCCCCGTCCCCTGGGCCGTGGAGCTCGAACGTACCGACACGCCCGATGCTCCTCTCGAAACGGCGTCCGACCGAGCCAGGCGCGCCGTCGCGACTTTCTGTGTTGGCCGATCCGAGCTCGCCCCGCTGTCGGATCAGCTCGAAGTGCTACGGCCGGAGCCCGGGGCGCCGCGAGCATGGATCGATGAGGCTTTGAGCTGTTGCAGGGCAGCTCGCGATCACCACATTGCTCCGGCGCGGCTGCGCAACCGGCTTGCCGGCCTGCTCGAGCGCGGGAGCGGCGCGGTCTGGCCGGCAACCTTCGAGGAGCGCACTCGCGCGCTCCCACCTGAGATCGCACACCGCGTGCTTGTCGAGCTCCCATCCCGGTTCGCTTCCGATCCGAGCGTGCGCGCAGCCGAGCTCAGCGCACTCTGCCTGATCGGCGAGCTGTCGCAGGAGGGACTCGTGGCCGAGGCCGGACGCTTTCTGAGCGCCGACCCGACGATCCGGAGGCTCGCAGCCATCGCGCGGAGCGCTCTCCGGGGCGAGTTTCTTGCCTCCGAGCTCCGACCCCAGCTGTGGGGCTTCCTTGCTCCCCGGCTTCCGGCCGGCGAGGGCTCCTGACAACAGAGCCAGCGTCGGATGCTTTAGACCGCGTACAGCGTGACGCGGTTGCGGCCCCCGGACGTGCTCTGTCGCAGGAGCGTGCTGGTGCGCTGAATGATCTTGGCTGGATCGTCTCCAGGTGTGACGAGCGTTCCACCGATGGAGATGCTCAGGTCGATGTGCCGATGGTCGGCGAACAGCCCGGAGCGGGTGACGAGCATGCGAAAGCGCTCGGCGGTCGTCTCGAGCGCGGTGCCGTCAGCCTCGGCGAGGAGGATGATGAAGTCGGCGCCGCACCGTCTCGCCGGTCCGGCGGTTCTCCACGCCCGTGAGCGGATCGGTCGTGGACGCGTCGGTGGAATGCGCAGCGGGCTGGCGGCTGTGGCCGAAGCCGATCTCCTCATTGAAGCTCTCGACCGCGCCGACGATTGCGCCGGACGCGTCACGTATCGGCGAAGCACAGATGCACACGGGCTTCCGATGCCCATCCTTGTGCTGAAGGTAGACATGCACCTCGCGCAGCCGGCCATCGTTGATCGTCGCCAGCAGCGGGCATCGCTCGCCGCACAGGATCCGCCCGGACTCGTCGCAGTGCTCGAGAATCCCATCCGCACAGCGCCGCCCGAGAACTTCGTCACGGGTAAAGCCCGCGATCCGCTCGGCACCACGGTTCCAGTACATGATGCGCCGATCGCGGTCAACGAAGTACACGCCATCAATCAGGTTCTCAAGCAGCGACTCGCGCACACCGTCGCTTAGGCCCGCAGGCTCCGTGTCTTGATGTTGTTGTTCGCCCCCCGCCATATTCGTGCAGTGCATCGCGGGACCTGTCGCACAGGCCGGTGCGCGCTTACGAGTGCCAAGCGCGAGCGACACTCCTGATCGAGCCAGCAAACTACTTGCGAGAGTGACGGCCTGCGCACCCTGGCTGTGGTCCGGCTCGCGGCTCCTGTCCCCTGTAATCAATCGGACATCGATCTTGATCGAAGATGGCTCCGGATGATCGCGATCACGTCTGGCTCGGCTGGCTGCGCGCCGGAGCGCCGGAGCGCCGCCATGCGTGGCGGCACTCCATGCTTCTCCGTTCATCCCGCTGCGGGCTCGTCAAGTCTGAGCGCGCCGTCCGACGGGGTGTAGATGCTCTCGCGGCCATCGTCCCAACTGATGCGGTACCGCGCGTGCGGATCGTCGTGGATGACCTCCTCGACGGTCCCTCGGCGCGGAGCTCGATCGGTCGACTCCGCCTCCGTGAGAATGCGATCTCCGGGTGAAAACGCCATGAGCCGTCCCTTCGTAGACACGTGGAGCGTACCTCGCACCCCTCGAAACGTCGAGCCTTCCCAGAGTGGGATCGCGTCACAGCGGCCAGGACCAGAACTTGCGCAGGTTCGTCTGGTCTTCCTGACGGCTCATCTGCTCCAGCTCGTCAGAGTCGGCGCTCGCGTACCGTCGCTGCAGAAGCTCGACTGTCCCCTCCGCCTCGTGAGCGATCCGGTCGAGGTCGTCGGAGTCCAGGCTCCCCCATCGTTCCTGCAGCAGATCGAGGATCTCCTCGGTCTCGCATCCGGCCAGTGCCGCGACAAGGTCCGGGGCGGCGCTCTTGCGAAACGCGCCGGCCCACTCGTGTCCCATCGCGGGATCATCCCCGAGAACCCACACCCGCGCAAGCCGCGCGCGTGCAAGCTCGGCTCACGGCGCGCCGGTACAGCGCTCGTGCGAAGGGCGCCAAGCGCCCGGGCAGCGGCCACCGGACTCGGGGTATCGTCACGTCATGGCGCTCGCCCTGATCACCGGCGGCTCACGCGGTATCGGCGCGGCGACCGCCGTGCGCTTGGCGCGTGACGGACATGACATCGCGGTTGCGTACGGCTCCAATGCCGAGGCCGCCGCCCGTGTCGCCGCCGAGGTTCGTGCGCTCGGTCGCGCGGCCGGAACCTTCGCCGCCCGAGATGGCCGACGCGCAGGCAACCGGCGCGCTCGTCGCGACCGTCGAGCGCGAGCTCGGCCCCGTCGGGATCCTGATCGCCAACGCCGGTATCAACGACCCACTGCAGCAGGATCCCCGCAAGATCGACGCGGCCGCCTGGGACCGGGCAATGGCGATCAACCTGCGGGCTCCGTTCCTGGTAGCGAGGGCCGCGATCGGCGGGATGATCGACCGCGGCTTTGGACGAATCGTGCTGCTGTCTTCCGTCGCTGCCTATACCGGCGGGATCGTCGGACCGCACTACGCCGCTTCGAAGGCCGGCCTACACGGGCTTGCTCACTCCCTGTCGCAATTCGCCAGCGGCCACGGCGTCACCGTCAACGTCGTGGCGCCCGCGCTGATCGCCACCGGCATGATGCCCACCGACGAGCGGGCGCTTGCGCAGCTCGCCGGGCGGATTCCGGTTGGCCGCCTGGGTCAGGCCGGCGAGGTCGCCGACCTGATCGCCGCGATCGTCAGCAACCCGTACCTCACCAACCAGTCGATTCTGATCGACGGCGGGATCCGACCCACGTAGTGGAATGGGCCGATGTGATCCGTCGCGCCCCATGCGAATGCAACACTAGCTGTCGTGGGCGCGAACTTCCCCGTGTTTCTCGGCGTCGCGGCGGTCGTAATCGTGATGCCCGGTCCGGACACCGCGGTCGTCACGAAGAACGTACTGTTGCACGGGCGGCGAGCGGGATTGGGGACGTCGCTGGGGGTCAGCACCGGCCTCATGATCTGGACGACGGCGGCGGCGCTGGGGATCGCGTCGTTGCTCCGCGCCTCGGCTGTTGCGTTCACCACCCTGAAGGTGGTGGGCGCGCTGTATCTCGTCTACCTCGGGATCCAGGCCTTCCGTGCGGCCCGCGCTGCGTCCTGCGCCCAAGCCCAGGCGATCACCGGCGCGAGCGCCGGCGCCAGCGCGCTCACGGGGTTTCGGCAGGGCCTGCTCAGCGACCTCGGCAACCCGAAGATCGGGATCTTCTTCACGAGCCTGCTGCCTCAGTTCGTCGATCCCGGGCAGCCCGTTCTGCTCCCCTTCGCCGCGCTCGGGGGAGTTTTCGTCCTGATGACGGTGTTGTGGCTGGGCACCTACTCCGTGGTTGCGGCGCGCGCCGCTGAAACGCTGAACCGGCCGCGGGTCAGAGCGACGATCGACCGCGTCACGGGCATCGCCCTGATCGCGTTCGGGCTGCGCCTCGTCACGGAACCCCGTTAGTCCTCGCCCCCGGAGGGCCTGGCGGGGGTATGGTCGGAGCTGGACGCGATGGAGTCCTCGGAGCCCCAGCTCGAGCAGGTCGAGAAGCCGACCGTGGCCAGGACGGCCGGGACGACGGAATCGGGCGTTCCCGGTCCGGTCGGGCTCGGCGCGACCGTCCTTGGCCTCCAGCGATCGGCCGGCAACCGGGCGGTGGTGAGGTGGCTCGGCAGCTCCGCCCGCCGCGCCCCTTCCGGCTCGATCGTCGCGCGCGCTGCGGCTGACCCACGCGCCGTTGGGGTGCAGACGACCGCGCCGGCGCAGGCGGACAGGATGACGCTAGCCGATTTCGAGGACTTCACCGAGCGCCAGGCCGACTGGGCGTCCCAGACGAAGTTCATGGCCGCCGCGACAGTCGCCGAGGAGCTCCGGGTCGTGGTCGAGATCGGACAGGAATTCAACAAGGAGCTCCTGAGCGCCGCCGGCGAGCTCAAGATGAAGGATCTGCGGATCGCCGCGCGCATCGCCGAGGGCAGGCTGCACCTGCGCTCCTATGGGCTTGCGATCAAGAGGTTTGGTTGGCACCCTGCGATCACCGTCGCGGATGCGCTCGCGTGGGGCGATGCGTCGCCGAAGCTGGAGGCGGCACTGAGCACCGATGTGGTCAGGCTGACGATCAAGCAGGGGACCGAGGGCACCAACCTCGCGGACCTCGTCAAGCATAAAGCCGTTGACGACTTCATCGACTTCGTCAATACGACCGACCCGCTGCTGTCCGCCGAGGACCGCGGCGGCGAGCGACGGCGAACCTTCGATCAGGCGATGGTGCTGCGACCCGCCACGGTTGCAGCGCTCTCGCTCTCGTGAGCCTCTTGGAGCTCTTCTATGAGTCCCAGCTTCACCATGTCACAGATGGAGCGCCGGCCGCGCGCCTGCTGGCGCTCGTGGAAGCCGACCTCGACCGCGGTGCGCGCCTGCTGGATACGGGTCTCTGGTCCTTTCACCTGATGGTCGAGGGGCGCCGCACCAAGCAGCAGCTCATGGAGGCCGCGGGTGCGGCCGAGCAGGCGCGCAAGCAGGTTCTCGCGGCGCTCCGTCAGGCCAAGCGCACGTGGCGTGACCTACGAGAGGAACAGCGCGCGCGCGCGCGGCAGGGCCGTGCCGGACGTGAGCGCCACCGGCGCCCGAAAGGGCGGGATCGCTGATCGAACCGCGAGAGGACCAAGCGTCCAGCGGTAACAGGTCCTTCGCAGGTCCGCCGCTGCGGGCTGCGACGATTGCGGTGTGAGTATCGAGAACCAAACCGCTCGCTGGCTCGCGCTCGAGGGCGCCGCCAACGCCCGGGCCGTCGTCCCCGGCGTGCTGCTGCGATCGGACAATCTCCAGTCGCTGACCGAGCGCGACCTGCGCCTGCTCGTCGAGGAGGAGGCGCTCGAGGTGGTGCTCGACCTGCGGACCGACGTCGAGGTCGCACTCGAGGGACCCGGACCGATGCACACCGTCAGCGCGGTGCGCATCGAGCACCGCTCGCTGTACCCGCAGTCCGACGCAAACAGCGCTCTCGAAGCCGGCGCGGTGCGGCCGTGGGGGCCGACCGATCAGCACGAGTCGCCCGACGAGCCGGGGACCGTCCGCAGCTACATGGGCTATCTCGCACTCCGCCCGGACTCGATCGTCGGCTCGATCCGCACGATCGCCCGCACCGACGGCGCCGTGCTGGTGCACTGCGCCGCCGGCAAGGACCGGACCGGTATGGTCGTCGCGCTCGCGCTCGATGCAGCCGGCGTTGACCGCGACACGGTCGTCGAGGACTACCTTGCGACGCGGGAGCGGATCGATGCGGTGGTGGCGCGTCTCGTGAGCTCCCCGACCTATCGCGCCGAGCTCGAGGGCCACGACCCCCAACAGCACGCGCCCGTGCCCGGCACCATGGAACGCGTGCTGGAGCTGCTCGACGAGCGCTACGGCGGCTCCACCGGCTGGCTTGCCGCCAACGGCCTCGACGAGCTCGATCTCCAGCTGCTCCGCCGGCGGCTCGCTCCCGCGCGGCTGCGGGACTGACGCCCGATCGTGCGAGGCGTGTGAGGTGAGTCACGGCTGCGCTGGTCCTGCCGGCGGCCCGGTCGCCCGCCGGCAGGCGCCCTTCGAGGGCAGTCTCCGTCAGCTTCGGGACCGGCTGCCGAGGCGGCTCATCGCCTCCCGCGCCTCCGCCATCGAGGAGGTGGATCGCGAGGCTGCCTCGGGGCTGGCGCAGGACGGCCTCGCCGTGCTCGCCGATGGGGTGCTGATCGCGCCGTAGCCGAAGGCGACCCGGTCGGCGAGCGCCTCGGTCGTCAGCGAATAGATCTTGTAGGAGGTGCTGATCGCGCCGTAGCCGAAGGCGACCCGGTCGGCGAGGGCCTCGGTCGTCAGCGAGTAGATCTTGTAGAACGTTGAGTCAGGAACCAGCTGACGCCAGCAGCTCGAGCCTGTTGCCCCAGGGGTCCTCGGCGTAGAAGCGTCGCTCGCCCGGGAGGGAGTCGTCCCAGATGACGTTGATCCCCGACGAGGAGAGCCGCTCGGCCAGGCGCTCGAGCTCGCCGGGCGCGACGCGCAGCGCCGGGTGTGCCTTGAGCGCAGGCGAGAACGGCTCCTGGACCCCGATGTGGAGCTGCTGGCCACCGACGCTGAACCACACGCCGCCGCGCACTCGCAGGGCGGCCGGCTTCTCGACCTCAGCCAGTCCGAGCAGACCACCGAAAAAGCGCCTCGCCTCGTGCTCGCATCCGGGCGGAGCTGCGAGCTGGACGTGGTCGAGTCCGATGACGCTCACGCTCGCGAGCATAGTCGTCTGTTGGCGGCGAAGGATCGACGGCCGATCCCTCGTAGCCGCGTGCGATACCGTGCGGCCGGCGGCGCCGGCGCACCGAGGTGGGTGCGGGCGTGCCTGCGGGCACGCCCCCCTTCTCCGGGGCTACCCCGGGGATCGCAGGCTACCTGGGCCAGTGCATCGCGAGCCCTTTGGTGCATCCATGCGGAGGCACTTCCGGGCACGCGCGACGCGGAGCGGTCGGGCGCCGGCGCCGCGTGTGCTCGCCAGCCCTGGTCGAAAATGTCCAGACATACTTGACATTTTCGACCCGGGGTACGCGCTGCGCGAAGCGACGGCATCATGCCCGCATGTACGACGCCCAGCAACGCGCGGAGCTCGCGAGTGAGCTCGCCGCCGCGTTCCTCGCCGAGCCGTGGGACGCGACCGCGCTCGCGGAGCGAGGCGCCGGCTGCCTGGAGCGCTGGCCGTCGTGGCTCGACGCGCTCGCGCTGCACGCCACCGCGGTGCACCTCTCGCCGCCCGACGAGGGGCCCGCCGCGCTCGTGCGGCTGATCGAGGAGTTCCTCGCACAGCAACCCGCAGCGCCCGCCGCGCCCGCCGCGCCCGCCGCCTCCGCCGCTGCCGCCCCCGACGAACCCGAGCCGCCGCGGATCCTGCGGACGCTCGGCCGGCGGGCTCGGGGAGGTTCGCGACCACCACGCTCAGGCGAGGCGAACCGACCCGAACGCCGCCGCTGGCCGGTCACCTCGATCGACTCCGTGGCGGCACTCGCCGAGCGGCTGGAGCTCAGTCCGGGGCAACTCGCGTGGCTCGCCGACGTGCGCAGCCTCGAATGCACGGTCGCCGCCGAGCGGCTGCGCAACTACCGCTACCGGACGGCGCCGCGCCGCGGCGGCCTGCCGCGCGTGATCGAGGTGCCGAAGGCACGCCTGATGGAGATCCAGCGGTGGCTGCTGCACGAGATCCTCGACGAGATCCCCGTCCACGACGCTGCCCACGGCTTCACCCGGGGGCGCTCGGTGATCACGCACGCGCGGGTGCACACGGGCCGGGACGCCCTGCTGCGCCTGGACCTGAAGGACTTCTTCGCGTCGATCAGCGCCGGGCGGGTCTACGGGATCCTCCGCGCCGCGGGCTACGCCGACGCGGTCGCGCACGTCCTCACCGGCCTCTGCACGAACACGGTGCCGGCGCATGTCAGGCAGGCAGTGACGGCGATGCAAGATCAACCACAGCTCCTCGCGGAGCGGTTCTGGTTTGGTCGCCTGCTCGCGACCCCCCACCTCCCGCAGGGCGCCCCGACCTCACCGGCGCTGGCGAACCTCGCGGCGTTCCGGCTCGACCGTCGCCTCAGCGGCCTCGCGGCAGCGAGCGGTATCCGCTACTCCCGCTACGCCGATGACCTCATGTTCTCCGGACCCGCCCGGCTGCTCGGCCGTGCCGCGGGGCTCCCCGCGCTCGTCGCGACGATCGTTCGCGAGGAGGGTTTTACGCTGCATCCGCGCAAGTCGGCGCTGCGCAGCGCCGCCGCCCGGCAGTCCGTGTGCGGCGTGGTCGTCAACGTCCGCCCGAACATCGCGCGCGCCGAGTACGACCGGCTCAGGGCGAGCCTGCACAACGCCGCGCGCCACGGGCCCGAGAGCCAGAACCGCGCTGGCGTGCCCGACCTGGAGGCCCACCTGCGCGGACGCATCGCGTGGGTCGCGTCGCTGAACCCCGAGCGCGGCGAGAAGCTCCGCCGCCAGTTCGCCCTAATCGAGTGGCCCCCGCCGCCCGGGCCTCCGCCACCGGCGTCCCCGGGGCCTCCGCCACCGGCGCCGCCTGGGCCTCCGCCACCAGCGCCGCCTGGGCCTCCGCCACCGGCGCTGCCTGGGCCTCCGCCACCGGCGCCGCCTGGGCCTCCGCCACCAGCGTCCGCGCCGCCTGGGCCTCCGCCACCGGCGCCCCCTGGGCCTCCGCCACCGGCGTCCGCGCGGCCCGGCCTCCGCCATCGGCGCCCCCGTCGCCCGGCGCCCCGGCGCCTCGATGAGACACGGGCTATCGTGCCCGAGCACCCATGGCCATCGTCGAACGCATCCGCGGGGCGATCCCGAGGCCGCAGCGCGCGCGCGGCTCCGTCGCCGCCAAGCACGACGCCGAGCTTCGCTGGTGGCTCACCCATTGGGACCCCGTGCTCCGCGCCGGGGGCTTCAACCCCGGCGACGCCCCGAGGTTCCTCGACGGGGAGCCGGTCGAGCCGACCTACCTGGGCCGGCGCTGGCAGCAGGCGCGGGCCGAGGTGCGGCGGATCATCGAGGAGGCCGCGCTGGACGGTCCGGGGTTCTTCGAGGGAAAGGTCGTCGTCGATGTCGGTCCCGGGCCGCTCGGGTTCCCGGACGCGTGCCCGGCGCGCATCAGCATCGGCGTCGACCCGCTCGCGGAGCGCTTCCGTGAGCACGGGCTGCTGCTGCCGGACTCACCGGCGCTCTACCTGTCGACAGGGGCCGAGCGCATCCCCCTCGTGAGCGGAAGCGTCGATGTCGTGCTCGCCCGCAACAGCCTCGATCACGTCGATGATCCCGAGCGGATGCTCGAGGAGACGCGACGGATCCTGCGCACCGGCGGCACGCTCATTCTCCTGTTCGACGTCGACCACGCCCCGACGCCGACCGAGCCTCACGCTCTCACCGTCGCGCGGGTGCGCTCCGCGCTGCCCGGCATGACGATCGTCCGCGAGCAGCACTGGGATCAGCCGTTCGGCGGCGAGGGCCGCCGCGTCGGGCTCGTCGCCGAGAAGCCATCCGCGCTCGACCGCTGAAAACGCCCGACCGACCGCTGAAAACGCCCGACCGACCGCTGAGCGAGCGCCCGTCAGCCCCGCTCGAGCAGCCGGATCGGCGCCGTGCCGGCGGGATCGGCGAGCAGCTCGCGCCAGCCCGAGCTGGGCAGCGCGACCGCCTCGACGGCGCTGTCGGGTCTCAGCCCGACAGCGACCGCGATCTCGCCCGCGCGGGTGAACGCGCACACGTCTGCGGGCGCCGGCAGCGGCTCGTAGGAGCCGGCGAACGGCTTGGGGCGGCGGGCGCGGAGCGAGAGCACCTGGTGGATCAGATGGAGCTTGCGGGTGTGGTGCAGCGGCTGGGCGCCCTCACCGACGACGCCGCGGTCCACCAGCGGTCCATCGTGGATCTCGGTCTCGGCGCGGGCGACGATCCGCAGGGCCGCGTGCAGGCCGTCCCAGTCGACTGGCCGGCGGTTGTCGGGGTCGACCAGCTCGAGCGACCACAGCTCGTCGCCCCCGTAGATGTCGGGGACGCCCGGGGAGGTGAGCCGCAGCAGCAGCGCGCCGAGCGCGGCGTTGTCGCCGGCGATCACGACCTTGCCGGCGAACGGCTCGAAGGTGGAGAGGAACGGCTCGTGCTCGTATAGGCCGGAGGCGAACGCGAGCACCGACCGCTCCCACGCCTCGTTGCGCTGCGCCCAGCCTGTGTTGATGCCCGCCTCGCGCAGCGCCTTCTCCAGGTACGCCGTGATCCGCTCCCGCTCGATCGGCCAGGAACCGATCAACGTCTGGTAGATCAGGTACTCCTCGTTGACATCCGGCCCCGGCCCATCGCGCAGCGCCACATTGCACTCGCGCCACAGGCGCACGAGCGTCGCCCATTCCCGCGCAAAGCTCGCCAGCGCGCCGATCCGTGCGCGGACGTCGCCGCTGCGCTTGGTGTCGTGCGTCTGCGAGGCGAGCAGCTGACGCGGTAAGCGCTCGGCCCGCTCCAGGTTCGCGCGGTGGAACGCATCGGCGGGCATCGAGAAGCGTCCCGGGTTGCCCCCGACCTCGTTGAGCGCGACCAGACGCAGATAGCGGTAGAACGCGGTGTCCTCGACGCCCTTCGCCATCACGGCGCCGGTCGTCTGCTGGAAGCGGACGACGAACTCCTCGTGACCGGGCGCCTCGAGCGTCAGCACGCGGCGCAGATCCTCGGGCAGCGAGGCGAGCAGCTCACGGTCGGCCTGCGCGACGGCACCCTCGTATGGCTGCACGTAGGTCCGGTAGACCGGCAGCGAGGAGACCGCGACCTCCAGCTGCGGGTGGTCGTATAGCGAGCGCAGCTTCGTGATCTCCGGCGAGAACGGGCCGTCGGTCTGCTCGAGCTTGGCCTGCGCCGCCACCTGCTCGAAGCTCTCGCGCGCGCCGGTCAGCTCGGCGTAGAGGTCGGTGAGCGGCTGCTCGCCGTCGGGGTCGATGAACAGCGCCGTCGCGTCGTTGGCGAACTCGTAGCCGGTCGTGCCCTGCACCGGCCAGTCGCGCAACTGCTCGCCGAGCTCGAGGATCTTCTCCACCCAGACGAGGCGCACGCCGCGGTCACGCAGACGCCGCAGATAGCCGGCGGGATCCGCGAGCCCGTCGATGTGGTCGATCCGCAGGCCGTCGATGAGTCCCTCGCGCACGAGCGCCAGGATCGTGCGATGCGTCTCCTCGAACACCTCCGGATCCTCGACCCGCACACCGGCAAGATCGTCGATCGTGAAGAAGCGCCGGTGCCACTTGCCACGTGGCTCGACGTCGAAGAACGTCCGGCGCAGCTGCGGATCAGACCAGTAGCGGTTCTCGTCGGACACCGCCATGTGGTTGGGAACGAAGTCGACGATCACGCCCATGCCGGCCTTGTGGACGGCGTGCGCAAGGCGCCGGAAGGCCTCCTCGCCGCCGAGCTCCTCGGAGATGGCGGTCGGATCGGTCACGTCGTAGCCGTGCGACGAGCCCTTGCGGGCGCGCATGATCGGCGAAAGGTAGAGATGGCTGATCCCGAGCTCCCGCAGGTAGGGCACGGTCGCGCGAGCGCGCTCGAAATCGAAGTCCACGGTCAGCTGCAGGCGGTAGGTGGCGCGCACGGTGCGAACGGCGCCCTCCGCCTCCCCGACCTGGCGCACCGCCGACTGCACGGTGCTCATCGCCACACCATGCCGCTGCGCGGTGGGACGCCATCCTGCTCGCTGTCGGAGAAGTTCGCGATCAGCTCCACGTCGCCGCGTCGGAAGCGCAGCACGCGCCGCTGCTCGTCGACCTCGAGGATCTGAGCCGGCGCGTCGCCGAGCGTCCGGCGCAGCGCCAGAAGCCATTTGTAGTACGCGCGGTGGGCGCCGTCGCCACGGCTCGGGTCGAGCTTGGAGCGCTCGAACGTCGCCGGGTCCTGCGGATCGGGGATATCCCGCGCCTCGAACTGGGGGAAGTCCTTGAACTCGTCGCGCCGGCCCTCCCGCGTCCTGCGCGCGATCTCGGGGTCGGGGTGATCCGCGAAGTACTGGAACGGGTTGGGCTCGTCGTACTCCTCGCCGGCGAACAGCAGCGGCGTAGAGGGTGAGAGGATCGCGCAGAACGCCGCCAAGCGCAGGTCCCGGCCGTGCAGCCGGTCGCCGAACGCGCGGTTGCCGACCTGGTCGTGATTCTGGGCGCACACGACGAGCCGGCGGCGCTCGGGGCGCTGCAGCTCGTACGCGAGGTCCCAGACGCGGCCGTACCGGGCGTAGTAGCCGTCGTGCTCGCCGGTGAGCAGCACGTGCACAGCGTGATGCAGAGCATCGCTCCACTGGGCGTCGTGCCCCCACTGCTCGATCGGCCGGTGGTCCCCGATCGCCATCTCGGAGATCACGAGCGCGTGCGGATCGATCGCCTTCACTCGCGCGGCGAGCTCGGCGAGGACATGCGGCCGCGAGTCGTCCGCGATCGCGTGCACGGCATCGAGGCGCAGCCCGTCGACGTGATAGTCGCGCACCCACATCTCGGCGTTCTGGATCGCCCATTCCCGCACGGCCGGTTGCGAGAAGTCGAGCGTCTCACCCCAGAACGTCGCGTTGCGGGAGGTCTGGTAGGGGCCGAATGCCGCGAGCTTGTCGGCCCCGATCCCGAGGTGGTTGTAGACGACGTCGAGGATCACGCCGAGGCCCTCGCGGTGCGCGGCACGCACGAGCTCGGCGAAGCCCTCCGGTCCTCCGTACGCGTGGTGCGGCGCGTACGTGTAGAGGCCGTCGTAACCCCAGCCGCGGCCGCCGTCGAAGGTGGCGATCGGCATCACCTCGATCGCGGTCACGCCCAGCTCGCGCAGCTCGGGCAGCCGCGCGATCACGCCGTCGAAGCGCCCCGACGGCGAGAAGGTCCCGACGTGCAGCTCGTAGATGACGAGCTGTGCGAGCGGTACCCCGTGCCAGTGCGGCTCACGGGCGGCGAGCGCCGCTGGATCGACGATCCGCGAGGGCCCGTCCAGCCCGAGCGGCTGACAGCGCGAGCACGGGTCGGGCAGCCGCTCGGCGCCGTCGAGGACGAACGTGTAGTCCTCGCCCGCCGACGCCGGGAGCCTCCCCTCGAACACGCCGGCGGCCGTCGGATTCAGCTTGATCTGGCAATCGTCCATGTCGATCGCGACGGTCGCGGCCGTCGGCGCCCACACCCGGAACAGCGTCCGCCCGTCGCGTTGCGGAAATGCCCCGAGTCGGGAATCGTCAAGGCCGGCCCGCAGGCCGGCCAGCGGCGTGGTTCCAGGGAAGCCCGAGGTCATGGGCTTCAATTGTGCCCGACCCACCCGGACGCCAAACGGGGCGGCGAGCGACACGGGGCCGAGCGTGTGGTCGCTACGGGCGGCCTGGAGTGAGACATGAGCGGCGCGATCAGACCTGGGAGGTCGTTCCCGCAGGGCGCGACGCGGGACGGCGAGGGAGCAACTTCGAAAGTCCCCCAACGAAGCGGTAGTCTCGCGACGCTGTGCCACCGAACCTCAGCGCACGTCTCCTGGCACGGTCGCCGACCACACGCGACCGTGCACGAGCACTTCGGCGAGACCTTTGGTTCCTATGGGCGCTCCGGCGCCTGCCGTGGCGAGTGGCGCGCTTCCAGTGGCGCGCGTGGCGGCTCGGTGCCCAACTGGGCGACGAGTTCGGGCGGGTGTCGGCCACCAGACCGTGGAAGCTGGCAACGATCCTCAACCTCGCCGGGGACGGCCGGCTGGTGGTGGAGCTCGGCACCGCGCAGGGATGGACGGCGATCTCGCTGGCGCTCGCCAACCCACAACGCGAGGTGATCAGCTACGACCCGTTCGAGCGCCCTGAGCCGCAGCAATACCTGCAGATCGTGCCCGAGCACGTGCGCCGACGGGTGACGTTCGTCGTCGAGCGAGGGGACAGCGGCCCACAGACGCATCGACCGGTTGACCTCTTGTATGTCGATACTACACACGAGCGAGCAGACACGATCCGAGAGCTGGAGGCGTGGCGGCCCGCTCTCCGGGATGGGGCGTGGGTGGTCCTGGACGACTACGCGCACCCAGACTTCCCGGGTGTGAGGGAAGCTGTCAGCGATCTACAGCTCGACGGCGAAGAGCATGACGGCCTGTTCGTCCACCGCATCACTCGCTCTGCACAGTGACACGGGTCGAGGCGGGGGCGCCGTGGCCAGCCTCGGCCAGAGTGTTGCGTGGAGCTGACGCTCGTGGTCGTCCGGGGCGATCAGATCTCCGGCCGAGTCGCCTCCGATCACCAGCCTGCCGGTCTGGCCGATCGAGGCTCGTGCCGGAGGGCGTCGAGGGTCAGAAGCGCGGGCTCGGCGCGCCCTTGTAGGCACCCAGCACGTGCTCGGTGATCAGCCCGGCGGCGGCGTCCGCGTCGCCGCGCTCCAGGGCGGCTGCGATCTCACGGTGCTCCTGCACGTACTGTGAGGTGCGGGAGGACGGATCGCGGGCGAGCACGGCTGCGAGCATGCGCTGTTGGCGATCGCGCAGCGCGTCGTACTGATGGATCAGGATCGTGTTGCCGTTCGCGGCGACGATCGCGCGGTGAAAGGCGCGGTCGGCGGCGATGAAGCCCGCGCCGCCGTCCTGGAGCGCGCGCTCCTGGGCGTCGATCGACTCACGTAGAGTCGCCGCCAGCTGGGCGCCGCGCCCGCAGGCGCGGCGTGCGCAGTGCGTCTCGATCAGCAGGCGCGCCTCCAGGACGTCGTCGGCATCGGCGGCCGACAGCGGCCTGACGAGGGCGCCGCGCCGCGGGTAGAGCTCCAGCAGCTCCTCGGCCTCCAGTTGCAGGAACGCCTGGCGCACGGGGGTGCGGCTGATCCCCAGCTGGCGCGCGAGCTCGTTCTCGCTCAGCAGCATCCCGCTCGCGTAGCGGCCGTTGAGGAGCCTCTCCTTGACGTAGGAGTATGCGCGCTGAGCAGCCGATTTCGAGGGTTCGGCGGCGGCCGGTTTAAGTGCCGCTGACATGGGCCGCTATATTAGATGTAGTGCTTGTATGCAAGATGCGCACAAGCCTGAACGGGGTCGTACGCCGAAGTGGATCGACCGGTGATGCTCACCGGGAGCTCCACCCGTCGGCGCGCGGCTCCATGAACAGGGGAGCGAAACCCATGACACATAGCGATGACACCCGAAGCTGGCCCGCGACGCGCCGGGACTCGACGCCGAGCACTGACACCGTCCACTTCCATATCGGTGCAGACGGCCGGCCGTATGTGTGCGACTTCGATCGCTGCGATTCACCGGCGGTCGAAATCGAGCTGGCGCCCGCCCATTAGGCCGGAGAACCAGGTGATCACACCGCACTGGCATCACACTACAGAGAGGTGAAGCACATGAACGATATGCTCGACTTCATGCCGCGTCGAAAGCGGATCGCGCTGATCGCGCATGACAATTGCAAGGCAGAGATGCTCGAATGGGCGCGTTACAACCGTGACACGCTCGCCACTCACGAGCTGTCCGCGACCGGTACGACCGGTTCGCTGCTGGCGCGCGAGCTGGATCTGAACATCCGGCGGTTCCTGAGCGGACCGCTCGGCGGCGACCAGCAGGTCGGCGCCGCGATCGCGGAGGGGCGGATCGACGTCCTGGTGTTCTTCTGGGACCCGCTGGAGCCTCAGCCGCATGACCCGGACGTCAAGGCGCTGCTGCGCATCGCCGTCGTCTGCAACGTGCCGACGGCGTGCAACCGCGCGACCGCCGACTTCATCCTGTCCAGCCCGTTGACCGACGAGGAATACCAGCGGCCGATCGCCGTCCCCGTATGACGGCCGCGGTTAGGGTCGTCGACTACTAGCCGAACAGGGGCTCAGCCGTCTCGTCCGCCCAGCTGATCGCGGACATGTACAGCGATCCCGCCGTGGGCAGGATCGCTTCGGCCCGCGCGAAGTCGGCGGTCTCGAGCGCGATCAGGCACTCGAGGGCGTCCCCCAGCGGACCTGCGTGCTGCACGAGCGCGTCGCGGGCCTCCTGCGCGAGCGGGAGGCTCGCGACCGCCTCGTCGATCGGAAGATCGAACAGCGCGTCGAGCACCGTGAACAGGCCGACCATGAACGACTCGCTCGTGTCCGACAGGCCGCGCTGCTCGGCGACCAGCTCACAGAAGCGTGCACGGGCGAGCGCCGTGATCGTCAGCTCGGTCGGCTTGTCCTCGACACTTGCGAACAGCGTCATCGCCGCCCACGGCCGCAGGCGGTCGATCCCGAGCAGAGCAAGCGCGTGCGCGATCGAGCGCACCGGCTGGCGCAGCCCGAAGTAGGCCGAGTTGATGTACTTGAGCAGCCGCACGCTGAGGCCGACGTCCAGCGCAATCCGCGTCTCGAGCTCCTCGATCTGAACCCGGGGATCCTGCAGGACCGCCAGCAGGTCGAGCACCGCCAAGCGGCTGGCGTCGATGCGCTGCGAATGCATGATCTCGGGCCGGCAGAAGAAGTAGCCCTGGAACAGGTGGCAGCCGGCCTCCTTGCAGGCGGCGTGGTCGGCGCGGTTCTCCACCCTGCTCGCAAGCAGCGTCAGACCCACCCGCTTGCACCGGGCCGCCTGCCTGCGCAGCTGCCCGCGACCGAGCTCGACCAGGTCGAGCTTGACGAAATCCACGAGCGCCAGCAGCGGCTCGGCCTCGGGCGAGTAGCGGAAGCGATCGAGCGCGACGAGGCTCCCGCGCCGTTTGAGCTCGTCGACGGTGTTGATCAACTCGTAGTCGGTGACGTCCACGGCGGGTATCTCGAGCACCGCGCGTTGCGGCAACAGGTCCACGACGCCGTCGTTGATGAGCGACGGGGAGACGCGGATCCACGCCTCGCGCGCCCCCACGATCTGCTTGAGCCCGATCTCAGTCAGCGCGTTGAGGACGACCTCGGTCGCCGCCGTATCGTCCTCGTCGGCGGCCCGGTTGCCGTCGGCGTCACGGAATAGCAGCTCGTAGCCGGCGACCCGCATGTTGCGGTTGAAGATCGGCTGCCGTGCAACGTAGACCTCTGACATCTTTGCTAGTCCGCGCCCTTCGCGTGCGGTTGACGTTCTTCATCGACGGCGAGCTCACCGCGACGGTCCATTGTCGCCGTCGACGGCCGGGGCCGCTCCATCTGAGGTTCTCGGCAGCAAGCAGCCGCGCCTTGACAACGGGTAATCCATGATCGCGCCCGGTAGGCTCGATGACGTGAGCGCAGAGGCTGAGGATGCACGCGAGGCGCAGGACTCAACGGGCGAGGCGCAGGAAGAGCCGCGCGAGGCCGGGAAGCTGCCGACCGGCCGGATCGCGCGGACCGCGCGCGTCGGCGGGCTCGTGACCGGGCAGAGTCTGCGCTGGGCCGGGATGCGCACAGCCAACCGCGTGCGCACGCCCGAGCGGGCGGCGGCGGCGAAGAGCGAGCGGACCACGGCGATCGTCGAGCAGCTCGTCGAGCAGCTCGGCCAGATGCGCGGCGCGGCGATGAAGGTCGGGCAGATGCTTTCGCTCACCGACCTCGACGGCCTGCCCGAGGACCAGCGCGAGCTCCTGCAACGCAAGCTCGCCGAGCTTCGCGATGACATCGCGCCGGTGGCGTTCACCGACCTCGAACGGTTGCTGCGCAGCGAGCTCGGCGGACCGCTGAAGCGCGTGTTCTCCGACTTCGACGAGCAGGCCATCGCGGCAGCCTCGATCGGCCAGGTGCACCGTGCCACGACCCTCGACGGCCAGGACGTGGCCGTAAAGATCCAGTACCCGGGAGTCGCCGAGGCCGTTGAGACCGATCTGCGCAACGCGATGCTGCTGCTGCCCCTCGTCAAGCGCCTCGCCCCCGGCCTCGATGCCCGTGCGCTCGCCGTCGAATTGCGCGAGCGCGTCGCCGAGGAGCTCGACTACGAGCTAGAGGCGCAGAGCCAGCGCCGCGTCGAGCGGATTCTGCGCGGGCACCCGTTCGCGCGCGTGCCCCGCGTGCGCCTGGATCTGAGCACCCGTCGCGTCCTGATCACCGAGTACGTGGAGGGGGAGCGCTTCGAGGCGGTGCGCGGCGCGTCCGAGGCGGTGCGCGACCGCTACGGCGAGATCGTGTTCAGGTTCTTCTTCGGATTGCTGTACCGCGACCGGATCGCGCTCGGGGACCCGCACCCGGGTAACTACCTGTTGTGCGACGACGGGCGGGTCTGCTTCCTGGACTATGGCCTGCTCCGGGACGTCGATCGCGCCCGCGTCAGCGCCGAACGGGCGCTCGCGCGCGCGGTCCGTGAGCGCGATGCAGAGGCGTGCAAGGCCGCGCTACAGGCGGGCGGGTACCTCCCGGCGGAGCGGGCGGACGCCGTCGATGCGACGTTCGCGCTGCGGTTGATGCGGATGGCGACCCGTTGGTACGCGATCTCCGGCGAGCACAGATTCGCATCCGACGAGCACCACGAGCGTCAGCGGCGGCGGGACCACGAGCGCTCCGAGCCGCAGGAGCGTGCGGCGGGGAGGGCACAGGTCAACCAGTTCACGCTGCCGCCCGACGCCGTCCTGATCCGGCGGATGCATCACGTCGTCGCGCTCGTGCTCATGCAGCTGCGGGCGGGCGCGGACTGGGGCGCGATCGCGGCCGAGTACCTGCACGGGGAGCCGCCGGCGACGCCCCTGGGACGCGAGGAGGCGACGTTCCTCGCGCGCCGCGGCCGGCGATCGACGCGCAGAAGGGAGTTACGATCCGTCGGTGACGAGTGATCCTCCTGGATCCGCGCCCGGTCCTGGGCCGGCGGACGGATCGGGCGAGGACCCGCCGGCCAGCGAGCTGTCCCGAGCGCCGCGAGGAGCGGGAGCCCGGGACGTGGAGCACGGGGACGAGCTCGAGCGGTAGGCGCGCCGCCTCGCCGATCTCCGGAAGCAGCCTCCCGGTCGAGCCTGCGATTCAGTCCGGACCACGCTGTAGCGTCGACGCGGACAGTTGGTCTCGCTGAGACGATGGGAGGAGCGACATGAGCGCAGCACGCGATCGGCGACCGACGGTCCTCCAGTTGAAGATCAGGCTGCTCGGGGTCTCCAAGCCGCTGGTGTGGCGGCGTCTGCTCGTCCCGGGCGACATGCGCCTCGACCGCTTGCACGAGGTGATTCAAGCCGCGATGGGGTGGCATGACGGCCACCTGCACGTGTTCTCAACCCGGACGGACCAATACGGTGTGCGTGATCCCGGGCTCGGGCATCGCGACGAGCGGAGAGCGGCGCTGGCGCAGCTCCTTTCCGAGCCAGGGGAGCGGGTCCGCTACACGTACGACTTCGGCGACGGCTGGGAGCACGCGATCGTACTCGAGAAGATCCTCAGGGCGAGACCTGACGAGCTGTACCCGGTGTGCGTGGCCGGCAAGAGTGCGTGCCCGCCCGAGGACTGCGGTGGAGCATGGGGTTACTCGCACCTGCGAGATGTGCTCGCCGATCCCACCGACGCGGAGCATGCGGACATGCTCGAGTCGCTGGGCCTGGAGGATGCTTCCGAATTCGACGCCGCTGCGTTCGACATCGACGCCGTCAACGAGTCGCTCGCATACCTCGGCGCGCCGTGCATTGACCGTCCACGCGCGCGGCCCGTCACTCGCACATGATCGCATCCAACTCGGCGGTGGTGGGGAGCGAAGGCTGCGCGCCCGAGCGGGAGACCGCCAACGCCCCGGCGGCGCAGGCGCGCGCGAGCGCCCGCATGCGATCCCTGCCCTCGACGAGCCCGACGACGAGGGCCGCGCAGAACGCATCGCCTGCGGCGGTGCCGTCGACGGCCGTCACGCGCGGCGGCCGAGCGTGCGCGACCTCGGCCCCGTCCTGTAGCAACACCGCGCCCTCGGCGCCGAGCGTGAGCGCAACGAGGCCCCGGTACTCGCCAACGACCTCGTACTCGTAGCGGTTGACGACGAGCAGGTCCGGCGCGAATTGAAGCGGCCCGCGGGCAGGCGCGGCGTTAAGGCAGAAAAAGCGCGCATCCTTCGTCGCCGCGGCGATCGCCTCGTTCGGGATCTCGAGCTGGCAGATGACGGCGTCTGCATTGCCGACGTGCACGTCCGCCGCCGCGAGCCTGCGATTGGCGCCGGGCGCGACAACGATCACGTTCTCGCCGGCAGCGTCGACGAGGATCAACGCCACGCCGCTTTCGCCCTCGTCGCGGACGACGTCGCTCACGTCGACCCCCTCCCGCGCGAGCGAGCGAAGCGTGAAGTCATCGCGCCCGATCCGTCCGCTGAACGCGACGCTGGCCCCCAGACGCGCCGCCGCTACCGCCTGGTTGGCACCCTTGCCACCCGGGAATCGCTCGAACACCGCATCGGTCAGCGTCTCGCCGGGACGCGGCAACCGCTCGCATCGCGCGACGAGATCGATGTTCGCGGAGCCGACGACGGCGATCCGGGGCGGTGACGTCATCACCGACAAGCCTAGGGTCTCGCAGCAGACGCGCGTGCTCGATCACAGCGTCTGCGTTGCGATCAGCGGTGTCGGTAGGTTCCGTACACGCAGATGTAGAACTGCCCTTTGAACTTCTCGAGGGCGAGAACCTGCGGACGGACGCGGGGGGCTGTCCGCCCTGCCGAGGGTTGCGGCCCGCGGGCCGCAACCCGCGCTGCCGCCGCTGCTCAGAACGGTGTCGTCGCGGCGATCGCGAGTGCCCGCGGGAGATCGAACGGGTAGGACCCGTAGTCCAGCCACGGGCGGCTGACCCAGACGTACGCGTCGGCGAGGCTCGCGGCGATCGCCCGCCGGTTCGGCGCGAGGCCCCAGCGCGGATCGGCCGTGTCGGTGGTCGGCGGGATCCCGAGCGTCAGGCACATGTGGGACTGCCGGGTCGCGCACGGCGACGGGTCCGCCCTGTCGCCGGGGTACTCGTAGAACAGGTAGGGCGCACCGTTCTGCGCGGTGTTGATCACGAAGTGCCGGCCGGGGATGTGTGCCGCGCCGAGCGCTCTGGACACCTGGGCTCCGTACGCGAGCTCGTTGCCGGTGCTGTCGGAGTGTGTGTCGTTGAGCGCGAAGCCGCGAGCGTAGCGCACGCCGGCGTTCTCCAACAGCCAGGCGGCCTGCGAGACCGACTCCCAGTCGCCGGCGCCCGCGTCGATGTAGACGGTCGTGTACGGGAGCGCGTCGAACACCCGCGCCGCGTAGGCGACCATCTGCAGCGCCAGCAGCGAATGGCCGGGCGCGCAGAGCGCGAACGGCAGGTCGGGCTGCAGGATGAGCATCACCCGGGAGTCCCCGATGCCGGCCGCGAAGTTGTTGATCCAGGTGCGGTAGCCGGCCTGCTGGGCGGCGTCGGGCAGTGCGCTGCATGCCTGCTGCTCCCAGGGATCCAGCCGGAACACCGCGATCTGGGTGAGCGCGTCGGGGTTACCGTCGGTGCTCTGCTCGATGAAGCTGTGGGCGACGGTCCCGGCGGTGCCGTCGGTGTCCCAAGCGCCAAACCAGTGGACGCTCGAGACGAGGGCGATCTTCGCGAGCAGCTGCCGGTTGCGCCCTCGGGCCGCCTGGTAGGCCGGGTAGACGCCGTCGAGCGTGCCGGTATAGATGCTCCAGGGCAGCCCCGCGAGCGGATCGCCGGCGGGCGCACCCGGGATTCCGGCATTCGCGACCCCCGCGGCCGCCGGCCCCGCCGTGAGCGCGAGGCAGGCGCACGCGCATGCGATCGCGAGCGCGACCCCGCGCAGCCTGGCGATCATCGAATGGGGCACGGAGGGATTATCGGCGCTTCGCGCATGACATTGAGCCGCGCGCCCGCACGGTCGACCTTGCGCTGATCGAACCGCCACGCGCTGGGATCGGCGCGCGCTGGAGAGAAATCGGGAATCCTCAGGCCGGGATGAGCGCAGGCGAGCAGGCGATCGAGCAGCGGGCGGGGGAGCCGCCGGGGGACGTGCGGCGGTCGGTCGCGAACAGTGGGGCGACCGCGTGGGCGCGCAACCTCGCGGCGCCCGTACGCAATTACCTGAGCACCGAGACCGGCGGGGCGATCGCGATGCTGGCGGGCACCGTGATCGCGCTCGTGTGGGCGAACTCGCCCATTTCTCACAGCTACGACGCGCTGTGGAGCACCAAGCTGGAGATCCGGATCGGCGCTGCCGGCATCGCCACGGACCTCCGTCACTGGGTCAACGAGGGGCTCATGACCCTGTTCTTCCTCGTCGTCGGGCTCGAGGCCAAGCGCCAGCTAGATCTCGGCGAGCTGCGCGAGCGCCGGCGGCTCGCGGTCCCCGTGTTCGCGGCGATCGGCGGGATCCTCGTGCCGGTCGCGATCTACCTCGCCTTCAACGCCGGTGGACCGGGCGCCCATGGCTGGGGCACGGCGATGTCGACCGACACCGCGTTCGCGCTCGCGGTCGTGGCGCTGCTGGCGCCGCGCTCGGCGACACGGTTGCGCGTGTTCCTGCTGTCGGTGGCGGTCATCGACGATCTCACGGCGCTGCTCGTGATCGCGGCCGTGTACACGCAGCACGTCTCGGTGCCCGCGCTGATGGTCGCGATCGCGCTGTTCGGCGTCCTGCTGGCGCTGCGCTACGCGCCGTTCGGGCGCGGGCCGCTGTCGGTGGCGGTCGCGGTCGGGATCTGGGTCGCGATGTTCGAGTCCGGGATCGACCCGGTCATCTCCGGGCTCGCGATCGGCCTGGCGACGAGCGCCTATCCGCCGAGCCGCGAGGACCTCGAGCGGGCGACCGCGCTCGCGCGCTCGTTCCGCGAGCAGCCGACGGTGGAGCTCGCGCGCAGCGCCCAGCAGGGGCTGCTGTCGGCGATCTCGCCCAACGAGCGCCTGCAGTACGCGCTGCACCCGTGGACGAGCTACGTGATCGTGCCGCTGTTCGCGCTCGCCAACGCGGGCGTGCACGTTTCCGGCGGGCTGCTCGGCGATGCGATCGGCTCGCCGATCACGTTGGGGATCGCGATCGGCTATGTCGTCGGCAAGCCGGCCGGGATCGCGGCCGGCTCGTGGCTCGCGTCGCGCCCGGCGCTGCGCGGCCCGCGGGCGCTGGTGAGCGCGCCCGTCCAGCTCGCAGGCGGAGCCTGCGCCGGTGTCGGGTTCACCGTCTCGCTGCTCATCTCGAGCCTCGCCTTCCACGGGCAGCACCTCGCCGAGGCCAAGCTCGGCGCGCTCGCGTCCGTGGTGCTCGCACCGGTCGCCGCGTGGGCGGCGATGCGGGCGATCCAGCGGCTGCCGGCGGGCTTCCGCGCCCGCCAGCTGGCGCGCACCGCTGAGGACATCCTCGATCTGTCCGAGGAGGTCGACCCCGCTCGGGACCACATTCGCGGTTCCGAGGGCGCCCCGGTGACGCTCGTCGAATACGGCGACTTCGAGTGCGAGTACTGCGGCATGGCCGAGCAGGTGATCCGCGAGCTGCTCGCCGCCCGCGGCGCCGACGTGCGCTACGTCTGGCGCCACCTGCCGCTCAACGACGTGCACACCAGCGCCCAGCTCGGCGCGGAGGCGTCCGAGGCGTCCGCCGCCCAGGGTCGCTTCTGGGAGATGGCCGACCTGCTGCTCGAGCACCAGGGCCCCGTGAGCCTGAGGGAGCTGGCGGCGTACGCGCGCCGGCTCGGGCTCGACGTGGAGCGGTTCATGGACGAGTTGCGCCGGCGCGAGTACGCGCTGCGCATCGAAGAGGATGTCGCCAGCGCGGACGAGAGCGGCGTGTCCGGGACCCCGACGTTCTTCATCAACGGCCGCCGCCACTACGGCGTGTACGACATCGACACGCTGACTGATGCGGTCGAGGCGGCAAAGCGGCGCGCCGAGATCACTCGCAAGTTCGAGCCGGCGGCTCCTTGAGCTCGGAGGCTGACGTGGTGGATAGTCGCGTTCACGGTGGCTCGGAGATCCCCGCGATCGGGGTCGGCATGCTCGGGTACGCGTTCATGGGCAGGGCCCATGCCAACGCGTACCGGACGCTTGCCTACATGACCTGGCCGCCGCCGCTGCGCCCCGAGCTGGTCGCGCTCGCGGGGCGTGACGCGGACGCGGTGGCAGAGGCGGCAGATCGCTTCGGGTTCGCGCGGGCGGCGCGCGACTGGCGCTCGCTCGTCGAGGACGCACGCGTTGGGCTGTTCGACAACGCGGGGCCCAACGCCATGCACGGCGAGCCGACAATCGCCGCCGCGCGGGCGGGCAAGCACGTGATCTGCGAGAAGCCGCTCGGGCGCGACGCGCGGGAGAGCTACGAGATCTGGCAGACGGTCGCCGCCGCCGGCGTCAAGCACATGTGCGCCTTCAACTACCGGTTCGTTCCCGCCGTCCGGCTCGCGCGCGAGATGATCGCCGCCGGCGAGCTCGGGGAGCTGCGCCATTTCCGTGCACGCTATCTCCAGTCGTGGGGCCTCGACGCGGACCTCATGACCTGGCGATTCGATCGCTCGCAGGCGGGAACGGGCGCGCTCGGCGACCTCGGCTCCCACATCGTCGACCTCGGGCGCTACCTCGTCGGCGAGCCGGTCGCCGTGAGTGGCGTGACGCGCACCTTCGTGGGCGAGCGTCGCGGGCATGGGGTCGACGTCGACGACGCGTTCGCCGCGGTGCTGGAGTTCGCGTCGGGAGCGACCGGCACGCTCGAGGCATCGCGTCTGTGCCCAGGGCGCCGCAACCAGCTCTGCTTCGAGGTGAACGGCGCGCGCGGCTCGGTCGCGTTCGAGCTCGAGCGCCTCAACGAGCTGCAGGTGGCGCTCGGGGACGCGGGGCGTGCGGGCTTCCAGCGGATGCTGGTGACCGAGCCCGAGCATCCCTTCATGTCGTGGTGGTGGCCGCCGGGCCACATCATCGGCTACGAGCACACGTTCGTGCACGAGCTGCAGCATCTGCTGGCGGCGATCGCGCAGGACGGCGAGGTCGGCCCGCACGGTGCCGACTTCGAGGACGGATACCGCGCCGCGGTCGTGTGCGACGCGGTCGTCCGCTCAGCCGCCACGGGTGCGCGCGAACCGGTGCGCTATCAGATCGGCGTGTGACCCTCGCGTTACCCGCCGAGCGGGCGTGTGACCACAGCCGGTTTTGAACGTAGAGCGTTCAGTATTGTCGATTCGATCGAAGGGGAAGCCATGCCTGTGCGGATTGCGGCTGCTGCGGTGGCCGGGCTGCTGATCCTCGCGCCGGCGGCGCTCGCCGACGCGAGCACGCCCGCGACGCTCAGCGTCGACGGATCAGGGTCGGTTTCGGTGGCGCCCGATGTGGCGTCGGTGTCGGTCTCGGAGGCTCGCGTCGCGTCGACGTATAGAGGCGCGCTGGCGGCCGCCAACGGTGAGGCGAACGCGATCATCGCTGCAGTAGAAGTCGTCGGCGCGACGGCCTCCGGGATCCAGACGCAGTCGATCACCGTATCGAGTACGACCGTTCGGGTGGGCTCACGGCGCCACCGTCACAGCGTCGTCCGCTACACCGGGTCGGAGTACCTGACGATCACCTCGAAGGCCTCGCTCGCCGGCAGCGTGATCGACGCCGCCACGCGGGCGGGGGCGGCCCAGTTCTACGGGCCGAACTTCTCGTTCTCGAGTCCGAGCACGGGCGTGACAGCAGCCACCAACGCCGCCGTCAGCGACGCCCTCGGTCGGGCCCAGTCCGCAGCTGCGATCCTGGGCTACGTCGTGACGGGCGTGCAGTCGGTCGACCTCAATCCGGGGTCGCCGGTGGTCGGGGTGCTGTCGCCCCCCGTCGTCGTGGTCTCTCCGAAATCCGGACCCGGATCGTCGTCGGCGCCGACGAGCATCAGTACGGGCACGCAGGAGGTCGAGGCGAACGTGACCGTCGTGTTCACGATCGGCCCGGCCCCCACGAGCTGACGGTCGCAGTTCAAGGCGGAGCTGCGGGCTGCGAGGAGCCGCCCACCATGGCCGCTTCGAACCGCGCACGGTGCGACGGACACGGATGGTTCACCCGGCTGTGGACTTATGTGAGACCCTGATGGCATGAGTACGACGCGCGGGACGGCGGGCGACGCGGCTTCCGTGAGGGAGCCCGACAGCCTGCCGTTCCCCGACCGCCCCGCCGGGACGGTGGACGAGGCGATGCCGTTCGACCATATCGTCGTGGTGATGATGGAGAACCACTCGTTTGACAACGTGCTCGGCGCGCTGCCCCGGTCCGGCCAGCCCGCGGCCGACGGCCTCAGCTTCGACGCCGACGGCGTGGCGACGAACTCCAACCCGGGGGCGGCCGGCACGGCGCCCGTGGTGACGGCGTTTCCGTTCCCCTCGAGCGCCCAGGGATCGCACGTGTCGCAGACGTGGAACGCCACCCACGCGCAGATCAACGGCGGCCAGATGGACGGCTTCGTGCGTTCGGTCGACAACGTGCAGCCGATGGGCTACTACCCGCCGGAGGTCCTGCCGGTCGCCTACTCGCTCGCGCGGACCTTCACGGTCGCGAACCGCTGGTTCTGCTCGGCGCCGTGCCAGACCGTGCCGAACCGCCGCTTCCTCTACGCGGGCACCGCCTACGGCGCGATCTCCACCGACCTGGCGACGCTGTTCGACGGCTCGCCGCCGAACGGCACGATCTTCGACCGGCTCAGCGCGCACGGGATCAGCTGGCACAACTACTTCACCGACCTGCCCGCGACAGCGGTGATCCCGTCGATCATCGAGAAGCACCTCACGCACCTGCGCCCGGTAGAGCGGTTCTTCGACGACTGCGCCTCGGGGAGCCTGCCGGCGGTCAGCTTCGTCGACCCCGAGGCGGGCCTGATCGCACTCGGCGGCCAGCTGCTCGAGAAGGTACCGCTGCTCGCGACGATCGGCGCGCAGCTGGCCACCCACGGCGGCTCCCAAGAGGATCCGCAGGACATGTACTACGGCGAGGCGTGGGCGCACCGCGTCGTGCAGGCGGTGCTCCACTCGCCGCTGTGGCCGCGCACGCTCCTCATCTACACCTATGACGAGCACGGCGGCTACTACGACCACGTCCCCCCACCGCCGGCGATCCCGCCCGACTCGATCCCGCCGAAGCTGAGCGCAGGCGACGCCCCCGGCGGCTACGACATCTACGGGCCGAGGGTACCGGCCGTTGTCATCTCGCCGTACTCGAAGCCCAACGGCGTCAGCGACGTCGTGCACGACCACACCTCGGTCCT
>JBKQIR010000153.1:0-16634 GCA_052148275.1 Solirubrobacteraceae bacterium
CGCTGCAGCGGTTCCTCACCGAGAGCGTGCCGTTCCTGGTTGCGCTCAAGCCGTATCTGGGAAACCTGGTTCCAGTTATCAACTACATCAATGACTATCGCCGCGAGATCGCGGCCTTCTTCGCCAACAGCACGGCGACCACCCAGGGAGAGCTCGGCTCAGCGTACGGCGGGAACCTTCACTACCTGCGGATCTCCAACCCGATCAACCCCGAGCTGCTGACGAGCTACAGCCAGCGGCCGTCGACCAACCGCTCCAACCCCTACCTCGAGCCGGGCGGATACCTCAAGCTTCTGCAGGGCCTGCCGGTGTTCGGCAGCTACCTCTGCACCGACCGCCCGCTGCCGACGTTCGGGCCTTCGCTGTCGGCGAGCACAACTTCTGTGACGGGCACCGTGTTAACTCTCGCGCAACTGCTTCAGGAGTACTACTACACCTCAAACCCCAGTGGTCCGCCGTGCACCGCGCAGCGTTCGCTCGGCTCCCAGACCACCGGTCAAGACCAAGCCTTCCCCCAACTGCAACCGCTGCCGTGATCAGACTCAGACGAGCCTGAGCCGGCGGCGCGCAGAACCCAACCACCCAATCAGAGGAGGAGTCCTTTGCGACGAATTCTGGTCATCGTCACGGCCCTGGTCGTGCTCGGGGCCGCGGCGACGGCGTACGCGGCGATCAACACCTACCAATCGACCGTCATCCCCACGTCCACGACGGCCGGCAGCGTGAGCAACCCGGTACCGATCGGCTACACCCAGAACATCAGCGCCGCCGGCACCAACGGCAACCGCACCGCGGTCCTCACGAATATCACGACCAAGATCTATGGGGTCAAGGCCGACGGGAAGGACTTTCCGACCTGCAGCCTGACCACGATCGCCAACGCGCACAACGACACCGTCTGCCCGAAGGGGGCCGAGGTGGCGACCGGCTTCATCACCGCCGCAGTTGGCGCGGCCAACAACTTCGCCGTTGCTGGAGCTTCGTGCGACCCGCTGCTGGACGTCTGGAACGCCGGCCAGGGCAAGCTGGTCTACTTCTTCGTCGATACCCCGACGCATCAATGCCTGGGGGGCGCGCTGAAGACCGGGAGCACCGGTCCGTATCCGGCGACCGAAACCACGCAGGGCAAGTACCTGGTGGTCGCCGTTCCGGTCCCGAGTTACGTCAGCTTCCCGGCGCCTGGCGAAGCGGGCTCGCTGGAGACCGAGCACCTGGTCTGGGCCAAGCACACCACGAAGGTCAAGGGCAAGACCGTCGCGTCGATCGCGTCGGTGGCCTGCCTGAAGGGCAAGCGGCCGTACACGACGACGTTCGAAGCGAACCTGCCGAACTCGACGACCGGCGCACCCGGTCCGACCGTGACTGACACCATCAAGGGCTCGGCGCCCTGCTAGTGATCGCCTGACCGGCCGTCCGCGCGGGGGGCGCCGTCCCTCTGCGCGGCGGCCGTCACGCGATCTCGAGGCGCTCCGCGCGCTGGGCCTCACGCTCGGCTTCGCCGAGCATCCGCACGAACAGGTAGGCGAGCGCGATCCCCATCACGATCGACTGCTCGAGCGCCATCACGAGGCCGGCCATCGACTGATCCTCGGCCGGTGACAGGCCCCAGTAGTGGGGGTGGTGCTGGTAGAAGGGGTAGAACGAGGCCGGCGCGAAGGCCAGCACGATCCCCAGGGCGCCGACGAGGAGCTTGGTCACCGTCATGTAGGCGACCGGCCCCATCCCGCCGACGCGCATGCGGGTGCGGATCGGTCCCAGCAGATGCCACCAGTACAGCGAGCCGGCGGTGAAGAAGCACGCGTGCTCGAGGGCGTGCAGCGTCGTGCTGCCCAGCGCGGCGTCGTACAGAGCCGGGACGTGCCAGGCCCACATGAACCCCACGTAGAGGAAGACGGCGAACGCGGGATGGGCGAGGTACCCGGCCCGCTGTTCGAGCTCGGTGAAGCGGCGGGTGACGGGCCGCAGCAGGACCTTGTTGAGGCCGAGGATCAGCAGGATCGGGGCAATGTCGAGCAGGAGCACGTGCTGGACCATGTGGATCACCAGCAGCTGCGAGCTGAGCGCGTCGACCGGCGAGACGAGCGCCGCGAGGATCGTCAGCAATCCGGCCGCGAACAGCGCCAGGCGCCCGTAGCCAGGACGGTGCGCGGCGGTCGTCGCCCGGGCGCGACGCCAGCCCAGCCCGTACAGGACGGCCATCGCCGCGACGCCCACCAAGACCGAGGGCTCGGGCGACCACTGAATCGTCGGGGCAACGTCCGTCGGCATTTTTGGACATTCTGACGCCTCGACAAACGCCTCCGTCGAGAATAACCTCGTGTATACAAGAAATTCGCTTCCATTCAGGAGGTGGGCAGATGCGGATCGAGGTCAAGGGCCGAAACGTCCAGGTCTCTGACAGCATCAGAGATCATGTGGCCAAGCGCTTTGACAAGGTCTCCCGGCAGGTTTCCGAGCTGGCAGAGCTTGAGGTGGAGCTCTCCGAGGAGCGCAATCCCGCGATCGCGGAGTCCAAGGTCGCCGAGGCAACCCTGCATCTCAAGGGCGTGACGCTCCGCGCGCGGGACTCTTCGCACGATCTGCTCCACGCCATAAATCTGTGCGCTGACGAGATGGCGGTGCAGGTCAAGCGCCACCGCGAGAAGCGACGCAAGCGCCGTGAGGCGCGCGAGGCCGCCGCGCCACACGAGGTCGCCTCGCCTCAGGTTCCAGGGGACATCACTCCGGCAGCCTGATCGGCGGGTCGCCCGCGCTACCCTAGCCTCATGTCCATCCTGGACCGTGCGCTTCGCATGGGCGAGGCCAAGAAGTTCAAGAGCTACGAGCAGCGCGTCAGCCGAATCAACGCCTACGAGGCCGAGCTCGAGCACGACAGCGACGGCGACCTGCGCGAGGCTGCCGACGCGCTGCGCACCCGCGCGGGCAACGGCGAGCCGCTCGACGATCTCATCTACGAGTGCTTCAGCCTCGTGCGCGAGGCCGGGAAGCGGTCGATGGGGATGCGCCACTTCGACGTGCAGATGATCGGCGGGATGGTGCTCCACGACGGCGCGATCGCCGAGATGAAGACCGGCGAGGGCAAGACGCTCACCGCGACGCTGGCGGTCGTCCTCAATTCCCTGGGCGGCCGCGGCGTGCACGTGGTGACCGTCAACGACTACCTCGCCCGCCGCGACGCGCTGTGGATGAAGCCGGTCTACGACATGCTCGGCGTGACCGTCGGCATCCTGCAGAACATGCAGCCCTACGAGGAGAAGCGGCTCGCCTATGCCGCCGACGTCACGTATGGCACCAACTCGGAGTTCGGGTTCGACTACCTGCGCGACAACATGGCCAAGAGCCTGGATGAGAAGGTCCAGCACGGGGGCCGTCCCAAGCCCGAGGGGGGCGAGTCGCCCTACCATACGTACGCGATCGTCGACGAGGTCGACAACATCCTGATCGACGAGGCGCGGACCCCTTTGATCATCTCCGGAGCGCCCGAGCAGGCGGCCGACTTCTACGCCAGGTTCGCCCAGCTGGCGCCCAAGCTGAAGCCGGGCAAGACGCCCGACGGCATGGATCCGCGGATGAAGAAGGAGTTCGTCGCCGACTTCGACTACGAGTTTGACGAGAAGCACAAGACGATCTCGATCACCGAGCAGGGCGTCGCGAAGGCGGAGCGCTTCCTCGCGATCGACCACCTCTACCGAGCCGAGAACGGGCACCTCGTCAACCACCTGATCCAGTCGCTGAAGGCCGAGTCGCTCTACAAGCGCGACGTCGACTACGCGGTGATCGACGGCGAGGTCAAGATCATCGACGAGTTCACCGGACGCATCCTGGAGGGGCGGCGGTGGTCGGAGGGGCTCCATCAGGCGGTCGAGGCCAAGGAGGGGGTCCGCGTCCAGGAGGAGAACCAGACGCTCGCCAGCGTGACGCTCCAGAACTACTTCCGGATGTACGACAAGCTGGCGGGGATGACGGGCACGGCGCTCACCGAGGCCACCGAGTTCATGAAGATCTACGAGCTCCCGGTCGTCCAGATCCCCACCAATCAGCCGATGGTCCGCGCCGACCGCAACGATCAGGTCTACAAGACCAAGGACGGCAAGCGCGGGGCCGTGGTGAGGGAGATCGAGTTCCGCAGCCAGGCCGGCCAGCCGGTGCTCGTGGGCACGATCTCGGTCGAGGAGTCCGAGATGCTGTCCGACCGCCTCAGCGAGCGCGGGATCAAGCACACGGTGCTCAACGCCAAGCCCGAGCACGCCGAGCGCGAGGGCGAGATCATCGCCGAGGCGGGCGCGCCCGGCGCGGTCACGATCGCCACCAACATGGCGGGTCGCGGGGTCGACATCAAGCTCGGCGGCAACGCCGAGCACACCGCGCGCCTCGAGCTGGCCAAGCTCGGCCTGCAGCCGGGAATGCCGGACTATGACGAGCATTTCGCCGCCGTGCTGCCGAAGATCGAAGGGCGGATCGAGGCGCAGCGCGAGAAGGTCCTGCAGGCCGGCGGGCTGTTCATCCTCGGCACCGAGCGCCACGAGTCGCGGCGGATCGACAACCAGCTGCGCGGCCGCTCCGGCCGGCAGGGGGACCCGGGCGAGTCGCGCTTCTTTCTCTCGGCTCAGGACGACCTCGTCCGGCTGTTCGCGGGCGAGCGCATCTACAAGATCCTCGACCGCCTCGGGACCCTCGACGAGGAGGGCAACGAGGAGCCGATCGAGGCGGGGATGCTCTCCAAGCAGATCGAGAAGGCGCAACGGAAGGTCGAGGAGCAGCACTTCCTGATGCGCAAGCACACACTGGAGTACGACGACGTGCTCAACCAGCAGCGTGAGGTGATCTACACCTACCGCGACGAGGTGCTCGAGGGGCGCGACATGGGCGATGCCGCTCGTGGCGAGGTCCGCGGCCTGATCGAGCGCCTGCTCACCGAGTACACGGCGGGCGATTTCGTCGAGGACTGGGACGTCCCCGGGCTGCTGCACCGCATGCAGGAGATCTTCTCCCCGAGCGACGAGGTCCTCGGTGTGGACCCGCACCGAGTTGACCGTGAGGATCTCCTCGCGCGCCTGCAGGAAGAGGCGATGGCGCAGTACGACCGTCGCGAGCAGGAGCTCGGCGACGAGCTCATGCGCCACATCGAGCGGCTGCTGCTGCTGCAGATCATCGACCAGCGCTGGCGCGAGCACCTCTACGACATGGACTACCTGCGGGAGGGGATCCACCTGCGCGGGTTCGCGCAGATCGAGCCGCTCGTCGCCTACAAGAACGAGGCGTTCGAGCTGTTCCGCGACCTGATGAACACCATCTGGGGCGACTTCACGCGGATGATCTTCAACGTGCAGGTCACGATCCAGGCGCCTGGCGAGCCACCGCCGCCACCACCGCCGACGCGACGCCCGAGCCGGGCCGCCAGCTCGGCGACCGGCGGCGCGCGCGTCACCTACTCCGGCGGAACCGGGCTCCCGGCCGGGGCGCAGGCGATCGCTGCGGCCGCCGCCGATGCCGCGATCCAGGACGGCATGGCCGGGGCTGCGGGTCTCCCGCGCGCGGCCGGTGCGCCGGGTGCGGCGGCTGCGGGCGCGATGCCAAATGGCGCGCCGGCACCGCAGGACGCACCATCCGAGCCCGCCGGTGTCGTGCAGCGCCGTGTCGATGAGATGGAGCCCGGACGAAACGATCCCTGCTGGTGCGGGTCGGGCAAGAAGTACAAGAAGTGCCACGGCGCCTAGACGGCGACGCGCGCACCGCCGGCGAGTAGCATCAGGACTGGATGCACGCGCAACCAGACGGCCACCGGCAGTCCCGGGATCGCGGCACGGAGGGCCTCGCGGTGCTGGAGCGCTCGGGCAAGGACGAACTGCTCGAGATGCTCGCGGCCGCACACCAGGCGCACGCGCTGCCGGCGGACATGCGACAGCTGGCGCAGCGCTTCTTCTACGGCATGATGGGGCTGCTGTTCCCGCATTTCGCCGCGCGTCTAGGCGAGGAGCGCGACGAGCTCGCGGGTGAGCTCGCGGCGCTGCGACGCCTGCTGAACCAGGCGCTCGCCCGCCCGGGCGGCACCGAGGCCGACAGGGCCCGCTGGGAGGCCGCCGTCGAGCACCTGTTCTCGCAGCTGGGCGCGATCCGGAAGGCGCTGCTGCTCGACGCCGAGGCGATCTATGGTGGAGATCCGGCGTCGGCCAGCGTCGATGAGGTGATCCTCGCCTACCCGGGCTTCCTGGCGATCGCCGCTTACCGGATCGCGCACGAGCTCGCCGGTCGCGTGAAGATCTTCCCGCGCTTGATCGCAGAGGTCGCCCATCGCGCGACGGGCATCGACATCCATCCGGGAGCGACGATCGGGGCTTCGTTCGCGATCGACCACGGAACCGGGATCGTGATCGGCGAGACCGCCGAGCTCGGTGCACGTGTGCGCCTCTACCAGGGGGTCACGCTCGGCGCCGCGCGCGTGAACAGACGGCTCGAGAACGTCAAGCGCCACCCGACGATCGGCGACGACGTCGTGATCTACGCCAACGCGACGATCCTCGGCGGCCAGACCGTGATCGGACGCGGCAGTCGGATCGGTGGCAACGTGTGGCTCACGCGAAGCGTCCCGCCGTACTCGGTGGTGATGCCCACCGCCCGGGTCGAGAACGTCGACAGCGAGCTCGGCGCCGGCGACGACCTGCTCGAGTTCAACATCTGAATCGTCCGGCTGGCCCTCTTAGCCCCGCCCGACGGAGCTGAACGGCAGCGCCTCGAACAGCAGCACGACGAGCCCGGCCTGCAACCCGCTGCCGGAATCCTGGGAGATTCGCTGGGCCGCTTCGCGCTCGATCTCCTGTGCGGCCTGAAGCCAGCTGCGGGTGGCGTTGGCGAGGTCGGCCCAGCCTCGATCGTCGAGCTTCAGCGGCGTGCGCGTGAACTGCGCGTCGCTGTGATCGAACCCGCCGGCGGCCGCCGCGCGGCTCGCGACGTTGTGGATCCGGTTGAGGCTGGCGGTGACGCTCGGCGCCTCTGATGTGTCATCGAGCGAGTCGGAATGCTCATCGGTGAACCGAGGGTGCGCACGCGCACGGTAGATGTGCTCGGTCGCACCTCGGCGCTGGCGCGTGCTCACGAGCTCGAGCAGGCCGAGCTCGTACAACGTGCGGACGTGGTAGGAGACCGTGCCGAGCGACGCGCCGAGCTTGCCGGCGAGCACGACAGGGCTGGCGGGCTCCTCATCGAGCATCGCCAGCAGGCGGATGCGCAGGGGGTGTGAGATCGCGCGGACCCAGCGGGGGTCAGCCACGCTCATCATAGGTGCGGATGCCATACCTTTCTAGGCTATCGACTACTGCGGACGTTTGCGCGACTCCCGCATAAAAAACTGCTAAGTGGTGCCCACGGTGCGCACGAGACCCTGCACGTAGTGATTCAAGGTCCGGACCGAGGCGCTCGAACGTGGTTGCCCACGGTGCGCACGGAGGCTCTCCTCGTGCTCACCCGGGGCGCCTAGACTGCCCGCTCATGGGATTCCGTACGATCATCGAGCCGTTTCGGATCCACTCGGTTGAGCCGATACGGATGACGACGAAAGCTGAGCGGGCGCTGGCGATTCGCGCGGCGGGATTCAACCTCTTCAACGTGCGGGCGACCGATGTGCTGATCGACCTGCTGACGGACTCGGGCACGGGCGCGATGTCGCGCGACCAGTGGGCGGGGATCCAGCGCGGCGACGAGAGCTACGCCGGCTCGCCCTCGTGGTTCGTGTTCCTGGAGGCCGTGCAGGAGCTGTTCCCGTTCCGGCACGTGATTCCCACCCATCAGGGCCGAGCCGCGGAGAAGATCCTCTTCTCCGTGATCTGCGGTCCCGGCAGCATCGTCCCGAACAACGCGCACTTCGACACGACCAGGGCGAACGTCGAGGCGACCGGCGCGCAGGCGCTCGACCTGCCGATCCCCGAGGCGCTCGCGCCGGCTGACCGGCACCCGTTCAAGGGCAACATCGACCTCGATGCGCTCGGAGAGCTGCTTGCGCGCAGCGCCGGGGCCGTCCCGGCCGTGTTCGTCACCGTCACGAACAACTCCGGCGGCGGCCAGCCCGTCTCGATCGAGAATCTGCGCGGCGCCCGGGGGCTGTGCGACCGCCACGGGGTGCCGCTGTTCCTCGACGCCTGCCGCTTTGCGGAGAATGCGTGGTTCGTCAAGCAGCGCGAGCCCGGCTACGGCGAGCGCAGCGTCGTGGAGATCGTGCGCGAGATGGCCTCGCTCGTCGACGGGATGACGATGTCGGCGAAGAAGGACGGGCTCGCGAACATCGGTGGCTGGCTCGCGCTCAACGACGACGAGCGCGCCGAGCGCTGCCGCAACCTGCTGGTGCTGACCGAGGGATTTCCCACCTACGGCGGGCTCGCCGGGCGGGATCTCGAGGCGATCGCGCGGGGCCTGCGCGAGGTCGTCGAGGACGACTACCTCCGCTACCGGATCCGCTCGACCGGCTACCTCGGCGAGGCTCTCGGCGCCGCCGGGATCCCGTGCCTGCAACCGATCGGCGGCCATGCCGTCTACATCGACGCGCGCTCGATGCTCGCGCACATCCCGCCGTTGCAGTACCCGGGGCAGTCGCTCGCCGTCGCGCTGTACGAGACCGGGGGCGTGCGCGCCTGCGAGATCGGGACCGTCATGTTCGGTCGCCGGCCGGACGGCAGCGAGCAGGCGGCGCCGATGGACCTGGTGCGCCTCGCGATCCCGCGCCGCACCTACACGCAGAGCCATATCGACTACGTGATCGAGGTGTGCGCGGCGGTGGCAGCCGAACGCGATCGGCTTCGCGGCTACCGGATCGTCTCCGAGCCCCCTGCTCTGCGGCACTTCACGGCGCGCTTCGAGCCCTGTAGCGGTGGTTGACCCCGGGCGACCAGATCGCGCACCGAACGGCGTGGTCAGCGGATTGACCACCACGCCGATCAAGGGCCTGCGTCTGCTGGCACGCTCGGAGCTGATGCTGGGCAGGCTCGGCGTCGAGGACAACCGCTGCTTCTTCCTCGTGGACGAGCGCGGACGGATGGTCAACGGCAAGTTGATCGGCATCCTCACCGCGGTCACGGCCCTCTACGACACCGCGCGGGCGTGGCTGGAGTTGCGCTTTCCCGACGGCAGCGCCGTTGCGGACGAGGCGCGCAGCGGAGAGCCGATCGAGGTCCGCTTCTTCTCCGCGACGACGACCGTGCACCTGGTGCCAGGTCCGTTCTCCGAGGCTCTGTCCCGCTTCTGCGGTCAGTCGTTGCGGCTCGTGCGTGCCGACCCGCAGGTGGGCGCGGTCGACAGGGGGCCGCGCGGCGCGGTCTCGCTGATCTCTCGGGCCTCGCTCCAGCGTCTGGGCGCGCTCGCCGGCGAGACGGTCGATCCGCGGCGCTCCGAATGCTGATCGAGGTCGGCGGGTTCGCCGCACACGAGGAGGACGCACTGGTCGGCCGGCGCGTGAGGATCGGCGAGTCGGTCGTGGCGATCCGCGGGCACGTGGGTCGCTGCCTGGTGACCACGCAGCATCCCGACACGGGCGAGGTGGACCTGTCGACGCTGGGCCTGCTCGACTACCGTCGCGGCTTGGCCACCACCGAGCCGCTCGCGTTCGGGGTCTACGGCGAGGTCGTCGTTCCGGGCGCCGTGCGGCTTGGCGACGCTGTCCTGCGAGAGAGCTGACGGCGGTCGGTGCTGCAACTGGGATCCGCCCACCGGCTCGGCGAAGGTGGTTGCGCCGCGTCGCGTGATCCACCGACTGCGATCCGCGTCGCGTGATCCACCGACTGCGATGAGTGCAATAGGCTGACGCCATGGCACCCCGGCTCTGGTCCTGGTCGCTGTCGCCGTTCGCCGGCAAGGTGCGCGTCGCGTTCGCCGAGAAGGGCGTCGAGGTGCAGCTCATCGAGATCGACCCTCTGCACCGCCCGGCCCGCCTGCGCGAGCTCAACCCGACGAATCGAGTTCCGGTGCTGGAGGTCGACGGGTTGGCGATCCGCGAGTCCTCGGCGATCTGCGACTGGCTGGAGGACGTGCATCCGCTGCCGTCTCTGTGGCCGGAGGATCCCGCCCGCCGGGCCGCTGCGCGCGGCCTCATGCGCTGGGTCGACGACGAGCTCACCGCGAGCTTCTTCCTTTCGATCCGCAAGCAGGCGTTCGGTCTCGACCGCAGCGACCATCCCGACATCGTCGCGATCCTGCGGGCGCGTTTGCAGCGGCGCTGGCCGACGCTCGAGTCCCTGCTCGGGCGCTCTCCAGGACCGTGGCTGGCCGGGAATGGCCAGCCGACGCTGGCAGATCTCGCCGCGATCCCGCTCGCGGTCAGGTTGCCCGCGTGGATGCCGGAGCTGGCGCCGGCCGCGACTGCGCAGCCGCTCGCGGCCGCCTGGCTACAAGCGCTGAGGGAGCGACCGTCGGCGGCGGAGGTCGACCGCCGCGGTATGCCGCCGGCGGCGTAGACCCGCAGAATCGACCGCCGCGGCACGCCGCCGGCGGCGTAGACCTTCGATCGGCTCGGAGGATCGCGGACGCCGGGCGGACGTGCTCGGGTCCGGCGGTGCTAGCCTCGCGTAGGTGACCACCGCACCCTCAGAGCCGCTGCCGCAGCGACTCGCGGCCATCCGCGAGCAGCTCAAGCTGCTTGCGGACTATCTTTGACCCCGCTGAACTGAGCGAGCGCGCCGCCGCGCTCGAAGCGGAGATGAGCGAGCAGGGCTTCTGGGAGCGCCAGGATCGCGCCGCGCGCGTCAGCGCCGAGCACGCCCGCGCGACCCGCAAGCTCGAGCATTACCGCGCGATCGAGCGCGACGTCGAGGACCTGGAGCCGCTCGCGGAGCTGGCGGAGGAGGACCCCGAGATCGCGGAGGAGCTCGAGCAGCAGGTGCGCGCCGTCGAGCGCACGCTCGCAGAGCTCGAGGAGCAGCGGTTGTTCTCAGGCCGCTACGACCCGGGAGACGCGCTCGTCACCGTCAACGCCGGCGCCGGCGGCACCGACGCCCAGGACTGGGCGGAGATGGTCCTGCGGATGGAGATGCGCTGGGCCGAGAAGCGCGGCTTCGAGGTCGAGCTGCTGGAGGCCTCGCCGGGGGAGGAGGCGGGAATCAAATCGGCCACCTTCCGCGTCAAGGGCGAGAACGCCTACGGGCTCTACGGGAGCGAGAAGGGCGTGCACCGGCTCGTGCGCCTGTCGCCGTTCGACTCCGCCAACCGCCGCCAGACGAGCTTCGCCGGCGTCGAGGTATCGCCGTTCGTGGAGGACGTCGAGGGCGTCGAGATCGACGACGACGATCTCCAGATCGACACGTACCGCGCCAGCGGGGCGGGCGGGCAGCACGTCAACAAGACCGACTCGGCGGTCCGGATCACCCACCGCCCGACCGGCATCGTCGTGCAGTGCCAGAACGAGCGCTCGCAATCGTCCAACAAGGCCGAGGCGATGACGATGCTGCGCTCGAAGCTCCTCGAACTCGAGGAGCGCAAGCGTCGCGAGGAGATCGCGCGCGAGCGGGGCGAGGCGCAGGACGTCAACTTCGGCTCGCAGATCCGCTCCTACGTGCTGCACCCATACACGATGGTCAAGGACCACCGCACGAACCACGAGATGGGCGACGTCAACCGCGTGCTCGACGGCGATCTCGACGGCTTCGTTCGCGCATATCTGCTGAAAGCCGCGAATGTCGCCCAGTGAGCTCGTGCGGGGCGCCCCTGCACCGCCGACCGGGAGCTGACCTTTGACCCATGACGTATCAGTGCAGCCGACCGCGCCGTATCTCGACGCGGTCGTCGCCTACGGCTTCCGCGGGCCCCACCGATTCCACACGCCTGGGCACAAGGGCGGCGAGGGAGCCGACCCGGGCCTGCGCAGCGCGCTCGGCGACCGCGCGCTGTTGTTCGATGTTCCCCAGGACATCGAGGGCATCGACGCCGGCCCCACACCGACCCCCTACCAGCGTGCCGAGCGGCTCGCCGCCGATGCGTACGATGCCGACCGGGCGTGGTTCCTCACAAATGGGGCGACCCAGGGCAACCACGCCCTGTGCCTCGCGCTCGCACCGCAGAGAACGCACGTCCTGCTCCAGCGCAACTCGCACGCGAGCCTGATCGACGGACTCGTGCTGAGCGGAGGGATCCCCAGCTTCGTCTCACCGGAGTACGACCTCGAGCTGGGGATGGCCCACGGCGTCACCCCCGAGGCACTCGGCGCCGCGCTGCGGCGCAGCCCCGAGGCTCGAGCGGCGTTCGTCGTATCACCGACTTACTACGGAATGGCCGCCGACATCGAAGGCTGCGCGGCGGTCGCCCACCGGGCGGCTGTGCCGCTCATCGTCGACAGTGCCTGGGGCGCTCACTTCGGCTTCCACCCGCAGCTACCGGAGTCCGCGCTCAGCCTCGGCGCCGACGCGATGATCGCATCCACGCACAAGATGGTCGGCAGCCTCAGCCAGTCGGCGATGCTGCTCGTCTCCGACAGCGGACGGATCGACCCCGAGGAGGTCGCGCGCACTGTGCGGCTGCTGCGCACGACCAGTCCCAACTCGCTCCTGCTGGCCTCGCTCGACGCGACCCGGCGCCAACTCGCCGTGCACGGCGAGGCGCTGATCGGCCGCACGATCGAGGCCTCGGCGCGCGCCCGCGCGAAGATCAACGAGATCCCCGGTTGCACAGCCGTCGGCGAGCACTTCATCGGCAGACCGGGCATCGCCGGATATGACCCGTTGCGGATCGTCGTCGACGTACGCGGCACCGGTCGCACCGGCTATGAGGTCGCGGCCGCCCTGCGGGCGACGTATGACACGTTCGTCGAGCTCGCGACGCACGCGACGATCGTGCTCGTGCTCGGCCTCGCGCAGCCGGTGGAGCCGCTCGAGCGCCTCGCTCACAACCTCGCCGGGATCGTCCGGCGGATCGCGACGCAGGCGACGCCGCGGCCGGTTGTGAGACCCCCGGACGACCTTCCCTTCGAATGCGTCGTGCCGCCGCGCGACGCGTTCCTCGGCCGCAACGAGGCGGTCGCCGTCGACGACGCGCTCGGGCGGATCTCGTGCGAGGCGATCGCCGGCTACCCGCCCGGAGTACCGACGCTGCTGCCGGGCGAGCGGGTCAGCGCCGCCGTGATCGCCTACCTGCGCGCGCTCAAGGCCGCGGGGGCGCGCCTCCACGGCGCCGCCGACCCGACGTTCGCCACCGTCCGGGTCCTCGTGGAGTAGCTCCGCGCCGAGGGGGTGGCGCGCGGCGCGCGGCGCCGGGCTGTTCCCTCGCTACCTCGGCCCGGGCCCTATCCTCGCTGGCGTGAGCACTTCAGAGCTCGACGACGTGGTCGCCCGCGCGCTCGCCGAGGATGTCGGCAGCGGCGACGTGACGACGGCTGCAACCGTGCCGGATGGCGCCCGCGCGCGAGCGCGGATCACGCAGAAGGCCCCCGGCGTGATCTACGGCCTGGACGCCGCCGAGGCGGCGTTTCGGGCGCTCGATCCGGATGTGGCGGTCACGCGGCTCGTCGAGGAGGGCCTGTGGCGCGAGGGTGGCCCCGTGCTGGAAATCGAGGGCGCCGCGGCGGCGATCCTCACGGCGGAGCGCACGGCCCTCAACTTCCTGCAGCGGCTCTCCGGCGTCGCGACCCTGACCGCGCGCTGCGCTCAGGCAGTCGCGGGCACTGCGACACGGATCCTCGACACGCGCAAGACGACCCCGGGCCTGCGGGCGTTGGAAAAGGCCGCCGTCGCCGCCGGTGGCGGCACCAACCACCGCGCCGGGCTGTACGACGCGATCCTCATCAAGGAGAACCACGCCGCGCTCGCCGGTGGCGTCGGTCCCGCCGTCCGCGGCGCGCGCGCGTACGCGCCGGCGCTGCCGGTGGAGGTCGAGTGCCGCACGCTCGCGGAGGTCGACGAGGCGCTGGCCGCCGGGGCACCGCGGATCCTGCTCGACAACATGAGCGACGACGAGTTGCGCGCGGCGGTGGCGCGCGCCCGCGGGCGCGCGGAAACGGAGGCGAGCGGCGGCATCACGCCGCAGAGGCTCCGGGACGTAGCGAGCACCGGCGTAGACTTCATCTCACTCGGAGCGCTCACCCATAGCGCTCCGGCGCTGGACCTCTCCCTCTTACTCGAACCGATTTGATGAACCTTCCAATGCTCGGTGGGACGAATGCGCCGCTGCTGCTCGAGGACATCCCGAAGCTGCAGGACGAGGTGCGCGCGCTCGCGCGCACGCGCGGGGCCGTGATCCTCGCCCACAATTACCAACTCCCCGAGATCCAGGATGTCGCCGACTATGTCGGCGATTCGCTCGGGCTCTCACAACAGGCGGCGGCGACGGACGCGACGACGATCGTCTTCTGTGGGGTGCATTTCATGGCCGAGACCGCCTCGGTGCTGTGTCCCGACAAGCGCGTGCTGATCCCCGACCTCGATGCCGGCTGCTCGCTCGCGGACTCGATCACGGCCGAGCAGCTGGTGCAATGGAAGGCCAAGCATCCCGGCGCGATCGTGGTCATGTACGTCAACACGACCGCCGAGGTCAAGGCCCACACCGATTACTGCTGCACGTCGGCCAATGCCGTCGGCGTCGTCGAGCACATCTTCCGCGAGCATGGGGATGACACCGAGATCCTGTTCGGCCCCGACATGTTCCTCGGCGCGTATGTCGAGCGCACCCTCTCCCGCAAGCTGCACGTCTGGGACGGCGAATGCCACGTGCACGCCGGGATCCGCCCGAGCGACATCAACGCGGTCCGCGCCGCGCACCCGGCGGCGGACTTCCTGATCCATCCCGAGTGTGGCTGCTCGACGAGCGTGATGGAGTACGTCGCCTCCGGTGACATCGCCGCGGAGGGCGTCCACATGCTCTCCACCGGCGGCATGCTGCGCTACGCGAACGAGCACCACGGCGCCGTTGCGATCGTCGCCACCGAAACCGGGATGCTCTACCCGCTGCGCAGAACCGACCCCGACACCGAGTTCATCGCCGCCAATGAGCGCGCCAGCTGCCGGTACATGAAGATGATCACGTTGCCGAAGCTGCGCGACGCGTTGCGACTCGGCGTCCACGAGGTCAAAGTCGCACCGGAGATCGCCGACCGGGCGCGGATCCCGATCGAGCGCATGGTCGCAATCAAGTAAGCCGGGCCTTGGGCCAATCAAGTAGGCCGGGCCTTGGACGTTAGTGTTCACCATGAACACTTTCGCCCAAGGCCTTGGACGTCAGCGTTCACGATGAGCGCTTTCGCCCCACGGTCGGATGCCCCGCACTCAGAGCGAGAACAGGTCGAGCCCGTGGAACGCGGTGTGGCGCACGACCGTCATCGCCTGGCACTTGCGCTGGTACTCGGACGGCGTGTAACAGTGCACGTCGGCTTTGCCGCCCATCTCGTAGGCGTCCCAGAGCGATCCGGCCACGTAGACGCGCTCGAGCCACGGGAGGCCCTCGTAGGCGTCTGAGACGAGCACGACGACGAACTCCGGGCCACGCTCGCGCTGGGGCGCGGCGCCGCGCTCGTCGTCGACGCGAGCGCCGCCGAGGAGTGCTGTCTGGAGCGGCCAGCGATCGCTGACCCTCCCCAGATAGCGTCGGAGCTCTTCCCGGTTGAGGGCGGTGGTTGCCTCCACTGCCGCTAATTGTCGCCGTTTCGCGTCACGGCGTGCAAGCTCGCGTGCACGCCAGGCGTCGAATCCCATCAGAACCGTGGCTCGGTCGCCACGGATCGTCAGTCCCCGGGCCGCTCACCCTGGCATTGCGGAGCATCCGGAGGGTCACGACCATCCCAACGGATAGTTGTGGCGTTCGAGGAAAAGGCGGACAATGCGACGTATGGGTGTGAGAGAGGGCTGGCCGCCTGCGATCTCGAGCCTGACAGAAGTCCGTCAGGAGCTGCGTGAGCGCATGGTGGCGGATCTGCGCCGCGAGAACGATCAGCTCTCGCTCAAGCTGGCACAGGTCGGCCGGGCCGCACGCACGCTCGCCGTCGAGCTGGCCGACGCCCGCCGGGAGCTTCGCACACGGCAGCGGCAAATCGCGCAGCTCGAGGCCGAGAACGCCAGGCTCGGCGGCGTCGCGCATCGCGTGAAGAGCAGCGCGGACCCGAGCGTGGCCGACGTGGCTGACAATGCCCCCGCCGAGGACGCCCCCTCGCCGACCACCGCCGTCAGCGTCTCCGCCTTCAACTAAGGGCCCGCGACTAAGTACTCCCGCCGGAAGTTCCGTCCGGACTTTGTCGAAGTAGTCATAACGTCGGCGGCGAACCTGTTCGCTGACGGCATTCGTGGTCAAGATCACGCTCAGCGATGAGGAGCGGTCGGTGCTGGAGCGGCGGGCAGCGCGTGCGAGTTGCCCAAGACGCACAAGCTCGCCGCGCTGCTCGATCGCCTCAAGCAGTCCCGGACCAATCGCCAGTCCCGCTCGCCGCCTGACCGCAACGGTACCTACGGCGAGGAAGCACTTAGTCCTGGCGAGGAACGGGTTTCCGGCCAGTGTTCCAGGCGCCCGGGTAGACGACGCGGTCGTTGTTAGGTTTGGCTTCGGAAGCGTTCTGTGTAGAGCGTGGGGAGGGTCTCACCGGCGCTGTACATGCGGCGCCCGCCGTCGCTGCCGCGGATTACGGCGACGAGCTCGTGGGTCTGCTCGTAGTCGTCAGCCGCGACGAACTCGACCAGCGGCTG
>JBKQIR010000154.1:0-14134 GCA_052148275.1 Solirubrobacteraceae bacterium
CCCGTCAGTGCCCGTCAGTGCCCGTCAGTGCCCGTCAGTGCCCGTCAGTGCCCGTCAGTGCCCGTCAGTGCCCGTCAGTGCCCGTCAGTGCCCGTCAGTGCCCGTCAGTGCCCGTCAGTGCCCGAGATCGAGCATGTAGGACGGCTCCGGCCGCGTCGGGGGCTGCTCGGCGCGGACGACTGCGGTGCCGAGCGAGAAGAACTCGATCACGTGCCCACCCCAGACGAAGCTGCCCTGGTTGATCCGCACCCCCACGATGCCGCGCGCCTGCAGCGACTGCGCCTCCACCTGCATGCGCTGCACGGCGAGCTCGCGTGAGTTGTAGAGCGCCTGCGTGAACAGTTCCATCTCGACGTTCTGGCCGACGTTGCGCATCGCCTGGCGCATCGACTGGTGCGCGATGTGGTAGACGCAGTTGCCCATCACCATCCCGACCGGACGGTGGCCGAACTGGATCAGCGTTGAGAACTGCTGGCCCGTGAGCGCACTCGTGAACGGTCGGCCGTTGGGAGCGCGGTGCAGGACGCCTTCGCGATGCTTGACAGCGGTGCCGATCGCGTTGAACTCGGCCAGGTCCGCTCCCCACTCGTACATCTGAATCGTGATCCGGACCCCGACGACGCCGTCGGCGCCGAGCTGGTCCGCCTCCTCCTCCATGCGCGTCATCGCGAGCTGACGGGCGCTGTACATTGCCTGCGTGAGGACCGCCAACTCCTGGCTCTGGCGGTAACCAGTCGTCTGGAAGCCGATGTGGTAGACGGAGCTGCCCATCACCATCCCGAGCGGCTCGAAGCCAGCCTCGTCGATCATCACGAACTCGTTGACGGTCAGGTCGCTCGTGAACAGGCCGGCGCGGTTCTGCTCCAGACGCGCGCGGGCGTTTTCCGTGAGGCCCTCGGTCGAGCCGGCTGCGTAGCTCGCCGCAGTGACGTTCGGCTGCGCCGCCGGCGCGATCGGCGAATCGTCGGGCATCGGCGGCGGCGCGGGCGCGGCTGCCGGCTGATCGTCGTCTGACCCGTGATGGCGAAACGGCATCTGGAGACCTTTCCTCGGCGGCTGTCTGGCGGGACGGAAGCATCGCATGCCCGGAGGCCTGCGTGTGTCTGATCGCGCGCCGGCTGCGATCGGCCGGTGGCTGCCTATCTCACGTGTGCGATGGCGGTCCGGCGGTCATCAGCCTGGCCGCCGTCCGCCATCGGGCGGCGGTCATTAGCATGGCGCCATGGGTCCGCTCCACGAGCTCAGGGTCGTTGAGATCGCCGGCATCGGGCCAGGCCCCTTCGCCGCGATGATGCTCGCCGACATGGGCGCCGATGTGATCCGGATCGAACGTCCGGGGCCGCCGGGCCTGATGGCATTGTTAGGTCGCGACCTCGTCGCTCGCGGACGGCGGTCCGTCACCGTGGATCTGAAGGACGCCGCCGGGCGCGAGCTGTTGCTCGCGCTGATCGAGCGCGCCGACGCGCTGATCGAGGGGTTCCGGCCGGGCGTGATGGAACGCCTGGGACTGGGCCCGGACGTCGCGCTGGCGCGCAACCCGCGACTCGTGTACGGACGCATGACCGGCTACGGACAGGACGGCCCGCTCGCCGGTGTCCCAGGGCACGACATCAACTACCTCGCGGTCGCCGGCGTGCTCGGCGCGACTGCCAGGCGCGGCGAGCGCCCACTGTTCCCGCTCAACCTGCTCGCGGACTACGGCGGCGGCGGCACGCTGCTCGCGTTCGGAATCGTGAGCGGCGTGTTGGAGGCGCGCAGCTCCGGCGCCGGCCAGGTCGTCGACGCCGCGATGGTCGACGGCGTGGCGCTGCTGAGCACGATGGTCCACGGCATGCGGGCAAGTGGCACGTGGTCCGATACGGCGGGCACAAATGTGCTGGACTCAGGCGCGCACTTCTACGAGGTTTACGAGACGGCGGACGGCCGCCACGTCGCGGTCGGTGCGCTGGAGCCGCAGTTCTACAGCGCGCTGCTCGCCGCACTCGAGATCGATCCGTTGAGCGCACCGCAGTGGGAGCAGGAACGATGGCCCGAGCTCAAGCGACGCTTCGCGGACATCTTCCGGCGACGTACGGCGGCGCAGTGGGCCGCCGTGTTCGAGCACGGGGACGCCTGCGCGACGGTGGTGCTCGGGCTCAGCGAGGCCCCGGCGCATCCGCACAACCTCGCGCGCGGCACGTTCGTCGAGCACGACGGGGCGCTGCAGCCCGCGCCGGCGCCGCGCTTCAGCCGCACGCCCGGAGGAATCCGGGAACCGGTCGGGGGCGATCGCCTCAGCGCTGCCGAGGCGGCGCGCACGTGGGACGCCCGCGATTGAGGCCGACGTCTGCTGCGCCGACAGGGCGGACGCCTGCTGCGCCGACGGGGCGGACGCCTGCTGCGCCTAAGCATTTCGTCCATCGCACCAGAAGTTCGTAGGGATTCGGCGGCTAATCGCCAATACATCTGCTGGAGCCCGCATGGAGGCGGGCGGTCGGGACGAAAGTCGAGGTGGGTTGTGGCAATGGAAGCCTTCACCACAGGCGTCACGGTTGGCAACGCGGGGCCCGCGCGGATCAACGTTCGCGAGCTCGCGCGCTTCCTCCGCTGGGATCTCGAAGCGGTCATCGCGGGTCTGCAGGAGGCCTCGAGGCAGGAGGCGCTGCTGCTCGACGCGTCGCCTTTCGCCTCAATCCCAGAGGACGGGCTCGACGTCGTGCAGGCAACGCTCGGGCAGATCGACCTCGAGCAGATCGATTTCGAGCAGATCGACCTCGGGCAGATCGACCTCGGGCAGATCGACCTCGAGCAGATCTACTTCGAGAGGATCGCCATCGATATGGGAGAGGCGGAGTGCCTCGACGAGGCGGACGAGGCGGACGTCCACGAAGACGGCGGGGACTCTCGCCCGAAGCCGTTCGTCGACGCCTCGCGGATCTTCGCCTCCGGCCAGGATCTCTCCAAGCGCGAGCGGCTCGTGCTCTACCTGCGCTTCGAGGAGCGGCGTTCGCAGGCTGACATCGCGCTGCGCCTGGGCGTCTCGGAGGAATCCGTCGCAGACCTGATCCGCCGCGCGGTGCCGCGCCTGCGAGCTTGCGCCGGCAGCTGCGCGGCCGCCTGAAGCGAGGCCTCCCGAACCGACCGTCAGCGGCCGGCGGCGTGTGACCGGCCGGTTTCGAAGAAGGCGAGCGCCGACTCGAGGTTGGGGACCTCGAGGGACGGCAGGGAGGCACCGAACGACTCGTTCCAGAACCCACCGACCGGCGGTGGTGCGTACGGGCCGACGTACAGGTAGGGCTCCTCGTGGTCGGCGTCGCCGGGCGATCCACCGAAGTTGACCTCGTCGAGGGAGATCGCCAGGTCGAAGTGCTCAGGCCAGAGCTGCGCGGCCGGCGGACCGCCGGCCGTCAGACGCCTGAGCGCCTCGTCGACCAGCGCGAACCAGTCGGCCAGCGTCCGAGCCGATCCCGGCTCGATCCCGAGCGGCGCATCGAGGTCGACCGCAGTGGCCGCCGGGTAGATGTCGGGAGCCCCCGGCACCAGCTCCGCCAGCTCGCCCGCCGCCCGCAGCGTGGAGAGCAGCGCGCTGCGCTCGCCCCGAGCGTCCGCGACGACCAGGTCGGTTCCGATCACCGCCAGCCGGCACTCGGTCCCGTCGCGCAGGAACGGGGGCGTCGCGAACCCGCCGCGAGCCGCCACCAACCCGATGTGGCCGGTCGCCCGGTAGCGGGCCGCGGCGAGGATCTGCTCCGCCACCGCGTGCAGCCCGCGCCGCGTGGTTACGAGGGCCTCAGACGAGCTGGGCATCGCAGCGTACGTGGACCAGCGACGGCCCCCGATGGTCAAGCGCCTGGCGTAATGCTCCGGAGAGCTGCTCGCTGCGCTCCACTTTGATCCCGAGAGCTCCACAGCCGTCCGCGTAGGCGCTGAAGTCCGGGTTCACGAGCGAGGTCTGCCAAACCTCGTAGCGCGCCGCGCGCTGCTCCTTGGAGATCTTGCCCAGCTCGCCGTTGTCGAGAAGCACATGGGTGATGTCCATGTTGTACTTGACCGCCGTCGTGAGCTCGGCGAGGTACTGGCCGAACCCGCCGTCGCCCGTCACGGCCACGATCTGCGAGCCGGGGCAGGCGGCCCAGGCTCCGATCGCGGCCGGGTAGCCGAAGCCGATCGAGCCCAGATAGCCCGACATCACGACCCTGTGGCTGCGGCACTCGAAGTAGCGGCCGAACGAGTAGGCATTGTTGCCGACGTCGACGGCGATCACGGCATCGTCGTCGACGGCGTCAGCCAGTGCCTTGAACAGGGCCGCCGAGGCGACCCCGCGCCCGCGATCCTGGACCTCTCGATGCGCCTTCTCGGCACGCCAGATGGCCCAGCGCTCAGCCACATCGGGGCGCTGGTTCACCCTGTCCGCCGCGCTGTCGGATCGCTCACCGAGCAGGGTCGCGGTCACTCCGACGTCGCCCAGTACCGGTACGGTCACCGGGTGAAAGCGCCCGAGCGCCATCGGGTCGTTGTCGACCTGGACGATCGGCTTGTAGTCGGCGATGCCGGTGTGGTTGGCGAACGATGCGCCGAACACGAGCAGCGTGTCGCTCTCGTTCATGAGCCAGCTCGCCACGGGCGTGCCGCTGCGTCCGAGCACCCCCGCGCCGAGCGGGTGGTGATCGGAGACCTGACCCTTCGCCTTGAACGTCGTGAGGACCGAGGCACCAACGGTCTCAGCCAGCGCCAGCACCTCTTTCATCGACTCGCGCGCCCCGTGGCCAACGATGATCACGGGCCTGCGGGCCCGATCGAGCAGCGCCACCGCTTCGGCCAGCGCGGCGGCCGGAGGCGAGACCCTGCGGTCACCGGTGCGTCCTGCCGGACCGGACGGGCGCGCGCCCGCAGCCGGCTGCACCTGGACCTCGTCGGGCAGCACCAGGTGGGCCACCCCCCGCTCGACGATCGCGTGCTTGCAGGCGAGCGTCATCAGCTCGGCGTGGTTGGAGCCCGCAGAGACGGTGTTCGACGTGGTGGCGACCGCAGCGAAGGCGGCGGTCAGGTCGAGATCCTGGAAGGCCCCTCGGCCGTAAACCTTTGACGGGACCTGGCCGGAGACGGCCAGCACCGGCGAGCGGTCGACGCGCGCGTCGTAGAGGCCGGTCAGCAGGTTCGTCGAACCCGGCCCGGCGATCGCAAAGCAGGCCGCCGGGCGGCCGGTCAGCTTGCCATACGCCGACGCGGCGAATGCAGCCGCTCCCTCGTGCCGGATGCCGACATACGTCAGCCCTCCTGCCGCCTCGGCTCGCCGCAGCGCTTCGGCGAATCCGAGGTTCGAGTGGCCCACCATGCCGAAGACATGGGTGATCCCCCAGGCGATCATCGTCTCGACCATCACGTCGGCCACCGTGGGCTCGTGCGACGGCTCGTCGGGCACCGCTACGTAGACCCCGTCGGCTCGGACCTCGACCGCGAAGCAGCTCGGAGCGTCGCTGAAGCCCTCGGGCGGACGCCCCGTGAGCGGGTCGTAGTCATAACCGTGCCAGGGACACCGCAGCCAGCCCTTCTCGATCGATCCCTCGCCGAGCGGGCCCCCCTGATGCGGACAGCTGTTGTTCAGGGCGCCGTACCGATCGCCGATCCTGGTCAGGGCCAACGAGCGAGTACCGGCCACGACCGTGGTCACGTAGCCATCGTCGAGATCGCCCGGCTCAGCGACCTTCCACCAGCGAACGCCGTCGCCGGCGTCGGGCGGCACGCCGCTCGTCATGGCCTCACCCGAGTGGCGCCGCGCATCGGCTTCCGGGCGCCCTCCAACACTGTGCTCATGCTTCTGCCCTCCCCGTCGCTCCCGATGGCCGCCGTGCTCGCCGACCAGGTCGCCGATCCCAGGGTCAATCTCGAAACGACCGCCACGCCCGTCAGCTCTCGTGGCAGCCGTTGAAGGATCCTAGTCGGGCTCCCGGATACGATCAACCTGGTTGGCGGCCGCGCTTGGTCGGGGCGCCGACGAGCGCTACTGCGGGTGGCCGCGGCCAAGCCGGCGGCGGCGCTCCAATTCGAGCGCGATGCCCACGAGCACCAGTGCCACGATCGCAATCGGCCCAATCAGGCCGAGGTCGTCCACCGCGTCGATCACCGGAGGCCCGACGAAGTAGGCGCCGATGCCGATCCCGCAAGTCCACAGGGCCGCGCCGACCGCATTCCAGGGCAGGTAGATCGCCGGCCGGACGTTGTGGATGCCGGCGACCCAGGTCGGCGTCAGGATGACCGCGGTCCGAGGGAAGCGGTTGAAGGCCTCCTCGCCCTTCGCGAGCGTTCGCCGCCGCACGCCCAGTAGCGGACCGCGGAAGGTGATCAGGCGCCGCCCCGCCTTCATTCCGATCAGCCAGCCCCCGACGCCGCCGACCGTCGCCCCCACCCAGGCGACCACCAGCACCTCGGTGAGGTCGAGCCTGTGCTTCGCGGCGAGCACGCCGGCGGCGATCAGCAGCGGCTCACCGGGCCCTGGAACGCCGATCCAGCTCGCGAACGCCCCCAGGCAGAGGGTCAAGTAGTCAAGCGGCGGACCGTGGAAGTGATGGTGGAGCCGGAGCGCGAGCGCGATAATGAGCGCGGCCTTGAGGGCCGCGCTCAGGCGCATCGTCGCGGCTTCGGGTGAAATCGGGCTGCGGACTCCATGGCGTCGATCCTGGCAAACGGACGTCGCGACCTCGCCGGCGAGATCGTCCTCGCACGAAGCTTCCCCGAGTCGGGCGCGCCGTGCCCTTTTATCCCAATGTCGATGTCAGAGGATTGGTTTGCTGGACGCTCGGCCATGTCGCCGGGGCCCCGGCCCAAGCAACCTTGGCTTCGAATCTGGCCAGGAAGTGCCCTCGATCGGACCAATGGCCACAACCAGATCGTTCGCACAAGGAGAGAACGTCTTGTTTCCATCCCCAACTTGGCTCAACACAGGAGACACAACCTGGCAGTTGACCGCTGCGACGTTCGTCGGTTTGATGAGCGTCCCGGGCCTCGTTGTTCTGTACGGCGGCGTCATGCAGAAACGCTGGTCGATCAACAGCATGATGCTGACGTTCGCAGCCTTCGCCGTCGTCCTCATCGTCTGGGTCCTCTGGGCCTTCAAGATGGGCTTCGGCCACCCAATCGGTTCCGGCACCGGCTTCTTCTCGACGTTCATCGGACAACCCGGGAACGTCTTGAACCCCTCTCAGCTCGAGGGTCAGGCGAACATCCCGTTGCTGCACGGGCTGATGCCCACCTTCCGGTTCCCGGAGTCCTCGCTGGTCTACTTCCAGTTCGTGTTCGCGGCGATCACGCCGATCCTGATGCTCGGCTCCGTCCTCGGGCGGGTCAACTTCAAGGCGTGGGTCCCGTTCGTCGCGCTCTGGACGACCTTCGTGTACTCCGTCGACGCGTTCCTGCTCTGGGGCGGCGGTTTCTTCGCCGCGCACGGCGCGATCGACTTCTCCGGTGGCTACGTGATCCACCTGTCAGCAGGCGTCTCGGGCTTCGTCGCGGCCGCTGTGATCGGGCCCAGGCTCCAGCGAGACCGAGAGATCGACGCTCCGAACAACGTCGCGATGGTCGCGGTGGGAGCCGGTCTGCTGTGGCTCGGCTGGAACGGCTTCAACGGCGGGGATCCGTACTTCGGCGCCAACTCGGCCTCGGCGGCGGTGCTCAATACGAACCTCTGCACGGCCGTCGCGTTCCTGATCTGGGTCGGGTGGGACTACATCACCGGCCGCAAGCCGAGCCTGCTCGGCGGCGTCAACGGCATGATCACCGGCCTCGTGGCGATCACCCCCGCCGCCGGCTACGTGAACGGCTGGGGCGCGATCGCGCTCGGCGTGATCGCTTCGACGATCGTGTACTTCGCGCTCAACTACCTCAGCCGGCTGCGACCGTTCCGCAGCGTCGACGACACCCTCGGCGTGGTCTACACGCACGGGTTCGCCGGCCTTGCCGGTGGTCTGCTGGTCGGCATCTTCGCCGACCCGGGCATGCTGGAGTACTACGGCAAGGGCGTGACCGGCGCCCAGGGTCTGCTCTACACCGGCAGCTTCAACCTGCTCAAGTGGCAGCTGCTCGCCGGCCTGTGGGTGATCGTGTTCTCAGCCGTCGCGACGTTCATCCTGCTCAAGCTGGTGGGTCTCGTGATCCCGCTGCGCATGTCCCAGGAGAACATGGAGATCGGCGATACGGCCGAGCACGGCCACGAGGTGTACCCGTCCGACGTGCCGTCCCTCGGCTTCCCCAACGGGATGCCCGAAACGTCGGCCTCCGCGAGTGCGGCTGCCTCCGCACTCGCGTAGCTAGCGGTTCTCTCTCCTCCCTCCGCTAGACGGGTCTAAGGGCGAATTCTCCCGGGGCTGGGGCCTAGAGCCCCGGGAGAATCGCTCGCGCAACCTCGCGAGCCCGCTCGGGGCCTCACGCGGCTGCGATCGCTTCCACTCCCCCCGCGTCGGCAGCCGGCCTTCGCGTCGCGCACGCATCACGCAGGCGGTGTGCGCATGGCGCCGGCGGCTCGTGTCGCCCTCCGGGACGATCAGCATGTGATCGCTCAACGCGGGCAGAAGCTTTCCGCAGAGCGGGCACTTGTAGGTCGAGGGCTTCAGGTTGTGGGCGCTGCGCGTATCCCACCAGCGTGCGGGACCGGATGGCGACATCCCGTCGATCGTACTCGCGGCGCGATCCATCCAACCGCACCGGCGCACGAGCCGTGACGCGCGGCACGCCCTCGCTATTCTGTCGGCATGGCACCAACACAGGTTGAGGATCTGGCCGCTATGAGCCGCAGCGAGTACATGCGCGCTTCACCGCGGATGTTCAAGAACGACCTTCTCGACAAGGTCTCTCGCGTCCACCCCGCCGTGCCGCCGCTGCTGTTCGGACCGGTGATCATCGCGGGCCTGGTGCTCGGCTTTGTCAATGGTGCTGGACTCGCGGCGCTCTGGGCGATCCCCGGCGGCTATCTGTTCTGGACGCTCACCGAGTACTGGATCCACCGCATCATCTTCCACTGGGAACCCGACCACGGCCTCGGCGCGCGCTTCCACTACCTCGCTCACGGGGTTCACCACGATCACCCCAACGATCCGATGCGCCTGGTGATGCCTCCCTCCGTGAGCGTCCCGCTCGCATCGATCTTCATCGTCGGCTTCTACCTCGTCCTCGGGAGCCCGGATTTCTTCATCTTCGGCGCCAGCTTCCTCGCCGGCTACCTGGTCTACGACATGACGCACTACTACGTGCATCATTTCAAGCCGAGAACCGCGCTCGGACGCAAGCTCCGCGAACTGCACATGCGCCACCACTTCCAGGACGACACCACGTCTTACGGGATCAGCGCGCCGTACTGGGACACGGTCTTCGGCACAGCAGCCTCCCAACACGGGACGGAGAAGCCGGCCAAGCCGACTGGCTCGCCGGCCGGCGCGCCGCGGTAGTGGCGTCAGGCGTCCCGCACGCCCCTTCCATCGAGGGACCGCTCGCCAGCGACCGACGTAGGCTCTACACTGCCGCGCACCGCCTTGGAGAGGTGGCCGAGTGGCTGAAGGCGCTCGCCTGCTAAGCGAGTATGGGGTTTATTACTCCATCGCGGGTTCGAATCCCGCCCTCTCCGTCCGAGAATCCCGACGCGTCACACGCCCCGGCCGTCGGCTCGGTGCCCAACTGGTGGCTCGCGCAGGCTGAGCCGATCGGGCCCTCCGAGGTGCTCGAGGGCAACCGCCGCGCGGATGTCTGCATCGTCGGCGGCGGGTTCACTGGGTTGTGGACCGCGCTGCGGATCAAGCAGCTCGAGCCGGACGCGGAGGTCGTCGTGCTCGAAGCAGGCCTGTGCGGCTCCGGCGCCAGCGGACGCAACGGCGGCTTCGCGCTCAGCTTCTGGCACCACTTCATCGCGCTGGAGCGGATCTGCGGAACGGCGGAGGCGGTCAGGCTTGCGCTCGCCTCCGCGCAGGCCGTGGGTGAGCTCGGCAACTTCTGCTCTGAGCACGGAATCGACGCGCACTACCGGACGGCCGGCTGGATGTGGGCCGCGACGAACACGGCGCAGCTCGGTGCCTGGGACTCCACCCTCGCGGCGATCGAACGAGCAGGAGAGGCCCCGTTCGAGCGCCTCAGCCGAGACGAGGTCGCGGCACGCACCGGCTCCCCCGCCCACCTCAGCGGCGTCTACGAGGCGACTTCCGCGACCGTGCAGCCGGCGCTCCTCGCCCGCGGCCTGATGCGCGTCGCGCGCGAGCTGGGCGTCGCCGTCTACGAGCGCTCTCCGCTCTTGGCGCTCGAGCGCTCGACCCCGCAGCAGGCGCGCACCGCGCGCGGCCGGATCGTCGCGGACCGCGTCGTGGTCGCCACCGGCTCATGGGCACTGCAGATGCGCGAGCTCAGGCGCGCCTTCGTGATCGTCGCCAGCGACATCGTGCTGACCGAGCCGGTCGCCGACGAGCTCCAGCGGCGCTGGAGCAACGGCATGAGCATCTCCGACTCGCGGCTGATGGTCCACTACTACCGCACCACACGGGACGGCAGGATCGCGTTCGGCAAGGGAGGCGGGCGGCTCGCCTACGGCGGTCACATCGGCCCCTCGTTCAACGGCCAATCGCCGATCGCAGGCGAGGTCTGGGCGCAGCTCACCCGAATCCACCCATGGCTCGCCGAGCGACGGATGGCGGCGAGCTGGGCCGGCCCGATCGATCGGACGATCGACGGCTTCCCGTTCTTTCACGCGCTCGGGCGCCCCGATCTGATCTGCGGCGCCGGCTATTCGGGCAACGGCGTCGTGCCCTCGACGCTCGGAGGCCGGATCCTCGCGTCGATGGCGCTCGGCCGCGAGGACGAATGGTCACGCTGCGGGCTGGTGCGCCGGCCCCCGCGCGGCATGCCCGGGGAGCCGTTTCGTTACGCCGGCGGCAGCGTCGTGCGCGGCGCCGTCGCCCGCCAGGAGCGTTCCGAGGACGCCGGAGCGCCCGCGGCGCGCATCGACCGCGCACTCACCAGGCTGGCACCGTCCGGGCTCGTTCCGGTCCACTGAGTGACGCCGGCCGGGCCGAGACGAAGGCAGTCGACCGATCGACGCCGGCCGGACGCGTCCCGGCGAGCTGATCGGCGCGGGCCTGACTCGTACCGGCGGGCCGATCGGCGCGGGCCTGACTCGTACCGGCGGGCTGATCAGCGGCGTGACCAGGGCGCGGTCACCCGCGCGGCGTCGTGCGCGACGTGCCCTGGTCAGATCAATTGCATAGGGCTGATTCGATCGCCGCTACGATCTTCGGATCCTCGGGCTGCACCGTCGAGGACCAGCGAGCGATCAGGTGGCCGTCGCCGCCGACCAGGTATTTGGTGAAGTTCCAACTGGGTGGACCCGAGTTGGGCTGGCGTGCGAGATCGTCCCACAGGGGAGCTGGGTCCAGCCGGACGGACATCAGCTCCGTGAGCGGGAACTGCACGCCGTATGTGCGCCTGCAGAACGCGCCGATCTCCTCTGGTCCGTCGAACTCCTGTCCGGCGAAATCGCCCGAAGGCGACCCGAGGATCTGCAGGCCCTGATCCTCGTAGCGCTCGTGTAGCGCCTCCAGACCCGAGTACTGGGGCGTGAAACCGCATTTGCTGGCCGTGTTGACGATCAGCGTCGGATGTCCTCGAAACGTCTCGAGATCAAACGGCGAGCCGTCGAGCAAAGTCACCTTGTGCGCATAGATATCGCTCGGCTCGGAGAGCTTGGGGGTGCGGCGAAGGTACATACGCAGCGTGGACAGCATCACAAGATCGTAACGGGCGCCAGCGTCGGCGGTGGCACTTCCGACCATCTCCCCGTCGGGTCTCCCGGTTCAGCGGGTGAGATCTTCCGCTCCCGCCGGCGAGTGCTCACGGCCGTCCGCCGGCCAGGGTTCACGGGCTTCCAGGGCGAGTGTGCTCACGGGCGTCCGGCGCCAGTGCTCACGGGCGTCCGCCGCCAGTGTTCACGGGCGTCCGCCGGCCCGGGTTCACGGGCTTCCAGGGCGAGTGCTCACCGGCGTCGGCGGGCGAGCGCTCGCCGGCCTGACAACGCCGTGTTCACCGAATAGCATGCAGGGAAAGCCCCGGAGGGGTGGCAGAGCGGTCGAATGCGCTGGTCTTGAAAACCAGAGTCCGTTCACGCGGACCGCGGGTTCGAATCCCGCCCCCTCCGTTGCGTAGGATTCACGGCCATGTGGGGACCGCAGGCGCTTGATTTCCTCCGTGATCTGGAGGCGAACAACGACCGCGATTGGTTCAAGTCCAACCGCCCGCGATACGACGAGGAGCTGGTGGCACCCGCCCAGGAGCTTGCGGCGAGCCTTTCCCACCTCGGCGAGCCGCACTTCTTCCGCCCCTTCCGCGACACCCGCTTCCGTCCGGGCCCTCCGATCAAGGAGGAGCTCGGCGTCGTGGTCATGGCCGCCGGCGGCGCCGCCTACTACTTTCAGCTGTCGCTCGACGGCCTCCTGGTCGCCGGCGGCATTCCCGTGCCGCAGAGCGACCAGCTCGAGCGGTTCCGAGCATCGATCGTTGAGGATCGCAGCGCAGACGCCTTCGAGCAGGCCATCGCCACCGCGGCAGCGGCAGGCCTAGTGCCGCCCGAGCCGGCACTCAAGCGTGCGCCACGCGGCTATCCCGCGGACCATCCGCGCGTCGACCGCCTGCGCCTCAAGAGCCTCACCGTCTCCAAGCGTCACCCGCCCACGCCATGGCTCCACACCACCGCCTGCGATGAGGCCGTCGGAGCCGAGCTGGAGGCGGCCCGCCCGCTGATCGACTGGCTGGCCGCCAACGTCGGCCAATCGTCACGCGGGCGCTCTCACTGACGCACGTCTAGAATCGCCGTGAGGCGCCCGTAGCTCAGCTGGATAGAGCGTCGGTCTACGGAACCGAAGGTCGGGAGTTCGAATCTCTCCGGGCGCGTCACGAAAGCCCCGCTTAGGTGAGGCTTAATTCTTGCTCGTTTAGTGACCTGGCTGTCCGATACGCCCGGTGCGGCCGCGCTCGGTGTGCTGGGACGACAGCGGGCGGGGAGCCGGTCGTCGTTCTCAGACCGGGCGCCACTCCCGGATCGCGGCGGCGAACTGCGCCGGAGCCTCCGACGCCGCGAAGTGCCCGACGCCCTCGAGCATGACGGTGCTCGCGCCGGGCAGGAGCTGCTGCCAGCGGGCCAGCTCCGGCGTCTCGAACGCGTCGTCCTTGTCGCCCCACAGGATCAGCGCCTGTCGCGTCGATAGCTCTGGCAGGCGCGACTCGAGCGCCGCGAGGAACTCGCGGGCATCGATGATCTGCTTGGGCAGGACCCATGTGGGCGTGCGATGACCAAACGGCAGCGGCTTGCGGTACTGGGTCATCTCAGCGTGGGTCAGTCGGCGTCGCTTGTGGCTGAGCGGCACCAGCACGTTGACGAACGAGTTGAGGTAGGTGGCACCGAGGCGCCCAAGTGGCCCGCCCATCAAGCCCGAGAACTTCTCGAAGCCCGGGTTGCCGTTGACCGGCCACGCCCAGGTGTTGCTCAGCACGACGCCTGCCAGCCGCTCGGGCGCAACCAGCGCTGCGCTGAGGCCGATCGGTCCACCCCAGTCGTGCACGACGACCGAGTAGTCCCGAAGGTCGAGCCGCTCGATCAGCTGGCCCAGCAGCGCCGACTGCGCGGCGGGGAGGTAGGAGAACCCGGGCGCGGCCAGTGACAGCCCGAACCCGGCCAGGTCGACGGCCACGCAACGAAAGGAGTCCTTCAGGCCCTCGATCACCTCGCGGTAGACAAACAACCACACCGGGTTGCCATGCACGAGCAACAGCGTCGGTCCGGCTCCTTCGTCTACGCAGTGGATCCGGTTGCGGTCGAGCTCGAGGTAGCGATTTGCGAACGGGTACAGCCGCCTGTTCAGCCAGGCTGGCTCGGTCGTCGATGTTGACATCTCAAGCTCGTCTCGTGATCGGGGCGGAGCTACTCGGAGCCCAGGATGCAGGACCCGGTATTGCTTGGGTCCAGGGCGACGGTTGTCTCGGACATGACCAGGCTTTCAGGTCGAGCGGAGCTATACCCAGAAGTTGTGGATACGCGTGAAGAGGAAGGCGGCGTACCTTCCCGGTTGACAAAGACCGACCGCCGCGAGGCGGGAAAGGAAGGCACGCCATGGAGGATGTTCGCAGGCTCCCC
>JBKQIR010000155.1:0-3217 GCA_052148275.1 Solirubrobacteraceae bacterium
CGCGCTGCAACTCCAACTGCTCGAGCTCCTCGGGGTCCCCGCCAGCGCCTACAACAGCGACCCCGTCCCCTGAGCCAGCCAGGATGGGGGGGAGATATCGCCCGCCAGACCTGCGGAAAGAGAGCTCAAACGCAGCGGTGGGTGCTTTCTCGACGTCGAAGCGAAGCTGTGGCCATGCTGGCGCTTGCCACGGTAGGCGCTGCCGGTCAGACTGCGCCGCCAGCGCCCGAGCACCGCTGCGGACCTAAAGACGCGGCCGGTTGCCCTGGCGCGGGGGAGCCGAGATTCGCGTCAGGACGACAGTCGTGTCGCTCGCAAGCGAGTGACGTTATCGAGCCAGGCTCCTCCGCGTGCGCTTCCCTAGTCAGATCCTCCCTCACGCATAGCCGAGAGCATTTCTCCCGTGAGATGGCTCTCTGAGACGCGATGGTCGGCAACAGCAAACGCCCGCGTCGTCGGTGTTGAACTGGCGGAATGCCGCATATTCTCAATTCAAATGCTCTCGGCTATGCGTGAGGGGGAGTCAGGTCTAGACGTATTCCCGGATCAGAATCTCCGCGACGCACGCCGGCTTCGTTGCGCCTTCGAGTTCGAAGGTCGCGTCGATCACGGCCTGGACGCCACCGGTTACGTCTTGGACCTCCTTTAGAAGAACCCCGAGGCGGATGCGGCTGCCGACCGGGACCGGCGTTGGAAACCGCACACGGTTCAGTCCGTAGTTGATGATCAGCTTCGTGGCCTCGACTTCGAGGACCTCGGCGAGCAGCGGAGCGGCTAGCGAAAGCACCAAGTACCCTTGGGCGATCGTCTGACCGAACGGTCCGTCCTTAGCCCGCTCTACGTCGACGTGAATCCACTGGTAGTCGTCGGTGGCGTCAGCGAAGCGGTCGACGTTGTCTTGGGTGATCTCGTGCCACTCGCTGTACCCGAGGTGCGAGCCGGCCCTCTCTTTCAGCTCATCGATGCTCCTCAGTAAGGTGACGGTCATGGTTGTCCTCCTGTCAACACTTAGTGCTGCATTCAGGTTCGTGCTTCCCTACCTTCCGTCACACTCCCGCGGTAACGGCGGCCATATCGGCTTCGGTTCGTGCTCTCCGTGGTGAGCTGACTTCCTGCCGCTGCTGTTGCTTGGCGGCCATGATCGCTCGCAGCTTGCCCCACTTCTCGTGGAAGATGTGATCCGGCATGAGTTCGAGCGTCTGTGCAACAACTGGCGCGAACTCCATCTGGGCCAGCACGTCGTTCTCGAGGTCGACGCCGGGGGCGATCTCGATCAAGGTCATCTGCCCGTCGCGCAGCTCAAAGACGGCGCGCTCGGTCACGTACAGGATTCGCTGACCGCGGCGGGCCGCCTCCGCGCCGCTGAACGTGATCTGCTGCACCGATCGCAGGAACTTCTTGTACTTCCCCTCCTTTAGCACGCGCAGGCGGCCGTCGCCGGTGCTCACCTCAAGCCCGCCGGCGGTGAACGAGCCGCAGTAGATCACGGTCTTGGTGCTCTGCGTGATGTTGATGAAGCCGCCGGGGCCGACGTCGCGGCCGCTGAAGCGGCTGACGTTCACGTTTCCGTGCTGGTCGGTCTGGGCCAGACCCAGGAAGGCCAGATCGAGCGCTCCGCCGTCGTACCAGTCGAACATCGCGGCTTCCTCGACGAACGCATCAGGGTTGTAGGAGGTGCCGAACAGCAGGTGTGCTCCGGGCATGCCTCCGACCGTCCCGACTTCGGTCGTGAGCGTCAACAGGTCTGAGACGCCCTCTTCGGCCGCCACACCACCCATCGCGTCGGGGTATCCCGTCCCGAGGTTTACGACCGCGCCAGGGACGAGCTCCATCGCCGCCCGCCGAACGACAACGGCGCGGGCACCCATTGGCAGCGGCTCGACCGTCAACGGGACCTTCAGGTCGCCGGATAGCCCTGGTTTGAAGCCTACGGCCGTTTGGGGATGGAGCTCATCCGATGAGGCGACCACCACCACGTCGACCAGCGGGGCGGGAACGCGTACGTGCTTGGGGTGCAGGGAATGAGCTCGAGCCAGCTGCCTCACCTGGGCGATCACGATCCCGCCGCTGTTTCTCGCGGCCTGCGCGAGCGGGAGCTGGTCGAGCAGCACCGCTTCGTCGTCCATCGTCATGTTGCCCAGCTCGTCGGCAACCGTGCCTCTGATCACGGCCACGTCAATCGGAAAAGACGGATAGAAGAGGTACTCGCGCCCCTCGATTTCGATGATCTTGACGTAGCCCTCCGTGGTCGCCTCGTTCATCCGGCCGCCTCCGAGGCGAGGGTCCACAAACGTATCGATGCCCACGTGCGTGATGACACCTGGCCGGTGGGCAGCGATCTCGCGGTACAGCTGCGCCATCACTCCCTGCGGGACGCAGTAGGCCTGGCAGTGGTTGCTCTCGATCAGATGCGCCATTCCCGGCGCGGCTCCGGTGTGTCCACCGATCCACTTCGCGACGAGCCCGTCGTACCCGAGGTGGGACATACCCTCTTTGTCGAAGTTGCCGATTCCGGCGGCATGCACGAGCGTCAGGTCCCGGGGGTGGCCCGCGGTCAGGAATGCGTCCTCGATCGCGTTTGCGACCTCGACGGCGAAGCCGCACAGGGCGACGCCGCTCATCGCTACGGTGGCACCATCGGGGATCTGGGCGACGGCTTCCGATGCTGACAATAGCTCGGCCATGGGAATTCCTTCTTTACCGCGCTCGTCTCCGGTCGGGTGGAGCTCGCGGGGTACCGCTTTTGGTTCTACGCCTTCGAGGAGCAGGACTCGCGATTTACTCGCGGGCAGACGCACCGGCGGCGAACGCTTTGGTTTTGGTGGTCAAGGTGATCAATGTTTTTGGGCGCGGCCGTTGCACACGTGCTGGTGCTTTGGCCGGCGCGCAGCAATGCCGCTCGTACACATCGTGCGCGTAGGAGGCGCGCGGGCACAACCGAGCAAAGTACCGATCTTGCCACCGTATTCGGCGGCAGTGTCCGTGCCGCGTGTGCACGGGGCCGTGCATGCGACGCACCCGAGAGCCATTAACCGAGGACCCAGAGCGATGCATCGTCGTGCGGGATTTCCCCGAGCAAGAACGGTACTACACCGGTTCCGGGACTTCGCCCGAAACCGGAGGCCCCTTCGGGGCAGATCCAGTCGCGTGGGGTTCAGGCCGCCGGTCCGCCAGAGCCAGGCCCTGTCAAATTCCCATCCTGTCCCGGAACGGATGC
>JBKQIR010000156.1:0-85340 GCA_052148275.1 Solirubrobacteraceae bacterium
CTCTGGCGCGAATTCCGCTAAATCCGGCAACACTAACCCCGTCCCGCAGGCTCAAACTGCGGGACGGGCACTCTTCCTTCATATTACCGCATTTCCGGCGCAATTCAAGCACGATCTTTGGCCATCAGGCCTCCTCACTCTAACGCGCTCTCAGGCAATTCTCCCGCACGGGCGGTTCCTCGGTTCCAATCTACGAGCCGGAACGGGGTTCCAGCGCAGGGCGATCGCACTCGGATTCTTCCTCACACCGATTGCGGACCGAAAGGTCATCTCGAATCTCTTATCTTCGTTGCCTATTATTTCGGCTGTCCGGCGCACAATGAAAATACAAATTGAAATCTCCATTAGCGAACTCATGGCCCGGAACCTTCATTCCCACAACTCGACTCCCTCTCGAGGGGAGGAAAAGTGCCCAAATACAAGAGAATCGCCCCCCTACGTTTTTAGCTAAGTGATAGAAACCGAACAAGATACGTTTTTCCATATAATGTATGTCGTAGAAATGAAACAAGTTACGTATTTTTGAAGTCGGCGGGTGGCGCAGGTCCGGCCATCCGTAAATGAATGTGCGTCCCAGGTTTCGCTTTTTAGATCGGGGAAGGCACATCGATGCGCGGCGCCGCCGCTTTCCGCGAACTCGCCGATGATAAGCTAGGCCCTGGAGGGATGAACGCGGCTGTCCGCGAAATCTCTCCTTCGTCAAACCCCGCATGGACGTCCGCTTCCTTCGCAACTTCGCGATCATCGCCCACATCGACCATGGCAAGTCGACGCTGGCGGACCGCATCCTCGAGCTGACCCACACCGTGGACCCGCGCTCGATGCGCGCGCAGATGCTCGACTCGATGGACCTCGAGCGCGAGCGCGGCATCACGATCAAGGCACAGGCGGTCCGGGTGTTCTACGAGGCCGGCGATGGCCGGACATACCAGTTGCATCTGATCGACACACCCGGCCACGTCGACTTCACCTATGAGGTGTCGCGCTCGCTCGAGGCGTGCGAGGGGGCGCTGCTCGTCGTCGACGCCTCGCAGGGCGTCGAGGCACAGACGGTCGCCAACACGTATCTGGCGGTCGACGCCGGGCTCGAGCTGATCCCGTGCCTCAACAAGGTCGACCTGCCAGGCGCGGAGCCCGACCGTGTGGCCGAGGAGGTCTCGGATCTGCTCGGGGAGCCGCCCGACTCGGTGCGGCGGATCAGCGCAAAGACCGGCGAGGGCGTCACCGAGGTCCTCGATGAGCTGATCGCGCGCGTCCCGCCGCCAAGCGGGGACCCGGACGCGCCGGCCCGCGCCCTGATCTTCGACTCGCAGTTCGACCAGTATCGCGGAGTGATCGCCTACATCCGCGTGGTCGACGGGAGCTTCACGAAGGGCCAGGCGATCCGCGCGATGCAGGCCGGAACGGAGGCGGAGATCGATGACATCGGGTTCTTCACGCCGCAGATGACCTCGGCTCCCGGGCTCAGCGCCGGGGAGGTCGGCTTCCTGATCACCGGCATCAAGGACGTGACGAAGCTGCGTGTCGGCGACACGCTGACGACGGTTCGCGAGGCTGCCGCGGAGCCGCTCCCCGGCTACCGCGAGGTCAAGCCGATGGTGTTCTGCGGGCTGTTCCCGATCGACTCCGACGACTACCCGGGTCTGCGCGACGCGCTGGAGAAGCTCACGCTCAACGACGCCGCGCTCTCGTGGGAGCCCGAGACGAGCGATGCGCTCGGGTTCGGCTTCCGCTGCGGCTTCCTGGGCTTGCTGCACATGGACATCGTGCGCGAGCGCCTGGAGCGTGAGTACGACCTGGAGCTGCTCGCGACGATGCCGAGCGTGGAGTACGAGGTGAGCTGCACCGACGGCACGGTGGTGCCCGTCCACTCCCCCAACGACATGCCCGACCCGTCGCGCATCGCGGTCGTGCGCGAACCGTACATACGTGCGTCGATCCTGACGCCGCGGGAGTTCGTCGGCGCGATCATGGAGCTCTGCCAGGAGCGCCGCGGCGAGCACTCGGGCATGCATTACCTGTCGGCGGAGCGGTTGCAGATCACCTACGAGCTGCCGCTGGCGGAGATCGTGCTCGACTTCTTCGATCAGCTGAAGTCGCGCACGCGCGGGTATGCGTCGCTCGACTACGACCTGATCGGCCTGCGCGAGTCCGACCTCGTCAAGCTCGACATCCTGCTCGCGGGCGAGCCGGTCGATGCGCTCTCGATGCTCGTGCACCGTTCCAAGGCCGCGGTCATCGGCCGTACGATGGCCGAGAAGCTGCGCACGAAGATACCGCGCCAGCAGTACGATGTCCCGATCCAAGCGGCGGTCGGCTCGCGAATCATCGCGCGCGAGACGATCAAGGCCTATCGCAAGGACGTCATCGCCAAGTGCTACGGCGGTGACATATCGCGTAAGCGCAAGCTGCTGGAGCAGCAGAAGAAGGGCAAGAAGCGGATGAAGCAGGTCGGGCGCATAGAGGTTCCGCAGGACGCGTTCCTCGCCGTGCTGGAGCTCGGGGACAAGGAGTGAACGGCGCCTCGCCGCAGATGCCCGCGACCCCGTTCACGGGTCGCTGACGGCAGCTCCCAGGTCTGTAACGGGCATCACGAGCACGGGTATATCGGGCGTGTCGGAGAACGAGCAGAAGGGTTCCGTGCAGCACCGCATGGCCGACGCCCTGCGTGCTGCTCCGCGGACCACGCGCGAGCGCCTCTCGGCCGTGCAACTGGACGTGCCTTGGGCGCGGACGCGGCTCGCCGGTCTCGTGCGCGAGTGGTTCATGCGCTTCATCCTCAACCCGATCATGGATTACTACGCCCGGCGCAAAGCGACGGGCACGGACAAGCTCTCCGAGGTGGAGGGCCCTGTGATCCTCGTTGCCAATCACGCGAGTCACATGGACACGCCGGTGATCCTGTCGGCCCTGCCGCGCCAGTTACGCAAGCGCACCGTCGTCGTCGCCGCGGCCGATTACTTCTATCGCAACCGGATGACGGCCTGGATCGTCTCGCTGATCTTCAACACCACGCCGATCGATCGTCATGCCGGCGCGGGCGGGTGGTCGAAGAACGGTGACCACTTGGAGCAGTTGCTGACGGAGGGCTGGAGCCTGCTGCTCTATCCGGAGGGGACGCGATCGCGCAGCGGCGTTCCCGGCCGGGTACGCCGCGGCGCTGCCGTCCTGGCGGCCACCCATCACGTCTCGATCGTGCCGATCCGGGTCAGCGGTACCAGCGAGGCGATGCCGCCCGGACGGATCTGGCCCAAGCGGCTGGTCGGGAAGCTGACCTGGAAGCGTCACCGGATCACCGTCGCCTTCGGGGATCCGATCCCGCCCAACGGCGACACGACCGCGCTGGTCAAGAGCGTGCAGCAGTTCTTCGAGGATTCGAGCGGCGGGAGCTCTCCTTATCAATCGCCGTACACGCGGCTCACGCACCGCCGCCCGAGCTCGAGCGGCCAGGGTTGATCACCGCGCCCTATTCGTCGTCCTCGTCGACCCAGTCCATCGTCCGCGCGACCGCCTTGCGCCACTTCCGGTAGACGCGGTTGCGCTGCGCGGTGTCCATCTGCGGAAGCCATTCAGCTGCCTTGTGCCAGTGCGCGCGCAGGGCGTCGCGGTCCGGCCAGAGGCCGACCGACAGCCCGGCCGCATACGCAGCTCCGAGCGACACGGTCTCCGACACGAGCGGTCGGACGACGGTCACGTCGAGGACGTCGGCGAGCGTCTGCATCAGCAGGTTGTTGGCGGTCATGCCGCCGTCGACGCGCAGCGTGTTGAGGCTCATCCCCGCATCGGAGTTCATCGCCTCCACAACTTCGCGCGTCTGGAAAGCCGTGGCCTCCAGCACGGCTCGTGCGAGGTGGCCCTTGTTGACGTAGCCGGTGAGCCCGGCGATCACGCCGCGCGCGTCGCTGCGCCAATAGGGCGCGAACAACCCCGAGAAGGCGGGCACGAAGTAGCAGCCGCCGTTGTCCGCGACGGTGCGCGCGAGCGTCTCGATCTGGGGAGCGGTGTCGATCAACATGAGGTTGTCGCGTAGCCACTGCACGAGCGCGCCGGTCACCGCGATCGATCCCTCGAGCGCGTACGTCGGCTGCTCGTCTCCGACCCGGCAGCAGACGGTGCTCAGCAATCCGCTCGAGGACGTCACGAGATGCTCCCCGGTGTTGAACAGCAGGAAGCTGCCGGTGCCGTAGGTGCACTTGGCCTCCCCTGCCGAGAAGCACGTCTGTCCGAACAGCGCCGCCTGCTGGTCGCCGAGCGCCGCTGCCACCGGCACGCCGCTCAACGGGCCGCGGGTCGCCTCTCCGTAGATCTCCACCGAGGGGCGGATCTCCGGCAGCATCGCGCGCGGCACCCCGAAGACGTCGAGCAGCTCGTCGTCCCAGTCGAGCGTACGCAGGTTCATCAGCATCGTCCGGCTGGCGTTGGTGACGTCGGTCAGGTGCCGGCCGGTGAAGCGCCAGATGAGCCAGGAGTCGATCGTTCCGAACAGCACGTCGCCGGTCTCGGCGCGCGCGCGCAGTCCCTTGACGTGGTCGAGCAACCACATCAGCTTCGGACCGGAGAAGTAGTTGGCCAGCGGCAATCCACAGCGTTCGCGGAAGCGGTCCTGCCCGCCGTCCGCCGCGAGCGTGCGGACGATCGCGTCGGTCCGCGTGTCCTGCCAGTTGATGGCGTTGTGCACGGGCTGGCCGCTGTCACGCTCCCAGACGACGGTCGACTCGCGCTGATTGGCGATGCCGAGCGAGCCGAGGTCAGCGAGCTTCAGATCCGCCTTGGCGAGCGCAGACGAGACGACGTGCTCGACGTTGCTCCAGATCTCCTCGGGGTCGTGCTCGACCCAGCCGGGACGCGGGAAGAACTGCCGGTGCTCCTTCTGGGCGACGGACACGAGCCGCGACGCCCTGTCGAAGATCAGGCAGCGCGAGGATGCAGTCCCCTGGTCGATCGCTGCAACGTATTGCTCTCCCATCTCCAGCGCCCTTTCTACCAGGGTATTGCGCCAAGTTCCCGCGAGACCGCGCGCGCGGCCTCACGGACGGCGGTCAGCAGGGGTCCGCGGGGCGCCCGAGCGGCGAGCAGCCGCTCCGGCGGTCCGAAGATGCCGATCGCTCCCACGATCTGCGTGCGCCGGTTGAAGATCGGAGCCGCCAGCGCGACCTGTCCCGGCACCATCTCGCCGACGTCCGCGGCCCAGCCCTGGGCCCGGACGCGTTCCAGCTCGCGTTCCAGCCGGGCGGGATCGGTGATCGTCGCGTCCGTGTACGCCCGCAGGCCCTCGCTCGCGAGATCCTCCAGCACGTAGCGGTTGTGTGCCAGCAGGACCTTCCCGAGGGCCGTGGCGTGCACCGGCAGCAGCGTTCCGACATCGAGCGTCTGCATGCTGTCGTCGGGGCGGAAGACGTGATGTACGACGAGCACCTGGAGCTCGTGCAGGATCCCGATCCGGACCGCCTCGCCGGTGCGGTTGGCGAGCGCGTCAGACCAGTTCAGCGCGCGCGTGCGAAGCTCGTTGCCGTCGAGGTAGGTCGACCCGATGTGCAGCAGCGCGGCGCCGACCCGGTACTTCCCGGTCTCGGCGTCCTGCTCGACGAAGCTCTCGTGCACCAGCGTGCGCAGCAATCCGTGCACGGTGCCCTTCGAGAGCCCGAGCTCCCCGGAGATCTCGACCACGCCCAGCTGGCGGCTGCGGCTCGAGAGCAAGCGCAGGATCGCGGCTGCGCGTTCGATCGACTGGATGTGTCCGGGCATGACTGATCAACGGTCCTTAGCGTATACCCGCGACCGTCCACGCGCGTCGCGGCGACTAGAAACACGAATGTCGCTTGCCAGACATCTTTTCTGCAGTCGATCACGGAATTTTGAAACTGAGTTTGACATTGTCGAACTCATGCGGATAGGATCAAGCCCCGATAAAAATTCCTAAATAGGAGGAGGGTCGTACCTTGAGCATCATCGGTGCGGAATGGATTGGGACAGCAATCCTGATCCTGCTAGGTGACGGCGTCGTGGCCGCCGTCGTTCTCGCCAAGTCGAAGGCCGAGAACTCGGGCTGGATCGTGATCACCTTCGGGTGGGGCATGGCGGTCATGGTCGCCGTCTACACCGTCGGGCGCTTCGACGGCGCGCATCTCAACCCGGCTGTCACATTGGCTGTGTGGATCAACGGCGGGATCGACGGTTATCAGGCCTGGCACTACTGGATCGGCGAGATGCTGGGCGCGATGACCGGCGCCATCATCGTCGTGGCGGTCTACTACCTGCACTTCAAGGAGACCGAGGACCAGGGCGCGAAGCTGGCCGTGTTCTCGACGGGCCCGGCAATCCGCAACTACGGGTTCAACTTCGTCGCCGAGTTCGTCGGCACCTTCATGCTGATCATCGGCATCTTCGGGATCGGTGACGCCCACAACGCCATCGTCTCGGGCCTGACGCCGCTGCTGATCGGCCTGCTGATCTTCAGCATCGGCCTGTCGCTCGGTGGTCCGACCGGATACGCGATCAACCCGGCTCGTGATCTCGGGCCCCGGATCATCCACCAGCTCCTGCCTGTTCCGGGCAAGGGGTCATCGGATTGGGCCTACTCGTGGGTCCCGGTCATCGCGCCGCTGTGTGGTGCGGCCGTGGCTGCACTCTTCTGGAAGGCAGCCTTCCCGGCCCTCACGACTCATGTCAAAACGGTCATCGTCGTCACAGGGCGATGACGATGAAGAAGCTCATCAACGCGCCCGACGCCGTCGTTCAGGATGCCCTGCACGGAGTGGAGGCCGCTCACGGAGACCGCGTGCGCGTCTCCTATGAACCCGCCCTCGTCGTCCGGATCGACGCTCCGGTCAAGGGGAAGGTCGGGATCATCTCCGGCGGTGGCTCGGGACACGAGCCGATGCACGGAGGCTTCGTGGGCATGGGCATGCTCGACGCAGCCTGCCCGGGCGAGGTGTTCACCTCCCCCACCCCTGATCAGATGCTGGAGGCCACCAAAGCCGTCGACGGCGGCGCCGGGGTGCTTCACGTCGTCAAGAACTACACCGGCGACGTGATGAACTTCGACATGGCGGCCGAGATGGGCAAGGCCGACGACATCGAGGTCGAGACGGTCCTCACCAACGATGACGTGGCGGTCGAGGATTCGCTCTACACGGCCGGACGGCGCGGCGTCGGCGTCACCGTCCTGGTGGAGAAGATCTGCGGTGGCGCGGCGGAGGATCACCGCTCGCTGCAGGAAGTCGCGGTGCTCGGCCGGCGCGTCAACGCCAGCGGCCGCTCGATGGGCATGGCACTGACGCCGTGCATCACCCCGGCCTCCGGCAACCCGAGCTTCGAGCTCGGTGACGACGAGGCAGAGATCGGGATCGGCATCCACGGCGAGCCGGGACGCTTCCGTGAGAAGGTCGGCCCCGCCTCGCAAGTCGCAGAGCGGCTGATGACACCGATCCTGCAGGACCTGCCGTTCTCCTCCGGCGACCGCGTTCTGGCGTTCGTCAACGGGATGGGCGGCACGCCGTTGATCGAGCTGTACATCGTCTACAACGAGGTGGCGAAGATCGCAAAGGAGCACGGGCTCACGATCGAGCGCAACCTGGTCGGCAACTACATCACCTCGCTTGAGATGCAGGGCTGCTCGATCACGCTGCTGAAGCTCGACGACGAGATGGTCCGCTACTGGGACGCACCGGTGAACACCCCCGGGCTGCGCTGGGGCGTCTAGCACAGTGGCGATCACCCGAGAGCAGATCCTCGACTGGATGCGCCGCTTCGCGGCCGAGATGGCCGAGCACCGTGAGGAGCTCGTCCGCCTCGACACCGCGATCGGCGACGGTGACCACGGGACCAATATGGACCGCGGCATGCGCAAGGCGATCGAGAAGCTCGATGGCGCTGAGCAAGCTGACGGCGGGACAGCCCTGAAAACCGTCGCGATGGCGTTGATCTCCAGCGTCGGCGGCGCCGCCGGTCCGCTGTATGGAACGCTGTTCCTGCAGATGGGCACCGCGCTGGCCGGCAAGCCGGAGATCGAGCTCGCCGACTACGCGCAGGCGTGGCGTAAGGGCCTGGCGGGCGTGCAATCCAGGGGCAAGGCCGAGCCGGGTGACAAGACGATGGTGGACGCGCTGATCCCGAGCGTGGAAGCGCTCGAGTCAGCCTCCGATCTCGAAAGCGGCCTGCGTGAAGCAGCGCAGGCCGCCGAGACCGGGATGAAGGCCACCATCCCGTTGGTCGCCCGCAAGGGCCGCGCCAGCTACCTGGGGGAGCGAAGCAAGGATCACCAGGATCCTGGCGCAACCTCGACGTTCTATTTGTTCAAGAGTGCCGCTGAGGCGCTCGCAAGCTGACAAGCAGGAGAGAGAGTTATGGCGAAGTATTCGGCAGCACTGGACCAGGGAACCACGAGCTCGCGGGCGATGATCTTCGATCACAGCGGGCGGGTCGTGGCCGTTTCCCAGAAGGAGCACGAGCAGATCTACCCGCAGCCAGGCTGGGTCGAGCACGACCCGCTGGAAATCTGGGCCCGCTGCCAGGAGGTTCTCGACGAGGCGCTGGAGAAGGCGGGCGCAACCGCCGCCGACATCACCGCACTGGGGATCACCAACCAGCGTGAGACGACCGTCGTCTGGGACCGCAAGACCGGCAAGCCGATCCACAACGCGCTCGTCTGGCAGGACACGCGGACCGACAAGATCGTCGACGAGCTGTCGGCGAACGGCGGCCAGGACCGCTTCCGCAGCAAGGTCGGCCTGCCGCTGGCGACGTACTTCTCGGGTCCGAAGGTACGGTGGATCCTGGACAACGTCCCGGGTGCGCGAGCACGCGCGGAGGCCGGCGAGCTCGCATTCGGAAACATCGACACGTGGTGCATCTGGAACCTGACCGGCGGCGTCAACGGCGGTCTGCACATCACCGATGTGACGAACGCCAGCCGCACGATGCTGATGGATCTCGAGACGCTGTCCTGGGATGCGGGCATCGCATCGACGATCGGCGTGCCGCTGTCGGTCCTGCCGGAGATCCGGCCGTCCAGCCAGGTCTACGGCGAGGTCAAGACCGGCAAGTTCACCGGCGTGCAGATCGCCGGCGACCTCGGCGACCAGCAGGCGGCGACCTTCGGGCAGGCGTGCTTCTCGCCCGGCGAGGCGAAGAACACCTACGGCACGGGCAACTTCATGCTGCTCAACACCGGCACCGAGGCGGTCCAGTCGAAGTCCGGGCTGTTGACGACGGTCTGCTACAAGATCGGCGATGAGCCCGCGATCTATGCCCTCGAGGGATCGATCGCGATCACCGGCGCGCTCGTGCAGTGGCTGCGCGACAACCTGAAGATGATCAAGGCGGCGCCGGAAGTCGAGGAGCTGGCCAAGTCCGTCGAGGACAACGGCGGCCTCTACATCGTGCCGGCGTTCTCGGGGCTGTTCGCGCCGTACTGGAAGTCCAACGCCCGTGGCGTGTTCGCCGGCTTGACGCGGTATGTCACCGCCGGTCACATCGCCCGTGCGACGCTCGAGGCGACGGCGTTCCAGACCCGCGAGGTCATGGACGCGATGGCGACCGACTCCGGCGTCGATCTGGCGGCCCTCAAGGTCGACGGCGGCATGGTCGCGAACGACCTGCTGATGCAGTTCCAGGCCGACCTGCTCGGCGTTCCGGTGATTCGCCCGGAGGTCGCTGAGACGACCGCCCTCGGCGCGTCCTACGCCGCCGGACTGGCGACCGGCTTCTGGAGCACCACCGATGAGGTGCGCAACAACTGGGCCGAGGACAAGCGCTGGAACCCGGCGATGGACGCCGCCAAGCGCGACGAGTACTACAAGTTCTGGAAGAAGGCCGTCACGCGGACCTTCGACTGGTTCGACTAAAGCCGGCGCGAGGGACCTCGCCGATCGGTCAATGCCCGGGCGGAAGGTGGTGGCCGCCCGGGCGCCGATCGGCCCGTCGTCGAGCGTCGGATGGGTAGGCTAGATACACGATGGTCACACTGAGCACAGATATCCTCGTGATCGGCGGAGGTGCCACCGGAACCGGCGTTGCGTGGGACGCGGCGCTGCGTGGATTCGACGTGATCCTCGTCGATCGCCGGGACCTCGCCGAGGGAACGAGTGGCCGCTTTCACGGGCTGCTGCATTCCGGCGGCCGTTACGCGGTGAAGGATCCGCGCGCCGCTGAGGAGTGCGTCGCGGAGAACGCGATCCTGCGCCGGGTCGCCTCCGACTGCATCGAGGACACGGGGGGCCTGTTCGTCACCACGCCGTGGGACGACCCCGCGTATGCCGACCGGTTCGCCGCCGGCTGTGCGCGGACTGGCATCGCCTGCGAGGAGATCGGCGCGCAGCAGGCCCTGCGTGAGGAGCCGCGGCTGAACCCGCAGATCTCACGCGCGTTCCGGGTCCCGGACGGGAACATCGAGATCTGGAAGATGGTGTGGGCGATGAGCCATGGCGCGCAGGAGCACGGCGCCCGCATTCTCACCTATCACGCGGTGGTCGCAATCCACCGCGAGGGCGACGAGGTCACCGGCGTGCGCCTGCGTGATACGCGCAGCGGCGTCGAGACCGAGGTCCAGGCTCGCGTCACGGTCAATGCGGCCGGCGCGTGGGCGGGCCAGGTCGCCGATCTCGCCGGCATCGAGGGCGTTCGCGTCCTACCCGGCCGCGGCATCATGATCGCGATGAACCACCGGCTCGTCAACACGGTGGTCAATCGCTGCCAGATGCCGACCGACGGCGACATCATCGTCCCGATCCGCACGGTCAGCGTGATCGGGACCACGGACCGCCACACCGACGATCCCGACGATCACACCGTCCTGGAGGAGGAGGTCGATCTGATGCTGGCGCAGGGCGAGAGGCTCGTGCCGGGCTTCGGCAGAGCGCGAGCGCTGCGCGTTTGGACCGGCGTGCGCCCGCTGTTCGAGGACGCCAAGGCGGCCGACACCGACACGCGTGACGTCACGCGCGCCCATGCCCTGCTGGATCACGTCCAGCGCGACGGCATCGCGCGGTTCATCACGATCACGGGCGGCAAGCTCACGACCTTCAGGATGATGGCCGAGGAGACCGTCGACGCGGTCTGCCGCCAGCTGGGTGAGTCGCGCCCCTGCATCACGAAGACGACGCCGCTGCCCGGCTCCGAGAGCGGTGCTCACTACATGCTCGGCTCGCGGCTGGCCTCCAAGGAGGAGAAGCTGATCGACGAGCAGATGATCTGCGAGTGCGAGCTGATCTCCCGGGAGCGCCTGGAGGAGACGCTGCGCCAGACGGGGACCACGAACCTCGACGACATCCGCCGCCAGCTGCGGCTCGGCATGGGGCCATGCCAGGGTGGCTTCTGCATCTACCGCGCGACCGGGATCCTGCACGGGATCGACGGCCTCAGCGGGGAGGAGGCCGACGCCTCGCTGCTGGACTTCCTGCAGGAGCGCTGGAAGGGAAGCTGGCCTGTGCTGTACGGCGACCAGCTGCGTCAGGCGCGCCTGGACGAATGGATCTTTCAGGGGGTTCTCGACGTGGAGCATCTGCCGTCATGAGAAACGAGCTGCACTTCGATGCGATCGTGATCGGCGCCGGAACCGCCGGCCTGGTCGCCGGCACGCGCCTGGCCGAGCAGGGCGCGCGCGTATGCGTACTGGCCAAGGGCGTCGGCTCGACGCACCTCTCAGCGGCGACGATCGACGTCCTCGGCTACATCCCGTCGCGCGTCGACGAGCCCGGGCGCGCGATCGAGGAGCTGATTCCGTCCCATCGCGACCATCCATACGCGTTGCTCGGGCGCCAGGCCGTCGAGGACGCGATCCAGTGGCTGATCGACACGGTCGCCGCCGGACCGCTGCCCGGATACCGCTACATCGGGTCACTGGCCCGCAACTACCGGCTGCCGACGGCGGTCGGCGCGCTGCGACCCTCGGCGGTCGTGCCCGAGACGATGGTGGCCGGCGACGCTGCCGCATGCAGGCGTGCCTGCATCGTCGGCACGCGGGCGCTGCGTGACTTCTATCCGACCCTCTGCGCGGCCAACCTGCGCGAAGCCGGGATCGACGCGCGCGCGGTCATGATTCCGCTGCAGTTCGAGCGGGCCGACATGAACACGCTCGGGATCGCGCGCCACTTCGATGAGGCGGCGTGGCGCGCACGGTTCTGCGCGCAGCTCTCGCCACTGCTACACGCCGACGAGCACGTCGGACTGCCGGCCGTGCTCGGCCTGCGTGATCCGCATGGCGTCTGGTCGGACGTCGAGTACAGGCTCGGACGGCGCGTCTTCGAGATCCCGTCCCTGCCGCCGTCGGTGCCCGGAATGCGACTGTTCGAGATCCTCCGCAGCGCGCTGGGCGCCGCCGGCGGGCGCCTGATGCTGGGCGCCGAGGTGGCCGGCTGCGAACGTGACGGCAGGCGGATCATCGCGGTGCGGACCCATTCGGGCGGACGCGAGCACTGGTACGCCGCGCCGTGGTTCGTCCTCGCGACCGGTGGTTTCGCGTCCGGCGCGATCGAGCTGAGCTCGGACTGGGAGACACACGAACGCGTCCTGGGGCTAGGGCTCCACGGCCTTCCTGCCGCGGGCGCACCGCGCTTCGTCGCCAGCTACCTGGGCGAGCAGCCGCTCGCGCGGGTGGGCGTCGAAGTCGACTCGGACATGCGCGCCCACGACGCCCAAAACGTGCTGGTCGCCGGAGCGGCGCTGCCGGGTGCGATTCCGTGGCGCGAAGGCTCGGGCGAGGGGATCGCGCTCGCCAGCGGCTATCTCGCAGCCGAAGCGATCGCAGCGCACACGACAACCGCGACCGAGGCGACGGTATGAAGCTCGACGAAATCGCTGCGCTCAGAAGGAAGACCGGCGGAAACGGCTCGGCCGAGCACCACGGCGAGTGGATCGAGGAACTGCGCGGTTCACTTGATCACTGCGTCAAGTGCACGATCTGCGAGACCGCCTGCCCGTTCACGAACGCGACGCCACTGTTTCCCGGTCCGAAGTTCGCCGGGCCGCAGGCCGAGCGCTACCGGGTGATGGGCGACCCGTCGGTCGATCACTCGGTCGACTATTGCTCGGGCTGTGGGATCTGCACGCAGGTGTGTCCGCAGGGAGTGAAGATCGCCGAGATCAACGCTCAGGCACGCAACAAACTGAAGCTCCAGAACGGCGTCCCGTTGCGCGACCGCATCATCACACGACCCCAGATGCTGGGAACGCTGGGGACACCGCTTGCACCGGTCGTCAACGCGTCGCTGCGCTCGCGGCCGCTGCGAACCCTCGCCCAGAAGACGCTGGGCATCCACCGTGACGCGCCCGTCCCGGCGTTCGCCGGTCGGCGCTTCTCGCGGTCGATGCGCGAGCATCACAGTCCGCGCACCGGGCGCCGCGTGGTCTACTTCCACGGCTGCGGCACCGAGTTCTACGAGCCCTGGGAGGGCGAGCGCGTCGTGGCCGTGCTCGAGCACAACGGGTTCGAGGTCGAGATCCCCAAGCAGGGCTGTTGTGGGCTTCCACTGCAGTCCAGCGGCCTGTTCGACGACGCTCGCCGGACGGTGCTGGCGCTCGCCGATCGACTCGCCGCGCACCTGCACGACGATCAGACGATCATCGTCGGCAACGCGACCAGCTGCACGCTGATGCTCAAGCGCGAGGCTCGCGAGATCCTGGAACTCGAGCACGAGCCGAACCTCAAGCTCGTGTCGGAGCGGACCTACGACATCTGCGAGTTGCTGCTCGAGTGCCACGAACGCGGCGAGTTGCGCACGGACTTCCAGCCCGTCGACGAGACGATCGCCTACCACGCCCCCTGCCAGCAGCAGGGCCACTTCATCGGCAAGCCGGCGCTCGACCTGTTCGCGCTGATCCCGGGACTGGAAGTCCGCGAGATGAGCGCTCGCTGCTGCGGGATCGCCGGAACCTACGGCATCAAAGCCGAGAAGCACGCGATCTCGATGGCCGTCGGGCGCGACCTGTTCGAGCAGATCGACTCCTCCGGTGCGGCTGGCGTCGCATGCGACAGCGAGACCTGCCGCTGGCAGATCACGCACGCCACGCACCTGCCCTCGGCGCACCCGATCGACTACCTGTACCGCGCCTACGGGCTCGACCGCGCCGGCGGTTAGAGACCCTCGGTCTGGGGGGAGCCGCCGTGGTCGGAATCGTCGTCGTGTCGCACTCGGACGCGCTCGCCGCCGGCGTCGTGGCGCTCGCGCGCGAGATGGCGGGGGAGGAGCTGCGGCTCGAGGCCGCGGGCGGCATCGAGGAGCCCGGCGTCCTGGGCACCGACGCCTCGCGCGTGCGCGCCGCGGTCGAGCGCGTGATGTCCGCTGACGGCGTGCTGGTGATGATGGACCTCGGTAGTGCGCTGATGAGCGCTGAGCTCGCGATCGAGATGCTGGACTCGCCCGCCGGAGAAGTGATGCTCAGCGCGGCGCCGCTCGTAGAGGGCACCGTGGCCGCCGCGGTCGCCGCGGGCGGCGGCGCCTCGCTGCGGGAGGTCGCGGCCGAGGCGCGCGGGGCGCTCGCGATGAAGGATGCACAGCTCGGCGCGCAGGACGCCGGAGCCGCCGAGGCGCCGCAGCCTGGTGACGTCGAGGCGCCGCGGCCGGTTTCCGGCGACGGCCGCGGCGACGGCGACGGAGCGCTGAGCGTGTCCCTGCCGGTCCTGGCGGCGATCGGCCTGCACGCCCGCCCCGCGGCCCGCTTCGTCTCGGCCACACGCTCGTTCAGCGCCGACGTGACGGTCGCCAAGGCGCCGGACGGAAAGCCGGTGAGTGCCTCCAGCCTGACCGCCGTCGTGTCCCTCGGGGCGCGCTGGGGTGACAGCCTGCTCGTCAGCGCCCGCGGGCCGCAGGCCCAAGAGGCGATCGATGCGCTCCGCAAGCTCGCCGCCGGCGGATTCGGCGACGGTGCCGCCACGGCGCCGGTCGCGGCGGCCGCGCCCGCGGCGGGCCCGCCCGCACACGTACCGGAAGCGGGAGCCGCCGCCGGAGCCGCCCCCACGGCCCCCTCCGCACAGCCGCCACGGACCGGCGAGATCCTGACGGGCGTCGCCGCCTCGCGCGGGCTCGCTCTCGGACCGGTCCATCAGCTGCACGGAAGTGGGCTCCAGGAGCCGCCGGATCGCCCGGCGGAGGATCCGCAGCGCGAGCGAGCGCTGCTGGAGGCAGCGATCGACGCCGCCCGCGCTGCGATCGCGGGCGACCGCGAATCGGTCGCACGCCGTGCGGGCGCGGCCGAGGCCGAGATCATGGACGCCCACCTCGCGCTGCTCGAGGACGAGGCGCTGCTCGATCCCGCCTACGCTGCGATCGCCGCGGGCACGACCGCCGAGCGCGCCTTCTACGACGCGACCACGGAGCTCGCGGCGCGCTACCGCGCGCTCGAAGCACCGCTGCTGCAGGAGCGCGCGATCGACGTGCTCGACGTCGGGCGCCGGGTCGTGCGTGCGCTGAGCGGCGAGCCCGCGGGCGCACCCGCCGCGGAGGGCATCGTCGTCGCCGGCGAGCTGACGCCGGCGGATGCCTCCGCGCTTGACCCCGCGCGCGTTCAGGGGATCGCCACCGCGCACGGGACCGCGACCGCGCATGCCGCGATTCTCGCCCGCGCGCTGGACCTGCCGGCGGTGGTCGGCCTCGGCGAGGCGGTGCTCTCGATCGCCAACGGGACGCAGGTGCTGCTCGACGCCGACACGGGCACTCTGCAGGTGGATCCGCCCGCCGACGTCGCGGCCGCCGCGGACGAGCGCCGTCTGCGCGCGCAGCAGCGCGTCCGCGCGATGAAGGCCCGTGCACGGGAGACCGGGAGCACTCGTGACGGCACGCGGATCGAGGTGTTCGCCAACCTCGGATCGAGCGCGCAGGCGAGCGCCGCGGTGGAGCTGGGCGCCGAAGGCGTCGGGCTGCTGCGCACCGAGTTCCTGTTCCTCGACCGGCCGGAGCTGCCGGGCGAGGAGGAGCAGGCCGAGACGTTGCTGGAGATCGGCCGGGCGCTGCAGGGCCGGCCGCTGATCGTCCGCACGCTCGATGCCGGCGCCGACAAGCCGCTGCCGGCGCTGCCGATGCCCGCCGAGAGCAATCCGTTCCTCGGCGTGCGCGGCATCAGGCTCGGCCTGCAACGCCCCGAGGTACTCGAGACCCAGTTCCGTGCGATCCTGCGTGCGGCTGCGCAGTTCCCGGTGCAGGCGATGCTGCCGATGGTGGCGACCGCCGATGAGATCGAGGCGGCGCGCGCGATCCTGCGGCGAGCGCGCGAGCAGACGGGGATCGACGCCCCGCTGCCACTCGGGATCATGGTCGAGATTCCCGCCGCCGCGCTGCGCGCCGCCGAGCTCGCCGAGCACGCCGAGTTCTTCTCGATCGGGACCAACGACCTGACCCAGTACACGATGGCCGCCGAGCGCGGTGACGAGCGGCTGTCGGCTCTGCTCTCCGGACCGCAGCCGGCCGTCCTGCGCCTGATCGCCGCCACCGTCGAGGGCGCCGCGGGGCGCGGACGGACGGTCGGCGTGTGCGGTGAGCTGGCGGGCGACCCGGCGGCGGCGATACTCCTCGTCGGACTGGGCGTCACCGAGCTGAGCATGACCCCGACACTCGTGCCGGAGGTCAAAGCGGCGCTGAGCGAGGTCGATCTGGCGACCGCTCGCCGGACGGCCCAGGCGGCGCTCGCCGCACCGGACGCCGGTGCCGCTCGGGCGCTGTCGGCCGCCCTGCTGTGATGTACTCTGCACCTGTGGAAGGCGGCACGCTGAGCGGGTTGCGCTCCTCTCGCACGCTCGCCGCCGGCACCAGCCTGAGGATCGTCCTGGCCCCTGTCGTGATGGCGCTCACGCTGTCCGGCCGTGACACCGCAGCCGCCGTGCTGTTCGCGGCCGTCGCCGCGACCGACTGGTTCGACGGCCGCCTCGCCCGCCGCTGGGGCGTGACGTCGCCATTCGGAGCGTTCCTCGACACCACGGCCGACAAGGTGCTCGTGGCGACGGCTCTGATCGGGCTCGTGTCGGTTCACCGGGCCTCCCCCTGGGTCGCGCTGATCATCATCGGCCGCGAGTTCACGATCCTCGGGCTGCGGCTCGCCGTCGTATCGGACGGACGCAGCTTCACGACCTCGCAGTCGGGCAAGTGGAAGGCCACGGTGCAGTTCGCTGCGATCGCGCTGGCGATGCTTCGTCCCGACGTGCGCTTCGCGGGGGCGTACCTCGATCAGTGGGCCCTGGCGCTCGCGGCCGTGATGAGCATCTGGTCGGGGATCGACTACATCGCGCGGTTCGGAGCCGCGCTGCGCGGATAGATGGCCAGCGTATTCGTGACCGGCGGCACCGGCGTGATCGGAACCGCGCTCGTCGCCCGGCTGATCGAACGCGGCGACGAGGTCGTCGGGCTCGCCCGCTCCGACGAGGCGGCGCTGGCGCTCCAGTCGGCGGGCGCGCGGGCGGCGCGGGGCGACGCGCTCGACGAGCGCGCGCTGAGGGCGGGGATGGACGGGTGCGAGCTCGTCTTCAACCTCGCCGGGATTAACTCGCTGTGCGTCGCGGACCCGCGCCCGATGCAGGAGCTCAACGTCGAGGGGCCGGTCCTGGCGTTGCGCGCCGCCCGCGCGGCAGGCGTGCGGCGCTTCATTCACACCTCGTCGGCGGCGACGATCGGGGAGCCTCCGGGGACGATTGGCAACGAGCGCACGACCCATCGTGGCTGGTACCTGTCGACCTACGAGCGCACCAAGACCGAAGGCGAGCGGGCGGCGCTCGCGACCGCGCGCGAGCTCGGCGTCGATCTGGTGTGCGTCAACCCGTCCTCGGTGCAGGGGCCGGGACGCGCGGGGGGGACTGCGCGCTTCCTGCTGGCGTTCCTGGACGGCCGCCTCAAGGTGTTCGTGGCGACCAACATCAGCCTTGTCGACATCGCCGACTGCGTCCAGGGGCATCTGCTCGCGGCGGAGCGCGGCGCGACCGGCGAGCGCTACCTGTTGAGCGGGATCGCGTTGACCATGAGCGAGGCGCTGGCGCTCGCGGGGGAGATCGCCGGCGTCCATGCGCAGCCGCGGATGCTGCCGCGCCCGGTGGCCTACGTCGCGGCGACGCTCGTCGAGCGCGGCTTCCGGCTCGCCGGGCGAAAGCCGCCGGTGTGTCGCGAGATGGTGCGGACCCTGCTGCACGGTCACCGATACGACGGCTCGCGCGCCGAGCGGGACCTGGGACTGCAATACACCGATCCGCGCGAGACGATCCGGCGCACGGTCGAGTGGGCGCGCTCGCAGGGCCTGTTGCGCTCCGCGCGCACCTGACATTCGCACAACTACGCAGCTGGCTTGACGCTACCGTCTGTGCCTATGGCTTTTCTGGGCAAGCAGAGGACGAACTCGCGGACGGCGTCCGCTGAGCACCCGACTTCGTTCGCGTCAGGCTCCTGGCTGACGGACGGCGCCGTCCAATGCGCGGCGATCATTCGGGCGGCCGTCTCGGCGGTCGATGCTCGTCACATTTCGGCCGGTGGAGTCGACCCGCTCGGGATCGACACCGCGACGGGGTCGGCGGACAGCACGATCTGGGTTGAGCAGCTGCGCCTCGATACGTGGCGCGTCGGACGGGGAACGCCGACGGCCACCGGGCCGGCCTACGACTGGCAGCTCGCGTTCGCCGCGCAACGTGAGTCGGAGCTCGTCGGGATCTCGGTCAATGCACCACACGAGCCGGAGCCGGACGGCCCGCAGGTCCACAAGGACGAATCCGGGCAGCTCACAGACCTCGTGCTCACCGGGCTCGACGCCTCCGCACCCCCGAGCGTCCAGTCCGAGCAGGAGACCGGCACGAGAGGCCTGACGTTCGCCGTCGAGCCATTCGAGCAGGAGCCGATCACACCATATGACGGCGGGTTCTCGCTGTTCACCCGGCTACCGGACGAGGCGGCGCGTGAGTTCGTGTCCCGCATGCCCTTCTATCGGATCGAAGGGCCGGCACCCGATCGGTGGCTGCTCGGTCTCCCGTCCGCCCCACGCCCGTCGTGGGTCGACCTGACCGTCGAGGACGACGGCAAGTGGCGCACACTCCGATTCGCCGTCCATCTCGCTCACGACCCGGAGTGCCCCGCCGCGAACGCCGTGACGACGAGTCACGCGAGACGATTCGCGGCGGCCGCGCTCGCGTTGTTGCGGGAGGACGACAAGCGGGCCGGAATCCGCGACATGGGGGAGCTCACCCATGGACTCAGGTGAATCGACGATCTCAACCGCGTTTCCGCAGACGCTTCGCGACTCCGAGTCGATCCTGGCTCCCATCCTGATCGGATACGACGCGAGTCGTGTCGCCGATGCGATCCCCGCGATCGTCGAGACCGCATCGAAGACGGTTCCGCCGGTGACGCTCACGGTGCAGCGGACGGTCAAGAAGAAAGAGGTTTCCGTCAAGCGCGTGCGCGGCATCTGGGCCGGGGTCGACCGGTCCCCCGGCAGCTACGACTATTTCGCGCGCTGCATCGACTTGGCGCCCCGCCAGACCGCTCAGCAGGGACTGAGGAACTGGGTCTGGCACGTCGGTGTTCTCGAGCTGGATGAGCCGGAGGATCCGCCGCCGTCCGATGAGAGCCTCGCAGCCGTCCGACTCGACGTGACCGGCTACCGGCTGGAGAACCACGGCGTCCTCGGAGCGCGTCAGCTCGCGCTGTTCCGGCACGTGTTCGTCGAGAGCTTCCTCACGCTCGACCCCTCGGCGCGCGTCTCCGGAGGGCAGCGCGACTGGCAGACCAGCTGGTGGCCAAGCCCACCGGAGCCCAGCACAGGCCCAGAGGAGCCCCCACAGCCCGAGGAACCCACGCGCTGACTCAGGCCCTCGGAGCCCTTAGAGCGAGACATGCTCTTAGGGTCCTCGTAGGCCCTTAGTTCCAGGGGAGCGCGGAGCGGGTCGCCCAGTAGCGGTCGGGTGACTCCGCGAGCGCGGCGAAACGCTCGAGCAGCTCGGGATCCAGCGCGAGCTCACGGCTTGCGAGGTTGCTCGCGAGCATCGCCGGCGTGCTCACGCCGCTCAGCGCGACATCCACCCACGGCTGCGCGAGTACGGCCGCGAACGCCAGTGCGTCGGCGCTCGTGCCGAGCTCGCGTGCGGCACGAGCGAGTTGCGGCACGTCACCGCGGTCGGTGAGCCTCCCGTTGGCGAGCGCCTCCTTGATGAGCACGCCCAGCCCGGCGGCTGCGGCATGCTGCAGCGCCTCTCCGGCCGCGGTCTGCAGCAGGTTCCAGGTCGCCTGGACGGCGTCGAACAGCTCCAGCTCCAGCGCCCGCTCGATCGTCTCACGCTGTCTCGGCCCGCTGACCGTGAAGCCGATGAACAGCCCCCCGTCGCGCAGGCGCGCGAGCTCCTCGAGCACCGCCGGGTCCTCGAGGACGCCGCTCTCGAGCGTCGCCGAGTGGATCTGATACAGCCGCAGTCGATCGCCGAGGAGCTCGCGGCTCTCGGCGATCTGGCGCCGCAGCGTGCGCACGGAGTGTTCCTTGACCTCGTGCACGTCGGCATGCACGCTCCAGCCGGCCGTGTACGTGTAGCCCCACTTCGAGCCGACCGCGAGGTCCTGCCTCGTGAACCCTCGCTCGGCGAGCCAGGACCCGAGAAACGACTCCGCCTTGCCGTAGGACCGGGCGGCGTCGAAGTAGCGGATCCCGGCGGCGTAGGCGGCGTCGAGCACCTCGTGGGCGTTGGCGCGCATCGACTCCTCGCTCGTGTGCCCGGCGAAGTCCGCGCCGTGCCCGAGGTTGATGTAACCGGGTCGGCCGAGCGCCGCCAGTCCGAGCCCGATACGGGTCACGGCCAGCGAGGTTCGTCCGAGCGGGTGAGTGACCGGAGTGGACACGTGCGTCACCGTCGCTGACATTACCGGAGCCGGTGCCTCAGGCGTCCGGGTGTTAGGCTCCGCTGCGAGCGGGTAGCACTGATGATCACCCGGCGCCTAGCCTCCGACCACCTCCGGCAATCGATCGCGATGACCGAGGATCTTCGCGAGCACCCGGTCGCCCAGCTGATCCGCCGCCGCCGGCGCGAGGGTTCACGTCCGGGCGAACGCGATGACGGCCGCCGGCTGGCGCTGGCGATCGAGGGGGGCGGCATGCGTGGCGTCGTCTCGGCGGGAATGACGGCCGCGATCGAGCACCTCGGCATGCGCGACTGCTTCGACGAGATCCACGGCGCATCGGCGGGAGCGTTCAACGCCGCGTTCCTGCTCGCCGGGCAGGCCGCCTACCTGACCGCCCTTTACCTGCACGGCTTTGGCGATCCGCGGTTCGTCAGCTTCCGTCGCGCCCTACGCAACGGACCGGCGCTGGAGCTCGACTATGTGATCGACGACGTCTGGACGCGGCAGCGTCCGCTGCGCTTCGACGCGATCCTCGCGAGCGGCATCGCGCTGCACTGCACCGCCACCGACGCGGACCGGGCTGAGGTCGTCAACCTCGGCGATCTGAGCAGCGACGAGGAGATCCGCTGCGCACTGCGGGCCTCCGCGCGGCTTCCGTGGTTGGCCGGGCCACCGGTGGAGTTTCGCGGCCGGCGCCTGCTCGACGCCACGCTCGCCGAGGCGATCCCAGTGCGGAGCGCGATGGGGAGCGCGACCGACGTGCTGGTGCTCCAGACCCGACCCTACGGCGTGCATCACACGCCGCTCTCGGGGCTGACCGCGCGACTGACGGATCGCTATCTGCGGGGCATCAATCCCGCGCTCGTGGAGCTGCGCCGCACCCGCTCGAAGCGCTACGACGAGCTGAGCGCCACGCTGTCCGCGCTTGCCGCAGACGACTCCGTGTCGCCCGCGGTGTGCGTCATCCGCCCGCCGGCCGGGGCGCTGCTGATCGGCCAGCTCGAGCATCGCTCGGCGGCGCTGCAGGTCGCCGCCAGCCATGGCCTGCGTGCGGCCTGGATGGCGCTCGATGGGGAGGACCCGGAGATAGTCGCAACCCTGCGCGCCTATCCGCGCCGACCGGTCGAGCGGCCGTCGCTCGGGCGCGCGGTCGTCGGGATCCGCTGATCCTGGGCCTCCGCTGAGGGCCTACGCGAGAACGACTCCGGGACAACGACACTCAACCGTTGACGGAGGGGTGCTCAGCGGGATTGGGCGGAGCAGGCGAGCGAGCGGTCTACCAGCGGTCGCCGCCGGGATGGGTCCTTGCTCCGAACCCTCCGTCCTGACGACCACCACCATGGTGGTGGCGCCCGTGGTGTCCGCCGCGCCTGGTCGCCATCACGATCAGCGCGATCATCAGCCACATTCCCCAGGCCATCAGCAGCCACGCCACCATCACCGCTACCACGACGGCGACGGCGAGCGCGGTTGCGCCGACGATCGCAACGGCGGCGACCGGATGCGAGCGCGCAAGCTGACGCGAGCGCGAGCGCTTCGCCGGCGTTCCGGGAAGGTCGGAGACCGTCTCGTCGAGCTCGCCGTAGGTCCGCGCGCGCAGCGCCCGCGCGATCCGCTCCTCCAGTTCGTGCCCGAGCAGCCTGCCCTCGGCTGCCGCCTGTCGCAGCCGCTCGGTAACGCGCTCGCGATCATCGTCCGAGGCTCGCATCGAAGAGTGCCTGGCCACGCCTTCACCTTAGCGCGCCGGCGTGCTCACGGCCAGCGGTTCTCACGCGCTCGCCGGCCTGCGGGCCGGCGAGACGCGACGCTGCGTCATGTCATACCAGCACCCGGCGGCGGAAGTTGCGCAGCCCCAGCGTCCAGAAGACGACCGCGAATCCGCAGAGCACCGGATAGATGACGTACAGCGGCATGTGCGTCGCTTCCGTGAGAGCGGCGCGCATGCCCTCGGCGATGTAGATCAGCGGGTTGACGAGCACGAGGATCTGCAGCCAATGAATGCCGTCGACGGCCACCGGCGACAGGCGCGTCCACTGGTAGTAGGTGCCACCGAGGAAGGTGAGCGGCAGGACGACGAAGCCGAACATCAGGCCGATGTTGCGCGGCTCGAAGCTCGTGCCGAGCAGCAGCCCGAGCGAGGTCATCGCCAGGCATGCGATCGGCAGGAGCGTGATCAGGATCGGCCAGTGCACGGAAAGGTGCGCGTGCACGCCCGGTGCGTGGATGACCGCCGCGATCGGGAAGACGATGAGCGCGGCGAGGAGGCCCTGCACCGAGCCGGAGAGCACCTTCGCGGCCGCGACGAGCCAGATCGGGCAGGGTGCCTGCACCCGGTCCTCGATCTCCCGCGTGAAGCCGAACTCGGTTGACATCTGCATGGCGACCGCCTGGATCCCCTGGAACATGATGCTGATCCCGACGACGCCCGGAACGAGCACGGTCGCGAAGTCCGACTCGGACGCCTGCCCGTGGCCGGCGCCGATCCCCTGGCCGATCCGCGGGAACACGTACAGGAACACGAACACGAGCAGGAACGGCTGGACGATCGTGCGGGCGACGAACTCCCCGAAGTTCTTCTTCAGCACCGTGAGATCGCGCAGGATCAGCGCGCCGAGGGCGGTGCGGCTGGCCTGCATCGTCGTGCGCGTCGGCTGCAGTGCGATCGGCGCCACCGCGTGCGCGTCTGCGGGCGGCTGCTCGCCCCGCGGGCGCTGCGTGGCGGTCGTCACTCGCGCAACTCCTTGCCCGTGAGGTTGATGAACACGTTCTCCAGCGTCGGTTCAGAGACGGCGAGGTCGATCACGTCGAGGCCGACGCCGTCGGCCGCCGCGACGACGCGCGGGATGATCCGCTCGGCCCCCGCGACGTGCAGCTCGACGCCGCCGTCGATCACGCGGGTCCGCGTGACGACGCCTGTGAGCTGTGCCTGCAGCGCCGCCGCCATCGAATCGCCGTCGCCGTGGGCCTTCACGGTCACAATCGTGTCGGCGCCGACCGTCTGCTTGAGCGCCGCGGGCGTATCGAGCGCGAGGATCCTTCCGTGGTCGATGATCGCGACCCGGCTGCAGAGCTGGTCGGCCTCCTCCATGTAGTGCGTGAGCAGCATGATCGTCTGGCCGGCGCGGTTCAGATCGCCGAGGATCGCCCAAAGCGCCAGGCGGCTCTGCGGGTCGAGGCCGGCCGTCGGCTCGTCGAGGAACAGCACCGCCGGCCGGTGGAAGATCGAGCGCGCCACCATCAGACGCTGCGCCATTCCGCCGGAAAGCGCATACACCGACGCCTTCGCCCACTTGGCGAGGTGGAACTGGTCCAGCAGCCGGTCGGCCTCCGAGCGCGACTCGGCGGCGCTGATCCCGAACAGGCGGCCGTGGAAGTACAGGTTCTCCCAGACCGTCAGCTGGCGGTCGAGCGTGTTCTGCTGGGAGACGACGCCGATCATCTGCTTTGCGAGGGCCGGATGCCGGATCACGTCCACGGCACCGACATAGGCCTCGCCGGAGGTGGGGATCACGCGCGTGGTCAGCATCCCGGCGGTCGTCGTCTTGCCGGCGCCGTTGGGACCGAGCAGGCCGAAGATCTCGCCGTGGTCGATGCTCAGATCGAGCGCGTCGACGGCCTTGAAATCGGCGCCCGCATAGATCTTCGTGAGACCCCTGGTGCGGATGATCGCCGTGGTCTCGTCGATCTGTGCAGAGTCCGTGGAGTCGTGCTCCGCCGTGGCGCTCATGTGACAATGATGCCGCATGGACCTAGGGCTACGCGGACGCTGCGCCGTCGTCACCGGCGCCTCTGGCGGGATCGGCGGCGCGACCGCGCGGGCGCTCGCCGCCGAGGGCACGACGCTGCTGCTCGTCGGACGGCGTGTGGAGGCGCTCACCGAGATCGCCCGCGACTGCATGGGCGCGGGCGCGCAGCGCGTCAGCACGCTCGCGCTCGACCTCACGCGCCCGTCCGCCGCGCCGCAGGTGCGAAGCGCCTCGGTTGACGGTCTCGGCGGGATCGACGTGCTGGTCAACTGCGCCGGCACGACCGCCGTCCGCACGCCGGCGCAGCTGACCGATCGCGACTGGCAGGCGCAGTGGGAGCTGCACGTGATGGCGCCGATGCGCCTGATGCGGCTGGCGGCGCCGGTGATGGCGAGCCGCGGATGGGGGAGGATCGTCAACGTCTGCTCGTCGTCGGGCAAGCGCCCATCGGGCACGAACATGGCCTACTCGGTGACCAAGGCGGCGCAGCTGTCGCTCTCACGCGGCTTCGCCGACATGTACGCGCGTGACGGCGTGCTCGTCAACGCGGTTGCGCCCGGGCCCGTCGCCGGCGATCTGTGGCTGGCGCCGGGCGGCCTCGCCGACCAGGTTGCCGCCGCCCGCGGCATCTCCCGGGAGGAGGCGCTCGCCGGGCTCACGGCCCGCGTCCCGCGCGGACGCTTGGGCAGCGATCGGGAGATCGCCGACGTGATCGCCTTCCTGTGCTCGGAGCGCGCCTCGAACGTCGCCGGCGCCGCTTGGTCGGTCGACGGCGGCAGCGTGCCGGTGATCATCTGAGCCGCCGATTAGTGTGGGCGAAGACGTGACCATGCATGAGGCGCGTTTTGGCCTACGGGTCCGCGCGCCCAGCCCGAGGACTTGCGATAGTGGGTCGGTGGACGCGGTGAGCGCGCTGATCGGCAAGCGATATCCCGCCGATTCCTACGCCGTCGGGCGCGAGAAGATCCGCGAGTACGCGGCGGCCGTCGGCGAGACGCTGCCGGTGTATCACGACCTCGCCGTCGCCCGCGCCGCCGGTCACGCCGACCTCGTAGCCCCGCCGATGTTCGCCGCCGTCTACGCGGGGCGCGCGCTTGCGCCGTGCCTGTTCGATCCGGAGCTCGCGATCGACTTCGCGAAGCTGGTCCACGGTTACCAGGAGCTCCGCTGGGGGGAGCTCGTGATCGCCGGCGATGAGCTCAGCACCGTGGTGACGGTGAAGGACGTCGCGCATCGCGCCGGCCTGCGCTTCTATGTGTTCGAGACGGTCTCGGAGAACCAGCAGGCACAGACCGTGTGCGTCGGGCTCTGGACGAACATAGTCAGGGTTGCGGCGTGACTGCGATCAAGAGGGACGCGACGTGAGCCGTGCGTTTGCGCCCGGAGAGCAGATCGGCTTGCGCGTCACGCCGGACGCGTATGTCACGGTTCGCTACGCGGGCGCGTCAGGCGACTTCAACCCGATCCACATCGACGAGGAGTTCGCCCGGCAGGTGGGCCTCCCCGGCCGGATCCTCCACGGCATGTGGACGATGGCTCAGGTGGCAAGGTCGCTCACCGACGCTGCCGGCGATCCGGCGGCGCTGCGCTCGCTGAGCGTCCAGTTCCGCGCCGCCGCCAGGATCGGAGAGGAGATCACCATCAGCGGTGCCGTTCGCGAGCTGGAAGGGGATCTCGCAACCGTGCACGCCGACGTCATCCAGGGCGGCAGGCGCCTGATCCGGCGGGCGGTCGCCGAGCTTCGCTCGGGCTGAGCGCCCGACGATCCTAGAATCAGGATTGTGTTGACAGAGCGCCAGGAGTCCGTGTTGCGCAAGGTCGTCGAGGAGTACCTCGCCGCGGGCGCGCCCGTCGGCTCGAAGGGCCTGGCCGCCAACTTCGCGTGGGGCCCCTCGACGATCCGCCACGAGCTCGCCACGCTCGAGGAGGTCGGGCTGCTTGCAGCCCCGCACACGTCGGCCGGCAGGATCCCGACCCAGGCCGGCTACCGCTACTTCGTCGATCGGCTGCTGCTGCCCGACGACAAGTCGCCTGCGCTCGCGCTGTCGCTCGTGCGCCGCGAGCTCGACGAGGCGATGCGCGTCACCACCGTGACGCTCTCGCAGGTCACGAACCTGCTGGCGATCGTGATGGCGCCGCCGCTGGAGACCTCGACCATCCGTCACATCGAGGTGCTGACGCTGCAGCCGCAGGTGCTGATGGTCGTCGTGATCACCTCGACGGGCGGCGTTGCCAAGCGCCTGTTCACGTTCGAGCGACCCGTCGACCAGGGCCTCGCCGACTGGGCCGCGAGCTATCTCAACGAGCGGCTCGTCGGCACGGGCCTGGGTGCGCGCATGCTCGGAGCAAAGCTCCGCGACAGCTCGCTCTCCCACCGCGAGGCCGCGTTCATCGAGGCGCTCTCGCCGGTATTCACCGAGCTCGAGGATACGGCGCAGGAGACTCTGTATGTGGAGGGCGCCTCCCGGCTGATGCGCTTCGAGCGTCTCGGGGACGTCTCGGAGCTGAACACCCTGATGGACATGCTCGAGCGCCGCGTGACGCTGCTGGACGTGCTTCGGCGCGCGTTCACCGGGCGCGATGTGCTCGTGCGCATCGGCGCCGAGAACGATGCCCCGGCGCTGCGTTCGCTGGCTCTGGTCGCGGCCGCCTACGGCCTGCCCCAGCGCCGCCTGGGGACGGTTTCCGTGATCGGACCGCTGAGGATGGACTACGCTCGCGTGATCCGCACCGTGCGCGAGGCGGCATCGCAGCTCTCCAGCTTCGTGGCCGACGTGTACGACGAGCGCTGAGACGACGACAATGCCGCGCGACTACTACGACGTATTGGGCGTTCGTCGGGACGCCGACGAAACCGAGATCAAGAAGTCCTTCCGCCGTTTGGCGCGGGAGCTGCATCCCGACGTCAACAAGCACGACCCGAATGCCGAGGACAAGTTCAAGGAAGCCGCCGAGGCGTACGAGGTGCTCTCCGACGCACAGCGCCGCGCCACCTACGACCGCTACGGGCACGAGGGTCTGCGCAGCGGCGGGTACGCCCCCAACTTCGAGGGCTTCGGGTCCGTCGCGGACATCTTCGAGGCGTTCTTCGGAGGCGGCCTCGGTGGCGCCGGGATGCGCTCGTCGGGCCCCATGCAGGGCTCCGACGTGTCGGTCCGGGCACAGATCGACCTGCCCTCAGCCGCCAGCGGGACGAAGGTCGAGATCGGCTACGAGGCGATCATGCTGTGCGAGCACTGCCACGGCAACGGCGCCGAGCCGGGCACCCCGATCGAGACCTGCCCGCGCTGCAATGGCACCGGCCAGCTGCGCGCCGTCTCGCGCACGCCGTTCGGTCAGGTCGTGCGCACGGCGACGTGCGACACCTGTCACGGCGACGGCCGCGTCGCGAGCAGCCCGTGCCGCATCTGCGACGGCCGCGGTCGCCGCGTCGAGCATGTGAAGCTGTCCGTCGACGTCCCGGCCGGAATCGCCTCCGGCCAGCGCATTCGCGTCGCCGGGCGCGGGCATGCCGGCGAGCGCGGCGGCCCCGCGGGCGATCTGTACGTGCTGATCACGGTCGCCGACGACCCGCGGTTCGTGCGCGACGGCGACGATCTCCTCACCACCGTTGACATCTCGGCGCCGCTGGCCGCGCTCGGGACCGTGGTGCACGTGCCGACGATCGAAAGCTCGGTCGAGCTCGAGATCCCCGCCGGAACGCAGCCGCATGAGACGATCGTGATCCGCGGTCTGGGCATGCCGTCGTTGCGTGGACGGCGCTCGGGTGACCTGCGGGTAGTAGTCAACGTGGTCGTCCCCCGCTACCTGACCCGCGAGCAGCGCGAGATGACGGCAAAGCTCGCCGAATCGCTGACGCACGAGAACCTGCACAGCGACGACGGCGTGTTCGGCAAGCTGAAGCGGGCGCTCGGCGGCGAGCACGCGGCGCGCCACCGGCGTTGAGCGTCGCGATGATCCGCCTCGTCGTGCGGGTCGCGCACGAGCAGTCGATGATCGGGGCGCGATGATCCGTTTGGCCGTGCGGGTCGCGCGTGAGCAGTCGGAGATCGTCCTGGCCGAGCTTCTGGAGCTCGTGCCGAACGGTGTGGAGGAGGTCGAGATCGACGGTGAGGTCGTCGAGTACGCGGTCTATGGCCCCCCCGGCGAGCTGCCCGCGCTGCCCGACCTGCGCGCCGCCGCCGGGGCGGCGCTGGTCGAGGTGAGGACGAGCGAGATCGCCGACGACTGGGCCGATCGCTGGCGCGAGTTCCATCGCCCGCTCGTCCTCGGCGACCGGCTGACGGTGCGGCCGCCGTGGGAGCCGCCGGCCGCTGCCGGGCTCGACATCGTGATCGAGCCCGCCCAGGCGTTCGGGACCGGAGCCCACGCCACCACACGGATGTGCCTCGAGCTGCTGCTGGAGCTGGCCCCGCGCCGCGCCGGCGCAGGCGGCTCCGCAGCGGGCGCCGTCGACCTCGGCTGCGGCTCCGGAGTGCTGGCGATCGCCGCTGCCAAGCTCGGCTGGGATCCCGTGCTGGCGCTCGACTATGACCCTCTGAGCGTGGCGGCGACCTCCGCGAACGCCTTCGCCAACGGCGTCGCGCACCTGATCGGCGTGCGGCGGTTCGACCTGCGCGAGGAGATCGTGCCGGCAGCACCGCTCGTGCTCGCAAACCTGCTGGCGCCGCTGCTGCGCGCGTGGCACGAGCAGCTCCTCGGCGGCGCGCCGGCACCCGGGATCGTGATCGCCAGTGGCCTGCTCGCCGCCGAAGCCGACTCGATCGCGGGTGCGTTCGCCGACGTCGACCTGCGTGTGAAGAGGCGACGAGAGCGGGGAGAGTGGGCGTCCCTACTGCTCGAGCGGGCTACCGCCCCGAGCTGATGTCGACGTTCGCGGTGAAGTTCCTCGGTTGCAAGGTCTCGCAGGCCGACGCGATGTCGGCGCGCACCGCGTTGCTCGCCGGCGGTCACGCCGAGACTCGCCCCGAGGATGCCGAGCTGCACTTCGTCAACACGTGCGCGATCACCGGTGAGGCGGAGGCGAAGTCGCGCCAGGCTGTGCGCCGCTCGCTGGGGCAGGCGCGCGAGGTGTATGTCGCCGGCTGCGCGTGCAACCTCGACACGGGGGCGTTCGCCCGGCTCAGCCCGCGCGTGCGCCCGCTCGCGGGGACCTCGGAGGACGCCTGCGCCGCGCTCCAAGCTGCCACCGGAGCCTGTGCCGACCTCGAGCACGGCCTGCTCGACCGGGCCCGGCAGCGTGAGGGCGGCGCGTCGCCGGCGGGGGCTCGCACGCGGGGCTTCGTCAAGGTCCAGGACGGCTGCGCTTCTCGCTGCTCGTACTGCGTGATCCCCAGCGTGCGCGGCGATGCCCGCTCGCGCCCGTCGGGCGGCGTGCTCGATGAGGTGCGCCGGCGCGTCGCGATGGGACAGCCCGAGATGGTGATGACCGGAATCAGCGTGGGCGACTACCGTGACCCCGACCGGGGCCTGACGCTCGGCGAGCTGATGCGGGAAGTCGCGCGCGTGGACGGCGTGCAGCGCGTCCGCCTGTCCAGCGTCGAGGTGATCCACGTGGACGACTCGCTGATCGATGCGCTCGCCTCCGAGCCGAGGATCTGCCCGCATCTGCACGTGCCCATGCAGTCCGGGGATGACCGGGTGCTCGCGGCGATGGGACGCCACTACGACGCGGGCGAGTACCTGGACCACGTTGCGCGCCTGCGCCGCGCAGTTCCGGGAGTACGCGTCACGACCGATGTGATCGTCGGCTTCCCGACCGAGGACGAGGGCGCGTTCGAGCGCACCCTGGCGCTGATCGACGCCGCAGCGATCACCCGCGTGCACGCGTTCTCCTACTCGGCGCGTCCCGGGACAACCGCCGCGGCCCTCGACGACCGCGTCTCGCCGGAGGAGTGCAAGCGCCGCTCCCGCGCGCTGAGGGGGCATTCGGAGGCCCGCTCCAGGGTCCATCGCAGCGGCAAGCTCGGCACCGTCGAGCGGGTGCTGATCGACAAGGTGTCCGGCGCGCAGTGCTCGGGCTACACGCCCGACTACACGCGCTGCTACCTGCCCGCGGGCGCCGGCGGCCGCGGGGAGGTGGTCGAGGTGACGTGCGCCGAGCTGCATGCCGACGGGATCCGGTGCATCCCTGGGGACAGGATCGGATCGGTCGAGGCGGACCGGATGCGATGCATCACAGAAGGTTGACGTAGCCCGTCCGGCGGAGTCGTATCCTCTGAAGCACTTGAAGGTGAGTGAACACGTTCAAACCGAAGCACGGCGCGGACTGAGGGACCGCGAGGACGATCCCGTCGCGGTTGCGGAAGCGCTCCGGGCATGAGCAACGGCACGGTCAGAGACCGGATCGAGCTCGACAACGCGGTCGCCACCGAGCTGGCCGGCAGCGAGGACAGCGTCCTGCGGACGCTCGAGAGCCACCTCGGCTGCTCGGTCTTCCTGCGCGGCAACGTTCTCACGCTCGACGGTGATCCCGAGGCGGTGAAGGCCGGCGCGACCGTCGTCAGGGAGCTCTCGGAGCTGATCGCGCAGGGGCACGAGATCGCGCCCGGAACGATCGAGGCCGTGTCGCGGGCGCTGGACGAGAACGAGTCGCCCGCGTCGATCCTGGAGGACGTCGTGTGGCGCCACCGTACGACGAAGGTCGCGCCCAAGACGATCAACCAGAAGCGCTACGTCGATTCGATTCGCGCCAACACGATCACGTTCGGGATCGGGCCGGCGGGCACCGGCAAGACGTTTCTGGCGGTCGCGCTCGCGGCGGCGGCGCTGCATCGTCGGGAGGTCAACCGGATCATCCTCACGCGCCCGGCCGTCGAGGCGGGGGAGCGGCTCGGCTTCCTTCCGGGCGACCTGATGGCGAAGGTCGATCCATACCTGCGGCCGCTGTTCGACGCCCTTCACGACATGCTCGAGGCGGAGCGGGTCACGCAGCATCTCGAACGCGGAGTGATCGAGGTCGCGCCGCTGGCATTCATGCGTGGTCGGACGTTGAACGACAGCTTCATCATCCTCGACGAGGCCCAGAACACGAGCCCCGAGCAGATGAAGATGTTCCTGACGCGTCTCGGCTTCGGCTCGAAGATGGTCGTGACCGGCGACATCACCCAGATCGACCTGCCCACCGGCCAGAGCTCGGGGCTGGTGGTCGTCAGCGAGATCCTCGACGGCGTGGACGGCATCGAGTTCGTTCGCTTCGGCGAGGAGGACGTCGTCCGGCACAAGCTCGTGCGCCGGATCGTCGCCGCCTACTCGGAGCACGCGCAGCGGCAGGCGCCGGAGCTCCACGCGCGCACGCTGGCCACGCGCGGCGGAACCCACCGGGGATGAGTCCGCTCCTCGACATCGAGGTGATCGGCGTCGACGGGCTCGGTGCCGGCGCGCCGACGCCGCTCGAGGTCCGTGAATTGTGCGAGCTGGCGCTCGCTTCGGCCGGCATCGAGGATGGGCACATGGCGGTCGAGTTCGTCGACGAGGATCGCATCGCGGAGCTGAACCGGGAGTACCGCGCGATCGATGCGCCGACCGACGTGCTCTCGTTCGGGATCGACGGCGCCGGCCCCCCCGCGGGTCCGCGCGAGCTCGGCGACGTGGTGATCTGCCCGTCGCGCACCCGCGATCTGCGTGAGGCGATCGTGCACGGCGCGCTGCATCTGACGGGCATGGATCACGAACGCGACGGGGGAGAGATGCTCGCCCTCCAGGCCGAGCTGATGCGCTGGCTCTCGTGAGCGCTCCGCCTCCCCGAACGCGATCGGGGTTCATCGCGCTCGCTGGTCGCCCGAACGTCGGCAAGTCCACGCTCGCCAACGCGATCGTCGGCGCGAAGGTGGCGATCGTGTCCGACAAGCCCCAGACGACACGCCGGGCGATCAGGGCTGTAGCGACCGGCTCCGACTGGCAGCTCGTGCTGGTCGATCTGCCGGGCGTTCAACGCCCGCGCGACGCGCTCACCGAGCGCATGCAGCGCCGGGTCGAGCGCGAGCTGGCCGACGCCGACGGCTGCCTGATGCTGATCAATGCCGAGCAGGGGATGGGCCCGGGTGACCGCTTCATCGCCTCGCTGCTCGCATCCTCACCGGTCCCGATCGTCATCGCCGTCAACAAGGTCGACCGCGCCGATCGCGAACGGACGATGGCCACGCTGAACGACGCCGCCGAGCTGGGGATCTCAGAGGACGTGTTCCCGGTGTCGGCACGGACCGGCGCCGGCGTTCGCGAGCTCGTCGATCACCTCGTCGCGCTGCTTCCCGATGGGCCCTTCTACTTCGGGGCTCACCAGCTGTCAGATCAGTCCGAGAGCGTCATGCTCGCCGAGCTGGTGCGCGAGCAGGTGCTCGCTCGCACGCGCGAAGAGGTGCCGCACGCGGTGGAGGTCGAGATCGAGTCCATCACCGAGCCGCGGGAGGGCCTGGTGCGGATCGAGGCGGTCGTTCTGGTTGAGACCGAGTCGCAGAAGGCGATCCTGATCGGCGCCGGCGGCCGCATGATCAAGGCGATCGGAACGGCGGCCAGGCGCACGATCGAGCGTGAGCTCGGCACCCGCGTGCACCTCGGCCTGTCGGTCCGCGTGCGCCGTCACTGGCGTGCCGACGAGCGGGTGCTGGACCGGCTCGGGATCGAGTGAGCTGACATCGAGTTGTCGTGTGTCGGGGCAGTAGCGAGGTGAGTGACGGCTCCAAGGCACTGCTCGAGGTGACCCGCTTCCTGCGGGAGCATCCACCGTTCGACGCGCTCGACCCCGATCGCGTCGCGCGGCTCGGATCCGCGGCCGAGGTCGAGTTCCATCGCGCCGGCGAGACCATCCTCGCGCAGGCCGCCGGGCCTGTGCATCACATGTGGATCGTCCGCAGCGGAGCCGTCGAGATCATCTACGACGGCCGCGTGCTCGACATGCTCGGCCCTGGCGAGCTGTTCGGGCAGGCGTCGATGCTGTCGGGGCTGCCCGTCGGCTTCGAGGCGCGAGCCACGGAGGACACGCTGTGCTACCGGGTCGGCGCCGAGATCGCGCGCGAGCTGCTGTCGGCGCCCGCCGCCGTGCGGTTCCTCGCGCGGTCGCTGATCGAGCGCGGCGACTTCCAGCGGGCCGTGCGCGAGCGGCAGGCCGACCCGGCCAGCCATCCGGTCAGCACGATGGTCCGCGGAGAGGCGCTCATCTGCCCGCCCGCCACGTCGGTTCGCGACGCGGCGCAGATGATGAGCGCGCGGTCGAAGACGTCGATCGTCGTCGACATCGGCAACGGCACGCTCGGGATCGTGACCGACTCAGACCTGCGCCGGCGCGTGCTCGCGCAGGGCCTCGGCGGCGACACGCCGGTGTCGGCGGTGATGTCGGCTCCGGCATACACGTGCACCCCCGACCAGCTCGGCGGCGACGTGCTGCTCGACATGCTGCACCGCGGCTTCCGCCACCTGCCGGTCGTCTCGGTCACCGGCGAGATCCTCGGAGTCGTCAAGGACCAGGACATCGCCGTCATGGACACGCGCTCCTCCACGTTCCTGCGCAAGCGGATCGCGCGGGCGCAGAGCGTCGAGGAGCTCGTCGGTGCCGCCGCGGAGCTGCGGCCGAGCATCGTGGCGATGCACGACGCCGGCGTCGCGGCCCTCAAGATCCAGGCGATCCACTCGATCGTCGTCGACGCGCTGACGCGCAGGCTGCTGGAGCTGGGCGGCGCTGCCGCCCGTGAGCCGTTCGCGTGGCTGGCGCTCGGCAGCCACGCACGTCGCGAGCTGGCCCCGAGCTCGGATCTCGACAGCGCGATCGCGTGGTTCGGTGACGCGCCCGAAACCGAGATCCGCCCGCGGTTGCACCGGCTTGGCCAGGACGTCGTCGCGGCGCTGGCGCGCTGCGGGCTGCGCCGCGACGAGCACGGCGCGAGCGCCTCCGACATGCTGTTCGTCCGTTCACTGGAGTCCTGGCAGCGCGTGGCGCGCAGCTGGATCGAGAACCCGACGCAGGAGCAGGCGCTGATGCTGGTCTCGGTGATGATCGACAGCCGTCCGGTGTGGGGGGTGCACCGGGGCACGCCGGTCACCGACACGTTCCGCCGTGCGCCTCGCAACCCGGCGCTGCTGCGGCTGGTGGCGAGGTTCGCGCTCGCCCACCGCCCTCCGACCGGCTTCCTCCGCGGACTCGTGGTGGAGCACACGGGCGAGCACCGCGGCACGCTCGACCTCAAGAACGGAGGCGTCAGCCCGATCGTCAACCTCGCGCGCTGGGCCGGGATGACGGCGGGGGTGACGAGTGCGGCGACGATCGAGCGCCTGCGCGCCGGGAACGCCTCGGGCACGCTTTCCGAGGAGGACCTGCACACGCTCGAGGATGCGTTCGAGCTCGTCAGCTCGCTGCGCGTCGCCCACCAGGTGGAGCAGATCCGAGCCGGCGAGGAGCCCGACGACCACATCGACCCCGCGACGCTCAGCTCGCTGATGCGCAGCCAGCTTAAGGAGGCGTTCCGCGCGGTGGCGAGCATCCAGAAGCAGGTCACCGTCGAGCTCAACCTCGGGGTCAGATGAGGCGCCTGCCCGGACGCCGCCCTCGTGGCGCGGCGCCCGCGGCGAGAGCGGCACCGTACGCGCGGGCGGCGCTCCCGCGGGCGCGGACCCCGTGGCGCGAGGCAAGCTGGTGCGCGCTCGACTTCGAGCTCTCCGGCCTCGACCCCCGCCGGGACGAGATCATCTCGTTCGGCGTCGTTCCGATCGAAGCCGGCCGGATCCAGTTGCGCGAGGCGAGCTCGGGGCTCGTGCGTCCGACACGGAACATGAGCGACACGTCGATCATGGTGCACGGCATCCGTGCCATCGATCTCGCCGACGCGCCGCCGCTCGACGAGGCCCTCGCCCCGTTGCTGACCGCGATCACGGGACGCGTCCTGGTCGTGCACACGGAGGCCGTCGAGCGCCCGTTCCTAGGTCGCGCGCTGCGCGAGCAGGGGCTGGCATTGCGGGGGCCCGTGATCGACGTCGAGGTCCTGGGAGCGCTCTGGCTGCACGAGCGCGACGGTCAGCTGAGGCACGCGTGGCCGCTCGCGGAGCTCGCCGGAGCGCTCGGTCTGCCGGCCGAGCGCCCGCATGTCGCGATCGGCGATGCGCTGACCACGGCGCAGGTGTTCATCGCGCTCGCGGCGCACCTCGACGCGGCCGCTCCGCAGACGGTCGGCAGCCTCGCCCGAGCGCGGCGCCGGCTCGCCTCGCTGCGCGTGTTCCACAGCGGCTGACCCGATCCACGCATCTCCGGTCCCCGCCTTCCGGACAGACCCTAGACTTCCGGCGACGTGGACTCCTCAGCGATCAGCTTCGACGACCGCGGGCTCGTGCCATGCATCGTGCAGGACTCGCTCAGCGGCGAGGTCCTGATGCTCGCGTACATGAACGCAGACGCGCTCTCCCGCACGCTCCAGACGCGCGAGATGCACTTCTGGAGCCGCTCCCGCGGCGAGCTGTGGCACAAGGGCGCCACCTCCGGCAACGTGCAGCGCCTCGACTCGATCCGCTATGACTGCGACGCCGACACGCTGCTCGCGCACGTGCAGCCCGCCGGCCCCGCCTGCCACACCGGCGAGCGGACCTGCTTTTATCGCGGCGAGCTCGCGCCGGCCGCCCCGCACGAGGCGCTCCCGACCCTCGAGCGCACGATCGCGCAGCGCAGGGCTGCGCGTCCGGACGGCTCCTACACCGCCCGCCTGCTCGCCGACCCGCCGCGGATCGGCGAGAAGGTGCAGGAGGAGGCGGAGGAGGTGGCGCGCGCGGCGCGTGAGGAGTCCGACGAGCGCGTCGCGGAGGAGGCGGCCGACGTGATGTATCACCTGTGCGTGCTGCTCGCCTCGCGGGGACTGAGCCTCGCCGACGCGGAGCGGGTGCTGGATGGCCGTCGCCGAGGGTAGCCCGAGCGCCTCGGCGGCGCAGCTGCATCCCTCGCTGGAGGAGACGCGCGAGCTGCTGGGCTCCTACGACCTGGTGCCGCTCCGCGAGACCCTGATCGATGATTGCGAGACGCCCGTGTCGGCGTTCCTGAAGCTGCGTGAGCCCGGCCGCCCGTGCTTCCTGCTGGAGTCCGCCGACCACGGCCGCGTCGGGCGCTACTCGTTCATCGGCTATCGCCCGCGCAAGCTGCTGCGCTGGTCGCTGGGCGACGCCGGCGACCCGTACGCGCTGGTCGCCGCGGAGCTCGCGCGAAGCCGGGCGGCGCCGCTTCCCGGGCTGCCGCCGTTCGCCGGTGGCGCCGTCGGGGTGTTCGCCTACGACCTCGTGCGCGCGGTCGAGCCGCTCGGGGAGCCCAACCCCGACCCGCTGGGGCTCCCCGACCTGGCGCTGATGCTCACCGACGCGCTCGTCGCGTTCGACCACCTGGAGCGCACGGTCACCGTGCTCGCCAACGTGTACGCCGACGGCGGCGATGTCGAGCTCGCCTACGAGCGCGCGCGTGAGAGGATCGCAGAGGTGCGCCGGCGTCTTGCCGGGCCCGTGCCGCGGCCCGCCCGCCCGCCTGCCCCGGACCGCTCCGCACCGGCGTTCACGTCGAACATGACGCGCGAGCGGTTCGAGGGTGTGGTGTCGCGGATCATCGAGTACATCCGCGCCGGCGACGCCTACCAGGTCGTGCCCTCGCAGCGCTGGTCGGCACCGGTGCCTGTGAGCGCGTTCTCGATCTACCGCGGGCTACGCGCGGTCAACCCGAGCCCGTACATGTACTTCCTCGACTTCGGCGACTTCGAGATCGCCGGCGCGAGCCCCGAGCCGCTGATCACGGTCACCGGACGGCGCGTCGCGACGCGTCCGATCGCCGGCACGCGCCCGCGTGGCGCCAACGTCGACGAGGACCGGCGGATCGCGGACGAGATGCTCGCCGATCCCAAGGAGCGCGCCGAGCACGTGATGCTCGTCGACCTCGGGCGCAACGACCTCGGCCGCGTGTGCGAGTACGGCACCGTCACGGTCGCGGACTACATGAGCGTGGAGAACTACAGCCACGTGATGCACATCGTCTCCAACGTCACCGGCACGCTGCGCGAGGGCATCGGCTCGCTCGACGCGCTGCGCTCGGTGCTGCCGGCCGGGACGCTGTCGGGCGCCCCCAAGGTCCGTGCGATGCAGATCATCGACGAGCTCGAGCCGGTCAAGCGCGGTGGCTACGGCGGCGCGATCGGCTACGCCAGCTACGGCGGCGACCTCGACACCTGCATCCACATCCGCACGGTCGTGGTCAAGGACGGCGTCGCGCACATCCAGGCGGGTGGCGGCACCGTCGCCGACGCCAAGCCTGCCTACGAGTACGACGAGTCGGTCGCCAAGTCACGTGCCGTGCTGGCCGCGATCGAGCTCGCGGTCAAGCAGCCGGACTGGGATTAGCGTGCGGGTACTGGTCCTCGACAACTACGACAGCTTCACCTACAACCTCGTGCAGTACCTCGGCGAGCTCGGTGCCGAGCTGGAGGTGGTCCGCAACGACCACGCCACCGTCGACGAGCTGCTGCTGCGCGGATACGACCGCGTGATCGTCTCGCCCGGCCCGTGCACGCCGAACGAGGCGGGCATCTCGCTCGAGATCGTGCGTCGCTTCCCGCTCGCGGGCATCCCGACGCTCGGCGTCTGCCTCGGGCATCAGGCGCTCGTGCAGGCGTGGGGCGGCACGGTCGTCCGGCACGAGCCGGTGCACGGCAAGACGACCGCGATCGAGCACGACGGGCGCACGATCTTCACCGGTCTGCCCCAGGGCATGCTCGTCGGTCGCTACCACTCCCTCGTGGCCGACCCGCAACTGCCGCAGGTGCTCGAGCGCAGCGCACTCGGAGCCGGCGTCGTGATGGCCGTCCGACACCGTGAGCTGCCCGCCGAAGGCGTCCAGTTCCACCCGGAGTCGGTGCTCACCGAGCACGGGCGCGAGCTCCTGCACAGCTTCCTGGAGGCGCGCCGGTGAACCTGCTGACGCGCTCGATCGACGCGCTCGCAAGCGGGCACGATCTGACCCTCGATGACGCCGCCGCCGTGCTGACGCGTGTGATGGAGGGCGAGGCATCCGATGTGCAGATCGCCGCGTTCCTGATCGCGCTGCGCACGAAGGGCGAGACGGTCGACGAGCTGGCCGGCCTCGCGCGGACGATGCGCGCGCTCGCCACGCGCGTGCCCGTCGACGGCGACGGCCTGCTGGACACCGCCGGCACCGGGGGCGGCCGGCGCACGTTCAACGTCTCGACGACGGCGGCGCTGATCGCCGCCGGCGCGGGCTGCGCGGTCGCCAAGCACGGCAACCGCTCCGCCACCGGCCTGTCGGGCTCCGCCGATCTGCTCGAGGCGCTGGGGGCGCGGATCGACCTGCGCCCGCCGGCGGTCGCGCGCTGCATCGAGGAGGTCGGCTTCGGCTTCATGTTCGCGCCGGCGCACCATCCGGCGACTCGGTACGTGATGCCGGTCCGCCGCGATCTGGCGGTCCGCACGATCTTCAACTTCCTCGGCCCGCTGACGAACCCGGCGGGCGCCACCAGCCAGCTGATCGGCGTCTCCGACGGCGCGTACCTGGAGACGATGGCGGGAGCGCTCGCGCTGCTCGGCTGCAAGCACGCGCTGCTCGTCTCCAGCGACGACGGGCTCGACGAGCTGAGCATCTCGGCGCCGACCCGGGTCGTCGAGCTGCGCGACGGCGATCTGCGGGAGTATCGCGTGACCCCGGAGGAGGTCGGGCTCGCGTGCCATCCATCGCAGGACGTGCCGGGCGGGGACCCGGCAGCGAACGCCGCGACCACGCGCGAGATCCTGTCCGGTGTGCCGGGCGCGGCCCGCGACATGGCGGTGCTGAACGCCGGCGCGGCGATCTACGCCGCCGGTCGAGCCGGCACGCTCTCCGAGGGCGTTGAGCGCGCACAGGAGGCGCTCGACGCCGGCGCATCGATGTCGAAGCTCGAGGCCTTCGTCGAGCTCACACACGAGCTGGGCGGATCGTGAGCGTCCTGTCGCAGATCGTGGCGGACACTCGCGTGGCCGTTGCGCGGCGAGCAGCCGCGCGTCCGCTCGAGGCGGTGGCGCAGGACGCGGGCGAGAGCGCGCACGCCGCGGAGCGCCGCTCGCTGCCTGACGCGCTCGCGCTCCCCGGCGTGTCGCTGATCGCCGAGCACAAACGGCGCTCGCCCTCCGCAGGGGCGATCCGCGAGGGCGTGTCGCTCCGGGCGGTCGTCACCGCCTACGAGCGGGCCGGCGCACGGGCGCTGTCGGTGCTCACCGAGGAGTCGCGGTTCGGCGGCTCGCTCGCCGACCTGCAGGCCGCGCGAGCGGCGAGCCGGCTACCGATCCTGCGCAAGGACTTCATCGTCGACCCCTACCAGGTGCACGAGGCGCGCGCCGCCGGCGCCGACGCGATCCTGCTGATCGTCGCGGCGCTCGGCGCCGACGAGCTCGGCGAGCTGCTCACGCTCGCCGGGACGCTCGGCCTCGATGCGCTCGTCGAAGTCCACGACCGGCGCGAGCTGGACGTCGCCGCCAACGCCGGCGCCGAAGTGATCGGCATCAACAACCGCGATCTGACGACGCTCGAGGTTGACCTGGGTCGCGCGCTGCAGTTGCACGGGCACGTCCCCGCGGGGACGCTCGTTGTCGCCGAATCCGGTTACCGGACGCGCGCCGAGCTGGACGAGTTGCAGGCCGCCGGCATCGACGGCGTGCTGATCGGCGAGGCATTGATGCACGCGCCCGACATCGAGGCGGCCTGCCGCGCCCTGACGGGTTTTTAGGTTCGCTTCACCGCGTCGCGGAGACTGGTTAGGTGGCCGCCACCGCCAACCACTGATCATGCATCGATCGATCAGCTCGCACCTGCTGGCATCCGTGACCGGGGGTCTCGTCGTCGCCGGGTCGCTGGTCGCGCTCGGGCTCGTCGGCAAGCGCACGACGCCGTCCGTCGTTTACACGACGCTCGCGGCCGGCGCGCCGATGCCCGCCACCGGATCGCGCCTCAGCACGCACGCGATCTACGTCGACGACGCCCCCGCCGTCGCGTTCATCCGGGCGCGGACGAACGAGGTGACCGACATGTTCGGCGCCATGCCCTCGCATCCAACGCCGGGCAGCTCGACCGGATCGGGCTTCCTGTTCAAGAAGACGGGCGACAGCGGCCTGATCATCACCACCTTCCACGAGATCCGGGGCGCCGACGCGCTCACCGGTGTGAGCGTGCAGTTCGGCGACGCAGGACCGCTCCCGGCGACCGTCCTCGGCGCCAATGAGATCGATGACCTCGCGCTGCTCCGGGTGGACATGTCGGGACTACCGCGGCCGCTCACGCTTCCGGCAGATCCCGCCGCCGTCGAGGTGGGGGAGCCGACGATCGCGATCGCGAACACGTTTGGGTTCGACCGGACGCTGAGCACCGGGATCGTGTCGGCGCTGCAGGCCCAGATCCAGGCGCCCAACGGGCTGGCCGAGGACAACGTGATCGAGACCGACGCGCCCGCGCTCCCCGGCGAGAGCGGCAGCCCGCTGCTGAACGCGAGCGGCGCCGTCGTCGGGCTGAACTCCGAGATGCTCGCCGAAACCGACCCCGAGGCAGATCCGGATGGCGCCGCCGGCGACGTCCAGAGCGCCCCGGTCTCCTTCGCGGTGCCCGCGAGCACCGTCGAGCAGTTCCTCGCGGGCTACGGGGTCGGCTCGTAAGCGGCGCTTCAATCGCTCGCGCTTCTAGGATGTACCCGTGAGCCGCTCGGTGCGCATCAAGTTCTGCGGGATCACCCGCCTCGCCGACGCCGAGCTGGCGGTCTCGCTCGGCGCCTGGGCGATCGGGATGGTGCTCTGGCAGGGCTCGCCCCGCGCCGTCGACCCGGACGCCGCGGCCGAGATCGCCGCCGCGGTCAAGCGCCGCGCCGAGATCGCGGGCGTGTTCGTCAACCCGACGCTGGAGGAGGTCACCGGCCTCGCCGACGCCGCCGGCCTGACCATCGTCCAGCTGCACGGGCGGGAGGGTCCGGCTTTCTGCGGCGAGGTCGCGCGCCGCACCGGCTGCAAGGTGATCAAGGCGGCGCGGGTGCACAGCCGCGCCGACATCCAGGCGCTCGCGACCTTTCACACCGACTTCCACCTGCTCGACAGCTATGTCCCCGGGACGCCGGGCGGCACCGGCGAGACGTTCGCGTGGGAGCTGGCGCGGGCACACGTCTCGAAGGTGCCGCTGATCCTCAGCGGCGGGCTGACGCCCGAGAACGTCGCCGGAGCCCTCGCCGCCGTGCAGCCGTTCGCGGTCGACGTCGCCAGCGGCGTCGAGGCCGCGCCCGGGATCAAGGACGCCGAGCGGCTGCGGCGCTTCGCGCAGGCGGTCGCCGCCGAGGTCGCCCTCAGTGCATCGTGATATGCGCGTCGTGGAGCCGTCATGAGCGCGTCCGCGCTGGAGCACCGCTTCGGCCCCTACGGCGGCCAGTACGTGCCCGAGACGCTGATGCCCGCGCTCGCCGAGCTCGAGCACGCGTGGCTGGCAGCGCGTGAGGATCCGGAGTTCAACCTGCGCCTGCGGACCCTCCTGCGTGACTATGTCGGACGGCCCTCGCCGCTGTACCTGGCGGAGCGCCTGAGCCACGCCGCGGGACATCCGATCTACCTCAAGCGCGAGGATCTCAACCACACCGGCTCACACAAGATCAACAACGCGCTCGGCCAGGCGCTCCTGGCACTGCGGATGGGCAAGCACCGGATCATCGCCGAGACCGGTGCGGGCCAGCACGGCGTCGCGACGGCCACCGCCTGCGCGCTGCTCCAGCTCGAATGCATCGTCTACATGGGAACCGAGGACATGCGTCGGCAGCGCCCGAACGTCGAGCGCATGCAGCTTCTGGGCGCCCGCGTAGTCGGCGTGCAGGCGGGCGCCCGCACCCTCAAGGAAGCGGTGTCCGAGGCGATCCGCGACTGGGTGGCCAACGTGCAGAGCACCCACTACATCATCGGCTCGTGCGTCGGGCCGGCACCATACCCGGCGCTGGTGCGCGACCTCCAGCGTGTGATCGGCGACGAGGCGCGCGCACAGATCCTCGAGCGAGCGCAGCGGCTGCCGGCACGCGTGGTCGCCTGCGTCGGCGGCGGCTCCAACTCGATCGGTATGTTCGAGGCGTTCCTGGGCGACGAGAGCGTGGCGCTGATCGGCGTCGAGGCGGCCGGCGAGGGCCTCGAGACGGGTCGGCACGGCGCGCCGCTCACGGTGCGCGGCCTGCCCGGCGTGCTTCACGGCTCTCTTTCGGCAGTGATGCAGGACGAGGACGGTCAGATCCTCGAGGCCCATTCGATCTCCGCCGGGCTCGACTATCCCGGCAGCGGCCCCGAGCACGCGTGGCTGCGCGACAGCGGCCGGGCCGGCTACCACGCGGTGACCGACCGCCAGGCGCTCGACGCGTTCGCGCTCACCTCGCGCCTGGAGGGGATCATCCCGGCGCTCGAGAGCGCGCACGCGCTCGCCTGGACGCTGGCCGCCGCGCCGAGCGCACTGGACCTGGTGTGCCTGTCCGGGCGGGGCGACAAGGACCTCGCCGAGGCACTTGGACGGCTGGGAGACGATCCCGCGCTGGGCCTTGACGCGAACGGACGCCGGTGACCGGGATCGAACGCATCGCGGAGGCGTTCGAGTCGGCGCGGGCGGGCGGGCGGCGTGCCGCGCTGATGCCCTACCTGATGGGTGGCTACCCCGACCTGGAGGGCTCGCTGCAGGTCGGGCTCGCGTACGCCGGCGCGGGCGCGGACCTCGTCGAGCTGGGCGTGCCGTTCTCCGATCCGCTGGCCGACGGACCCGTGATCCACGCCGCCGGCGTGGCGGCGCTGCGCGCCGGTGTGCACGTGCACGACGTGCTCGAGCTCGCCGGCGAGCTCGCCGGACACGTCCCGGTGGTCGTGATGTGCTACGCCAACCTCATCCTCGCGCGCGGCTTGGAGCGCTTCACGGACGCGCTCGCCGCGGCGGGGGCCAGCGGCCTGATCGTCCCGGACCTACCGCTCGAGGAGGCGCCAGCGACGCTGGCGGCGTGCGACGCGCGCGGGCTCGCGCTCGTGCCGCTGATCGCTCCGACCACGCCGCCGCAGCGGCTGGCGAAGATCGGCGCCCGCGCGCGCGGCTTTGTCTACACCGTCTCGGTGACCGGGACCACCGGTGAGCGCGACGGTGTCGACGGTGGCCTGCGCGACGTGATCGCACGTGCGCGGGCGTGCACCGACCTGCCAATCGCTGTCGGGTTCGGGATCGGGACTCCGGAGCAGGCGGCGGCGGCCGCCGCCGCGGGCGCCGACGGCGTGATCGTCGGCTCCCGGTTGGTGCGCGCCGCCGGCGAGGCGACTGACCCCGCCGCAGCGGTCGGTGAGCTGGTCCGCGGGTTCGCGGCCGTGCTGAGCGAAGCGCCGGTCGGCTAGGATTCGCGTCAATGGCCCTCGTCATCACCATCACGGCCGGTCTGTGTCTGTGGATCGTCCTCTGGGCGCTGAACGTCTCGGGCTTCGACGGGATTCTGATAGCGATCGCAGCGGTGCTCCTCGTCGTCGCCGTGCAGAACGTCGTCCCGCGCCTGAGAACCCGGCGCGACAGCGACGAGTAGTGGCCAGCCTGATGCGGGCCCGCGCTCGCGTGTGCGCAGTCGCGGCCGGTGTGGCCATCGCTGCCGCGCTCGCCGGATGCGGAACGACGACGACCTCGGCCGGAAGCTCCTCGTCGCTGATGGCGACCGGCACGACCCTCTCGATCTACCTCAGCGTGCCGCCGAGCGCGGCCGGCGACCCGGCGCAGCAGGACGTTCTCCGCGCCGAGCAGCTCGCCTGCGCGCAGGACGCGAGCGAGGTCACCCACTACAAGATCCGCTGCGTGAGGGTCACCGGACGCAAGCTGTCGGACAACGCGCGCACCGCGATCGTCAACGGCGGCGCGATCGCCTACATCGGCGAGCTCGCGCCCGGCGCCTCGGCGGACTCGGTGGGTATCACCAATGCTCTGGACCTGCTGCAGGTCAGCCCGACCGACAACGCGATCGAGCTGACCCAGACGACCGCAGCGGTGAAGAACTCGCCGAGCGTCTTCTACGAGGACTGGAGCGTGTACGGCCGGTCGTTTGCTCGCGTCGTGCCGAGCGCCGCCGAGGAGGCGCGGGCGCAGATCGCCGAGATGCGCGCGCAGCATGTCACGAGCCTCTACGTGGCCGACGACGGCAGCGACTACGGCCGGGCGATCGCGCTGGCCGTCACGCAGGACGCGCCGCCCGCGATCTCGCTCGCCAGGAGCGAGGCGAGCGCGGACGCCGTGTTCTACGGCGGCACCTCGGCGCAAGGGGCTGCGAGGTTCTTCGCCGCCGCGCCGGCCGCAGCGAAGCGGTTCGGTCCCTCCGGACTCGACACGCCGGCGTTCGCCGCCGCGATGCCCTCCGGTGCCCGAAACGTGTACATCTCCTCGCCCGGCTTCCTGAGCAGGGACCTCACGCCCGCCGGGCGGCAGTTCGTCTCGCAGTTCACCGCGGCCGTCGGCCACACCCCCGCAATGCAGGCGATATTCGGCTATGACGCGGTCGCAGCGACCCTGTATGCGATCCAGAAGGCCGGCGCCGGCGCCGATGACCGTGAGACGGTCATCAAGGACTTCTTCGGGATCAAGGATCGCTCCTCGGTGCTGGGCCCCTACTCGATCGATCCGCAGGGCGACACGAGCCTCGACGCGTTCGTGTTCAGCCGCCTGCGCGCGGGAGCTCTCGTCCCGCTGCGCTCGGCGCCGTGACAGCCACGCGCCGCTCCGCGCTGCGGGCGTTCGCCGCGGCGCCTAGCGCGCTGCTCGCCGCGCTGCTGGCGGGCGGAGCGCTGAGCGGCTGCGCCAGCAATCAGGAGCAGGCCGGGAACCGGATCCGCGGGACGACGTTGACGATCTGGGTCAGCGTGCCGCTCGACGGCCCGTCGGCGGTCAGCGGCGAAGCGGTCGTGCGTGGTGCTGCGCTGGCGCTGCGGGCGGTCTCGGCGCGGATCGGCCGTTACCGCATCGTGATGCACCACCTCGATGACTCCGATCCGACCACCGACCGGTGGGATCCCGGCCAGACCGCAGGCGACGCGCGGATCGCGACGCAGGAGCCCTCGACGATCGGCTACATCGGGGACGTCGACTCCGGCGCCAGCGCCGTGTCGATACCGATCCTGAACGCTGCAGGGATCGCCCAGGTGAGCCCGTCCAGCACGGCCGTCGGCCTCACGACGGCCGCGGCCGGGGCGAACCCGGGGGAGCCCGAGAAGTACTACCCGACCGGCGCCCGCACGTTCGTGGCGCTCGCGCCGAGTGACCTCGTGCAGGCGAAGGTGCAGATCGTGCTGCAGCGACGGCTCGGATGCCGGTCGACGTATGTGATCGACGATGACGACGAGGTCGATGGCGACGATGCCGCCGCCACGTTCATCGCGCAGGCGGAGATCGAGGGTCTCCCGATCGCCGGCCAGCAGTCCTATGACCCGAGCGCCACGGCCTACTCCCCGCTCGGGCAGGCAGTGGCGCAGAGCGGCGCCAACTGCGTGCTGATTGCGGCGATCACCGACGCTCACGCCGTGAGCGTCGTCACGCAGCTCGCCGCCGCGGCGCCGGGCGTGATGCTGTTCGCGACCAACGGCCTCGCGGAGAGCACGTTCGCGGATCCGCGGAGCGGCGGGATTCCGCTCGCGCTCGACGGCCGCGTGCTGCTCAGCGCCCCCGCTCCCGATCCGGTCGGCCGCGCGCATGCGGCCGCGGCTGCCTTCGGGCGCGCGTACACCCGCCACTACGGCCCGCCCGAGCCGGTCGCGATCTACGGGTATGAGGCGATGAGCCTGTTGCTGGACGCGATTTCGCGCGCGAGCGAGCATGGCCGCCGGCCGGTCGAGCGCTCGCTCGTGGTCTCAGCGCTGCTCCAGACGCGAGACCGTCGCAGCATGCTGGGCGACTACAGCGTCGAGAGCCGCGGCGACACGACGCTTGACACGTACGGCGTATACCGGATCGTCAACGGCATGCTTCGCCTCTGGCGACTGGAATCGGGTTGATCTGAATATGAGCACGATGTTGACATCAGGTAGGGGTTTGCTTGAGGACGTTTGATCCGCGGTGGATTTACTTTTAAATACGCTGACGGCCCCTCGGTAACACAACAGGTACTGAGCTCTCATCATCAGAGGAGGAGCATGCGTTTTCTCGGTAAGACAGCGACCGCGTGCGCGGTTGCGGGCTCCGCACTGGCGATCGCAGCATGCGGCAGCAGCAGCAGCTCGACCAGCAAGTCAAGCGGCAGCGCGGCCAGCGGCGGCAAGGTGGTCGACGTCTATTCGAGCCTGCCGATGCAGGGCGCCTCGTCGGTGCTGACGATCCCGCTCGTCAACGGGATCAAGCTTGCGCTATCGCAGGCCCACAACAAGGCCGGTGCTTTCACGGTAAATTACACGCCGCTCGACGACTCGACGGCGGCGGCCGGCGAGTGGGACGCGACGCAGACCGCGGCAAATGCGAAGAAGGCCGCCACGGATCCGAGGACGATCTACTACATCGGCGAGTTCAACTCGGGCGCAAGCGAGGTTTCGATCCCGATTCTCAACCAGGCCGGAATCCCGCAGGTCAGCCCCGCTCCGGGTGAGCCGCAGAAGTACTACCCGACCGGGACGCGCACGTACCTGAGCATCGTTCCGAACGACTCGCTCCAGGCGGCCGCGGACCTGCTGGCGCTCAAGAACGCGGGCTGCAAGCGCGTTGCGGTCGCCAATGACAAGGAGGCGTACGGCGCCGGCCTCGCGACCCTGCTTGAGCTCGAGAAGGGCCTGTACGGCATCGACATCGTCAGCAACACCGGCATCGATCCGAAGGCTCCGAACTTCCGCTCATATGCCGCGACGATCAAGGCGCAGGGCGACGACTGCTTCGAGTTCGCCGGCATCGTCTCCAACGGCGGCGTGCAGATCACCAAGGATGTCAACGCGGCGCTGCCGAACGCGACGATCCTCGGACCCGACGGAATGTGCACGAGCTCGTGGACGAACGCGAAGGACGGCGGCGTGCCGGCGAGCATCGATCCGAAGCTGCTGTGCACGGTCGCGACGCTCGACCTCAGCGCCTATCCGGGCGGGAAGGCGTTCCTCGCGGCGTACAAGGCGGCGTACGGCGTCGCGGATCCGGATCCTGACGCGATCTACGGCTACGAGGCGATGAACCTCGGGTTGAGCACGGTCGCCGGCCTCGGCGCCAACGGCGACAACCGCGCCGACATGCTGAAGGCCCTGTTCGCGATCAAGTCCCGCAACTCGGTGCTCGGCACCTACGGGTTCGACAAGAACGGCGACACGACGCTGAAGTCCTACGGCCTGTACAAGGTCGGCTCCACGGGAGATCCCGTGTTCTTCCAGACGCTCACGCCGACGAACAGCCTGTAGTCGTCTTCCAATAAACGGTAAGTTCGAGGGGGCGGCGCGGCCGCCCCCTCCGACGACGCTCCGCCGGCGACGTTCTCGGCTCTCCCCTCAGGCGGTCCGGGACGAGCGCTGCGGTCCGCGTCCGTCGTGATGGGGCGCGCGCTGCTGCCCTGAGCCGAAGCCGAGGTGATGCTCCTCCGGCCCGGCATGGCCGCTCTCGTGCGCCTCGGCCGCGACTGCCGAGGCGACGGCATGCACCACCTCGCGGTTGAAGACCGAGGGGATGATGTAGTCCTCGGTCAGCTCGTCGTCGGAGACGATCGAGGCGATCGCCTTCGCCGCCGCGTACTTCATGCCCTCCGTGATCCGTGATGCGCGCACGTCCATCGCGCCACGGAACATCCCGGGAAAGCACAGGACGTTGTTGATCTGGTTCGGATAGTCGCTGCGACCGGTGGCCAGGATCCGCACGTACTTCGCGGCGTCCTCCGGGGTGACCTCGGGATCCGGGTTGGCCATCGCGAACACGATCGGATCGGGATTCATCTTCGCCAGCGCCGATGCCGGCAGCACGCCCGCGCCGGACAGTCCGACGAACAGGTCCATGCCCTCGATCACGTCGGTGACGGCACCGGCGCGCCGCTCGCCGTTCGTCATCTCTGCGAACGAGCGCTTGACCGAGTTGATCGTCCCGTTCGCGTAGTCCTCGCGCCCGACGTACAGCGCGCCGCGCCTGTCGACGCCGATCATGTTCTCGCCGTGGACGCCGGCTCCGAGCATGATCTTCGCGACCGCGATCCCCGAGGCACCCAGGCCGCAGATCAGGACCCGCAGGTCCTCCATCCGCTTTCCGGTCAGCTTCAGCGCGTTGATCAACGCTGCGAGTGCAACGACGGCGGTGCCGTGCTGGTCGTCGTGGAACACCGGGATGTCGAGCGCGGCCTTCAGCTGGTCCTCGATCTCGAAGCACCGGGGCGCCGAGATGTCCTCCAGGTTGATGCCGCCGAAGGTCGGCGCAATCGCCTTGACGACCGCGATGATCTCGTCGGTGTCCTTCGTGTCGAGGCAGATCGGGAAGGCGTCGACGCCGGCGAACTCCTTGAACAGCATCGCCTTGCCCTCCATCACTGGCATCGCCGCCTCCGGCCCGATGTCGCCAAGACCGAGGACGGCGGTGCCATCGGAGACGACCGCGACGGTGTTGCGCTTGATCGTGTACCTGAAAGCCTTCTCGCGATCGTCGTGAATCGCGTTGCACACGCGTGCGACGCCGGGCGTGTAGGCCATTGCGAGGTCGTCACGGGTCTTGAGCTGGCTCTTGTTGTGGATCTCGATCTTGCCGCCGAGATGCATCAGGAAGGTCCGGTCGGTGGTGTCGAGCAGGCGCACGTTCGGGATCGCGCCGACCGCCGTGGCCAGCTTGGGCCAGTAGGTGGCGTCCACGGTCTCGACCGTGATGTCACGGGTCGTCTGATCGGCGCTGCTGACGAGATCGACGGCGCCGATCGTCCCGCCGACCTCTCCGATAGCGCTTGCGATCTTCCCGAGCATGCCCGGCTCGCTCGGGTAGACAACGCGCATCGTCACGCTGTATTGCGCGTTGTGATGGGGGGCATGATGGTGAGCTGTCATCAGACTTGAAAGCCTCCCATTAAAGTGGGAGCTGCGCCGGGATCCTCCCGGGCGCTCTCTCCGCGCTTGCGCACGTGTCCGACGAGCTCTTCCTGATAGATGGCAACAGCCTTGCCTACAGGGCGTTCTTCGCGCTGCCCGAGTCGATCGCAACCTCGACGGGAGTGCCCACCAACGCGATCTTCGGGTTCGCTTCGATGCTCGTGAAGATCCTCACCGACTACGAGCCGCGTGCGACGATCGTCGTATGGGATGCCGGCGACACCGGGCGGCGCGAGATCTACCCGGAGTACAAGGCGCAGCGTTCGAGCCGGCCCGACCTGCTGCGCGAGCAGTGGCCCCACCTGGAGCCGCTCGTGGCCGCGTTCGGTTACCGCAACCTCCGTGTCGAGGGCTACGAGGCGGACGACGTGATCGCGTCGATCGCGGCCAGGGCGAGCCACGCCGACCCGCCCATCGCGGTGATGGTCGTGACCGGCGACCGCGACGCGTACCAGTTGGTCGGCGACGGCGTGCGGATCATGACCACCTCGCGCGGGGTCACCGACACGCGCGTCTACGATCGCCAGGCGGTGATCGACCGCTACGGGATCGCGCCCGAGCTGGTGCCGGACTTCATCGGGCTCAAGGGCGATACCTCGGACAACATCCCGGGGGTCCCGGGGATCGGCGACAAGACCGCCGCGGACCTGCTGCAGCGCTTCGGCTCGCTCGAGGGCGTGCTCGAGCACATCGATCAGATCTCGGGGGCCAAGCGCAAGCAGAACCTCACCGATCACGCCGAGGCGGCGCGGGTCTCCAAGCTCCTGGCGACCGCGAAGCGCGACGTCACGCTCGACATCGACCTCGCCGAGTACTTCGCCCGCGCGCCGGACCGCTCGCAACTGCGCGAGACCTTCCGCACGTTCGAGCTACGCGAGCCGCTGCGCCGTCTCGAGGAGGCGCTCGGCTCGGCGGACGCGGCCGCGCCCGCACCGGCCGTCGCCCACGCGATCGCCGCAACGGCGCGCGAGGCGACGCTGCGTGACATCGCAGCGCTTCCGCGAAGCGAGCTGGCGATCGCGATCAGAGCGCCCGTCGCACCCGAGGGGGCGCTGTTCGCGGATGCGGAGGACTGGCGCTTCGGCGTGCACGCGGCAGGCGCGCGCGAGGTGCTGGTGGGCGCCTGCGAGTCACCCGAGCGGCTCGTCGAGGCGGCCGCCGCTCGGCCTGTGGTCGCTCACGACGCCAAGTCGCTGCGCACGGTTCCGCTGCATCTCGCGCACGACACCGAGGTGGCCGCCTACCTGCTCGAGCCGGCCCGGCGCGCTTACCCCTTCCGCGAGCTGTGCGAGGAGCGCGGCCTCGCTGCCGCGGTCGACGACGAGGCGGGAGCCGACGCGCTGCTCGTGCGGGAGCTGGCGGACTGGCAGCGATCGGAGCTGCGGGCGCGCGGCCTCACGGACCTGATGAACGACGTCGAACTGCCGCTGGTGCGGATCCTGCGCGCGATGGAGCTGGCAGGGCTGAAGCTCGACACCGAGCGCCTGGCCGCGATCTCGGCGCGTGTCAAGCAGGAGGCGCTCGCGCTCGAGCGAGAGATATTCGAGCTCACCGGCGAGGAGTTCACGCTCGGGTCGCCCAAGCAGCTGGAGGAGATCCTGTTCGGCAAGCTCGGCCTACCGCGCAAGCGCCGCGGCAAGACCGGCTACTCCACGGATGCGCGCGTGCTGCAGGCGATCCGCGGCGAGCACCCGGTGATCGCGAAGATCGAGCGCTGGCGCGAGCTCACGAAGCTCGCGCAGACCTATCTCGACGCGCTGCCGGCGCTGATCGCCGACGACGGCCGGATCCATACGACCTTCAATCAGACGGCCGCCACGACGGGGCGGCTGTCCTCGAACAACCCCAATCTCCAGAACATCCCGATCCGGACGCCGCTCGGCCGCGAGATCCGGGCGTGCTTCGTCGCCGAGCCCGGGAACCTGCTGGTGAGCGCCGACTACTCGCAGGTCGAGCTGCGGCTGCTTTCGCACATCGCCCGGGAGGACGTACTCAAGGAGATCTTCCGCCGCGGCGAGGACGTGCACACCGCCACCGCCTGCCGGGTGTTCGGCGTCACGCCGGAGCAGATCGACCCTGCGATGCGCTCGAAGGCGAAGATGATCAACTACGGAATCGTCTACGGGCTCTCGGCCTACGGAATGGCCGACCGCCTCGACATCCCGCAGGCCGAGGCCGACGACTTCATCCAGCGCTACCTCGCCGGCTTCCCCGCCGTCGAGCGCTTCATCGCCGAGACGATCGAGCAGGGGACCGAGCACGGCTACGTCTCCACCCTGCTGGGCCGCCGCCGGCAGGTCCCGGAGCTGCGCGCCCGCCGCTGGGAGATGCGCAAGCAGGGCGAGCGCTTCGCGGTCAACATGGTCATCCAGGGGACGGCGGCGGACATCATGAAGATCGCGATGGTCAACTGCGACAGCGCGCTGCGCGCCTCCGGCCTACATTCGCGACTCGTGCTCCAGATCCACGACGAGCTGCTGTTCGAGGGGCCCGCCGAGGAGGCCGAGGCGGTGCGCGATCTGGCGGTGGCGCAGATGGCGGGTGCGTTCGAGATGGATCCACCGCTGGCCGTGGAGGCGGGAATCGGGCCCGACTGGCTGGCCGCGAAGTGACGGTGCTCCGAGGTCGGAGAACAGTGGTGCTCCATGGTCGGAGAACGGCGGCGCTCGCCGCCGTGAGCGCGTGGCTCCCGGTGATCGTGGCAGCCGTGGCCGCCAGTCTGCTGCTCGGCCCGCTGGCGGCGCCGTCGCGAGCGGGTGTCGTCGCGGGGATCGTTCCGGACCTCCCGAGTACGGCCGCCGGCGCGGACTCGAGCGCCGGGTTCCTCGGTCCGCTTGCCTTCGCGGGCGCCGTGTTCCCGAGCACCGTCCCGGTGAGCGCTTCCACGATCACCTATCAGGGCGGGCCGGTGCTGCACGCGAACCGCACCCACCTGATCTTCTGGGAGCCGCCGGGAACGAACCTTGCGTTCGATCCCGGATACATCGCGCTCGTGCAGCAGTTCTTCGCCGACGTGGCCGCGCAGAGCCGAACGAACCGCAATGAGTACGGGCTCACCGGGCAGTACACCGACGGCAACGGACAGGCGCTGTACGCGTCCACCTACGGCGGATCGGTGATCGACACGGACGGGCTTCCCGCGAGCGAGTGCACCGAGCCGGCGAGCGGCCCGCGATGGAACGTGTGCGTGACCGACGGTCAGCTTCAATGGGAGGTGAAGTGGACGATCGAGCAGGACCACCTGCCGACCGCCCCCGATGACATCTACTTCCTGCTCACGCCGGAGGGGATGGGCAGCTGCCTCGACGCGAGCTCGACCTCGTGCGCGCTCGGCGGCGCCGCCAACGGCTATTGCGGTTACCACGCATCCACCCCCGCCGGCATCCTCTACGCCGTCATCCCATACAACGCGGTGCCTGGGCACTGCCAGTCCAGCAACCCACGCCCGAATGCGAATCCGGCCGATCCAACGCTGTCGTCGCTCAGTCACGAGCAGATCGAGACGATCACCGACCCGTTCGGAAACGCGTGGCTGGACGGCGATGGGGACGAGATCGCGGATCTGTGCCTGCGCGAGTTCGGTCGTCCACTCGGCGGATCGGGAAGCACACGCTACAACGAGCTCATCAACGGTCACCGCTACTGGCTGCAGGAGATCCACAGCCGCCTGCAGGACCAGTGCGAGCAGCGCCCGAGCCCGGTCACGGCGACGATCGCCGGGATGGACGGAGTCGTCGCGGGGTCTCCCTCACAGCTCAGCGCACGCGGATCTCAGCACGACGGTGCCGTTGTCGCATACCGGTGGTCGTTCGGCGATGGCACGATCGCCAGCGGACGGACGGTGATGCACTCCTACGCGGATCCGGGCGATTACGAGCTGCAGCTGAGGATGACCGACAGCGCGGGGAACTTCACCTTCATCACGCGGACGATGCACGTCGAACGCCCGCGCGCTGCCGACCGCCCGACCCGTCGGCACACCTCCGGGCTCGGTCAGCGCGTGAGCGCGGGCTGACCGATCGGCTCGCCGGCGAGCGCGAACTGCGGCGGCGCGATCTGCAGGTAGTGGCCGAACGACCAGTTCACCATCGCCGTGACCCCGAAGCCCCGCAGCACGGGTGCGAGCAGGCGCGGCGGGACGCGTGGCACGAGTCGCTGAACGCGCAACATCCACTCGAACTTGGTGCGGTGCGCGGCGCTGAACGCTCCGTACCCGGCCAGCGCCGCGGCGCGTGTCTGACGGGCGCCGATCACCTCGCGCAGCTCGCGACCACAGGCGATCCCGAAGTACAGCGCTGTGCGGATGCCCTCGGCGGTGAGCGGCAGGCAATGTCCGGCCGAGTCCCCCACGAAGAACACCCCACCCTCGGTCGCCTCGCGCAGCCGGTGCGGGATCCAGTTTCCCTGGTAACGGAACGCGTCGCGTCCCAGGTCGCCCGCCAGGCGGACGGTTGGCTCCTTGACGTGGAAGCGTGGCTCGAACGAGCCGACGCCCACGCGCACCTCGTCGCCGGCGGGGAAGCTCCAGCCGTATCCGGCGGGCACGTAGGAGCGATCGATCCAGATCTCCAGTTCCTCGCCGGTGCCGCGCGGGTGGACCTCCAGGCCGCGTGACAGATACGCGTTGGGCGGCTGGATCGCCTCACCGGCGCCGAGCACGCGCCGCCATCCGAGCGCGTCGACGACCAGCGGGGCGCGGATTCCCCCGCGATCGGTCTGCACCGTGTCGCCGTCACGGCCGAGCACGGTCGCGGTCTCGAACTGGAAGCGGCCCTGGTTCGCCAGCAGACCGCACAGCATCCGGTAGTCGAACGTGGAGAAGGTCCACGGCAGCGTGTAACGGGCGGTCACGTGCGGGGTGTGGATCACGAGCTCGCCGAACGTCTGCGCCATCGCCTCTGTCAGATGCAGGACCTCCAGCCACCCCGTCGGCATCGCGCACGCTGAGGTCTGCCGCTCGCCGATCTCGTAGCGATCGACGATGATCACCGAGGCGCCACTGCCGGAGAGCTCACGGGCGACCGCGAGGCCTGCGAAGCTCGCGCCGCAGATCAGCACGTCGCAGTCCCGATCCAGCGGCGTGCGCTCGGCGCCCCGTTTGGTCGCTCGCTGTGGCATGCGCCGATGATAGGGAGCACCCATCGTGCCCGGCGGGCATGCCCGGACCATCCGACGCAAGCCGCACATTGGTTTAGCCGGGCATACCGTACGGCGCCGGACATGGCTATCCTCAGGCAGACCAATGTCCACGATTACAACGCCCATGCCAGCCGAACAACCGAATGCAAAGGTCGTCGAAGGGTCGAACGGCCTGCTGCTCGAGATCGACGGCAAGATCGTCCCCAACTACGACGCCACAATCCACCCCTTCCAGGAGGGCGACGTCGTCACCGGGCACGTCGTGCGCATCGACAGCGACGAGGTTCTGGTCGACATCGGCTACAAGTCCGAAGGAGTCATCCCCGCGGGCGAGCTTTCGATCCGCAAGTCGGTCGACCCCAGCGACGAGGTGTCGCTGGGCGAGGAGGTCGACGCGCTCGTTCTCACCAAGGAGGACCAGGACGGTCGCCTGATCCTGTCCAAGAAGCGCGCGCGGTTCGAGAAGGCGTGGCGGCGCATCGAGGCCGCGGCCGAATCGGGCGATCCGGTCGAGGGCCAGGTGATCGAGGTCGTCAAGGGCGGACTGATCATCGACCTGGGCGTGCGCGGATTCCTTCCTGCCTCGCTCGTCGACATCCGCCGCGTGCCGAACCTCGACGAGTACATGGGCCAGGCGATCGACTGCAAGGTGATCGAGCTCAACCGTTCACGCAACAACGTCGTGCTGTCACGGCGGGCGGTGCTCGAGGAGCAGCGCAAGGAGGACCGCGAGCGGATCCTCGACCGGTTGCAGCCGGGTCAGGTCGTTGAGGGTCAGATCTCGAACATCGTCGACTTCGGCGCGTTCGTCGACCTCGACGGGATCGACGGCCTCATTCACATCTCCGAGCTGTCGTGGTCACACGTGAATCACCCCTCGGAGATCCTCTCGATCGGCGACACCGTATCGGTCAAAGTGCTCGACATCGACCGCCAGCGCCAGCGCATCTCGCTGGGTCTCAAGCAGACCCAGGAGGATCCGTGGCAGCGGGTTGTCAACACCTACAACATCGGCGATGAGCTGGAGGGAAACGTGACCAAGGTCGTGACCTTCGGCGCGTTCGTCGAGATCCTCGATGGCGTCGAGGGCCTGGTGCACATCTCCGAGCTTGCCCAGCATCACGTCGAGAACCCGCGCGAGATCATTCAGCCGGGCGACCCGGTGCGTGTCAAGATCCTCGAGATCGACGCCGAGCGCAGGCGGCTGTCGCTGTCGATCAAGCGCGTAGAGGGGCAGGTGCTCCCCGTCCGGCCGATCATCCCGCCCGCGGAGGGCGACGCCGGCGACCTCGAGGACATGCCCGAGCTCGGCTTGTCGGAGGATGTCTTCTCAGGGGAGGGCCAGCAGATTGGCTCTGACGATCCGGGGCTTTCGGAGGATGTCTTCTCAGGGGAGGGCCAGCAGATTGGCTCTGCCGATCCGGAGGCCGCGCTCGGGTCCGAGGCGTATGCGGAAGACGAACGGCCGCGAGCCACCGGCTCGTCAGAGCCAACGGCTGGCCTGCCTTCCGAGGACGTCCTCGGGGGCGATTCGCCCGAAGCTGGTGAAGCGTTTGTGCCGGAGGCCGATGTGCCGGAGGCCGATGTGGCCGGAGCGTATGAGCCGGAGGCTGATGCGTCCGACGCGTATGCGCCGGAGGCTGATGCGCCGGAGGCTGATGCGCCTGAGGCTTATGCGCAGGAGGCCGATATGCCCGAGACTGAGGCGCCGGAGGCTGGCGCGCCCGAGGCCGGGTATCGCGAGGCTGACTGGCCGGGCGCAGGTTCGGCCGGAGCCGACGAGGCCGACGCGATTCATACGGCCCGCAGCGGCGGCGCCAGCGAGGACGTGGCCTGACCGCACATGATGCAACGCCTCGGAGCGACGACGGCGCCGCACCTCCGTTCATCGGTCTGACCGGAGGCATCGGATCAGGGAAATCGACCTCACTGACGGCGCTGGCGCGATGCGGCGCGGTCGTTCTGTCGACCGACGCCGTCGTGCACGAGCTGTACGGAAGCACTGAGCTCACGCGAGCGGTCGTCGAGCGCTTCGGCGCAACGGTCGCTCCCGGAGGGGTCGTGGATCGTGCCGCCCTCGCCGAGCGGGCATTCGCCACCGATGAAGGGCGAAACTGGCTCGAGGGGCTCCTGTGGCCCCTGGTGAACGCCAGGATGGCTGCCTGGCGCGATCAGGAGTCGCGTGCAGATCCGCCGCCGCGCGCGGTCGTCGTCGAAGTGCCGCTGCTGTTCGAGGCCGGAATGGAGAGGTTCTTCGACGCGACCATCGCGGTGGTCGCGCCCGAGCGCCTGCGGCAGGGGCGCGCGACGGCGCGCGGTCACCGGGCCCTGCGCGAGCGCGGCGAGCGGCAGCTCACGCAGGAGGAGAAGGCGCAAAGAGCGACCTACGTCGTCGTCAACGACGGCGACAAGGAAGCCCTGAGCACGAAGCTGTCGTCGATCCTTGACATGCTCTGTCGGTGAGCATGTCGTCTCGAGCGGCAACCATCGAGCGCACGCGCCGGTCGGCGGCTCGGCGGCGCACGGTCAAACGGCGCCGGCTGCTGGTGCTCGTCGCGGTGTGCTTCGCCGCGATCGCGGTGGTGCTCGCAATGCCGCTGTTCCGCAAGGCGGTCAACGAGTTCCTGCTCCCGTTGCAGTACCAGGGCATCATTCGCGAGCAGGCGGCCGCCGAGCATCTGGATCCGGCGCTCGTCGCCGCGGTCATCTACGCCGAGACGAAGTTCGACGCCGGCGCATCGTCGCCCGGCGCGGAGGGCTTGATGCAGATCGAGCCCGCGACCGCCGAGTTCATCGCCCGCCGCTCGGGCGGAACCTCCTTCACCGTCTCGGATCTGTGGAAGCCGGCCGTCAACATCGCTTACGGCTCCTACTACCTGCGCTATCTGCTCGACGAGTACCACGGCTATACCGACCCCACGGTGCTCGCGCTCGCGGCCTACAACGGGGGCGAGACCAACGTCGACCACTGGCTCGCCGAAGCCCGCGCCCGCGGCCGGCCGTTCACGATCGACGACATCCCGTTTCCGGTGACGCGGGCGTACGTGCAAAGGGTGTTGCAGGCCGAGGCGGACTACCGCAGCACCTACGCGACCCAGCTGGGCTACGGCTAGACCGGCCGCGCTTCGACTTCTCTGCACCGGAGCGGGGGCGGGCCTTTATCCTCGCGCCTATCGTTTCGGGCTGTGGCAGCCCTGTACGAATCGAGCAGCCGGTCGACGCGGCCCGAACCGCAGCGCGGTCACGGCGGCGCCTGGCTGCTCGTCCTGGTGGCCTCGCTGGCGCTCCTGGTGGCGGTGGTGGACGGTTACGTCGATCACGTCGCGGTGAACCACAACCAGTTCGTCGACCGCGCCAGCGTCGTACTACGCGACGAGAGCGTGCAGGTGCTGATCGCCGATCGCGTCACCGACCAAGTGATCGAGCGGGTCCCGGTGCTCGACGTGGCGCGCCCGGTGGTGCATTCGGTCGTCGTCGGCGTGGTGGGCACGAGCGCGTTCGCCAACCTGTTTCGCGCGAGCGTGCTCGAAGCACATCAGGCTCTGATCGACGGCTCGGCGAGCACGCTGACGCTGAATCTCGCGAACCTCGGCGGGGTCATCGCCTCGACGCTGCAAGCAGTCGATCCCGCAGCGGCGAGCGTGGTGCGGGAGAGTGACCACATCGTCCTGCTGTCGCGTAACGTCGGATCGGTGACGGCGGCGATCGCCCACGATGCGAAGATCGTCAGCTGGCTGTGGATCCTCTGCGCGGCGGTGTTCGCATCCTGCGCGTGCCTCGCGATCGCGATCTCCAGGCCGCGCCGCTGGGCGATCAGGCGGATCGGCGCCGGCGCCGCGATCGCCGGTGGGCTGCTGCTCATCGCGCTGCTCGCCGGCAGGAGCATCGCCGTCGGCCAGGTGAACGGAGCCGACGCGTCGGCCGCGGTCGGTGCCGTCTGGGACGCCTTCCTTGGCGGGCTGCGGACGATCTCGCTCGTGATGCTGGCGGCCGGCGTGGTGATCGCCCTTGCGGCACGCGGCGGAAAACCCGCCTGATTCGACGTTGTGGCGTGTCTGCAGCGGCTCCTGCAGGCGCCCGAGAGCGCAGAGAATCAGCATATACTTGCCCGGCATCAGTCCGAGGCGACACTGCCGTCTCATCAATCCAAGAACCGAGGTATCAGTTGAGTGATCTAGTTGCAATTGCCTACGACGATTTGGCGACGGCACACACGGTGGTCGGGAACCTCAGCGATGCGGTCAAGGCGCATCTGATCGAGCTGGAGGACGTCGTCATCGTCGAGCGTGAGCAGGATGGCACGGTGAAGCTCCACCAGCCCTCGACGGCGGCCGCGGGCGCGCTCGGCGGTGCCTTCTGGGGCGGGCTGATCGGACTGATCTTCCTCATGCCGTTCCTCGGCATGGCCGTCGGAGCGGCAAGCGGTGCCGCCGCCGGCTCGCTCAGCGACTACGGCATCGATGACAAGTTCATGAAGCAACTGGGCTCTGATCTGCATCCCGGTGGTGCGGCCGTGTTCATCCTCATCCGCAAGATGTCACCGGACAAGATCCTGCCGAACATCAAGGTCCCCGGGACGATCATCCAAACCTCGCTGTCGGACGAGAACGAGAAGGCGCTGGCGGCCGCGCTGGAGGCAGCAGCCAACAATTAGTCGTCCACCCTCGACGGCAGGCGGCCAGGGTCGGCCGATCGAGAGGTGAGCGCTGGGGCATGGGCGAAAAAGCGACGCATTTGGCCGCTCTTTCGCCCAGGCCCCGCCTGTTTGCAGTTGGCCGCCGCTCAATAGCGGCCGCGCCGAGCGCCGGACGACTCCAGCGCGGCGGCGAGGGCCGCGGCCACCTGATCGGCGTCGTCCGGCTTCAGCCTGGAGATCGTGATCCGGATCGCAGGTGGCGAGCTCAGGCGGAACCGCTCGCCGGCGAGCACGAGAAAGCCCGCCTCGGCCAGCCCGCGAACGGCGGTGGCCTCCTCAGCCACCGGGACCCAGACGTTCAAGCCGGAGGCTCCCATCGATGGGATGCCCCGCCGCGCGAGTGCGTCGATCAGCGCCCGCCGGCGCTCGCCGTACGTGTCGGCGGCGGCGTCGCAGCGCGCCTGGAACCTGGGATCGGTGAGCATCGTCGCGGCCGTCTCCTGCAGCAGATGGCTGACCCAGCGCGGACCGAGTGCCTGACGCCCCAACACACGCGCGATCGTCATCTCATCGCCCGCGACCAGGGCGATGCGCAGATCGGGATGGAGCACCTTGGACAGCGCTCGCACGATCGCCCAGCGCCGCCGACCCGGGTCGACCGCGCTGAACAGGGGGGCTCCGCACACGAGGCTGACGTGATCGTCCTCGATCACGAGCAGGTCCGGGTCGCCGGAAAGCACCGCGCGCAGCGCCACCGCACGATCGGCGTCGAGCGCTGCGCCGGTGGGATTCTGGCCGCGGGGCACATACACGAGCGCGGATGCGCCGCGGGCGAGTCCGGCGGCGAGCGCTGAAGGAACGAGTCCCTGCTCGTCAACTGCGACCGGTGCGGCGACGAGACCGAGGGCGAGCAGGAGGTCGCGGATCGGAGGATATGCCGGGTCCTCGATCAGCACGCGGTCTCCGATCCGCAGGTGAGCGGCCAGCACCCGCTCGAGGCCGTCGAGTGCGCCGGCGAGGACCGCCGGGGACGGAGCGGGGATCCCGTCCTGCGCGAACCATCCGCGCGCGAACCAGAGCAGATTGTCGAGCGCGCCCCCGAGCCGATCGATCGGCGTTCGCGGCATACGTGCGACTCTCGCCAGGACGGGCTCCAGCGGGGGCAGCAGGCGCGGGTCGGCGAGCCCCACCGTGAGGTCGCGTAGCGCCGGTTGCGTCCGACGCTCGCGTCGAGTCCGCGTCGGCCGCTCCGGTCCGCTGTGCGGCGCTCCGTCCTGTGAGAGCGGCGGCCGCTGCGCGACGCTCGTTCCCCGGCGACCCTCGGCGATCACGAGCCCGCGCGTCGCAAGGGTCCGATACGCGGAGCTGACGGTCGCCGGGCTCGTGCCGAGCGCGCGCGCCAGCGCCCGGACGGTCGGCAGCGAGTCGCCGGGGGAGAGGTCGCCCGACACGATCCCCGCCTCGACGCTGCGCGCGATGTCGCGCGCCGTCGATCCGGTGATGGAATACTGTTCTAGCGCAAAGATAGCTCTGTACTATAACAATACGTTTTGTACTACGACAAGAGGCGCTTTGTACTACGACCAACAGGAAAAGCCTGCAAATGACGCACGAAACAGGGTGCGTAGGCATCCGGAGCGCGGACACTACGACCGCGAGACCATCGAGTCGATCTTAGACGCCGGGTTCGTCGGGCACCTGGCGTTCGTCGCCGATGAGCAGCCATACGTGCTCCCGATGCTCTACGTTCGACAGGACGAGGAGATCTTCCTGCACGGCGCGCCGCGCAGTCGCCTGATGTCGACGGTCGCCCAGGGTGCGCATCTGTGCTTCACCGTCACGCACATCGACGGGCTGGTGATGGCGCGCTCCGTGTTCCATCACTCGGTGAACTTCCGCTCGGTCGTCGTGCTCGGCGAGGCGCGCGCGGTGCGCGAGCGGGAAGCGAAGCTCGCCGCGATGGAGGCGCTCGTCGAGCACATCGTCCCGGGGCGCACAGCGGAGGCGCGGGGGCCCAATGACACCGAGCTGAAGGCGACCGAGATCGTCGCCCTGACGATCTCCGAGGCGTCCGCCAAGGTGCGCACGGGCGGCCCGGTCGACACGGGCGCGGATGTCGAGCTGCCGGTCTGGGCCGGTTATGTGCCGCTCCGCGTAGTCGCCGGCGCGCCGGTTCCCGACACGGGCTGCGAGCTCGCGGTGCCGGCGTACGTGGGCAGCCTGTATCCGGCGTGATGGTGGTGGGGCTGGCAACGCCGGCCAGCCCCACCGAAGCAGCGCCCGTGTCCTGCGAAGATGGCGTTGGCGTCGTGCCACCCCGGTACGCTGAGTAGCCGATGCAGTTCGAGCTCGATGGCACCTACAGCCCGGCCGCCGACCAGCCGGCGGCGATCGCGTCGCTCGCCGAGGGGGTCAACGCCGGTGAGCGGCGCATGACGCTGCTCGGGGCGACCGGCACCGGCAAGACGATGACGATGGCTGCCACGATCGCGGCGGTCCAGAAGCCGTCGCTCGTCATCGCGCACAACAAGACGCTCGCGGCGCAGCTGTGCAACGAGTTCCGCACGTTCTTTCCCCGCAACGCCGTCGAGTACTTCGTCTCCTATTACGACTACTACCAGCCCGAGGCGTATGTCCCGAGCAAGGACCTGTACATCGAGAAGGACTCGGCCATCAACCAGGAGATCGACCGGCTCAGGCATGCCGCGACCGCGGCGCTGTTCGCGCGCCGGGACGTGTTGATCGTCGCCAGCGTCTCCTCCATCTACGGCCTCGGCTCGCCGGAGGTGTACGACGAGAACCTGCAGACGCTGACGAAGGGCGACATGATCGATCGCGACGGACTGCTGCGCAAGCTCGTGTCGATCCAGTACACGCGCAACGATGTGGCGCTCGCACGGGGCACCTTTCGCGTGCGCGGCGAGACGCTCGAGATCTTCCCCGCCTACGCCGAGACGGCGTTCCGGATCGTGCTGTTCGGCGATGAGGTCGAGCATCTGCAGCACTTCGACCCGGTCACCGGCGAGGTGATCGCCGACGACCTGGAGCACGTCGGGATCTGGCCGGCCTCGCACTACAACGTGCGCGAGGGGATGATCGAGGATGCGGTCGCCGAGATCGGCAAGGAGCTGAACGAGCGCTGCGCGGAGCTCGAGGCCGAGGGCAAGCTGCTCGAGTCCCACCGGCTGCGCCAGCGCACGCAGTACGACATGGAGATGCTGCGCGAGGTCGGCTTCTGCAGCGGGATCGAGAACTACTCCCGGATCCTGGACGGACGCCAGCCGGGCGACCGGCCCTACTGCCTGCTCGACTACTTCCCCGATGACTTCGTCTGCTTCATCGACGAGTCCCACCAGACCGTGCCGCAGATCGGCGGCATGTACGAGGGCGACCGCTCGCGAAAGCAGACGCTTGTCGACTACGGCTTCCGGTTGCCGAGCGCGCTTGACAACCGGCCGCAGACCTTCCAGGAGTTCCTCTCGATCACGCCCACGATCGTGTTCGTCTCAGCGACGCCGGGCGAGTACGAGCGCACGCACTCGGAGCGGATCGTCGAGCAGATCGTGCGTCCCACCGGGATCGTCGATCCCGAGGTCGAGGTGCGCGAGACACGTAACCAGATCGACGATCTGATGAACGAGATCCGGATCCGCGCCGACCGCGACGAGCGGGTGCTCGTGACGACGCTGACCAAGAAGATGTCGGAGGACCTCACCGACTACCTGCTGGAGATGGGCTTCCGCGTGCGGTACCTCCACTCGGAGGTCGACACGCTCGAGCGGATCCAGATCATTCGCCAGCTGCGTCTGGGGGAGTACGACGTGCTCGTCGGCGTCAACCTCCTGCGCGAGGGGCTGGACCTGCCCGAGGTCTCTCTGGTGGCGATCCTCGACGCGGACAAGGAGGGGTTCCTGCGCGGGGAGACCTCGCTGATCCAGACGATCGGGCGGGCGGCGCGCAACGTCGAGGGAAAAGTTCTGATGTACGCCGACAAGGAGACCGCGGCGATGCGCGCGGCCCTCTCGGAGACCGATCGTCGGCGCGCGATCCAGCGGGCATACAACGCGGAGCACGGGATCACGCCGGAGACGATCGTCAAGGGCATCTCCGACATCGCCGAGTTCCTGCAGTCCGATTCGAAGGTGCCGCGTTCGCGGCGTCGGCGCAAGACTCGCGAGGGGACGATGCCTCCGGCCGAGATCGAGCGGACGATCGTCGAGCTGGAGGAGGAGATGCTGGCGGCGGCGGAGGATCTGCGGTTCGAATATGCCGCCAAGCTGCGAGACGAGATCCGCGATCTCAGGCATGAGCTGGACGTCGCCATCGCCGAGGGGCGCGCGACGAAGACGCACGTCACTCGCGCAGCTCGGTGACGGCCTTCGCGGCGGCGTCTGCGACGCGGTTCAGGAACGAGATCATCGCTGCCCGATGCTCGGGGGCGATCTCATCCGTCAGCTCCTGGATGGCGGCATGGTATGCGCCCAGCGGCGCCGGAATCGCGCCCATCGCCTCGGTCGTCAGGTCGAGCAGCACGTAACGGCGATCGGTCGGATGCCTGCGTCGGCTCACCCAGCCCTGGCGCTCCAGGCGGTCGACGAGCATCGTGATCGCTCCCGAGGTGAGGAGCAGGCGCTCGCCGAGCTCGCTCTGGGTCAGCGAGCCTCCCGCCTCCAAATGCTCCAGAGCGTCGAGATCGGCGCTGCTGACGCCGGCCTGGCGCGCCAGCGCTGCACGGAGGCGGTCGCGTTCGAGTCCGAACCGCTGAAGGCTTCCGGCGAGGGCGTCGCGGTCGGGCATTGACCGAAGTGTAGCGATTCGCTATACTGCTTAGTCACTAAGGAGTTTACCCACCAAGCGATGCAGCGAGCAATAGCCCTTGCGTCGCTCCCGAGGAGGCGACATGAAGGTCAACGACATTCGAGAGCTGCCGGCGACGGACAACGGTGCAGGAGACCAACCGCCCGTGGGCGACGTCGCCGGGAACGGAGATCGAGGGCCAGGCAGAGCGCTCGAGCTCATCACGGCGCTATCGATGGCGATCGGGCGCGGGCGAGCGGCGCGAGCGGTCGCGGACCTTGCCCGGATTGGCGAAGGCGACGTCGTCGTCGACGTCGGCTGCGGTCCCGGCACGGCGGTGCGTGAAGCCCGCAGGCGAGGAGCAATGGCGATCGGCGTGGACCCGGGTGCGGAGATGCTGAGTCTCGCCCGCTGGATCACCACGGTGCGCCGGCTGGACGGGGTCAGATTCCTCGACGGTGCGGCCGAGTCGCTGCCGCTGCCCGACGGCGTTGCGACCGTCGTCTGGGCATTGAGCTCCGTCCACCATTGGCGCGATCGCAGCGTCGGCGTCGCCGAGGCCCGGCGGGTGCTCGCTCCGGGTGGTCGGCTGCTGCTCGCTGAGCGGCTCGTGGCACCTGGCGCCCGTGGCCACGCCGCCCACGGGTTGGCATCGCCGGACGCCGAGTCCCTCGCGCGCCTGGTGGGCGTGGCCGGCTTCTCGGACGTGCGGTGTGAGACCATGGAGCTCGGCCGTCGGCGCCTCGTGATCGTGCGCGGCGACTGTCCCGCTGCACAGAGTGCTTCGTGCAGCGATCAGCGCTCCGCCGCGGGTGTAGGCTGAATCGCCGGCCAGTCGAGATCAGGACCCCGGAGGCGTGCGTGACGCTCGAACGAGACAGCATCGAGAGGCGAGATTTTCCAGTTGTTGAGCGGGGCTATGATCCCGACGCCGTCGGCGCTCACCTGGCAGCGATCGCCGGAGCGGTCGAGGAGTTGAAGCTCGCCTCGCACCGGCGCAGCGAGGCGCTCGCCTCTGCGGCGGGGGAGCAGGTGCGGACGATCATCGAGGCGGCCGAGAGCACGGCCGCGGGCATCGAGCGCCAGGCCGAGGACGAGGCCCGCCAGATCAGGGCGGAGGCGCTCGCGAAGGCCGAGGCCGCGCGCGAGCGCGCGGCCGCCCACGGGCGGGACTACGTCGGCAAGGTCGCTGATGGAACAAGCGCGATGCTGCAGCAGCTCGATGCGATGGAGAGCGAGCTCGGGGCGATGATCGCCGGGCTGCGCGCGGGTGCCGGTCGGCTCATGAACGGACTCGTAGCGCTCGGAGCGAGCATCGGTGAGGTGACCGGTTCAGCGGTCTCGCAGGCACACCTCGAGCGCGAACCGGGTGATCCGGGCGCGAGGGGCCCGGAACACGCATCGGAGCCGGCGGAGACGCCCGAGGTCGCGGCGGCGCCGGAGCCCGAACCCGAGCGTGAGCCCGAGTCGGACGCCGTCCTGGAGCCCGAGCCGACGATCGCACCCCCGGACGAGCCGGCCGTGGCGATGGCAGAGCCTGTGCCGACGGTCGCGGCCCCGGACGAGCCGGTGGTCGCGATGGCAGCGGACGAGCCCGGCAGGACCGAGAACGAGGACGTCGATGGGGCACGGCTCATAGCGCTCAACATGGCGCTCAGCGGCACCTCCCGCGAGGACGCCGAGCGCTACCTGGCCGAGAACTTCGCACTGCGCGATCGCGCTGCTCTGCTCGACGGCGTCTACGCGAGCGTCGAGAGCTGAAACGAACGCCTGTTCGCATCAATACACTCCGGAGCGTGGATCAGCTCGTCGTCTCGGGAGCCCGGGAGCACAATCTCAAGGACATCACCGTCAGCATCCCGCGCGGGAAGCTGACGGTCATCACCGGACTGTCCGGGTCCGGCAAGTCATCGCTCGCGTTCGACACGATCTACGCCGAGGGCCAGCGCCGGTACGTCGAGTCGCTGTCCTCGTACGCCCGCCAGTTCCTCGGACAGATGGACAAGCCCGACGTGGACTCGATCGAGGGGCTCTCGCCGGCGATCTCGATCGATCAGAAGACCACCTCGCGCAACCCCCGTTCGACGGTGGGCACCGTGACCGAGATCTACGACTACCTGCGCCTGCTGTGGGCGCGGATCGGCCATCCCCACTGCCCCACCTGCGGGCGGCCGATCAGCGGCCAGTCGGCGGAGCAGATCATCGACCAGGTGATGGAGCTGCCGGACGGCACCCGCTTCATGGTGCTCGCGCCGATCGTCCGCGGCCGCAAGGGTGAGTACGGGAAGCAGCTGCAGGATCTGCGCGGAGAGGGGTTCACGCGCGTCAAGGTCGACGGCGAGCTGCGCCGCCTCGACGAGGAGATCGCGCTCGACAAGAAGTTCAAGCACGACATCGCGGTCGTGATCGACCGGCTCGTGATGAAGGCTGAGCTCCGTAAGCGGCTCGCCGACTCGATCGAGACGGCGGTGGCGCTCGCAGACGGTCTGGTCGAGATCGAGCTCGTCGACCAGCCCGGCCCTGACAACATCCAGATCTACAGCGAGCGCTTCGCCTGCCCGGAGCACGGCCCGAGCCTGGTCGAGCTCGAGCCGCGGATCTTCTCGTTCAACTCGCCGCACGGAGCCTGCCCGCGCTGCACCGGGCTCGGCTCACAGATGGAGATCGACCCCGAGCTCGTGATTCCCGACCCCGAGCTGTCGATCGGGGAGGGCGCGATCGCGCCGTGGGCGGCGAGCGCCTCGGACTACTACGACCAGCTGATCTCGGCGATCTCCGAGCGCTACGGAGTGGACCTCGACACGCCCTGGAGGGACCTGCCGAAGGAGTCCCGTGACTTCTTCCTGTTCGGGACCGGCGGTGAGCGGGTGCAGGTTGCGTATCGCAACCGGTTCGGCAGACGTCGCTCCTACAACACGAGATTCGAGGGGATCGTCAACAACCTTGCGCGGCGCTATCAGGAGACCGACTCGGAGCTCGCGCGGGAGAAGATCGAGGAGTACATGACGCTGCGCCCGTGCCCCGATTGCAAGGGTGCGCGCCTGCGACCGGAGTCTCGCGCGGTGCTCGTCGCCGGCATGCCGATCCACGAGTTCACGGCGCTGTCGGCGCGCCGCGCGCTGCAGTGGATCAAGGAGCTCGCGGCGGGCGCCTCAGAGCACGATCTGCGGATCGCGCGCCTCATCCTGCGCGAGATCGAGGAGCGGCTGCAGTTCCTGGAGAACGTCGGCGTCGGCTACCTGTCGCTCGAGCGCGCGGCGGCGAGCCTCTCGGGCGGCGAGGCTCAGCGGATCCGTCTGGCGACTCAGATCGGCTCCTCGCTGGTCGGCGTCCTCTACATCCTCGACGAACCCTCGATCGGCCTGCACCAGCGCGACAACGAGAGGCTGATTCAGACGCTCCTGCGGCTGCGCGACGTGGGCAACACGGTGCTCGTGGTCGAGCACGACGAGGGCACCATCCGGGCCGCCGATCACGTGATCGACATGGGGCCGGCCGCCGGAGAGCACGGTGGCGAGGTGGTTGCGCAGGGGACCGCCGAGGAGATCGCGACGATGCCGGACTCGCCGACCGGACAGTTCCTGTCCGGTCGGCGGCGGATCGAGGTGCCACGGGAGCGTCGCGCGCCATCGGGTTACATCTCGATCGTAGGCGCTGCGCAGCACAATCTGCGATCGGTGAACGTGGATATTCCGCTCGGGGTGTTCTGCTCGGTGACGGGCGTGTCGGGCTCGGGCAAGTCGACGCTCGTCAACGAGGTGCTCTACAAAGCGGTCGCCAACTCGCTGCACCGCACCCGGCAACGTGCCGGGGTGCACAAGCGGATCACCGGGCTCGAGCAGCTCGACAAGATCATCGCCGTCGACCAGTCGCCGATCGGGCGCACGCCGCGATCCAACCCCGCCACCTACATCGGGCTGTTCGATCAGATCCGGGAGCTGTACTCAAAGACGCAGGAGGCGAGGGCGCGAGGCTATAAGCCAGGGCGCTTCTCGTTCAACGTCAAGGGCGGCCGCTGCGAGGTGTGCCGGGGTGACGGTCAGATCAAGATCGAGATGCACTTTCTGCCCGACGTCTATGTGCCGTGCGAGCAGTGCCATGGCAAGCGCTACAACCGCGAGACGCTCGAGGTCCGCTTCAAGGGCCGGACGATCGCCGACGTGCTGGAGATGCCGATCGAGGAGGCCTGCGAGTTCTTCGCCCACATCCCCAAGATCCAGCGGCGCGTGCAGGCGCTCAACGATGTCGGGCTCGGCTACATGCGGCTCGGGCAGCCGGCGACCACACTCTCCGGAGGCGAGGCACAGCGCGTGAAGCTCGCCGCCGAGCTGTCCAAGGTGGCCACCGGCCGCACGCTGTACATCCTCGACGAGCCGACCACAGGGCTGCACTTCGCCGACATCGAGCGGCTCCTGGAAGTGCTGATGCGCCTGGTCGACGCCGGCAACTCGATCGTGGTGATCGAACACAACCTCGACGTGATCAAGGTCTCGGACCGGATCATCGACCTCGGGCCGGAGGGTGGCGAGGAGGGGGGGACGGTGATCGCGATCGGGACCCCCGAGGAGGTCGCGGCGGTCCCCGGCTCGCACACCGGCGAGTTCCTTGGCGCCGTCCTCAAGCCGCGCCCGCGCGCCACCCGCAGGCGCCGCGCTGCGGCTGCGTCCGGCGTCGTCGCGGCGTAATCGGATGCCATCGAGGTGCCCCTGCGGATTCGGCGGCAGGCGTCAGCGCGGCCTGAGATGATCCCCGCCTATGGCGCCCCCACTTCACGCCCGGGCCAGGCTGTGGACGCAGAAGTGGCGCTGGTACGAGCGGAGCTCGCTGCCGTGGAACCGCGCGCTGATCCACTGGGAGTTCATGCGCCGCGAGGCGTTCGTTCGCTGGCCGGTCCACGGCAACGTGCTGGAGGCGCTGCGTGACGGGCGGCTCGAGATCGGCGCCAACACGCTGCTCGAGCCCGGGGTGTGGCTCACCGCTCCCGCGCCGGGACGGATCAGGATCGGGTCCGGCGCGTTCCTCAACCTCGGCGTGATGATCGCCGCCGTCGAGCTCGTCGAGATCGGCAATCACTGCATGCTCGCCAACGGCTGCTTCGTCTCGGACGGCAACCACCGCTTCGATGATCCGCACAAGCCCGTCCCCTGGCAGGGGTTCACCACGAAGGGCCCGACGCGGATCGGCGACAACGTCTGGTGCGGTGCCAACGTCGTCGTCTGCAGCGGCGTGACGATCGGCGAGCGCTGCGTGATCGGCGCCAACTCGGTCGTCACGAGCGACCTCGCACCGTGGTCGATCGCCGCCGGCGCACCGGCGCGGGTTCTGCGCTCGATTCATCACTAATCGTCCACCGGCACGGCAGCACCACATTGGCGCGTGTTGGCCCACCGCCTGCTCCAGCGCGGACACGGTGCCGTGCGCAATGATTACGAGATGAAGGACATGAGGGCGGCGTGGCCATGACGATCGCAAGCACCCGCCTGCTCGACAACTACGTCGGCGGTGAGTGGGTCGTGGCCGAACATGCCACCGAGTGGCTCGACGTCATCAACCCGGCGACGGGCGAGCTGCTCGCAAAAGTTCCACTGTCGGGTGAGCCCGATCTCGACGCCGCCGTCAGCGCTGCCCGGGACGCGCTGCCGGCCTGGCGCGCCGTCTCGACGATCGACCGCGCTCGGCGGCTGTTCGAGCTTCGAGCTCGCCTCGACGCACGCAGGGAGGACCTGGCGGTATCGGTGACCACCGAGATGGGCAAGACGATCGCCGATGCGCGCGCCGAGGTGGCGCGCATGATCGAGATGGTCGAGGCCGCGTGTGCGATCCCGACCACCATGCAGGGCAGCGTCCTGGAGGACGTCGCCCGCAACGTCGACGCCGAGACGATCCGCCAGCCCGTCGGCGTGTGCGCCGCGATCGTGCCGTTCAACTTTCCGGCGATGGTGCCGTTCTGGTTCCTCCCGTTCGCGATCGCCTGCGGCAACACGTTCGTGCTGAAACCCTCTGAGCAGGTACCGCTCACCCAGCAGATCGCGTTCGAGGAGCTCGACGCCCTCCGGCTTCCACCGGGGGTCGTGAACCTGGTCAACGGCGGGCGCGCGGTCGTCGACGCGATCCTCGAGCACCCCGGCATCAACGCCGTCTCGTTCGTCGGCTCGGCACCGGTTGCGCGCCACGTGTACGAGCGCGCCGCCGCCTCTGGGAAGCGCGTGCAGGCGCTCGGGGGTGCCAAGAACTACATGGTCGTCATGCCAGACGCCGTCGTCGACAAGACCGTCGAGGGGATCCTCGGGTCCGCCTTCGGGGCGGCCGGTCAGCGTTGCATGGCGGGATCGGTGGTTGTGACCGTCGGCGACGCGCACGAGCAGCTGATGGGGCCTCTGCTGGAGGCGACGCGTGCCCTGCGGGTGGGGGACGGTCTGCAGGTTGGCGTCGACGTCGGCCCGGTCATCTCACAATCCGCCCGCGAGCGGATCTGCGCATGGATCGAGCGGAGCGCCGCGGACGGCGCCCGGGTCGCGGTCGACGGTCGGGGTGCCCGCGCCGACCCCGCCGGCTCCTACGTCGGCCCGACGATCATCGATGACGTCGACCCGCACATGGCGATCGCGCACGAGGAGGTGTTCGGTCCGGTGCTGTGCGTGATCCGGGCGGGGACGCTCGACGAGGCGATCGAGCTCGTCAACTCCAGCCGGTTCGGCAACGGCACGTCGATCTTCACGGAATCCGGCGCGTCAGTACGCCGCTACCGTCACGCCGTTGAGGCCGGCATGGTCGGCGTCAACATCGGCGTTGCGGCGCCGGTCGCGTTCTTTCCGTTCTCCGGATGGAAGGACAGCTTTCTCGGCGACCTCCACGCGCACGGGACAGATGCGGTCGAGTTCTTCACGCGCAAGAAGACGGTCACGAGCCGCTGGTTCTCGGATGGGCAGGGCAGCGGGGCGTACTTCGTCGAGCGGTGAGGCGAGCCGCGCAGTGGAGCCAATGTGGCCGGTCCTCACCTGACGCCAAGCCACCCGGGAACGATGCCGGTTTCCTTGACCGAGCTCCAGGAGCGCCGGCAGGCGTCCGCCGACATCGTGCGCATGACGCCCGTTTTCTCGTCGCGCAGCCTCAGCGCCCGCTGCGGCGGCGAGATATACCTGAAGGCCGAGAGCCTGCAGCGCACCGGATCGTTCAAGCTCCGCGGCACTCTCTCGAAGCTCAGCACCCTGCCGCCGAGCTGCGGCGAGGTGGTCGCCGGCAGCGCCGGCAACCACGCGCAGGCGCTCGCGTACGCGGCACGCACCCGGGGCATCCGCTGCCGCGTCTACGTTCCAGTCGGCGCCTCTGTGGCGAAGATCGCAGCGGTGGAGGCGTTCGGCGCCGAGGTGCACATCGGCGGCGATTCGGTCGACAGCGCCGTCGCGCGCGCTCGCGAGTACGCCATCGAGCATGAGGCGACGTTCGTGCATCCGTTCGACGATCTCGAGGTCCTCAAGGGCCAGGCGGGCGTCGGGCTCGAGCTCTGCGAACAGGTGCCGGAGCTCACCAAGGTGATCGTGCCGGTCGGCGGCGGGGGCCTGGCCTGCGGCATGGCGATGGCGATCAGGAGCCTTCTCCCCGACGTGGAGATCGTCGGCGTACAGGCCGACGCATGCTCGCCCTACGCCGACCTTCGCCACGGCACCCAGCCGCGCACGCCGGTCGCAACGATCGCGGACGGCATTGCGATCAAACGGCCGGGCGAGCTCACGGCGCCGCTGGTCGAGAGCCTCCTGGACGACATGGTCACCGTCGCCGACGATCAGATCGCGGAGGCGATGATGCTGCTGCTGGAGCGCAGCAAGCTGCTCGCCGAGGGAGCGGGAGCCGCTGCGACAGCGGCGCTGATCGCGGGCGCCACGGCGCCCGCGCACAAGGGCGCCACGGTCGTGATCATCTCCGGCGGCAATGTCGACTTCGGCATCCTCGCGGGACTGATCGCCCGCCACGAGACCGTTGCCGAACGGCGTCTGCGCCTTGCCACACGCGTGCCGGATCGCTCCGGCGGCCTCGCCGCGCTGCTGGCCGCCGTCGCCGCATCGGGCGCGAGCGTCCGCGAGGTGCTGCACGTGCGGGAGGGGATCGATCTCCACGTCTCGGAGACCGGCATCGAGCTACTGCTCGAGACGCGCGGCGCCGGTCACGCGCGGGCGATCGTCGAGCAGCTCACCGCGGCCGGATATCCGGTCGGGATCCTCGCCGATGACCATTAGCCCGCACCCGGGCGATCGTGATCGTCCTAGGAGTTCTTGATGACGATGCCCTCGAGGATGTTCGCGACCTTTTCGGCGGCGTCGATCGCGGCCTCGAGGCGCTCGAAGAGGTCCTTCCAGCGGATCACGACCATCGGATCGATGCCGCGGTCGAACAGCGACGCGACGGCCTCGCGGGTGATTCGGTCGCCGTCGTTCTCGAGACGGTTGATCTCCACCGTGTAGTGGGAGATGTCGCGGAACCCCCGCAGGCGAGGGATCGCCTCGCAGACCTGGTGCGCGGCGGACTTGAGCACGCGCGCCAGGGTGATCGCCTGGTCCATCGGCGCCTCGATCTTGTATAGCCCGAGATAGTCGGCGACCTCTTCGGTGTAGTCGACGATGTCGTCCAGCGCGGAGGCGAGCGCGAGGATGTCCTCGCGATCGATCGGGGTCACGAACGTGTGGTTCATCCGATTGATGATGTCGTGCGTGATCCTGTCGCCCGTGTGCTCGCACGCGAGAATCTGCTGTGCGAGGTCCTTGCTGTCCGGGTAGCCGGAGAGCAGCTCCTCGAGCAGGTCAGCAGCCTGCTCGATGTTGCGACCGGCCTCCTCGAACAGCTCGAAGTAGGCGCGATCGCGGGGACCGAACACTTGCGCTAACCGTGGCACATCAGGGATGGTATTGGGCGCGGACCCGCAGGTCCGCGCCCAACGCTGCCGCCGGCTCCGGCGCCGGGCTCCGATCCCCCCGCCGGCTGCGGGTTCGGCTCGCCGCTCACGTTGCCGGCAGGTCGAGCGCCTCGACGTTCGCCCGGAACTCCGCGAGCTCGTCATCGGGGATCGAGTACGTGTGCTCCGCGCGCGGGAAGCGACGCTCGCGGACGTCATCGGCGTATGCGGCGACGCCGTGGTTCATCTCCTCCTGGAGGTCCGCGTAGCGCTTGACGAAGCGCGCGCCGCGTCCTTCGCGGATGCCGAGCAGGTCGTGGAAGACGAGCACCTGACCGTCGGCCGCGGGACCGGCGCCGATGCCGATCACGGGGATCTTGATGTGCGCCACGAGCACGGCGCAGACCGAGGCGGGGATCGCCTCGAACACGATCGCGAAGCATCCCGCTGCCTGCAGCGCAAGCGTCTCGTGCGCGATCGCCGTCGCCGCTGCGGTCGTACGGCCCTGCGCCCGGTATCCACCGAGCGCCGTGGCGGTCTGTGGCGTGAGGCCGACGTGCCCCATCACCGGGATGCCCGCCTGCACGATTGCGCGGGCGCGTGCGACCGACGTCGCGTTCCCGCGCTCGAGCTTGACCGCATCGCAGCCGGCCTCCTTGACGAACCGCATCGCGGTCAGCACGGCCTGCTCGTCGGAGGCCTCGTAGGAGCCGAAGGGGAGGTCGCCGACGAGCAGCGGCGTCTGCAGCCCGCGTCGCACCGCGCGCGCGAGCACCAGCAGCTCGTCCGCGCTGACCGCCACCGTCGACGGGTACCCGAGCACGGTCTGCGCACCCGAGTCCCCGACGAGCACAAGGTCCACGTCCGCCGCTTGGGCGGCACGCGCACTCGGGAAGTCGTACGCGGTGACCATCACGAGCGGCTGGCCAAGTCGCTTCTTCTCATAGAGCATCGGCAACGTGACCTGCCTACCCGTCGTGTCGGATGGGGTCAGATAGCCCGGTGCATGTGCTTGCTGCATCTCAGGTACTCCCTGGGTTTGTGCTTCCCGCCGCGGGAGGCCGATCCGGGAGTCCGTCGTGCGGATCAGCACCAGGCTCCGGAGCGAGTCCGGGGTCCGGGCCAGCCGGTGCGGTCGAGAGCAGTTCGTTATCGATCAGGCGTGTTCTGCCGACCTGTGCTGCGAGGAGCGCCAGCACCGACCCGTCGATCGAGTCGACCGGTGCCAGCGTCTCGGGATGGACCAGCTCGAAGTACTCGGCCCTCACGCCGCCGGCGTCGAGCTCGGCTCGTGCCCGCGCGATCGCGGCGCCGGGGTCGCGCTCGCCGGCTGCGACGGACGCCGCGGCAGCGCGCAGCGCCCGATGCAGCGCGGTCGCGCGGACCCGCTCGTCGGGGCTCAGGTTCAGATTGCGGCTCGACATCGCCAGGCCATCGCGCTCGCGCACGATCGGGCACACCTCGATCCGCACGGGCATGCTGAGGTCGCGCACGAGGCGCGAGATCAGGTGCGCCTGCTGGGCGTCCTTCTGGCCGAAGTATGCGACGTCGGGACCCACGATGTTGAACAGCTTCGTGACGATCGTCGCGACGCCGTCGAAGTGGCCGGCGCCGCGCCGCCGCCCCTCGAGACGGTCAACGGGAACCGCGACTGAGACGCTGCTGGAGAAGTCGGGCGGGTACATCTCCGTGGCGTCGGGTGCGAACAGGAAGTCCGCCCCGGTTGCAGTCGCGAGCTCCACGTCGTGCACCTCGTCGCGCGGATATGCGCCGAGGTCCGCGGCGTCGTTGAACTGCGGCGCGTTGACGAACAGCGAGACCACGACGACGTCGCACTCCTCCCGGGCGCGATGCATCAGCGACAGATGGCCCTCGTGGAACGCACCCATGGTCGGCACCAAGCCGATCTTCGCGCTTGCTCGCCGAGGCTTCGCAAGCGCGGCGCGAACGTCTGCGACAGTTCGCAGCACCATCATGAGCCCCGAACCCGTGGGCCGACGACGAGGTTGCGCGTGGCATCGACCAGCGCGTCGAACAGCGGCAGCAGGTCGGCTGCGCGCTCGGCCACCGCGTGGCGCTGGGCGGCCACCGTACGGTCGTCGCCCCGTGCAACCGGGCCGGTCAGGGCGTCGGCGCCTCCGAGCGCCGCCCAGTTCTCGACGGATGCGCGCACGAGCGGCACGAGCAGCTGCCGCTGCACGCCGGCGCTGAGCGCGAGGCGCTCGGCGGCTGCCTCGAGCGTCACCAGGAAGTTGGACGCGATCGATGCCGCCGCGTGATAGGCGGGCCGGTCGGCGGGCGCCACGTCGACCGGGACCATCCCCAGCCTGACGGCGAGCGCGCAAGCGAGGTCGAGCGCGGCCTCGCTGCTTCCGGCGACCGCCGCGGCGGCACCGTCGAAGCGCGCGCCCGCCGCCGTGACCGTCATCAGCGGGTGCAGCGAGAACGCTTCGTGCCGGTGGGCGCAGAGCACGTCGAGTCCGGTAGCGCCGGAGCAGTGCCCGACGAGGCGTCCCGGACGGAGGAGCGCCGCTGCGCTCGCGATCTCGCCATCGGGCACGCAGAGCAGGATCACGTCACAGCCGGCGCCGTCGGCGCCGCGGACCAATGGCCCAGTAGCGTCCACACCGACGCCGTGCAGGGCGGCCGTTATCGCAGTGCCCAGGCGTCCCGCACCGATCACGCCCAGACGCCGACCCGACAGCGGGTCCGATTCGGCCGCGACTGCGGTCCGCTCGCTCGCGGTACCGGTCAGCTGATCTGTGTTATCGGAGAGCGCGGATAGCAAATTGAGGTCCATCCCGGAGCGGTGACGGCCTCTCCCGTGCCCAATGCTACCTGCTGAATCCGCTCGCTGTGCTCGTAAATACGGAGATCACGACCGCGTGCCGAGCTCGTTTCCGACCGGGTGCCGAATATGATCAGCCTGTGAGGAGCGCCGGCGAGCGCCGCGAGTTGTTGAAGGAGGTCTACGACGAGGCGCGCGCGTGCGTGCGATGCCCGCTGCACCAGACGCGCACGACGGTCGTCTTCGGTGCCGGCGACGCGAACGCGAACCTCATGTTCGTCGGCGAGGCGCCCGGCGCCACCGAGGATCGGCTCGGACTGCCGTTTGTCGGCCAGGCCGGCAAGCTGCTCGACAGGTTGCTGGCCGAGATCTCGTTGGACCGCAGCGCGGTGTTCATCGCCAACACCCTGAAGTGCCGCCCCCCGGACAACCGCGACCCGCTGCCGCGGGAGATCGAGGCCTGTGGCGACTATCTGCGTCGCCAGGTGGAGCTGATCGAGCCGATCGTGATCTGCACGCTCGGGAACTTCGCGACGAAGCTGCTTCGGGGTGAGGTGACCGGCATCTCGAAGCTGCACGGGCGGGAGGAGGAGCGGGTGATCGGCAACCGGGCGATCCGCCTGTATCCGCTGTATCACCCCGCCGCGGCGCTGTACACGCCGGCGACGCTTGAGATGCTGCGTACCGACTTCCTGCGGATCCCGGATCTGCTCGCGCTCGGGCCGCCACCGCAGCCACGGAACGACGAGCTGCGCAGGGAGGATTGGGACCCGGTCGACGAGCCCGATGACGCCGGGCCGGAGACCGGCGAGGATCACGTCGCAGCCCCCGCGGCCCCTGCGGCCCCCGCGGCCCCCGCGGCCCCTGCGGCCCCTGCGGCCCCGCAGGTCAACGGTTCGGCGGCCTTGGCCTCGCCGGAGCCCGAGCAGCTCGGTCTGTTCTGAGGTCGCGGCGGCGGCCCTGGGGGCGCGCGCAGGTTGCGAGCGCGGTGCGCGAGCCCGCTCTCAGGCGGGCTCGCCGAACGGTGCCGGACCGTAGTCCTCAGAGCTCGGCGCGACGGGCAGCGCGCGCTCGGGGCGCAGGGCCATGGCGAATGCGAGCGCCGCCCCCACCGCCTGGATCGCGAACACGACCGTGGCAAACCCCTTGGGATCGCTTGGCGCCCGCAGCAGCAACACCGGCTCGGCGATCGCGACGAAGGCCATCGGGATCAGGAACCACGTGCGCTTGAGCGCGAGCAGATACTGGATCGCGAGGTACGTGCAGGCGAGCATCGTGAACGCGAGGCCGAGGATCAACAGCGAGCTGGTTGCCTTCAACCGATCACTGCCGAACGCCGCCAGCAGGAGCTCGTGCGAGCCGAACGCGAAGATCAGCAGCACCGGCACCGCGCAGACGGCGATGATCCCGACCGACTTGGCGAGCACGGGGCGCGTGTCCTCACCGGCATGGCGCCGGCGCGAGACCTCGGGCACGAGGTAGAAGCCGGCGCCGATCGCGACCCAAACCAGCACCTTGGCGGCGACCGCGGTGGCCGCGTAGGAGCTGGCGAGATCGTGGACGCCGTTGAAGCGATGCTTGGCGGCGATGATGTCGATGTTCTGCATGACGGCGAGGATCACCAGGCCCGCGATCGGCGCCCAGGCGCGCTTGACGTGCGTCCACAGGTCGATTTCGGCCTCGACGCCCGCTCCCGCCTCCGCGCCGCCCGCTGTCGCGGTCGCCCGGTGCAGCATCCACACGCAGTACGTGCCCATGATCACGAATGAGATCGGGGTTCCCAGGTAAGCGCCGGTCACGCCGAGGCCGATGGCCGCCAGCACGACGCCGGTGAGGAGGCGTGAGCCCTGCTCGCCGATCAGGCTGACGCCGACGCTCTTGTAGTCCCCGACGCCCTGCAGCGCCCCGCGCAGGATCGAGAGCTCCAGCCACAGGCAGCCGGCCGGGATCCCGAGCGCGGCGGCCCACGGGTAGTTGCTGACGCCGACGGCGGAGGCGATCGGATCACGAAGCAGCACCGAGACGACCGTGAGCGCCAGCGTCACCCACAGCAGCGTGCGCGTCCAGCGGCGCAATGTCGCGATCAGGCCGGGTCCCGTCCCGAGGTGCCCGAGCACGCCCTCGCGCGCCGTCGCGACCTGCATCGCCTGCCCGGCGACGCCCAGGATCAGGAAGTAGCTGATCAGGGCCGCGAGCGCCCCGTAGTCTGAGAGCAGCCGCGCGAACACCACCGTCGAGCCGAGCGCGATCACGTTGTTGGCGATCATCGCTCCCGCCAGCCCGGCCGCCTTGGCTGTGTCGGACGACCGAAGGTTGGAGATCGGGCCTCTGTATCGGTCGAGCTTCGAAGCGGCGCGGCCGGATCGGACCTCGGTCGCTGGTGTGGACATCTCCGTGAAGACGGTAGCGAACGCGCCCACGGACGCACCGTCAGGTCCATCACGCATGTCTCTACAGTGATTGCGTGACCACCAGCACGTCGATCCGGGAGACGCGCTCGAGCGAGGAGACCGAGCGGCTCGCCGCGGAGCTCGCCGGCAGCCTGCGAGCCGGCGACGTGGTGCTGATCGACGGCGAGATGGGGGCGGGCAAGACGACCTTCGTCCGCGGCGCCTGCCGCGCGCTCGGCGTGCGGACGCAGGTCACGAGCCCGACGTTCACGATCGGCCAGCTCTACCCGGCGCCGGTCCCGGTCGCGCACGTCGACCTCTATCGCATCACCGACCTCGACGCCGAGGACCCCGATCTCTTGGCCGACTACCTGCGCGCCGACACGATCTCGTTCGTCGAGTGGCCGGCGGCGGGTGATGCGCAGATCGTCGCGCTAGGGTGTCCGTGCCGTCGGGTGCGCATCGCGCACGCGGGCGCCGACCGGCGCATCGTGGAGATCACATGAGGATCCTCGCGCTGGACACCGCAACGAGTGCGACCGCGGTGGCGCTCGTCGACGTCGACGTCGACGTCGACGTCGCGCCGGCGCCGCCCACCACGCGCTTGGGCGGGCGCGCAGCGATCGTGGCCGGTCCGTACAGCGCCCCGGCGGCGCCGCACGCAAGCCACGTCTCGCTCGAGGCCCGCGACGACCCGCCGGCCGGAGCGCGGCCGCGCCACGCTCAGCGGCTGCTGGCGCTGTGTGCGGAGCTTGCCGACCAGGCCGGGGGCCTGCAGACGGTCCAGCGGATCGCGGTGGGGATCGGGCCGGGAACGTTCACCGGGCTACGGATCGGGATCGCCACCGCGCACGCGCTCGCGCGTTCGCTGTCGGTTCCGCTCGTGGGCGTCTGCACGCTGCAGGCGCTCGCGGTGCAGGCGCGCGAGGCGCACGACCGGCCGATCCTGTCGCTGATCGATGCCCGCCGCGGCGAGCTGTTCGCGGCCGGGTGGGCACGGGAAGCCGACCCGCGGCGGGATCGCGCCACGATCGAGCCGCGCGTCCTGCCCCCGGACCGGCTCGCAGAGGCGCTCGAAGCGCTGCGGGGCGCGGGGCGGGCGATCGGCGAGACGCCGCGGGCGATCGGCGAGACGCCGCGGGCGATGGGCGAGACGCCGCGGGCGATCGGTGACTCGCCGCTGGCGATAGGCGACGGGGCCGTGCGGTTCAGGGCTGCGCTGGAGCACCACGGCGCGGAGATCGCGCCCGATGCCTCGATGCTCAATCGCGTGCGGGCCGGCGCGCACTGCCTGCTGGGCGCCGTCGCCGAGCGTGTAGCTGCGGACGCCGTCCGTCCCCTCTATCTGAGAGCGCCGGACGCCGAGATCGCGCGCAGCGGAGCGAGGATCGGATGAGATCGGTTCTCCTGGTCCGCAACCTGGTCTACGCCGACCTCCCGCAGGTGGTCGCGCTCGAGCGGCGCGCATTCGCGACACCGTGGTCGATGCCGATGTTCGTGCTCGAGCTGTCGAAGGCCTCGACGATCAGCCTCGTCGCAGCCGATGGGCAGGCGCTGTCGGGATATCTGATCTGCTCGCGCTACGATCGCGCATGGCATCTCATGAACATCGCCGTGGACCCCCACCAGCGGCGTCGGGGAATCGCGCGCATGCTGATCGACGGGATGCTCGAGCGCGCCGGCAGGGACGCCGACTACACGCTCGAGGTGCGCGTCTCCAACGAGCCAGCGATCAACCTCTACAAGAGCTACGGTTTCCGAAGCGTCGGAACGCGAAAGCGCTATTACGCCGACACCGGCGAGGACGCGATCGTGATGTGGCGCGCTGTCGGCGCACCGTGGTCCGCTGGCCCTTAAGGAACCCTTGGCCATGATCCTTGCAATCGAGACGAGCTGCGACGACACCTGCGCCGCGGTGATCAGCTGGGATGGCGAGATCGCCGCCAACGTGATCTCCTCGCAGGGTGTCCACCAGCGCTACGGTGGGGTCGTGCCGGAGATCGCCTCGCGCCAGCATCTGGAGCTGCTGGGGCCGGTGCTCGACGAGGCGCTCGAGCGCGCCGGAATCACGCTCGACGGCGTCGAGCTGGTGGCGGCGACGCGTGGTCCCGGGCTGGTCGCGGCCCTGCTCGTCGGCTTCTCCGCCGCGAAGGCACTCGCCGCCGCCCGCGAGCTGCCGTTCGCGGCGGTCGATCACCTTCGCGGGCACCTCGCGGCGAGCTTCTTGGCGCCGGAGCGCTTCCAGCCGCCGTTCCTCAGCCTGATCGCGAGCGGCGGGCACACACTGCTCGCGGACGTGAGCAGCTGCGAGGCGGAGCCGCTCCTGCTCGGCCAAACGCTCGACGACGCCGCTGGTGAGGCGTTCGACAAGGGGGCTCGCCTGCTCGGCCTCCCCTACCCCGGAGGGCCCGCCCTCGAGCGTCTCGCGCGCGATGGCGACCCACAGGCGTTCGACTTCCCCACCGGTGCACGGATGCCCGGGCTCGACTTCTCGTTCGCCGGCCTGAAGACGGCGCTCCTGTACAAGGTCCGGGACCTCGGCGAGGCGGAGTCCGAGCGCAGGCGCGCCGATCTCGCGGCGGCCTACCAGCAGGCGATCGTCGAGGCCTTGACGCTCCGGGTCCGGCGCGCGCTCCGCGCGACCGGCCTGCGGCGCTTGGCGGTCGGCGGTGGCGTGGCCGCCAATGGGGCGCTGCGCGAGCGCCTGCGCGGGCTCGACGTCGAGGTGAGCATCCCGCCACCGGCGCTCTGCACCGACAACGCGGCGATGATCGCCAGCGCAGCCCGGTTCACGGCGATCCGCGCGTTCCCGTCCTACCTCGCGCTGGACGTGTATGCCAGCGGCGAGCAGGCGCCGGTCTGATGCCCAGCGTGATCCTCTACGGACGCGAGGGCTGCTGCCTGTGCGAGGACGCGCTCGCAGTGCTGGAACGCGTCGCCCGGCGCATCCCGTTCGAGCTCCAGACGCTCGACATCGAGTCTGACGATGCGCTGCTCGCGGCCTACATGGAGCGTATTCCGGTGATCCTGATCGACGGTCGCGAGGCGTTCGAGCTACTCGTGGGCGAGGCCGAGCTCGAGCGCGCACTGTCCCACCGCAGAATTCCGGCTGCGCCATCAGTAGAGTGATTCCTTCATGAACCTGGTAGAAGCCGACGAGAGCTGGGATCCGACCGAGAAGCTGTCGGTCGGGGTGGCCGCACGCCTTTCGAGGTACCTGCAGGTGCTCACGCAGGCGCAGAAGATGGGCAAGCAGACGATCTCATCGCAGGAGCTCGCCGAATACACACACGTGAACTCGACCCAGATCCGCCGTGACCTTTCCGGGTTCGGCAAGTTCGGGAAGCGTGGAGTCGGGTACAACATCGATTCACTCGTTTCGGAGATCCGCGGGATTCTGAACGCCTCCGGTCAGCACAACATCGCGCTGTTCGGGGCCGGCAACCTCGGGACCGCGATCGCCACCTCGAGCATCTTCGCCGACCACGGCTTTCGCCTCGTGGCGATCTTCGACGTCGATGCCGAGAAGGTGGGCACGCAGGTGGGAGACCTGGTCGTGCGCCACTACTCCACGCTCTCGCAGGTCGTCGAGCAGCAGGAGATCGTCGTGGCTGTGCTCGCGGTGCCGACGTCGGCCGCGCAGCAACTCGCCGACGATCTCATTCGGCTCGGGGTCCGGATCATCTTCAACTACACAGAGGCGCTGATCGACGTTCCCGCCGAGGTCACCGTGCATGCGTCCAGCCCGGCAGTCGACCTGCTGCACGCGCTTTACTTCTATCTGACCTAGTGCCCCCCCTTCCCGGAAACTCGTTCGCATTCAAGTGCCCTCGAGCGTGCAGCCGACTGGCCGGGCCGTGCTCCGGCTGCCCAACTGCGGCGAGGGGCATCCTCATCTAGCGATGGACATCAACCTGCAAGCCGGGCGCGCGACGTTCGAGGAATCGAAGGATCTCACCGTAGGCTTGGAGGAGGAGTTCGCGATCCTCGAGCCGGGAACGCTGGATCTCGCGCCGCGCTACGCCGAACTGCGCAGCGCCGCTGACGCCGACCCGCTGCTGGCCGACGCGGTCGCCGGCGAGCTGATCTCCTCCGAGATCGAGATCCGCTCCGGACGCGGAGAGAATCTTGCCGCGGCGATCCAGGCCCAGCGGGCGCGGCGGCTGGCATTGTTCGCGCTCGCGCAGGAGCACGGCATGAGGCTCGGGGCGACCGGAACGCATCCCTGGGCCGACTACCGTGCACAGGAGATCATCGACACCGAGCACTACCGGCGGGTCGAGCACGGCCTCAAGTACGTCGCGTGGCGCAACAACACGTTCTCGCTGCATGTGCACGTGGGGATCGAGGGAGCGGACCGTGCCGTGCGGGTGTGCGACCGGCTGCGTCCCGTGCTGCCGGTGCTGCTCGCGATCTCGGCCAGCTCGCCCTTCCTCGACGGGCGAGATTCGGGGCTGCACAGTGCGCGCAGCCAGACGTTCACGCGCAGCTTCCCGCGCTGCGGAGTGCCCGACGCCTTCGGTGGCTGGGACACCTACGCCCGGTACATCGACTTCCTCATACGGATGGGCTCGATCGTCGAGTACACGCAGGTCTGGTGGTCGGTCCGGCCGCACTTCTCGTTCGGCACGGTCGAGGTGAGGATCTGCGACGCTCAGCCGACCGCGACGGAGTCCGAGGCGCTGTCGGCGCTGATCGTCGCATGCGTGGCGCAGGCCGCGCGCGACCTCGACGAAGGAGTCCCGCACGAGGACCTGGCACCGCGCCTGATCGAGGAGAACATGTGGCGCGCGATCCGCTACGGGCTCGACGGCCAGCTGCTCGACCTGTCACGGGGGGAGCCCTATCCCGCAGCGCAGGCGGCCGATCGGCTGCTGCGGTGGACGGCACCGGTGCGCGCCGAGCTGGGCATCGAGCCGGTGCCATTCATGCTCAACGGCGCCCAGCGCCAGCGCGGCCTGCTCGCGAATGGCATGAGCCTGCAGGAGGTATACGCTCACACGGTCGAGCGCACGCGCGACAGCTACACGCAGCTCGCGCCCAGTACCGCGGAGGTCAACCGATGAGCACAGCACCGCACCAACCGAGCGAAGAGGAGCTTCGGACATACGAGGAGGAGATCAAGCGGATCCGGATCGAGCACGTCCTGCTCGAGGGACTCGTCACGCTCGTGAACCTGGGGATGCGCCGCACCGGGCTGATGCCGGGGACGGAGGGCGAGCGCGACGCCGCCCAGGTGCGCCTCGCGATCGAGGCGATCCGCGCGCACATCCCGGTGCTCGAATCGGTCGCCCCCGAGCAGGTTGCCGCGGTCCGCGACGCCCTCTCGCAGCTCCAGCTCGCCTACGTGCGGATCGGCGGAGCCGCCATGCCCGGTGACAGCGCGGCGCAGGCGCCGGCCGGAGCGCCCACCGCCGGGCATCGATCCGCCGAAGCGCCCGCCGCCGGGGAGCAGCCGGCCGCAGCGCCCGCGCCCGGGCAGCATCCGGCCGGGGCTCCTGCCGGTGCCGAAACCGCCGCGCCGCCGCCTCCGAGGCCGGGCGAGCCAGGTCCGGCTCAGCGCAGCGGGCGCCTGTGGGTTCCCGACCGCTGACGCGAGCCACCGTCACGGTGCCGCCAGCGGGTTCGCGGCGGGCTGCGGTCCTTACGCAAGACGCTCATTGATCAGCGCTCGGCGGCTCCTGTCCCTGTGGAAGAGGGCACCTGTCCGCGTGGAGCGATAGACTGCCGCGCCTCTCGATTGGTTGGGTCACCGCCCCTTGGCCTTGGGCTGTATTGGGCCTGTGGTGGCGCCCCATTCCACAGTTCGAACAGCTTCCAGAGGAGATCTCTTGACCACCTTCTTGACACAGCACGGCGTACTCGTCGCCCTGGTGTGTGCGGGGGCCGCCGTTCTCTACGGCGCCCTGACCTCGCGTGCGCTGCTCGCGCTGTCGCCGGGCAACGAGCGCATGCAGGCGATCTCGGCCGCCGTCCAGGAGGGCGCCCGCGCGTACCTCAATCGCCAGTACACGACGATCGCGGGCGTCGGCGTGCTCCTGTTCATCGTGCTGATCCCGATCCAGAACATCCGTGTGGCGATCGGCTTCGCGATCGGGGGGCTTCTGTCCGCCGCTGCCGGGTACATCGGCATGAACGTGTCCGTGCGCGCGAACGCCCGCGTCGCCGAGGCGGCGCGCGGGGGCGTCCCGCCCGCGCTGTCGGTTGCCTTCCGCGGCGGCGCCGTGACCGGACTGCTGGTCGTCGGCCTCGCGCTGTTCGGCGTCTCGGGCTACTACGGAGTCCTCACCTGGATCGCCGGGGAGACCCCGAGCGCCGCCGTGAACGCGCTGATCGGCCTCGGCTTCGGCGGCTCGCTGATCTCGGTCTTCGCCCGTCTGGGCGGAGGAATCTTCACGAAGGCCGCCGACGTCGGCGCCGACCTCGTCGGCAAGATCGAGGCCGGCATCCCGGAGGACGACCCACGCAACCCGGCCGTGATCGCCGACAACGTCGGCGACAACGTCGGCGACTGCGCCGGCATGGCCGCCGACCTGTTCGAGACCTATGCGGTGACGGTCGTGGCGACGATGGTGCTCGCCTCGATCTTCTTCGCCGGCAAGGACAACCTCGCCGCGACGATGCTCTATCCGCTGGCGATCTGCGGCGTGTGCATCATCACCTCGATCGTCGGCACGTTCTTCGTCAAGCTCGGCGCCAACAACTCGATCATGGGCGCTCTCTATAAGGGCCTGATCGCCACTGGCTTGCTGTCGATCGTCGGCTTGGCGATCGCAACGCAGCTCACCGTCGGATGGGGCGAAGTTGGCAAGGTGAAGGATGTGCCGGTGAACGGCTGGGCGCTGTTCGTCTGCGGCCTGATCGGTCTGGTCGGCACCGGACTGATCGTCGTCATCACCGAGTACTATACCGGCTCGGGCAAGCGTCCGGTGGTTTCGATCGCTCAGGCGTCGGTCACCGGTCACGGCACCAACGTCATCCAGGGCCTCGCGGTTTCGCTGGAATCGACGGCGCTGCCGGCGATCGTGATCGTCGCCGCCATCATCGCCACCTTCGAACTCGCCGGCCTGTTCGGCACGGCGATCGCGGTGACGACGATGCTCGGCCTCGCCGGCATGATCGTCGCGCTCGACGCCTTCGGCCCGGTCACC
>JBKQIR010000157.1:0-10470 GCA_052148275.1 Solirubrobacteraceae bacterium
TCGCGCAGCGGGTGGGTGTGACGGTCGTGACGGTGCGGGCGTGGCGCGCGCGGTTCGCCGAGGCCGGGCTTGCGGACCTCGGGGTGATTCGCGCCGGGCGGGGCGCGAAGCCCTCGATCCCCGCGGAGAAGATCGAGGCGATCGTGCACGCGACGCTGCACGAGAAGCCGCCGGGCGAGACGCACTGGAGCTGCCGGTCGATGGCCAGGGCACAAGGCATATCGCCCGCGACGGTTCAGCGGATCTGGTCCGCGAGGGGACTCAAGCCGCACCGCGTGAAGACCTTCAAGCTTTCCAACGACAAGCGCTTTGAGGAGAAGCTGGTCGATGTCGTCGGGCTGTACATGAACCCGCCGGAGAACGCGATCGTGTTGTGCATGGACGAGAAAAGTCAGATTCAAGCGTTGGATCGCACGCAGCCGTCGCTGCCGATGAAGCCGGGGCGGGCGGGCACGATGACCCACGACTACAAGCGAAACGGGACCACCACGCTGTTCGCGGCGCTGGAGGTCCTCAGCGGCCGGGTGATCGGTCAGTGCCTGCCGCGCCACCGCAACGTTGAGTTCTGAAAGCTCCTGCGCACGATCGAGAGCGAGCTGCCCGAAGGGCTCGAGATCCACTTGATCCTCGACAACTACGGCACTCACAAGCATGAGAACGTCAACAAGTGGCTGGCCAAGCACCCCCGCTTTCACTTGCACTTCATCCCGACCTCCAGCTCCTGGCTGAACATGGTCGAGCGGTGGTTCGGGAAACTGACCGACAAGGCGATCCGCCGCGGCGTATTTCACTCGGTGCCGGACCTGGTCGCCGCGATCGACGCCTACCTACAGGCCAACAACGAGGACCCCGAGCCGTTCGTCTGGACCCAAACCGCCGAGCAGATCCTTGAAAAGGTACGCCGCGGCCGCGTCGCCGTCCAACTAGCAAGCCAAACGTGAGACACCACACTAGAAGAGAACCGGGCAGCTCAACGAATCTTCAGCCTTCAGCTGTAGCCCGCGCGGGCTCGTACTTGCCGATGGCTGCAGCGCTTAGCCTGGACCTTAGCCCGAGCCTTCTTCGACTGGTCAATCCAATCTGAAGGCCGCGGCGAAGGTTATGTAGACCAGCGACGCTCAAAGACAACCCCCCCTTTTGCGCGTTGGTGGTTGAGTCTTTCCGGGGGAGGGATACTTGTGCGTTAGCTGGCGGCGAGCGTGAGCGTGGCCTGCGCGGTGGCGTGAGCGCTGGTGGTGATGACGAGCCGGTAGCGGACCCGCTGGCCCGCCTTGAGCGTGACCTGCACGCGCGCCCCGCGCGCGACCACGCGCGAGCCGACATACCAGACGTAGGTGAGAATGCGTGCGCCCGGCGCCTGGCTCTGCGAGGCGTCAAGACGATAGGAGACGCTCTTCTTGCCGTGAGCGGCGAGTGGGCGCGCGAGCGCCTTGGCGCTCGGAGCGCTCGTCGACGGCGTGCCGCCAGGGCTTGACGAGGAGCTTCCGCCGGAGGAAGGGTGGCTAGGTCCGGGCGGGGACGTGGGGCCGGACGGCGCGAGCACGGTCCAGGTGGCGGTGACGGTCGGCGAGTTCGTGCCGTCGGGCGCGTTCGCGGTGACTGTGAGCGTGTGCTGGCCGGCGCTCAGACCGGAGAGCGACGCCTGCGAGTTGGTGCAGGGCACCGGCGCGTCGTCGAGCGCGCAGCTGGTGGCGCTGACATCGCCGGACTCCGTGTAGGAGATCAGCGCGCTCGTGGCGGTCGAGTCAGAAGGCGTGTGGGTAAAGGCGACCGCGGGCGGCGCGAGCACGGTCCAGATCGCGGTGATCGTCTTAGAGCTCGTGCCGTCGGGCGCGCTGTCTGAGACCGTGAACGTGTGCTGGCCGGCGCCCAGGCCCTGAAGCGACGCCTGCGCGCTCGTGCACGGCACGCTCGCTGAGTCGAGCTTGCAGGTGGTGATGGCGACGGTGCCCGACTCCGTGTAGGAGATGACCGCGCTCGTGGCGGTCGAGTCAGATGGCGTATGCGTGAAGGCAACCGCGGGCAACGCGAACACGGTCCAGTAGGCAGTGGCCGTGGCGCTCTGACCGGCGCCGCTGGCGGTGACGGTGAACGTGTGCTGACCGGCGCTCAGCTCAGACAGCGACGCCTGCGAGTTGGTGCAGGGCACCGGCGCTCCGTCGAGTGCGCAGGCGGTGGCGGCGACGGTGCCCGACTCGCTGTAGGCGACCAGCGCGCTTGTGGACACCGAGTCAGAGGGCTGTGAGGTGATGTTGATGCCCGGTCCGCTGACGCTCCAGGAGACGGCTGCGCTGGCGCTGGCGCCGTCCGCGCCGGCTGAGACCGTGAACGTGTGCTGACCGGCGCTCAGGGAGCTGAGCTCGGCCTGCGCGCTCGTGCACGGCACCGGCGCTGAGTCGAGCGTGCAGGAGGTGTTCGTCACGTCGCCCTGCTCGATGTAGCTGATCAGCGCGCTCGTGGCGGTCTGATTCGGGGTGGCGCTCGTGATCGCGACGGACGGCGGGCCGATATCGACGAACACTTCGCGGATGCGGTTATTGAGCGTGTCGGCCAGGTAGAGGTTGCCGTCGGCGCCGACGGCGAGCGCCTCGTTGTAGTTGAGCTGCGCCGCGGTGGCGGGGCCGCCGTCGCCGGAGAAGCCGGCGGTGCCGTCGCCGGCGACCGTCGTGATCGTGCCGGCGGGGGAGACGGCGCGGATCACGTGGTTGCCGCGGTCTGAGAAGTAGACGCTGCCATCCGGGCCGAGTGCTAACCCGTGCGGGTCGTTGAGCGCCGCGCTCGTGGCCGGGCCTGAGTCGAGCGGGTTTGCGTCGCACGGTGAAACGACGCAGCCGGCGATCGTGCTGACCGTCCCGTCCGGGGCGATCTTGTCCACCTCCTGGGCGGCCATCGCCGCCACGTACACGTTGCCTGAGCCGTCGACGGCGATCCCGAGCGCGTTGGTGATGCGCGTGGCGAGCGTCGAGATGGTGCCGTCCGGGGCCACCTTGCGCACGACGTTGTTGTCCAGGTCGGCGATGTACAGGGTTCCGTCGGCGGACACGGCGTCGGTCTCCGACTGCCCGATTGAGGCGCGGGTTGCCGGGCCGCCGTCGCCCGAGTTGCCGTCGACGCCGTCGCCGGCGACCGTGTAGATGTCGCCCGCTCTCATCGCGATCCCGTACAGGGTCTCGTTCTGCGCGGGCACCATGCGGACGCGGTAATCGTGGTTATCGGCGATGTAGAGGTCGCCGTTGGGGGCCAGCGCAACGCCGTCGGGGTCGCCGAAATGCGCCTGGGCGGCGGGGCCGCCGTCGCCGCAGGGGTCAGTCGGGTACGGGCAGCGGTTCATCGCCCCGGCGCTGAACTGCGCGCTCAGAGCGGACTCGCTCAGGGCGCTTTCATAGAAGCTCGCCTCCGCCTCGGCGCCTTGAAAGTCGCCGCCCGACGGCGAGCCGCCAAGCGTCACCGTGCTCATCGCGGCGAGGTCCGGCGCTGTGAACGACGAGCTGCTCGCCGCCGCCCAGCCGTCCACGTAGAGCGTCGCGTCAGAGCCGCTCATCGTCACCGCGATGTGATACCAGCTGCCCGTCCCAAGCCACGAGCCGCCGCTGCTATACGGGCTCGGCCCCTCCAGCTCCTGCTCGGTCCCGCCGCTGATCAGGCCAAATTCAACCCGTCCGTTCGCGTCTGAGGGGGTGAGGAACATCTCCTCGCCCGTGCCTGAGCGAAAGTCAAAGATGCGCTGCCCGGCCGCGCCCCCGTTCCAGTGAAGCCACAGGGAGATCGTGAACGAGCTCGCCGAAGCCAACGGGTTTGAGGACAGCTGCAGGTACTGCCCCGAACCCGAGAAGCTCGCGTAGCTCGTGCCGGCCCACAGCGCGGGACTGGCGCTGGTAAAGCTCGCCCCGTCGTTAGCCAGCGACGGGCCGGCGGAGATGACGTCTGACAGCGCGCCGTCGAGCGGGAAGTAGGCGTCCGGCGCAGGCGAGCTGCCCAGCACGTCGTCGCGGTAAAGCGACTCGCTGCCGCCGGCGCCGGCGAACGTCGAGATCGTGCCGTCCGGGGCCACGTAGCGGATCCGCTGGTTGGCCGCATCGGCGATGTAAAAACCGCCGTCGGGCGCGACCGCGACCCCTTGGGGCGTGTTGATCATCGCCTGCGTCGCCGGAGCGCCGTCGCCGCTGTAGCCGGACCCCAAGCCGTTGCCGGCGACGGTCTGGATCACGGGCGAGGCGAGCGCCGGCGCGGCGCTCAGCGCGAGCAGCGCGCACAGGGCGATGACCACCCGCGTTGCGCACGAAACCAGACCCGATTGGCTCATATCGGCCTCATCGGCATGAACCATGGCCGAGATTCGTGGTCAATCTGTCGTTGGGCGCGCTCAACAAATAGTCGGTAACAGCGCTCGACGTCTGTCGATGTTCGAAGCCGGGCCGTCGGGTCGGGCACGCGACGGTGCCCAGCGCGGCCGCGTATCAGCGCCAAGGAGGCCCTCCTGTGGCCTTCGATGTGGGCGTTGCCGGCTCCTTCGCTAACCCGAGCGCTCTCAATTGGGGTCGGGCGGCCGCTCCGCGCGCCATTTCGCGTTACGGCGCTCTATCTGTCAAATGGCCAACTGTTTCTCCCACAACTACGGCCAGAACATTCCCCGCTGCTTTCTCAACGCTGAACGCGCCGCGCGACAGGGCCAGCCTCGACGCGCGGCCACGCGGCGTCGAGCCGGCTCCTGGTAGATCGCTCGCGCAGCGCCGCTCGACGAGTCCTGGAACATCAGCAAGCTGAAAGGCCCCGCGAAGTGGACCCACTATCAGCTGCACTTGTTCCTCGACATCTTCAGCCGCTACGTCGTCGCCTCGGACGATCTAGTATCGCGAGGACAAGCAGGTCGCCAAAGCGCTGATCGCGCATGCGTGCGGGCAGCAGCAGATCACGCCGGGCAGCCTGATGGTGCACGCCGATTCGCGGCAACGCGATGCGGTCGACGCTGGTCGCGTTCCTGTTCGCGGACCTGGGCGTTCGTTCACACCGCACCTCCGGGGTCAGTCGTTGAGTAGTTGGTCTAACGGCGCAGCCGGGGCCTTGATTCTTTGCCCCGCTGAATGGGAGCGGGCCGCGCTCTTGCTACCAGGGTGGATAGGCGCGCTGGTCGACTGTGGCTGGCTGAAGGCGCTGGACTGGACGCTCGGTTGACTCCGCGTTCTCGCCCTCCGCTTCAGCCTGGATGTGTCGAGTTCCCTGGTCGACCATTTGTCTAGCACGCCCGCGGACGGGTTGACCACGAATCAAGGCGGCGTTCGGTGCCGATGAACCCGATATGAGTCTGTCGGGTTCGCTTTCGCGTGTGTCGCGCCGTCGTGCGTCTTGTGATGGTCGGCGACGACCGGCGGTGGTCGTGGTGGATGCGAGCGCTACTGCTGGCTTCTGGTCTTCGTGGGCTTGTGATGGCGCGCCATGCGTGTGCGATCACGCCTGCGCTGGCACCACACATCCACATCCAGGAGGAGACCTGCCCATGCCCAGCTCTCGGTATCACCACTGCACGCGTACGCACCGGCGACTCGCCGTCGGAGCGCTGGTGCTGTTCGCCGCGCTCTGGGCGCTGACCGGGTCCGTCCGTGCTGCCGGGTTGATGCAGGGGCCGTCCTCATCCTCGGCGCTCGCCACCGCCACCGACTCGCTGACCGGCGCCTCTGACGCCGGCCAGCTGAGCGCCAAGAACGTCTGCGCCGGGCCGAGCGCCGGGCGCGCGAGCTGCCTGGCGACGCTGCTGACCAGCGCGGCAAACGGCCAGGCACTCGCGCTGAGGCCGGCTTCGGAGATCGAGTCCGCGCGCACGCTCACGGGCGCCCAAAGCCCGTTCGCTTCACCGTTCGCCGCGCTCCAGAGCGCGCCCCCGAGCGCTGCTGAGCCTGCTGCCGGTACGCCCGCCTACCTGCAGCAGGCCTACGACCTCTCCGCGCTCTCACAGAGCGCCGGGGTGAGCGACACGGTCGCGATCGTCGACGCCTACGATGACCCCAACGCCGAGTCTGACCTGGCCACCTACCGCGCCAGCTACGGCCTGCCCGTCTGCAGCACCGCCAACGGCTGCTTTGAGAAGGTCAACGAGTCAGGCGGCACGAGCTATCCCGCGCCCGACCCCGACTGGGCGGTTGAAATCTCCCTTGACCTCGACGCTGTCTCGGCCCTGTGCCCCAACTGCCACATCACGCTCGTCGAGGCCAACTCCAACTACCTCAGCGACCTCAACGCCGCCGAGGCGGAGGCCGTGGCGCTCGGCGCTCAGCAGGTGTCAAACAGCTGGGCCGGGCCGAGCGCCGCCGGGCTGTCGGGCTGGAGCTATCCCGGCACCGCAATCGTGGCCGCCGCCGGCGACAGCGGCTGGTGGGGTAACGGCGCCGCCTATTATCCCGCCTCGCTCCCGACCGTGACTTCTGTCGGCGGCACGTCGCTTTCGCCCAGCTCGGTGAGCGCGAGCGCTCCGCGCGGCTTTAGCGAGTCGGCCTGGGGCTATCAGTGGCAGGGCACCTGGTATGGCACCGGCTCGGGGTGCGATAACTCAGAGCCGAAGCCGACCTGGCAGACCAACTCGGGCTGTGCGGGGCGCACCTCGACCGACATCTCCGCCGACGCTGACCCCAATACGGGGCTGCGCGTGTATGACACCTACCAGACCGGTGGGGGCTCGGGCTGGTTCGCTGTCGGCGGCACGAGCCTCGCCTCGCCGTTGACCGCCGCCTACTACGCGCTCACGCAGGCCCAGAGCGCCAATCCGGCGCCGCCCCAGTGGGCCTACGCCAACGCCGCGTCCCTCAACGACCCTTCAAGCGGTCAGAACGGCAGTTGCGGCAACTATCTCTGCCAGGCCGGCCCCGGCTATGACGGCCCGACGGGCAACGGCTCGATCTCCGGCGACGTCGTGGCCAGCGCGCCCGGCATCGGCGGCCCCGGCGCCTACGGCACCTACGCCACGACCACGACCAGCTCGGGCACCCAGGTGAGCGCCGGCGTCTACCCCAACGGCCTGGATACGAGCGTTTTCATCCAGTACGGCACGACCAGCGCCTACGGTCAGCACACCGCCACGGTCGATGTCGGCTCCTCCAGCGCGCCGCAGCTGGCTCAGGTCACGATCGCGGGGCTGCAGGCAGGCGACAGCTACCACTACCGGCTGGTGGCCGAGAACGCCGACGGCACCACCTACGGCTATGACTTCACGCTCACCGCGGGTGAGAGCGCCCCGGTCAACCAAACCCCGCCGAGCATCTCCGGCACCGCGCAGCGGGGAAGCGCGCTGTCTGCCAATACCGGGACCTGGACGGGCATTGGCGACACCTATGCCTACCAGTGGCAGCGCTCCACCGACTCGGGCAACACGTGGGCGCCGATCACGGGCGCGAACGGAACCTCCTACACGCCGGGCGTCGGTGACCTCGGCGCTGAGCTTGAGGTGCTCGTCAGCGCCTCAAACGCGCAGGGAAGCGCCACTGCCGCCTCGGCTCCGACCGGCGCGGTCGCATCGGGGGCGCCGGTCAACACCAGGTCGCCGGCTATCGCCGGGACGCCCGCCAACGGCCAGCAGCTGAGCGCCTCGCCCGGCGCCTGGACGCCGGCCTCGTCGCCGGTCACCTACCAGTGGCAGGAGGCCCCCAGCGCGAGCGGCACGTTTACGAGCCTCGCCGGCGCGACCACGAGCACCTACACGCCCATCGCCACAGACCTCGGCAAGTACCTACAGGTCGTCGTCTCAGCCACCGACAGCTACGGGACCACGAGCGCCACGAGCGCCGTCGTCGGCCCGGTCACCGCCGGGCAAGCGCCCGTCAACTCGACCCTGCCGGCCATCGCCGGGACGCCCGCCAACGGCCAGCAGCTGAGCGCCACAGCCGGCACCTGGACGCCGGCCTCGCCGCCGGTCACCTACCAGTGGCAGGAGGCCGCCAGCGCGAGCGTCACGTTTACGAACATCGCCGGCGCGACGACGAGCACCTACACGCCCATCGCCACAGACCTCGGCAAGTACCTGCAGGTCGTCGTCTCAGCCACCGACAGCTACGGGAGCACGAGCGCCACGAGCGCCGTCGTGGGGCCGGTCGCCGGCGGCATCGCGCCGGTCAACAGCATCGCGCCGATAATCACCGGCACCGTGCAACAGGGCGACACGTTGAGCGCCTCGACCGGCACCTGGGCGCCGGCCCCGAGCTCGTATCGCTACCAGTGGCAGCGCAGCCCACGGGCCGGCGGCACCTACACAGCGATCGTCGGGGCGAGCGCCAAGACCTACAAGCCGGCGGCGGGCGACGTCAGCTACTTCCTGGAGGTCAGCGTCACCGCCAAGGACCAGTACGGGACCGGGACCGCGACCTCGAAATGGGCGGGGGCGGTCCTGTCAAACAGCCCGCATGATGTCAGTTCGCCGACGGTCGCGGGCACGCTCACGCAAGGCGACGTGCTGAGCGCCAAGCCCGGCACGTGGTCAGGCGCCACCAGCTACAAGTACCAGTGGTTGACGTCCTCGAACGGGACCGTCTTTCAGAACATCACCGGCGCCACGCAACCCACCATCAAGCTGACTGGCGCCCAGGTCGGCCTCATGATGGGCCTTCAGGTCACGGCCACCAACGCGAACGGCTACACGGACGCCGACAGCGACCCGACCGCGGTCGTGGCCGGCAACGAGCCGACCAACACGCTCGCGCCGGCGCTCACCGGCACGCCCACGCGCAGCGACACGCTGAGCGTCACGACCGGCACCTGGACGGGCGCCGGCCTGAAATACAGCTACCAGTGGCAGCGCGCCGGCGCCGGCTCAAGCGCCCCCGGGCAGGCCAAGCGGACCGCGCCGACGGGCAAGCAGGCATCGGCGACAGGCAAGCGCCCGCAGCGGGCGTACGTGAGAAGCCAGGACAGCACCCTCAACTGGGCGAACATCACCGGCGCGAAGTCCAGCAAGTACACGGTCCAGGTCGCCGACGAGGGCGACATGCTGCGCGTGCTCGTGACCGCGACAAACACGGCCGACGCCGTGTCCGCCGCCTCGAACATGACCGCGACGGTCGCCGCCTTGCCGCCGGTCAACACGCTCGCCCCGACGCTCAGCGGCACCGCCAAACGCGGCGCCACGCTGAGCGCCACGCACGGCACCTGGACGAACCCCGGCAACACCTACACCTACCAGTGGCAGTCCTCCGCCGACGGCAGCGTCACCTGGACGAATATCAGCGGCGCGAGCGCCGCCAAGTACACGGTCCAGGTCGCCGACGAGGGGCACGAGCTGCGCGTGCAGATCACCACGAGCAACGTCGACGGCCCGGCGAGCGCCGACAGCACCCCGACGGCGGCCGTGGTCGCCGTGCCGCCGGTCAACAGCTCGCTGCCGAAAATCACCGGCCCCGCCAAGCTCGGCGACACGCTGCACGCCACGACCGGCACCTGGACAAGCTCCCCGACATCCTACGTCTACCAGTGGCAGAGCTCTCCAGACGGCTCCACCTGGACGAGCATCAGCAGCGCGAGCACATCCACCTACACGGTGCAGCCAAGCGACGAGGCACACGAGCTGCGCGTACAGCTGACCGCAAGCAACCCCGACGGTCCGGCGAGCGCCGACAGCGCCCCGACCGCCGCCGTCCGCCCACTAGAGCACCCCCCTGAGTCGCCCCTGGGCGGAATCATGGTTTTCTCTCCAGTTCCGCCGGGAGCCGGCGCATGCTCGGCGAAGTGAAGTCCTGAGGGCGTCACACTAACTGTGTGAACGGCTTGTCTTGAAGGTTAACAGTGACTCCGGTTTTGGCAATGAGTGACAGTCAGCTTGCGTTGTCTGGGAGGCGGTTTCCGAAGTGGATCTTGAACGCGAGTAGCGCGGTTGTCCAGTTCCGTGTGCGGGTCCATTGCGGCGTGGCGTTTTGGACGGCGAGGTAGATCAGCTTGCGGGCGGCGTCGTCATCGGGGAAGCTGCCCTTGGTCTTGATCGCTTTGCGTAGCTGGCGGTTGAGCGCCTCGATCGCGTTGGTGGTGTAGATCACCCTGCGGACCTCGGGCGGGTAGGCGAGGAACGGGGTGACGTGCTCCCAGACCTCGAGCCAGGCTTGGGTGATGATCGGGAAGCGGGCGCCCCATTTGGTGTCGAATGCTTCGAGCGCGAGTTGCGCGGCCTCGGCGTTGGCGGCGGTGTAGATCGGTTTGAGGTCGCGGGCGACCTGCTCGCGTTCGCGGCGTGGGACGTATTTGAGGGAGTTGCGAATCAGGTGGACAATGCACAATTGTACGGTTGTGTTTGGGAAGATCGCTTCGATCGCCTCGGGGAACCCTTTGAGCCCGTCGACGCAGCAGATCAGGATGTCCCGCACGCCGCGGTTGCGCAGCTCGGTCAACACCTGCATCCAGAATTTCGGCTCTCCGGGCATAATCGTAGGTGGCGCGGCACGAACACCTGTTCGGTCTTATGCGTGTGACAGTGCTCAGCCAGATGCCACAACGCTCTCACGA
>JBKQIR010000158.1:0-3880 GCA_052148275.1 Solirubrobacteraceae bacterium
ATCCCTGGCCTGACGCGCGATTCGACGCTCGTATCCAAGCCAGGAGCCCAGTGCGTTAGCAGCGCACGCTGGGATCTGTGCGGGGGGCGGGCCGAGCCCACAGCGAAGGCCCGTCCCTACCGCGACCGGCATGGAGCAGGAGATGAAAGTTCTCTACATCGAAGGAGTAGCTATCCACGGTGGCCCTGAGCCGTGCGTTGACCGTCCGCGAGGGCGGCGGCGAAGCGTCGGTAGGGGTCGTGCAGGCCAGCGGACGCCTGGTTACGCGCACGTAACGCGCTCACGCTGGTGCTTGGATCAATGTCGGGGGGGCCGATTCCTCGGGCCACCTGACACCGCCAGAAGCGCGTCGCCCGGGCGCGCCCGTACTCCAGCATGCGCGGACGACGACCTGACGAGCTTTGCCCGGGCTGACAGACACGCTTGAGCCGGGCAAAGGGGAATGCCACGCGCAGAAGGATCGTCCGTGTGGTCCCGCTTTCATTTCGTCACGAGCCTCCTCGACCTCCGAGAGTAAACGCGCGGAATCCAACGGTTTGTATTTGTCGCCGTCTGCGGTTCGTCGGGGTCGACTAGCGCGGACGCTCGCCGGGCGCTAGATGCGATCGCGGATCGTCGGGACTCTCCCGCTTCGCCTGAGAGCAGCGCCAGGCTCATCGGGACTTTCGCTCGTCAATCCCGAAGCGGTAGCGCACATGTTTCTTGGCCCCGAACTCGCGCTTTGAAGAGCGAGCCCTGCTTCCCGCGCTTAGCGGGTGCGGCTCGGGCGCAGGCAAGATACTTGTGCTGGCAGCGAAGCAGGACTCCGGGAGAGGAGTTCGGTCGATCTCACCCGGCCATCGTTCGTAGACTGCCGGGCCAGTGTCCGCCGAGGAGGTTGACGAGTACCTGCGGGGTGTCGATGAGCCGAAGCGCAGCACGCTTCAGGGCACTGCGCCGCACGATCCTTGAGATCGTCCCGGACGCTGAGCAGGTGATCTCGTACCGTGTTCCCGCCTTCCGCGTGAGCGGAAAGACTGTCGCCGGCTTTGCCGCGTTTAAGGATCACTTGAGCTACTTGCCATTCAGCGGCTCGGTCCTGGGGCAGCTCGCCGATGAGCTCAAGAGCTACACGATGACCAAGAGCTCTCTCCACTTCCCGGTCGACCGTCCGCTACCGAAGTCAGTCGTGCGGAACCTGATCGCGGTGCGTCTCGCGGAGCTCCGCGAAGCCTCGCGGTAGTCACTCCGCCTGCCTTCCGCGCGCGTGGGAGGTCGTCCGGGAGCTGGCCGGAGGGTTTCCAGCGCGGAACAGCGGGTGTTCTCAGGTCGCGCCTCGGAGATTCCTCGTGTGGAGGTATCCGGCGAGCACGATCAGCGGGACGTGGATCGCCGGCAGGTTGTGGGCGAACCACCGCGGCAGGTAGATATCGGTGACCGAGCCGCGCTCGGCTCCGGCGCGCTCAGCGATCTGCGTCAGCGGGCAGCGGAATCCATTCGCGGCGAATACCAGGCTCTCGCCGGCGACCACCGCTGCGGCGATCCCGGCACGGCGATCGGACTGTCTGGTGATCCCTGCCCACAGCACGTACACCATGCACGATTCGATCGAGAACCAGGCGAGCGTGTGAACCAGCTTGATCACCGTGAGCGCGGCGCCGCCGCGCCCATTACCGGCCAGCGTCCGTTGCTCTCCAGCGCTACGACGGTGGTTCGCGATCGGGTCAGTCATGCAGGGAAGGGGCGAACGAGATCCCGATGATCGAGCCTTCTTGCGATTGAAGCCGAGCGACCGTTTGGCCCCACGGCTCCTCACGCCGATCGTGCAGCAGAGTGAATCCTCGCTGGCGCAGTTCCTCAGCGGCGGACCGAACAGCATCTGCGTCGCGCACCTCGAACTCCAGGCTCATCTGCGGGACGGTGCGATCCGCTGGCCAGTCCGGTGTGCCGAAGCACGCCTGGGCGGCCTCCGACAGCGGCCACACCCCGAAATGCTTGCTGCCCTCGATCCGCTCGCTGTGGAAGTAGTCGCTGCCCGGACTCGCCTCGAGCGGGAGCCCCAGCGCATCGATGAACAACTCGCGGCTCGTTTGCGGATCCGGCGTGATCACCGCGATGCTGGCAATGAACTGAATATCCATGCCCGTAGCGTATGGCCGCACCGCACCCCTCGCTCGGGAGCAGCGTGCGGTGCCGAGCCGCACCTCCTAGCGCGCACATTCCGAGACTGTCGGCGCTGGCGCGAAGATGCCCGTGCGAAAACAAAGGCAGGTCTCGACCAAGGCCGTGACCAGGGCTGGGTACGCGACTGCTCTACGCCTGTTGCAGCAGCGACCACCTCGTGGCCGCTCTGGTGTTCGACCGGCAGCTTTGTAGCAAGGTCGCGGAACCCGCTTCTGGCGAGGAGCGGGTCTCTCGTGAACGCGCCGGTCAAGAACTGCCCTTGTGTGGGCGCGGGCATCGACCGTCTCTGAACGGGCCCTTGACTTTGCCCCACAAAGTCCGCTAGGGTTTGCTTCACAAACTCTAGTTGGGAGGCAGGACTATGACTACACACATCGGACCGTCATCCGGAACCCCCGAGGAGGGCAGGATGGAACCCCGCGAAGCGGCGCGCCTGCTGACACAGACGCAGGCGGACGCTCGGCGCGCCCTGGATTTCCGGGCGCCCTGGGTGTCGCTGGTGGCGGCGGTGGTGGCGCTGGCTGGCTTCGGGATCGTGTGGCTAAACGTCCGCAATCAGCACCCCTTCACCGGCCCAAGCGCCGCGTCGCTCGTGTTCCTCTACGGGCTGATCGCACTCCGGATCGCCACCGTCATCTACGCCTACGCACGAGCGCGGACCGGCATCAGCGGCCACTCCGTGAAGGTCCAGCGCGACGAGGCCGTTGTGATGAGCGGGGTCCTGCTTGCCTGCTATCTGGCGCTGATCGGGATTGCGAACAGCGGCTCACACCACGGTGCAGGCTTCTACTCGTCGCTTTTCCTGAACGGAACCCTGATCGCGCTCGCCGCCGTCTGGGCCGGGCGGTGCGCGATCCACAAGCGCTGGCACGACGTCGCGCTCACCGTTCCGGTCGCGCTGATCGCTGCCCTCGCCGCAATTGCCGGCCCTCGAGGCATGTGGCTCGTCAACGGTGTGGGGCTCTGCGTGCTGCTGCTGGCGAACGCGGCGATCGGCACGTGGCAGCGGCGCGCGACTCGGACATACACGGTGCGGACGGGCGCATGACCGCCGAGGCGCTCGACCCGCTGATTCACGTCGCGGCGCGACTCCAGATCATGGCGGCGCTGGCCACCTTGCCCGACGGCGACCAGCTGACGTTCAAACGCCTTCAGGACATGATCGAGCTAACGCCGGGCAACCTGATCACGCACCTCCGCAGGCTCGAAGAGGCCGGCTACCTCGCGACTAGCAAAACCGGCAGCGGACCCACCTCCCGGACCTCGGTCGCGCTGACCCACGACGGGCGCCACGCCCTCGAGATCTACGCCACGACATTGCGGGGACTGCTGAACGGAGTCTCAGCAGTCCCCGCCGCCTCGGGCTCGCATCGCCACCGCCACGGCTCTAGTCCGGGCTAATCTGAGCGCGAGGCGGTGGCGGTCACCGCACCGGCGCTACGTGAGAGTGGCGGAATCACGACCCAGCGGAACTCTAGGCCTCGCGAATTGACGGGAGCGCACTGCTGCTCCCCGCGTCAGCACGTCCAGGGGAGTCCTGCTCGTAATCGTCGGCGAGCATCTGCCGCCCGGTCACAAAAGACGCGCCTTGCGCGGATAGCGGGTGCGCTGGGGCGCGACTATGGCTGCGTCACTTCCGGTGACGGCCGAGTCGCAGGACGTAGTGCACTCGGCTTCCGACATTTGGTGCGGCCGCCTTCTGAAATCGACATCCGTC
>JBKQIR010000159.1:0-4808 GCA_052148275.1 Solirubrobacteraceae bacterium
GCGTTGGGCGGTGCGACGAGCGTGGAGAACCTCCAGATCCTCTGTGGCGACTGCAACCGCGCCAAGAGCGACGCGCTGTAACCCGTTCGACGCCGCCGCGCCGACTGCAATCGCGCATGCTGATGCATCACGCGTGGCGAACATGCGACCATCGACGGGCGCCACCCATAAGAGCGCGCTCAAGCACCTCAACGAACGCTTCGGCCGTCAGCGACTGAGCGACATCACGCCGAGCGACGTTTCGCGGTTCGTGGCCGATCAGCGTGCCGCCGGCTACAAGGGCTGGACGATCAAGGGCCACCTGTCGACGCTCGGGTCGGTGTTCAAGTATGCCGGCCGGCACCTCGGCTACGTCGGCGTCAACCCGGTGACGCTGCTCGACAAGACGGAGCGTCCGAGTCTCGAGGACGAGCGCCCCAAGCGCGTTCTCACGGCCGAAGAACTTCGGCGTCTGATCGCTGCGGTCGAGGAGCCGTACAAGCTGATCTTTGAGCTGACAGCCGAGACGGGCGCGCGCCTCGGCGAAGCGCTCGGCATCGTGTGGGGAGAGGTCGACCTCGACGCGCAGACCGTGACGTTCACGCATCAGCTCTCGAAGGGCCAGCGCGTTCCGCTCAAGACCAAACGCTCGCGCCGCTGCGTAGAGATCACGCCCACGCTGGTGGCGAAGCTCCGAGCGGGGAAGCTCGCCGCCGCAGACTCGGGCGATCACAGCTACGTGTTCACGACCCGCAATGGGACGCCGCACGATCACCGCAACGTCGGCGGTCGAGTCCTTGCCCGCGCTGTGAAGCGCGCTGATGTTGGCGCGATCGAGCGTGACGGAACCATCGTCGAGCCTGCGCCGACCTTCCACAACCTGCGCCACTCCCACGGCTCCGCGCTGATCGCCGCAGGATGGGACATCGAGGAGGTCTCGGCACGCCTCGGACATGCGGACACGGCAGTCACAATGAGCGCGTACGTCCACGCGTTTGACGCCGCCAGACGCTCCGACGACCGGCGGAACCGACTGGCGTCGATGTATTCGGAGTCTGCGGCGGCACCGGCTGGCACGGTCGTGAAGATGCCCGTAACCAGCATGACGTAGGTTGTGCGCAATTCGAGAAAGGCGAGACGAACGATGGCGAACGGCGAAAGCGGCGGCGACGGGCCGTTTATCCAGACGGCCGTGATCTGCGAGCGGGTGCTTACTGAGCAGGACGGTGCCGTAAGCGCCATCCGCATCATCGATCGTGTCTACTTCGCGGCCGATCCCACGGGGCGACCACTGAACGCGATCCACCCGATTTGGTTCCTGATCGCTCTCAAATCGGGGGGCGCGCGCGGACGCTACAGCGTCCAGGTGGTTCGGGAGAAGCCGTCTGGCGAGCGTGAGCCGATTTTGGAAGTCCCGGTGTTGTTCGAAGGCGAAGAGCGCGGACCCAACGTGGTTGTGCAGGCTGGGTTCCAGCCTGACCAGGAGGGTCTCTACTGGTTCGACGTCATGTTCCAGGGCGAGCGGATCACGCGGATGCCGTTACGTGCTGTGTTCCAGCCCCTGCCGCAGGCGCAACCTCACATTCAATGAACTGCGCGGTCGAGTCTGCGAACGACGACTTCGGTGCGAGCTCAAACCAATAAAGGCGATTCAGCGCCCCAAGCCGACCCCGCAATTCGTCCAGAGTCCAGTCGCCGTTCGAGAATTCCGCGAGCAGTCGCAGTGCGGTGGCAAGGAACGTCCGCTGCGGTTCAGCCTCCACATCCCACGCAACCTCGTGGAGCCGTGCTTCGAGCTGCTCAGGCGCAAGGTCGCTGCCGACCGCCGCTGCAATCAGTTCGCGAATCTCCAGATCATCGTTCATGAGTGGGCCTCCGGTTCAGAGGATCGCAGTCGCGGATCTCCGCAGGCTCTTCAACACCGAAATCCTCCCGAAGATTCGGGAGAAACGCTACGTCGAGGTCGTTCGGAGCGAGGGAATACCCAGCCCTCGCAGCGGACAACCCATCGGCACGAAGAGCCAGATGGTTGAGTACTGGGAGCCAGCCGGGACGCATCTCGTGAAGATCGCGCTCGTGCACCGCTACCTCCGCGCTGACGGAACGCTTGGCGGCTCCGGCCTTCCTGACCCCAAGTTCGTCGTCCACGATGGCGTGAGATACGGGATCATTCCCTAGCTCCCCGTCGGGTCGATGCCCTCACGGTCGGCAGACTATCACTGCCTCACACGTCGGTCGAAGGCCGAGGCGGCTTCCGAACCGCACGTAACGGCGATCGCTCCCGGTCCCGACACGGGATGGCAGACTCCGAATACGGTCCCTTCGAGAACGCGCGCGATGGAAGCGCGCTGGAAGCAACACACCGCAGTTCCCGCGCGACAGACGGCCGCGCGTCCGGAGACTCGGCTCCGATTTCGCCGATTCGTCCTGCGGATCGCGACAGACCGCGACAGACCGGAACAGGCTCGGCGTCCTTGCCATGCAGAAGGTCGAGGGTTCGAGTCCCTTCAGCCGCTCTCACGGAAAGCCCTCCAAATCGGAGGGTTTTTTCGTCTAGATAGCGACGTCTGACACGTGGACTACGCATTGGGCATCACGATTGGGCATCAAATGCAGTGAGACTCTCGGCACGAACGCTCGTGCGCGCGCGTGGCAATGCATTCGTCCGAGCCGCCGGGCCCGCGACGCATCCTCCCCGGAGACAGCGAGAGTGAGGGGCCGCGCCGCCCATTGGCACGGATGAGCGTCGCAAAGCCAGGCGTGCGTCAAGCGGAGCACCCACGCGTCGAAGCAGGCGTCGGGGCCCTGGTCCGAGACGTGCAAATCGCCGATTGCAGGGCTCTCCCGGAGGCGTGCAGAACGTCCCGTTTGCCTATGTAGGCCCGGTTCGGTCGGTATGGCGCCGAAGCCCCGCCGGGCAGCTCAGATCCGCTGTTCGCGGTTATCGGATTGTCGCCTAAGGTTGGGCTGCTTTCGCCAGCTGGCCGTTGGGCGCGCGGCCCGTACCGCCACACGTGTCGACACGCACGTTGCGGGGCGGGACAATCCGCTGGTGCTCGGGGCTGGATCCTCTCGCAGACGGCTCGCTCGCAAGCTGAACGCGGCTTACGCAGATGGGCTCATCAGCGACGAGACGTTCGCGTGTCGTATGGATCAAGTTCTGCGACAGCGCATTATCGACCCAGGCAGATTGGTCGGCGATCTCGACTTGCGAGCGTCACGATCTGCGTTGCGGACGCGGCTATCGGCCACCGTTAGCACGTTAATGGCGCGCATCGACAGCGTGTTGGGCGACGAGGAGGCTGACGCGTGGACGCTTCTCGCGCTTGATTGGAGCGGCGAGTGCCAGGAGTTGCTGCTCGGGCGAGACCGCGGCTGCGACGTGGTTCTCTGCGATCTCAGCGTCTCGCGGCGGCACGCCCGGCTTGTCTTTCGTGACGAGAAATGGGTGGTGCAGGATCTTGGATCGACTAACGGCACGATCGTCAACGGGCGGCGCATTGGCCGCTGCGAGCTTCGGCCAGGCGATCGCGTGCGCATCGGCTTGGAACAGCTCCGCGTCGATTGAGCGACGTGGTCCGATCAAGGCGGAAGTGACGGGCGAGCGTCCGTGCGGCGAGACGACCGTCCGAATTTTCCCGCGCGCGTTCTCACGCGTCCCGCTCGCAGGCCTCCTCGGCTCGGACTTTCTCTCCCGCTCCGGAAGGGTGACGATCGACCTCACGCAGCGGCAGCTGATCCTCGGAGCAAGCACCCGCACAGGTGCAGGTGGCCACGCGATACCCATCAAGATCCTGCGGCTCGCGGGCGGCACCTTGGCGACGACGCAGGTGGAGCTTGACCACCACCAGGTCCGGTTCATCATCGACACAGGTGCGGCGATCTCTCTGATCGACTCAAGCGCGGCAGCGCGACTTCGGCTCCAGGCCGTGGGCCCAAGGACGAGCATTGCGGGCGCCGTGTGTCGCAGCACCGCGACTCCAGTGCTTGTCCACGGGTGGAGCATCGCTGTCTTGCACCTCCCCCAGGCAGTGATCGGCCGCGCCGCCGAAGTGCTGCGCGAGCGAGTGCTCCGTGAGGGGATCGTCGGGATCGTCGGCATGGCTACCCTGGCCCGCTTCGGCGCGCTGACGATCGACTACTCGCATGCCAGGATGATCCTCGGCGAACGGGGGATTGATAGCCGCCACCCAAGCGAGCAGCGGTGATCCAACTCGAGGTGGCGAAGCAAGCGTCTGGTCCTACCCGTCGCGTTGGGCTGCGTGCAGCATTCAGCCCACTCGATCGGCACGGACCGAGACTTCGAATTCCACTCACGCGATACGGACCGACTAGCCGCTCCACCTCCGGAAGCAACGACCTCAGGGCGCGCGAGAGACGTCGTTGCTACTGGCGCAACCGACAACCTCTGCGCGACCCATGTGGGGCCCCGCTACCGCAAGGCACAGATCGCCGAGCGCCAGCGCGAGAGACCCCGAGGATGTCCGTCGCGACGCAGTCGAGCTTGATGCCGGTGTCCTCCAGCGCCTTGTGCAGCCGGTTGGCGTTCTCGGCGGTGCAGGTCTCGAACCCGGGGATCGTGCGCAGCAGGTCAACCGCCGCCGCAAAAGGGGCAAGCTTCACCTCGATCGCCCCCGACAGCGTCTCGATCTGCACATCGAGGAAGTCCAGGTGCGCGAGGATCGCACCGATCAGCAGCGCATGCAGCTCGTCGAAGCGACCCTCGAGCGCCTCGCGCAGCGCCGGGATCTTCGCGCGCATCCGACCCTTCGCCAACTCGGCGAGCACCACCGGATCGGTCGTGCCCCGACAGAGCGCGTCGAGCATCG
>JBKQIR010000160.1:0-3673 GCA_052148275.1 Solirubrobacteraceae bacterium
CATCAACTTCACCGCCTCAGCACGAAACTCAGACGGAAACGGCGGCCTTGTCCTGGGCACTTGAACCTCCTTGCCAGGGTCTTTCGACCCCAGCGGTCAGGTGTCCTTCAAACCGGGGGAAGACCAAAATCCGTCTCGACGCTCAGGGTCGACACGTTGCGTTCGCTGAGCTGCACGCGGCGTTCACGCCGAAGCGGCTTGCGGTTCGTACCGTTCCCGAACGACTGCACGATCACCGTCGCTAGACACCGCGGCTTCCTGAAGGCGGTGATCGGCGATTACCGGGTCGGGCAGGTCGTCGGCGAGATCGTGCGCGACGTGCTGCGGGACCAGAAGGCCCCTAGCTGTTAACTTCAGTCTTCCAGAGAGGTCAGCTGCGGGTTAGTGTCGAGCATCGCGGGCGTTCTTGTCGAGCATGCGTACGGTCCGCGCGGTCACGAACGCGGCGAGGGCCGTGATCGTCATCAGGACGCAGACGACGCCGATCACGAACACTGCGCGACGATCGGCCGCGACCAGCACCGCGAGCGCGACTGCCTCCAGCCCGAGTGTCCACCACAGTCGCCTCACGTCACCGCGCAGGGACGGCCCAGCGCCTGAGTTGAGTTCAAAGCCGCTCATCACGATCCCAACCGAGCGTCGACGGTGTCGAGCAACGTCTGGACGTTAGCTGCGGCGCTCCTTGCAGGGGTGATCGACAACCGCTCAGGACGGCTGTGCTCACCGTGCCGACGCGAGGGACTACAGGCGCACTTCGGTCTGCGCCGGCGCTGGGCGTCGACGGTCGGCGCCGAATCCGGGAGGGCGATCAGAGGCACATGGCTCGACTGATAGGGGGCAGCGAGGAACGGCTCCGACCGCCGGGGAGCGGACGTTTCCCCACCTGATCGCAGGCAGCGAGAGAACACGGACCCGTCCTCATCGACCACGCCGTCACCCGATGGCACGCTGGCGGCGACATCCGTCACGAACCCCATCAGCAACCCGGTCGCGACTCCCAGAGCGATCTGATCGGGAGCGATCAACTCGACGCCTTCCGACTTGCGGACCCCGAAAAGCGCCATGGCGAGCGACGGACCTGTCCATGCGACTCTTCCTCTCCCGGAATCAACTTGCGCCGACACGCTCATCGGTCCCCTTTCGTTCATCGGCGACTTGACCAGCATCACCCTCGGGCATCGCCGCGAAGGCACGCCAAGCAACCGCCAAAACGATTGAGACATGCTCCTTAGGCGACGCCTCGCGTCGCGCTCGCGGTCGGGTTTCCCCGGTTGAGCCGGGCGCTGCGGTCCAAGCGCTGGCCACGGTCGGCGGCGTCTCGACTGCAACGACGCGTCGTCGCCAGCAGGCAGACTGTTCCTGTGACGACCTGCAGCGGACGCTGTCTCAGACGAGCGTGCAAGTGCGCGGTGCCGGCTCGCCGGTCGCGGCGCTTCGCACCGCGACCGGCTCAGCCGGCCCCCCTTCGTCGGCACCGCTGCGAGTCCGCCCGATGCAGTCTCGCTGGCGATGGTTTTCGGGCCCCCTTGCCCAGGTATCCCCGGTGCGAATCCGCCCGATGCGGTCTCGCCGGCGACGCTTGGCCGACCCCCTTCTGTGAGCATCACGGCTGCGAATCCTGCGCCGTGCTGCGGTGGAAGTTCTTGGTTGTTCTCACACCGCGCGCGCAGGCTTTGTACGTGTACGAAACGTGTGGCCACGAATCGAGCGATCGCCCCCTGACTGCGTTCCCTGATAGCTCCATGAGACCGAACCTCCATCTGCGGTGCCCAACACCGGCGTGTGCTGACATGTTCGTCCCGCTGAGAGCGAGTGCCAAGGCACCCCAGGGTGAGTTCTACGTAGACCTTGCGCGGACCGATTGCCCTCGCATCTCCGGGTCAGGCGTGGGCCCGTCGCGGACGGTGGGCTCGTGTGGTGTGAAGGCCGAACGCCGATCTCACTCAGGAGATGGGTGTCCTTGCCTGGGGTCTCTGACCTACTTCAGTGAGTAGCGGCTTGGCTGCTCGCTCTGGTTAGCAGTTAATTGGCGTTGCGGTCGCTATGGTGTCTGTTGAGCCGTGTCGTGGTCTTCAGGACGCACTGTGATCGCCGGATTGCGTGTCGAGGGGTGCTGTTGGGGCCGGTTTGCGGGTCGGGGAGGTAGCCCGGTGAGGCCGGGCGTGACGCGTGTGAATGTGATCGCGGGCGGGGCGCTGGCGCGTCAAGGTGTCGGGAGCGCGTAGATTGCGTCGAGTGTTGCTTGGAAGATGTCGGCGTGCTGGTAGCCGTCGGGGAGCCGCAGGATCAGCTGCCGGCCGGTGCGGATGACGCGCGCGGGGACGTTGAACAGGATCCGGCGCAGGTTGCCGCGTGACGGCGTAGCGGCGTGCGCGGGGGCGCCGCGCCCGAGGCGCCCGCGGCAGGTGAGAGGTCACAGCAGTATGCGGTGAGGTTGATCGCGAGCATCGCTGCGGTCAGCCAGACGCGGTTGGCGTTGATGTCGGCGGAGGGCAGGTGACGTAGCGCCTGGCCGAGCCTGAGGTCTTTGAGGCGCTCTTCGATCTGCGCACGGTGGCGGTGGAAGTGCTCGATCCACGCGGTGTGGTGGTGGTAGATGTCGGTCAGGATGAAGCTGTAGCCGTAGAGGCTGTCGAGCTGTCCGTCGAGCGCCATCTGCAGCTGCTTGGGATGGATCGTCGCGAGCCGCCGGGAGCCTTTCAGGCGGGTGATCTGCCGGGCGGTGAACGGAACGCGGCGAACGATCAATCGCAGCGGCTCGTGCTTCCAGCCGCCGGGGCGATAGGTCGTCTCGGAGACCTGCGCGCCGTCCATCCCGAGCGCGGGCGCCCAGGCGTTCTCGGGGATCTTGGTGAGCGCGTTCCACATCGCCTGGGTGCGCGGGACCGAGACCGTGAAGCGCGTCTGCTCCTCGCGCAGGCGCTCAAGCAGCGCGATCGCGTAGTAGGCGGAGTCGATCCGCATCGTCACCGGCCCGTGCCCGGCGGGCAGCAGCGCGAGCGCCCTTGATGCGATCTGCGCGTATTCACGGCCGGTCAGCCGCTCGCGGTTACCACCGACCAGCTCCGCGCACAGCGCCCGGCCGCGCTGTGCCCAGAACGCGATGTGCCGCGCGTAGCTCATCTGCCCGGTCCGGCAGCGCGCCGCACCGTCCTTCTTGCGTCCGTACACCGTGACCTGTGTCGCGTCAAGATCGACCGTCACCGGCTCACCCAGATCGCGGCCCAACGCGCGGTCAAGCGCCTCCCCGGCCATCACCGCCAACCCGCCATGCCCGGTCAGCGACCGATCATCCGCCCGCACCACGATCCGTCCGGACCGCCTGCCATCGTTACCCACACGCACCCCCTGGGTGACGCCCGATCCGCGTCATCGGTTTGTTTCTCACACCACAACTGTGACAGTCGTGTCGGATGGAAAGGCCCTGCATTTGCGCGGCCTTTTCAAGCTACGGCACTACCACCGCGGTGGACCGCGCCGGTCAACCACCACACCTCCAAACCGGCACGGTTAATCACTGATATAGGTCTGACGCAAATCGACCACTAGCGGTCACGAATGAATTAGTGCGCCCGATTGATTTGGGTGGATTGTGTAATTCCAGTCTGGGTGGAACGCGTCCCGCACGATGTTCACGGCCGCCAGCTCTGCGTCGCTGACCTTGATCCCTTTC
>JBKQIR010000161.1:0-22903 GCA_052148275.1 Solirubrobacteraceae bacterium
TTCTGCCGCCCAAAGGTTCTCCCTCTCGCGGCCAAAGGGCTACCAGCCCCATGACTTGGCCGTCGGTATCGAGACACAGGTTCTCCTCTTCCACACCAGCGCCCACGACGAGCTCACGCCACCTTAACACCGAGCACCACCAAAGCGACACGCAGGCCGCCCTCTGGCTACACCACACCCAAAGCGTGGCACTCTCCCGGGGATATGCACCGACCCCGGTTGCGATGCTGTCATTATTTTACGATGCGTCAGCAGTGGTTCAACCATGTTCGTCTTCTCATCGCATACCTGACCCGCTGTTAGCGAGCCGTTTCCGTGATCGCTTCCCACCCCGGCATTTGACCGGCATGACATCACGGCGGTTTGGACTCCCCGCCTGCACGGCGAGCCCGGAGGACCTACCTCCATCACTGGCACAGCACGGATCACAAAAACGACCTTCTACATCGCTTCCCTTCTCCTTTGAGGACACACATGCAGGAACAAATTAGCGAGGCATGGGGAGATCGGGCTGCCTTGCGGCGTGCCCTTAACCCGTGCGATCAGGCTTCCGTCGGGCTTTTGCATCGGGGCCTTCAGCCAGCGCTCCACGTACAGCACGATCCATTTCTGGTCGGTGTGGTGCGTGACTGCCCTCAGCATCAGGTCCCATGGAACGGAGTCAAAGAACGCCCGGATGTCGAGATCGACAACCCAGGTCGTCTTGAAACACCGCTCTCGGCAGACCGCGACCGCGTCCACGGGCGAACGCCCGGGACGGTAGCCATAGGAGTCCTCGTGGAAGATTGGCTCCACGCTGGGCTCCAACGCCATCGCCGCCGCCGCTTGCGCGACGCGATCGACGACGCTCGGAATGCCGAGCACCCTGACCGCACCCTTCTTGCCCTTCTTGGGTATCTCCACTGCCCGGACCGGCCCGGGGAAGTACGACCCCGACGACATCCGATTCCACAGCCGATACAGGTTCCCCGAAAGGTCCTGCTCGAACCGCTCAATCGTCACGCCGTCAGCCCCAGCCGCTCCGCCATTGTGCTTGACCTTCAACCACGCATCCCACAACAATCGCTTGGGGATGTCGTACGACTTGCCCTTCAGCTTCGGCTCACGCATGCGGCTCATCCCTTGCGGTTGACCCCATCCATGCGCCTAGACGACCCCGCCCCTTGGCTCCACCCCCGCTGCGATACGCGGAAGCTTCACAGCAACTACGAGCGAGTCCGCCAGCGCACCCGGCGACGGTACTCAGCTCCTCGCGGATTCTGCCGCTTGGAGATCTCCCTCTCGCTGCGGAAGGCCCCGCAGCACTGTCCGGGCACGCCTTCACGCGTTCCATAGAAGCGCCTCGGTCGGGATCATGCTGCCTATATGCCGGATGCCGCCTGGGCAGTAGAACGGGTAACCCCCAGGCTGATCCCAGGACAATGGGGCGGCCCTGGTTTCGACATCGTCTGACCACTTTCGACACGTCAACGGCAGAGGACTCTCGTCCATCGCTCATCTTCCCGACCCATACCTGACGCGATCTAGCCGCGCCTTTCCCCACGACGTTCAGCACAACGGTCTTCAGCCAATGCACCTGTGGGCGGTTTGAAGCCTCCCCCCGAAGGGCGGCTCCAGAGGGCCAAACAACCTCCATCACTTCTACAGCACCGCATTCAGCGGGACCACCATCCAACACTTCCGTCCTACCTCCTGCGTTCGCGTTCACAACCCCATCCATGGTCACCTCCCGCGAATGTCACCTCCCGCGAGTCAGGATCGATGATCACCTCCTCGGGACCCTTCATCTAGAGTCCACCACTCGATGGGCGAAGACAAGGTCACCATGGAGAAGATCGTGTCGCTGTGCAAGCGCCGCGGCTTCGTGTTCCCGAGCAGCGAGATCTACGGCGGGATCGGCTCCAGCTACGACTACGGCCACTACGGCGTCCTGCTCAAGAACAACGTCAAGGCGCAGTGGTGGCGTTCGATGCTGCAGGAGCGCGATGACATCGTCGCCCTTGATTCCGCGATCATCCAGCACCCGGAGACGTGGCGGGCCAGCGGCCATCTGGCCGGCTTCACCGACCCCCTCGTCGACTGCCGCACCTGCAAGCTGCGCTTCCGCGCCGACAAGCTCGAGGACGGCCGGTGCGGACGCAAGCCGTCCAAGAAGCCGGGTGAGACGCCCGACTGCGACCTCACCGAGGCGCGTGACTTCAACCTTATGTTCGAGACCACGGTCGGCGCCGTGAAGGCCGAGGGCTCGACCGTCTACCTGCGCCCCGAGACCGCGCAGGGGATCTTCCTGAATTTCAAGCACACGCTGCAGTTCGCGCGCAAGCGTCCGCCGTTCGGAATCGCACAGATCGGCAAGAGCTTCCGCAACGAGATCACGCCCGGGAACTTCACCTTCCGGATGCGCGAGTTCGAGCAGATGGAGATGGAGTTCTTCGTCCCGCCCGAAGAGGCCGGCCAATGGTTCGAGCACTGGCTCGGGCAGCGCATGAAGTGGTACACCGAGCTCGGCATCCGCCCCGATCACCTACGTCTACGGGCGCACGAGCAGGAGGAGCTCTCGCACTACTCGAGCGCGACGAGCGACGTCGAATACCTGTACCCGATCGGCTGGCAGGAGCTCGAGGGGATCGCCAACCGCGGCGATTTCGACCTCACCCAGCACGCGAAGCACTCGGGGCAGAAGCTCGAGTACAACGACACGGTCAGCGGGCGGCGCTACGTGCCCCACGTGATCGAGCCGGCGGCCGGCGCGGACCGGGCGACGCTCGCCTTCCTCGTCGATGCCTATGACGAGGACGAGATCGAAGGGGAGGCGCGCACCGTGCTGCGGCTGCACCCGCAGCTCGCGCCGGTCAAGGTGGCGGTGCTGCCGCTCGTGCGCAAGGATGGCCAGCCGGAGCTGGCCGGGGAGATCCACCACGAGCTGCGCGAGCGCGTGCAGGCCGAGTACGACGAGGGCGGCGCGATCGGCCGCCGCTACCGCCGCCAGGACGAGATCGGCACGCCGTGGGCGGTCACGGTGGACCACCAGACGCTGAGCGATCGGACGGTCACCATACGCGACCGCGACACGCTCGTCCAGGAGCGCATCGCGATCGACGCGCTCGGCGAGGAGCTGGAGCGGCGCCTGCGTGCGCCGTGGCGCTCGCCGAAGCTCGAGGATTGAGCGCGCCCGCTTGATGGGTGCTCTCTCATCAGGGGCTTAGATTCGTCTCACGCACCTTTTAGTGCTCTCTTGCACGCGGACGGGAGACTCCGCTCACCATGAAGAGACAAGACGTCGGCCGGCGGCAGGCCGGGCTCAAGCTGGCCTCCTCCGCCACAAACCTGATGATCGCCGGCGCCGTCGGACTGACGGGCGCCGTCACCGCTGTGGCGGCACACGAGTACGCCGCCCAGCACCCGCACACCACAGCGTCGAGCGCGCAGACCACAGGCTCGTCGAGCGGGTCGAGCACGAGCTCCTCGTCGGACCAGTCCTCCACGACGACCAGCTCCTCCGCGACGACCAGCTCCTCCGGAACCGACAGCGGTAGTAGCCTGAGCTCGCCCTCGCAGACGCCCACCTCATCCTCCACCTCGAGCAGCTCACAGTCGACCGTCGTTTCGGGAGGGTCGTGAGCATGCTCGCCCCCGCCGCGTCGTCCGCGTCCTCCTCACACATCCTGTGGTACCTGACCCGCGGCACCGGTGTGGTGGCGCTCGTGCTGCTCACGCTCACGGTCGCGCTCGGCATCGCGAACCAGATGCGGCTGCAGAGTGCGCGCGTGCCGCGGTTCGTGATCGACAGCGTGCACCGGAGCGCATCGCTGCTGGCCGTGAGCTTCGTGCTGGTGCACATCGCCACGACGGTGCTCGACAACTATGTGAGCATCAACCTGATCAACGCCGTGCTGCCGTTCAGCGGGACGTACAAGCCCTTCTGGCTCGGGCTCGGCGCGATCTCGTTCGACCTCTTGATCGCGGTGGCGCTGACGAGCATGCTGCGCCGCCATATCGGACACCGCGCGTGGCGCGCGACGCACTGGCTCGCGTACCTCTCCTGGCCGGTCGCGCTCGTACACGGCATCGGCATCGGGTCAGACCGCCACGCGCACTGGATGCTGGCACTGACGGCCGCGTGCGTGCTGATCGTCCTCGCCGCTGTGGCTGCGCGGATCTCGCAGGGCAGCAGCCCACCGGCGCCGCAACCGCGCCCAGGGCGGCCACGCACTCGCGTATCCGCGCTCACCGGACCGGCCGCCGGGCGATGAGCGCGGTGGTGACTGAGCGCCCGTTGCTCCCGCGGCTGTTGCTCGGAGTCGGCTCGGACAGGGCCATGTCGTTCGAGGCGCACGTGAGGCTCCACGGGCCGCTCCCGGCCGGTCCGGCTCGGGGCTCGGGCCGGGAGCTGATCGACGAGATCGATCGGTCCGGCCTGCGCGGCCACGGCGGTGCCTCGTTCCCGACCGCGAAGAAGATGCGCTCGGTCGCGGAGCGGCGCGGCGCCAAGGTTGTCGTCGTGAACGGCACCGAGGGAGAGCCGGCCAGCAGGAAGGACCGCGCGCTGCTGCGGGAGGCACCCCATCTGGTGCTCGACGGCGCTGCGCTCGCCGCTCAGGCGGTCGGCGCCGAGCGCGTGATCGTGGCCTTCTGCGAGCACGACGCCCGGGTATCCAGAAGCCTGTCGGTCGCACTGGCCGAGCGCCGCTTGCCGGCGGGCCAGCCGAGCTTCGAGTTGTTCGCCGCGCCCAAGCTGTTCCTCTCCGGACAGGAGAGCGCGCTGGTCAACATGCTGAACGGCGGCCCGTGCCAGCCGACGTTCGGCGCGCGCCCCTATGAGCGCGGCGTCAAGCGCCGTCCGACGCTCGTCCAGAACGCCGAGACGCTCGCCCACGTCGCGCTGATCGCACGCCACGGGGCCGCCTGGTTCCGGGAGCTGGGATCCGGTGCGGATCCCGGCTCGACGCTCGTGACGCTCAGCGGCGCGCTGACAGCGCCGGGGGTGTACGAGATCGAGCACGGAATGTCATTGCGCCGGCTGATCGATGCCGCCGGCCCGAGCGAACCCATCGCAGCCGTCCTGATCGGCGGTTACTTCGGCAGCTGGCTGTCCGGATCCGCGCTCGAGCGCATCCGCCTGTCACCGGCGCAGCTGCGCGAGCGCGGCGCGAGCCTCGGTGCCGGCGTGATCGTCGCCCTCGGCGCGTCCGCCTGTCCAGTGGCAGAGACAGCGCGCGTCATGCAATGGTTCTCGGAGCAGAGCGCGGGGCAGTGCGGCCCGTGCGTATACGGCCTCGATGCGATTGCAACGACGCTCTCCGGGCTGGCCACCGGTAGGGGTGGTCGCTCAGCCCATGCCGACATCGTGCGCTGGACACGCGAGCTGCCCGGCCGGGGGGCATGTCAGCACCCTGACGGCGCGGCGGGCTTCCTCACAAGTGCAATGAAGGCGTTCGCCAACGAGTTCAGCGACCATGCGGCCCATGGACCCTGTGAGCGCTGCAGGCAACCTCGCGTGCTGCCCGTGTAGCGGTCAGCGGTCCCCGTGCACTCGTCAGTGCGGCCCTTGTAGGCGCCGAGCAAAAGGGAGCCCGCAGAAGCGGAGCCACGGCTCGGCGCTCGGAATCTACTGGCTGGTGCTGTCCGTGGCGGCCGGCGCGCTCGCGTCGGTCGCGGCCGGAGTGCTCGCGTCGACGCCGGCAGGAGCGCTCGCGTCGGTCGCGGCCGGAGTGCTCGCGTCGACGCCGGCAGGAGCGCTGGGCTCCGGCATCGGCGGCGGCGAGTACTCGAACTCCTCCTCGGCGCCGAACAGGGCGTCGAGCACCTTCCCGCGCATCCACGGGCAGGTGGCGACGACGACCACCGTGCCGCCCGTCAGCAACAGCGCCGAGGCGCCCAACCCGAGGCCGCCCTTGGAGCGCCGACCCTTGACGGCGGCGCCATCACCGAGCTTGCCGCTCGCGCTCTTCAGCGACTTGACGGCGCTATGCAGCTCGGCCTTGAGCTTCTTGTCGACCGAGGTCTTCTGCGCACGCTTGCGCGAGGTCAGACGCGAGTAGGCCCGCTCAGTCGACTCGATCGCTTCACGCAGGGTCGCCCGCAGCTCGGCATCTTCAACCAGACGCCCCACGCTCGGGCTGGCCTGGGATACAGCGGCCGTCTCCGCGCTCGCGCGTGCCTTCTTACGTAATGCCATTCCGCTCACTCTCTCTACGTAGGTGACCATTCTCAGGATACGGAGTCCGTCTCAAACTGTGAACTCGGCGCCCTCTCGTGCGAGGTCAACGGGGCTGCCAAAGCCCGCAACCGCCTCGTCGCGTACCCAACCGGCATCGAGCTCGTCGGAGAAGTGGGTGAGCACGAGCCGGCGGGCGTGCGCCCGTCGAGCGTGCTCGCCCGCCTCACGGGCGGTCATGTGCCCCCGGAGCGGTCCGCCCTCCGGCGCCATCAGCGTCGCCTCGAGGAACAGCAGGTCAGTGCCGCTCGCGAACGCGACGATCCCGTCGTTGGGCGCACAATCCGCTCCGAAGGTGAAGCGCGCGCCCGTCGCTGCGCCGAGCTCGATCGCGAAGGAACGCGTGTAGTGCGGAACCTCGCAGAACCTCACGCGCAGCGGACCGAGGTCGAGCGTGCCGTCGGGTTCGTATTCGCGAGCGACGAACGCATCCTCGATCAGGCTCTCCGCCCCCCAGCTTCCCGTCAGGTGACGAAAGGTGTCAAGCGCGCCGGGAGGCGCCCACAGGGCCGGACGCCTCCCGTTCGCGCCGGCAGCCGCCGGCGCGAGGAGGTGCGCCTGCGCTGGGCGAGGCGAGTAGATCAGGCCGTAGCTGAACGGCACGAGGTCCAGTATGTGGTCGGCATGAAGGTGGCTGATCAGCACCGCGTCGAGCCGCCGGTAGTCCACGAACCTGCGGAGCTTTGCGAACGCGCCGCTGCCGCAGTCGATCAGGAGAGAGAACCCACCCTCGCGCACGAGATAGCTGCTGCAGGCTCCCTCCCGGTCCTGCCATGCCGGCGACTTGCCGAGCACGGTTATCTGCACGACATCCCTCTCCTCCGCACGACGCACCTCTCGTTCCTGGCCGAACCGCGCGCAGCCGACACACGAGCCCGGCACTCCGCCGACACCCGAAGTCGACACTCTAGCCGCCGGCGCGGCCCGGCCTGCTCAGGAATGCAGAGCAACCTGCTCGGCCGCTGACGGGAATGCCCACGCCACCTGCATGCGGCGCTCCTGCCGGAACACGAAGCGCATCTGACTCGGCGGCCGCAGGCCCTCCGGATGATTGGGCCGGAAGGTCGCGCAGGGGCTGGCCTTGCTCTTCGCGCAGAGCATGTTCTGATGGAAGAAGCAGTTCTCGCAACTCACCTTCGCAACAGCAGACCGACCGTGCACCATGCTTCGACCACCTTCCTCGCTTCACCGCACTGGCTCTTACGCGGAGCATCAAAGCGAACCTCACCCCCCTCGCGCAACTCCGAATCCCGGAAAACGCACGACTTTCGTGAAATGCGATTTACCTGCTCCGAGCGGGTTTTTTGTGGAGCGACCGGGAATGGACCGCATTTTCCGTAGCTTTGATGCCGAATGCGCGTCCTGTTGACCGGCGTATCCGGATACCTCGGTGCGAGGCTCGCGCCGCGCCTGCTCGCGGACGGGCACGACGTGCGCGGCTTCGCCCGCGATCCGGCGCGCGTGTCGGTGCCCCTGCCCGTGCTCGTAGGCGACGCCGTCACCGGCGCCGGCCTGCGGCGGGCTCTGTCGGGCATCGACGTCGCCTACTACCTGATCCACTCGATGGAGCCGGCCGCGGCGGGCCCGTTCGAGGCGCGCGAGCGTGGCGCCGCTGAGAACTTCGCGGCGGAGGCACGCGCCGCGGGCGTGGGGCGGCTGATCTATCTTGGAGGCCTCGCCCCTTCGGGCGGCCCGCCGTCCGCGCATCTCACGTCGAGGCTGGCCGTCGAGCAGATTCTGCTGCGGGCGGTCTCAGGATCGGTGGCGTTCCGCGCCTCGATCGTGATCGGAGCACGCTCGCGGTCGTTCCGCTTCCTCGTCAGGCTGATCGAGCGGCTGCCGGTGCTGGCGATTCCCGCTTGGCGCAAGAACCGCACCGCGCCCGTCGACGAGCGCGACGTGATCGAGGCGCTCGCGCGGGCGGCCGGCAGCGAACAGCTGCGCGGCTGCACGCTGGACCTCGCCGGCCCCGACACCGTCACCTATCAGGAGCTGATCGAGCGGATCGCCGACCTGATGCTCGTGCGCCGCCCGATCGTTGGGCTGAGCCGGCTGATGGCGACGCCGATCGCGAGCAGGGTCTCGGCGGTCATCGCGGGCGAGGAGCACGAGTTGATCGGACCGCTGATGGAGAGCCTCGCGACGGACATGCTGCCACGTGACGAGGAGGCCCTCCGGCTGCTGGGGCTCAGACGCCACTCACTGGACGCGGCGATCGAGCACGCGTTGCGGGAATGGGAGCAGGTCGAGCCACTCGCAGCACGCTAAGGCCCTTAGGGCCCGCAGGGCGGAACGGTTTACCACCGGCGGTTTCCCGGTAGTCGTTACTGTCCGGTACGAACATGAGCGTCGTGCATGTGAGAGTTGAGATCGCTGCGCCTCCGGAGGTCGTGTTCGCGACCGTCATGGACCCATACCGGTTGGCCGATTGGGTCACGATCCACCGTTCGATCAGCAACGTGTCAGCCGACCCCCGCGCCCCTGGCGCGAGGATGGACCAGGTGCTGCACATTCACGGCGTCTCGTTCAAGGTTCACTGGCGGCTGACCTCTGTTCGCGCACCGTTCGCCGCCGCGTGGGAGGGACGCGGTCCGGCTCACTCGCGGGCGAGGATTCACTACGGCCTCGACGGCGGCGAGGAGGGCCCGACGACGTTCGACTACATGAACGAGTTCAATGCGCCGGGCGGCATGCTCGGTAGGGTCGCCAGCCGGATGGTCGTCGGTGCCGCGTCCGAGCGCGAGGCACACCACTCACTCGCCCGGCTCAAGCAGCTGCTCGAGGCCACCCACCGCGTTCCGAACGAGCAACGTCAGAGTCAGTAGCACGCGCTCACAACGGCCCCGCGCCGCCTGCGGTCGTTCGCTCGGAGGGTGACCCGAGCACGAGATGTGGGAGTGCCGCCAACCGGCGGCCGTCAGTCACCCGCCCGCGTTATGTCATCCGACTGACCCTGCCCTGGAGCGGGCGCGGCATGGAAACGCGCAACACAGGGTGTATGGTTGGTGCCCCAGCTTTCCCAGCTTTCTTAACTACCTCCAAGGAGAGCGATGTCAGACTACATCGAAACGACTGTCAGGGATATCGACAGTCGCCTGCACGAACTGCGGGAGGAGGTCGCTCGGCTGCAGGCAGCACGCTCCGCGCTGATCGGCAACGCCAAGCGCGGACCGGGGCGTCCCCGCGCATCGGCCGACCCCGCTACGGAGGTGGCAACCGCAACGCCGGCACGCAAGCGCGGGCGTCCGGGTCGCCCGCGCGGGCGGCGCACCGGCGGGACTCGCTCCAGCCAGGCACTCGAGCTCGTCCGTCAGCGGCCGGGTATCACAATCCCTCAGATCGCGGAAGCGATCAAGATCGAGCCCAATTACCTGTACAGGGTGATGCCGAAGCTCGTCTCCGATGGTTTGATCGTGCGAGACGGGCTCGGTTACCACCCGGCGGGCGAGTCGACGCAGGAGCCTGAGCCCGCGGGCGCGGAGGGTCACGAGGAGGAGCTCGGCGAGACGAGCGACATCGCCGCCGCAGGTTGACAAACGCGTCAGGCCGGCACCGGCGGCTCTCCAGAGCCGGTGCCGGCCATGTGACGACGCCCGGTCAGCTCACCTGCTCAGGCGCGGCGGCGTCGAGACGCGGAGCGACGAGGAGACAGGATCAGATCAGGCCAAGTGAGCGGATCGCGTCGCGCTCCTCGGCCAGCTCCGAGACGCTCGCGTCGATGCGCGTGCGGGAGAACTCACTGATCTCGAGACCCTGAACGATCTCGTAGGCGCCACCTGAGACGGTGACCGGGAAGCTCGAGATCAGGCCGTCCTGAACACCGTATGCCCCGTCCGACGGGATCGCCATCGATACCCAGTCACCAGCGGGCGTTCCGAGCACCCAGTCGTGCATGTGATCGATTGCGGCGTTGGCGGCGGACGCCGCGCTCGAGGCGCCACGTGCCTCGATGATCGCCGCGCCCCGCTTCTGCACAGTCGGGATGAAGTCGCCCTCCAGCCACTGCTGATCGTTGGTCCGCTGCGCCGCGCTCTCGCCCGCGACCTTGGCGTGGAAGATGTCCGGGTACTGGGTGGCGGAGTGGTTGCCCCAGATGGTCATGTTGGTGATGTCCTTGACCGCGACCCCGGTCTTTGCGGACAGCTGCGCGATCGCGCGATTGTGATCGAGGCGCGTCATCGCCGTGAACCGCTCGCGCGGGATGTCGGGGGCGTTCTGCTGCGCGATCAGCGCGTTGGTGTTGGCAGGGTTGCCGACGACGAGCACTCTGACGTCCGACGCCGCACCGGCGTTCAGCGCCCGGCCCTGCGGCTTGAAAATGCCGCCGTTGGCCTCGAGCAGATCGCCACGCTCCATTCCCTTCGTGCGCGGGCGCGCTCCGACGAGCAGCGCAATGTTGACACCATCGAACGCCTTCACCGGATCGTCAGTGATGTCAATTCCCGACAGCAGCGGGAAGGCGCAGTCGTTCAGCTCCATCGCGGTCCCCTCCGCGGCCTTGACCGCCGGGGGAATCTCCAACAGGGATAGGCTCACGGGTGTGTCGGGACCTAGCAGCTGACCGCTCGCGATGCGGAACAGGATCGCGTAGCCGATCTGTCCGGCCGCGCCGGTCACCGCAACCTTTACTGGGGTATCGCTCACTTGTCCACCTCCGGGGGGACGGTTTAATGCCCCGATGCTATATCGGGAGCGTCAATCAGGCGTGCCCGCTGACAGGACAGGCGTACCCGCCGCCGGCGCCGGACTCCTCTCGCGTTACAGGCTCGTGCCGTAGACGCCGGAGAGCTTGAGCTTCAAGTAGGACATGAACGGCTGCACCTGGATCGGCCCACCCACCACACGCTCGAGCAGTTCGGTCGTCGGGAACTTGGAGCCGTGACGGTGCACCCGGTCCCCGAGCCAGGCGCGCAGCGCGCTCAGCTCGCCGGCCGCGACCTGTGTCTCGAGATCCGGAATATCCTCGCGCACGCGTGCCCAGAGCTGTCCGGCGATCAGGTTCCCGAGCGCGTACGTCGGGAAGTAACCGACCATGCCCGCCGACCAGTGCACATCCTGCAGCACACCGTCGGCATAGCTCGGAACATCGATGTCCAGGTATTGCTTGAAGCGGGCATTCCATGCCGCCGGCAGGTCGGCGACCGTCAGCCTACCGTCGATCAGCTCCTGTTCGAGCTCGAAGCGCAGCACGATGTGCAGCGCATAGGTCGCCTCATCGGCCTCGACGCGGATCAGCGACGGTTGCACGCGGTTGACTGCGCGGAACAGCGTCTCGCCGTCGAGGTCCGCGAGCGTGCCTCCGAACTGCCGCGCGATGCGCGGCGCGATCACCTCGCAGAAGGAGCGTCCGCGGCCCACGATGTTCTCCCACAGCCGACTCTGGGACTCGTGCAGGCCGAGCGAGTCCGGACGTCCGATGGGCGTGCGCTGCAGCGACGGTGCGATGCCGGCCTCATAGAGGCCATGACCGCATTCGTGCATCGCGCCGAACAGGGCGGAGGCGAAGAAGGTCTCGTCCCACCGGGTCGTGATGCGGACGTCACCGGCGCCGAAGCTCGTCATGAACGGGTGCGCCGAGTCGTCGAGTCGCCAGCCGGTGGGATCGAACCCCATCAGCGCCAGGACGCCGGCGACGAGCGCACGCTGCGACTCCACCGGAAAGTGGCCGTGCAGGCACGAGTCATCGAGCGGCAGCGCCGCGACCTTCGCGATCAGGGGCACCAGCTCCGAGCGCAGCTCGGTGAACAGACGCTGCACCTCGGTGGTGCGCATCTGCGGCTCGTAGTCGTCCAGAAGCACGTCATAGGCACACTCGTATCCGTCGAAGCAGTCGACATAGCGCTGTGCCAGCTCGAGGTTGCGCTGCAGGTAGGGCGCGAACGCCGCGAAGTCGCTCTCACGTCTGGCGACGGTCCAGGCCTCTTGACCGAGCGAGCCGGCGCGCGCCATGTCGGCCGCGAGCTCGGATGAGACGCGCCGGCGCTTCTCCCAGCGGCGACGTACGACTGCCACCAGGCGGCCGTCGTCACCATCCGGTTCGGATCCGGTCAGCTGCGAGGCGGCGGCGTCGAGCATGCGTCCCGTCTCCGCCGATACGAACATCTCGTGCGAGATCCTCGTGAGCGTCGCGAGCGCGTCGGCTCGGGCTTCCGCTCCACGCGGCGGCATCATCGTCTGCTGGTCCCAGCTGAGCACGCCCGTGGCGAAGCCCAGGTCCTCGATGTCCGCCATTCGAGCGCGCAGGGCACGGACGGCATCGGTCATCGCGCAGGTCGTTTCAGGGTCGCCCGTCGGGTCACTTCTCACATTGTGTCCAATCGAGCGATGGCGAGGCACCTGCTATGAGACCATTGGATCATGATCCGGCGCCGCTCGATCAAGCTGTTTGACGTCTTCGGCATCCGCGTCGGGGTGGACGGCACCTGGTTCGTGATGCTGTTCCTGATGATCTTCCTTCTGTCGGGCGCCTTCCGCGAGACATTGCACGGATCCGACAGCGTCGCGTACATGACGACGGTCGCGACGGTCCTGCTGTTCTTCGGGTCGCTGATCGTGCACGAGCTCAGCCATGCGCTCGTGGCGCGCCGACTGGGTATCGGCGTCAAGCGCATCGAGCTGTTCCTGTTCGGCGGGATCACCCAGATGAGTCGGGAGGCTCGGACGCCCGCGGAGGAGTTCAAGATCGCCGCCGCCGGTCCCGCCGGGACCCTGGGCGTCGTGCTCGCGTGCCTGGCGATCGATCTCGCGATCGTCGGTCCACACCGACTCCTGGAGGCGGCAGTGCTGAGCGCAGCGATCAAGATCACGCCGGTGCTCCTGTCGCTCAGCTGGCTGCTGGTCATCAACGTGCTGATCCTGGTCTTCAACCTCGTGCCGGCGTTCCCGCTCGATGGCGGTCGGATCGCCAGGGCGATCGTCTGGCGCGCGACCGGCGACAGAGTGCGCGGGACCCGCACGTCGGCCAAGCTCGGCGAGGCGTTCGCGCTGCTGCTCGGGGCGGTCGGCATCTGGATGCTGCTCGCGGCCGGCTCCTTCGGCGGACTGTGGCTGCTGGCGCTGGCATTCCTGCTCGGGCAGTCGGCGCGTAGCGCGCTGCTCCAGACCCAGGTGAGCGAACGAATCGAGGGGGTCAGGGTCGCGGACATCATGGACCGCCAGCCGGTTGCGATCCCCGCGGAGACACCCGTGAAGCAGGCACTCGACGAGTACTTTCACCGTTACGCGGCCGTCTGGCTGCCGGTGGTGGACGATCAGGGCCACTTCGTGGGCATCGCCCGGCGGGAGCGCGCCGAGGCGATGCTCGACAGCGGCGAGAACTGGCTGACGGTCGGCGCCGCGCTCGATTCCGACGACGCCTCCAGCCTCAGAATCGACGAGAACGGCCCACTCACGGAACTGCTGTCACTGGAGTCTCTCGGACGGCTGGGCGCCGTGATGGCCGTCGATCGCGAAGGCGTGCTCCGCGGTATCGTGACCGTCGAGCAGGTTCGCCGCGCTCTGCAGACGGTGCTCGGCTCGCCGGCCGCGCGTTGAACGACGCGCACAACGAGGTGCTCAGACAGTACCGAACGCACACGCGTTCACCCAGACCTAGAATCACGAGCCGTGCCATCCCATGACGTCTTGATCATCGGTGCCGGCCTCGCCGGCCAGCGCGCCGCTCTCGCCGCAGCGCGATTGGGATCGACCGTCGCGATCATCTCCAAGGTCCACCCGGTCCGCTCCCACTCGGTTGCGGCTGCGGGCGGGATCAACGCCGCCCTCAACCCTGAGGACAGCTGGGAGTCCCACGCGTTCGACACCATCAAAGGCTCTGACTACCTTGGCGACCAGGACGCGATCGAGGTGATGTGCAGAGAAGCGCCCGCTGAGATCCTGTGGCTGGAGCACGCGGGTGTCACGTTTCACCGTGACGACAGGGGACACCTCGGCACCCGCGCGTTCGGCGGCGCGTCCGCGGCCAGGACCTATTACATCGCCGATATCACCGGACAGGCGATCCTCCACGTCCTCTACGAACAGCTGATGAAGCACCGCTCGCAGGTCGACCGATACGAGGAGTGGTTCACGACCGACCTGCTCCAGGACGACCAGGGGCGCTGTGTCGGCGCGATCTGCCGCGAACTGCGCGACGGGCACCTCGAGGTGTTCAACGCCAAGACGACGATCCTCGCCTGCGGCGGCGCCGGCCAGACGTACAAGCCGACGACCAACGGCCTGATCGTCACCGGCGACGGCATCGCCCAGGCCTACCGGATCGGCGCGGAGCTGATGGACATGGAGATGGTCCAGTACCACCCGACGACGCTAGCCGGCAACGGGCTGCTGATCACCGAGGGAGCGCGTGGCGAGGGCGCCTGGCTGCTCAACGCCAAGGGCGAGCGCTTCATGGAGAAGTACGCTCCCAACAAGCTCGAGCTCGCCTCACGCGACGTCGTCTCCCGTGCCGAGCAGACCGAGATCAACGAAGGGCGCGGGTTTCCGGACGGCACCGTAGCGCTCGACATCACCAAGGTCCCCAAGCGCCGCACGCTTGAGGCCCTGCGCGAGATCGTCAACATCGGCCGTGATTTCGCCGGCGTGGACATCACCGAGGAGCCGATCCACATCCGCCCCGGCCAGCACTACATCATGGGCGGTGTCAGGACCGGCCTCGACGGCGCCACCACCGTCGCCGGGCTGTACGCCGCCGGCGAGGTCGCATGCGTCTCCGTTCACGGCGGTAACCGCCTGGGCGCCAACTCGCTGCTCGACACGCTCATCTTCGGGCGTCGCTCGGGCGAGCACGCCGCCGAGGCGGCGAGCCAGATGACGATGCCGAAGACGGCCGGCGCGCGCGTGAGCGACACCGAGAAGCGAATCAACGAGATCATCAACCGCCCGGCCAACGGACGCCGGGTCTCCGCGATCAAGCAGGAGCTGGGTGCCACGATGAACACCCACGTCGCGGTGTTCCGCGACGCCGACGGGCTCGGCACGGCGCTGGAGACCGTCCGCCGGCTCAAGGAGGAAGCTCCGCAGGCGGCGATCGACGACAAGGGAAGCGTGTTCAACCAGGACGTGATCGGCACGATCGAGCTCGGCTACATGCTCGACGTCGCCGAGACGATGGTCGTGGGGGCGCTGGAGCGCAAGGAGTCACGCGGCGCCCAGTTCCGCACAGACTTCCCGCAGCGCAACGACACGGATTGGCTCAAGCACATCCTCATCAACCGCGGCTCCGATGACACGCCGGAGGTCAGCTACGCGCCCGTCACGTTGACCAGGTGGGAGCCCCAGGAAAGGACCTATTGATCGCCATGACCTCCGGTAACCCAGGCGCGGTGAGTCTTCCTCACCGTCAGGAGACCTGATGCCCGCGTACACGCTGAGGATCCGAAGGTACGACCCGCAGTCGAACCGGGCCGCGCACTGGGACGAGCATACGGTCGACCTCCGACCGCACGACTCCGTGCTGGATGCCGTCCTCCAGGTCAAGGGCGACGTCGACGGCTCGATCGGGATCCGCTGCTCGTGCCGGCAGGGCATCTGCGGGTCGTGCGCAGTGAGGATGAACGGCAAGCCGGGACTTGCCTGCAACACCCATCTGACCGAGGCGGCGTCTCGGCAGGGGGGCGCAAGCGCCTCTTCGAGCGACGCCGCCACCGTGATCGAGGTTGAGCCGCTAGGCAACATGCCGGTGATCAAGGATCTGATCGTCGACATGGACGCGGTGCATTGGAAGAAGATCCAGCGCGTCACTCCCTGGCTGATCGGCAAGGAGCCGGTCCCGGAGCTCGAGTACATCGTCCCGCACGACAACATGGTCGACGTCACGCAGACGATGGCCTGCATCCAGTGCGGCGCGTGCGTTTCGGACTGCCTGTCGATGGAGGCCGATCGCGACTTCATCGGTCCGGCGGCGCTTGCCAAGGCATACCGGTTCGTTGGGGACCCGCGCGACGCGATGCAGAAGGAGCGCCTGCTCGATCTCGCCGAGGATGAGCATGGCCTCTACGATTGCACCCACTGCTTCATGTGCGTCGACGCATGCCCGAAGAACGTCGCGCCGATGGAGCAGATCATGCGGCTGCGCCGGATCGCAGGATCCGACCATGAGATCGAGGATCGCAACAACGGATACCGGCACGAGCACGCGTTCGTCAAGAACATCCGGCGCAACGGGCTCCTGCACGAGGCCGACCTGCTGCCGGACTCCTACGGCGGAAAGCTGCACCCACGCGCAGTACCGGAGCTGCTCGGCTCGCTCGGAATCGTGATGACCGCGCTGCGGCGCGGGAAGATCACGATCGGGAGAGCCCTGCTGCACCCGCACAAGGCATCGGCGGAGGTCAGAAAGATCTTCGACACGATCGAGCAGCGCGACGAGCGAGTCGAGTTCAACCTGTACATCAGCGGCGTGGACGACGATCAGCTCCACGCTCCTCGCACCGACGAGCCGACGCCGCTGGTGCCTCCGGTCGCCTCCACGGAAAGCGAGAAGTCATGAAGGTCGCGTACTGGCCAGGCTGCGTGAGCCGCGGGTTCACGCCCGAGCTGCACGGGGCGATGGAGAAGGTGGCGCCCCTGCTCGACCTCGAGCTCATCCCACTGGATCGCGCAGCATGCTGCGGAGCCGGCGTCATCGCCGAGCACAACCAGGAGCTCGCCGACACGCTCAACGCCCGCACGTTCGCGCTCGCGCAGCAGACGGACGGCACGATGATGATGAACATCTGCTCCACCTGCCAGGGGTCGCAATCGGAGTGCCAGCAGCGCCTCGACGCGAACGCCGGCTACCGAGCGCACGTCAACGAGCTGATCGCCGGCGAGGGACTGCACTACGAGCAGGGGATCGTCAACAAGAACCTCCTCTGGGTGCTCGTCGAGGAGATCGGCCTCGACAACCTGCGCTCGCTCGTCAAGCGCCCGCTCACCGACCTGCGCGTCGGGCCATTCTACGGCTGCTTCATCGTGCGCCCGCTCGGGCGCCTCGGGATTGGTCCCGACCGCCCCCGCGACCGCTACATGCAGATGGTGATCGAGGCGCTGGGCGGCACCGTCGTGGACTACGCCGGCGTCTACAAGTGCTGCGGCTTCCCGATCGTGACGATGAACAAGGAAGCCTCCCTCAAGATGGCGGGGCAGCACGTCGCAGACGCCAAGGACGCAGACGCCGACTGCCTCGTCGTCCCCTGCCCGCTCTGCCACCTGAACCTGGATCTCCAGCAGCCGGCTGCGGCGAAGGTCGTCAATCGGAAGCTCGGGCTTCCGGTGCTGCACCTCCCGCAACTCGTGGGCCTCGCGCTCGGACTGGCGCCGGGGGATCTCGGCCTGAACAAGCACACGGTGCGCCCGACGAAGGTGATCGACTGGTCGATGTCGGTCGTGGCCGGCGCGGCGTGATGCGGACGCGGCACCGCGTTGTCAAGCAGCCCGTCCTCCGGCCCGTCTGGTCGTCTGCCCCGCAGCTGGCGCGCATTCGTCGCCGCCAGACGGGAGCGCGCCGCGGCACGCGGCGCTGATCGCGGCACCCGAGAGCAGCGCAGCGCCGAGGAGGCGCTGGCGATCTTCGGCCAGCGCCTCGACGCGGCGCGCATCCGGCTGCGAGCCTCGATCGCGCCGCCTGGCGAGGGTGAGGAGCCTGACGCACAGCCGTCCTCGGGTCCAGCACAGCCGTCCTCGGGTCCAGCGCCGCCGTCCTCGGGTGCAGCGCCGCCGTCCTCGGGTGCAACGCCACCGTCCGGGGCTGCGGCGCCGCCGCCGTCCGGGGCTGAGGCGCCGCCGCCGTCCGGTGGCGCAGCGCCGCCGCCGTCCGGAGCTGAGGCGCCGCCGTCGGCCGGTAACTGACCCGGTGAGGGCGAGGCGCCCTTGCTCGCCTCGCCCGAGGTTGTACCCCACAGCCGTCCCGGGAAACTGATGCACCCCCCAGCGCCTGCACGAATCATGAAGGCGATGCGCCGAAAAATCGTCCCCTGAACTGGGTGGTTTTGGGGTGACATGGGTTAGTTATTTAGGGTGATACGCTATTCACCCCTCGGGCGCGATCCGCGCTCGGTCGCCATCTGGATTCGCCTCCGATCACCAGCACACCAGCGCCAACCGGTCAGGTTGCGCGCCCTCCATGGCCAGCCAGCAACCGATCTCCGTGCTGCTCTCGCGTTTCGAGGACGTGGTGAATCGCGGGCTGCGTGCTCTCGTCGACGAGAGCGAGAACCTCCAGCTGGTGGCGTCTGACGTCTCCCAGGACAACCTCCGTTACGAGCTGCGCAACCGCGAGCCGAACGTCGCGATCATCAACTTCGGCTCGCTCGCGAGCCCGGTCGAGCTGCGCGACCTGCACAAGAGCTTCCCGGCGACGCACCTGATCGTGCTCGCCAACCGGCCGAGCCATTCGGAGAGCCGCCAGATGCTCGCGTTCGGTGCGACTGCGTGCCTGGCCAAGAGCGCCGAGGCACGGGACATCCTGCAGGCCATCCACCTCGCCTCTCGCGGCCTGCAGGTGCTCCTGCCGGTGGTGCCGGCCGCCAGCCCGCCGCCCGGTCCCGAGCTCCTCACCGCGCGTGAGACCCAGGTGCTGGAGCTGCTCTCCAGCGGGCGCTCCAACGCTGAGATCGCGACGGCGCTGCACGTCAGCGTCGAGACCGTCCGCACCCACGCACGCCACGTCTACCGCAAGCTGGGCGTCAAGACGCGAAGGGAGCTACGCAGCAGCCCGCACTGACTGCGCGATCAGCTCGGCGATCTGCACGGCGTTCGTCGCGGCCCCCTTGCGGAGGTTGTCGCCGACCACCCACAAGTTGAGCGTGCGGGGGTTGGACTCGTCCCTTCGGATGCGCCCGACGAACACCTCGTCACGCCCCGAGGCCTCAGAGGCGAGCGGGTAACGGCCCGCCGCGGGATCGTCGACGACGATCACCCCGGGGGCTCGGGCGAGCAGCGCGCGACACTGATCTGGGCTGAGCTCGACCCGCGTCTCGACGTTGAGCGCCTCCGAGTGGCAGTTGAGCACCGGCACGCGTGCGCACGTCGCCGTGATGCGGAGATCGGGCAGACCGAGGATCTTGCGACTCTCGGCGATCACCTTGCGCTCCTCGGTCGTGTAGTCGTCGCCGTCCTTGAAGCTCTCCACCTGCGGCAGCACGTTGAACGCGATCCGGTGGGGGTAGATCGCCGGCGCGGGCGGCTCGTCGCCGGCGAGGATCGCGCGCGCCTGCTCCTTCAGCTCCTGGATCGCGCGGGCGCCGGTGCCGGAGGTCGACTGGTATGAGCTGAACACGATCCGCTCGAGGCCGGCGGCGTCATGGATCGGCTTCAGCACGACCAGGGCCTGCATTGCCGAGCAGTTCGGGTTGGCGATGATCCCCTTGTGGGAGGAGATCGCCTCTGGGTTGACCTCCGAGACCACCAGCGGCACCCCGGGATCCATGCGCCAGCACGACGAGTTGTCGATCACGGTCGCGCCGTGCTCGACGAACCGCGGCGCCCACGTGCGAGCGGTGGACGAGCCGGCGGAGAACAGCGCGATGTCGATGCCTTCGAGATCCGCGTCGTCGTCCAGGACCCTGACGGGCAGCCCGTCGAGCACCTTTCCGGCGGATCGCGCCGATGCGAACGGGATGATCTCGGCGGCCGGGAACGCCCGCTCGCGCAGCAGCTCCAGCATGGTCGTGCCGACGGCGCCGGTGGCACCGACCACCGCGACCCGCAGCGAGCCGCCGATGCCGCTCATCGCGCCCCCTCCTCGACGTGGATTGTGTCGGCGCCGAGCTCGAATGCGCTGTGCAGCGCCTGCACGGCCTGCGGAACAGCCTCGGCCCGGATGACGCAGGAGATCTTGATCGGCGAGGTGGAGATCATCTCGATGTTGATCTCCTCGGCCGCGAGCGTCTGGAAGACCTTGGCGGCGACACCCGGATGCGAGCGCATGCCCGCACCGACGATCGAGACCTTGCCGATGTCGAGATCCGATCGAAGGTGGTGGACGCCGAGCTCCTGCACCACCGGCGCCAGCGCCTGCTCGGCCGCGTAGACGTCCTCGCTCGGGATCGTGAACGAGACCTCCGCGTCGCGTCCTTCCGTCAGAGGCTCGTTCTGGATGATCGTGTCCACGTTGCAGCCGGCCTCTGCGAGTGCGGTGAAGATCTGTGCCGCAGCCCCCGGGCGGTCGGGCACGCCCAGCAGCGTGATCCGGGCCTCGTCGGTCGAGTGCGTGACGGCGGTGATGAGGGGATGCTCCATCGTTTCCTCTTCTGAGATGACAACGGTACCGGGCCCATCCTCGAAGCTCGAGCGACAGTGGATCCGGACACCGTGGGTTCGCGCGTACTCGACAGATCGCAGCTGCAGGACCTTCGCGCCGGAGGCGGCCATCTCCAGCATCTCCTCGAAGCTGACGATCGGCAGCTTGCGCGCGCTCGGGACGATCCGCGGATCGGCGCTGAACACGCCCGCCACATCGGTGTAGATCTCGCAGACCTCGGCGCCGAGCGCCGCCGCGACCGCGACCGCGGTCGTGTCGGAGCCGCCGCGACCGAGCGTCGTCACGTCGCGGCTGGTGGAGACGCCCTGGAATCCCGCGACGAGAACGATCTTCCCCTCGTCGAGACCCTCGCGGATGCGGTCGCCACGGACGTCGAGAATCCTCGCCTTCGTATGCGAGGTGTCGGTGACGATCCCCGCCTGGGAGCCGGTCAGCGAGATCGCGCGATGACCGAGATCGTTGATCGCCATCGCGCAGAGCGCGCACGAGATGCGCTCCCCCGTGGAGAGGAGCATGTCCATCTCACGCGGGTCGGGGTGCGGCGAGACCTCCTCCGCCATTCTGATCAGCTCATCCGTCGTCTTGCCGCGCGCGGACAGCACCGCGACGACGCGGTTGCCCGCCTCGCTCTGGGCGACGATCCGCCTGGCGGCGCGCTGGATCCGCTCGGCGTCGCTGACCGAGGTACCGCCGAATTTCATCACGACGGTTGGTGTGTAGGGCATCGGTTGGAGAGGTTACGGGTTACGCGGCGCCACGCAGCCGCGTCGGTCCGACCTATAGAGCGCGTCTACCCACGAACGCGCGCCCCAGCGTCAGCTCATCCGCGTACTCGAGGTCGGCGCCGACCGGCAGGCCGCTCGCCAGGCGGGTGACGATGAGCTCGGGGGCGATCGTCCGCAGATGATCGGCGATGTGCAGCGCGGTCGCCTCGCCCGTCGTCGTCGGGTTGGTCGCGATCACGACCTCGCGCACGCCACCGGCCCGCACGCGCTCGTAGAGCTCGGCGATCTTCAGATCCTCGGGATCGATGCCGTCGATCGGCGAGAGGGCGCCGCCGAGCACGTGGTAGCGGCCCCTGAACTCGTGCGTGCGCTCGATCGACATGATGTCCGAGGGCTCCTCCACGACGCAGATCACGTCCGTGTCACGGCGCGCGTCGGAGCAGATCCGGCACCGCGGCTCATCCGCGAGGTTGAAGCAGATCTCGCAGAAGCCGATCTTCAGCTTCACGTCGCGGATCGCGTCGGCAAGCGCGAACGCGTCCTTGTCGCTCGCCCGCAGCAGATGGAAGGCGAGGCGCTGGGCCGTCCTGCCGCCGACCCCCGGGAGCTTCGAGAGCTCGGTGATCAGCCGCGAGACGGGAGGTGCGTAGGCGCTCGACATGTCAGTGGTCCCCGCCGAAGGTCATCGCAGGCCAGAGCCCCCGCATCCCGCCTGATCCCTCCCGCGCAGCTCAGAAGCCGGGGAGACCAAGTCCTCCGAGGCCGCCGGTGACGGCGCCGAGCTTGCTCGCGGCGAGCTCCTGCGCGGCCCGTAGCCCCTCGTTGACGGCGGCCAGCACCATGTCGGACAGCATCTCGACATCCTCGGGATCGACCGCCGCGGGATCGATCGTGATCGACTTCACCATCAGCTCGCCGGTGACCTGAACGGTGACCATGCCACCGCCGGCGGACGCGCTGACCACCTCGTCCTTGAGCGACTCCTGCGCGGCGGCCATGTCCGCCTGCATCTTCTGGACCTGCTTGAGCATCTGCTGCATGTTCGGCTGCTGCGCCATCAGTGATCCACCTCGTCTTGATCTGCTTGGGTGTGCGCCAGCTCCTGGGCGCCCAGCTCTTCCATGAAGGCACGCACCAGGTCATCATCGTCGGAGCCGGCGGGCTCCCTCCCCGGCCTGGCGGCTGGCATCGGCCCTCCGGCGGCTCCGACGTGCGTCGCCGGTTCTGCAGGCTCGGCTCCCGTGGGCCCCGCCTGTCCCTCCTGCGTGCCGCCGGTCTGCGGCTCGGCTAGCTCGAAGCGCGGCGCGAGCTTCTGGCCCGTCACGCGCGCCACCGCGTCGGAGATGAGGCGGCGGTGGTCCTCCTGCTCGGCCTTGCGCTTGGAGAAGGCGGCACCGGCCGGGAACTGCACGGTCAGCGCGCCGTCGTTCAGCGCGACCGGCACGGCCCCGGCGAGCGCCGAGGCGAGCATCTGGTTGTCGCCGCGGATCATGTCGACCACCGCCGGCCACATGGCCGCGACCATGTCGAGATCGGAGCCCACCGGGACGACAGGGGTCACGGGTGCCGGCGCATCGTCGGCTTCCGGCGCGCCGGGCGCCGCGGAGGCATCGGGGGCATCGGCATCCAGGACGGGTGACTGTCCCGTGGCCGGGCTGGGATGCGCGGCCACGACCGGACCGCCCCCGCCCGCCGCCGGCACGGCCCCGACCGGACCGC
>JBKQIR010000162.1:0-17866 GCA_052148275.1 Solirubrobacteraceae bacterium
GCCGGCTGGTGGCACATCACGCTGCGTGAGAGCCCAGAGACGGACGCCCCACCATCAGCGGCCCAGCCATGTGCGACCAGAGACGAGGCCGCCTGCAACCAACCTGATTTAGATAGAGATCCCATTAAGGAAAAACTCCATTTCCAGCTACTTTCGAGTGCCGCCGCTGGGGCTCGAACCCAGGACCTTCGGATTAAAAGTCCGCTGCTCTGCCAGCTGAGCTACGGCGGCTCGAGGCGGATGATGGCGCATTCGACCGTGCGCCACGCGGGATGGCGATGGCGCGGGTGTCGATCGCGGTGCATCCCGGGCAACCAGCGCGAGCGCGGGCAACCAACGCGCGCGACGACGGATCGGGCGGTCGGGCTCTCAGGCCCCGGGACCGGCCTCGCCGGTCCCGGCCACGGCCATGGTCTCGATTTCGACGAGCATCCGAGGATCGATCAGCCCCGATACCTCCACCATCGTCATCAATGGCCGGGTGCCGGCGAACGCCTCGGCGTGGGCGCGACCGACCTCGCCTGCCCTCGAGATGTCGGTGACGTAGACGCGTGTCTGGACGACGCCGTCCAAGCCGCTGCCGGCGCGGCGCAGCTCGTGGGCGATCTTGCGCATGATCACTGTCGTCTGCTCGTAGGGCGTGGCGCCTTGGACGATGCCGTGCATGTCGACCGAGGTGGTGCCGCCGACGAGCACGAAGTCGCCCGCCCGCACGACGCGGCAGAAGGAGAACTCCTGCTCGTAGGGCGACGGCGGGTCACCGGGGAGACGTGCGATGTCGGTCAATGCCGGAAGTGCCGCCGGCTCGTGAACACCATCGCCGCGCCCGCCGCATCGACCACCTCGACCACCTCCGGGTCACGTATCGAGCCACCGGGCTGGATCAACGCGGAGATGCCGTGGTCGAGGGCCAGCTGCGGACCGTCGGCGAACGGGAACAACGCGTCGGAGGCGAGCACCGCGCCGTCCAGAGGGGACTGTGCCTTGTCGAGCGCGATCCGGACCGCGTCGACGCGGCTCATCTGACCAGCCCCGATGCCGAGGGTCGCAACGTCGCGGGCGATCACGATCGCGGTGGAGTGGACGTGCTTGCAGACCTTCCAGGCGAACATCAGCTCCTGCCACTCCGCCTCGGTGGGGCGCCGCTCGGAGACGACGTGCATCTCGTCGCGTTCCTCGAGGTCGATATCGCGATCCTGCACGAGCATCCCGCCGCCGACCTGGCGCAGCGCCGGTTCCTGCAGCCTCGAGCTGCGCCGCTCACGGTCGTCCAGGATCCTCATGTTCGGCTTGCTCGCGAGCACCTCGAGCGCATCGTCGTCGTAACCGCGGGCGAACAGGACCTCGATGAACTGCCCCACCAGCGCCTCGGCGAGCTCGCGGTCCACACGGCCGTTCAGACACACCACGCCTCCATAGGCCGAGTCGGGATCGCATTCGAACGCTTGCCGGTAGGCCTCGAGCGGGGTCGCAGCCAGCGCCGTCCCGCAGGGGTTTCCGTGCTTGACGATCACGCACGCCGGGACCTTGAACTCCCGAAGCATTCCCTGCGCGGCATCGAGGTCGGCCACGTTGTTGAACGAGAGCGCCTTGCCACCGAGGTGCGCCACCATCGAGAGCACGTGCGTCCGGGTCCCGACCTCGGTGTAGAAGGCAGCGCGCTGGTGGGGGTTCTCCCCATAGGGGAGCTCGAGCACGCGCTCGAACGCCCGCACCATCAGCGGCGGGAAGTCCTCGTGGCGCTCCTGGAACCAGCGGACGATCGCTGTGTCGTAGCGCGCCGTGTAGGAGAAGGCCTCGGCCGCGAGGAACTCGCGCGTGGTGAGCGACAGGCGGCGATCGGCGACGCGCAACTCGTCGAGCACCGCGTCGTAGCTCGCCGGCGAGACCACCGGCGCAACGAACGCGAAGTTCCGGGCGGCGGCACGGATCATCGCCGGACCGCCGATGTCGATCTGCTCGATCACCTCGTCGTCGGCCACGCCCCGCCGGCCCGCCGTGCGCTCAAACGGGAACATGTTCACGCACACGAGGTCGACGGGCTCGACCGCGTGCGCCTGCGCCGCCGCGATGTGCTCGGCGTTGTCGCGAGCCGCGAGCAGGCTGGCGTACAGCTTCGGATGCAGTGTCTTGATGCGCCCGTCCATGATCTCCGGGAAGCCGGTCAGCTCGGCGATCGTGCGCGCGGGCACCCCCGCCTCGGACAGCGTCACGGCGGTGCCGCCCGTTGAGATGATCTCGATCCCGAGCTCCGTGAGGCCGCGGGCGAACTCGACGACCCCCGTCTTGTCGGACACCGACAGCAGCGCGCGCGCAACCTGCACCTCGCCCGGAGCCGCGGCCTGAACTGATGAAGAGGGCGTTGGGCCTGGTTCGATCATCAGTGCACCACCTCACCGACAGTATCGCCGACAATCACATGGCGAGGGCGTTCGGGGTCGATCTGCACCATGCCGCCGGCGATCAGCCGGACCGCCTGCGGCAGCAGCTGATGCTCGATCGTGTGCAGACGCTCGAGCACGTCGTCCTCGTCACGGGCCTCGGGCAGCTCGATCGCGCGTTGCAGGATCACCGGGCCGGTGTCCACTCCCTCGTCGACGAAGTGAACCGTGACGCCGAACACCTTGACGCCGTACGCGATCGCCTGACTGACCGCGTCGAGCCCGGGGAAGGCTGGAAGCAGCGCTGGGTGCACGTTGATCACGGCGCTCGGGAAGGCCGCGAGAAACTCGGGAGAGACGATCTGCATGTATCCCGCGAGCACGACCAGCTGGACGCGTTGCTCGAGCAACCAAGCGGCCATGGCCCGGTCGCGTGCGCCACGGTCCGCATAGCCCGTGCGCGCGAACACGGCCAGCGGCACGCCCGCCGCGCGGGCCCGATCGAGCGCCGGGACCTGTGCCTTGTCGGAGGCGACGGCAACGATCTCGATCCCGTCGCGGCCGTGGACCTGATCGAGCAGCGCCTGCAGGTTGGTGCCGGCCCCGGATGCGAGCACCGCGACGCGCAGCGGCACGCGATTACGCCTTTACGAGCGGTAGCGCCGACTGCTCGAACGCGAACTTGCCGCCCGCCGATTCCGTCCCCTCCAGCGGATAGTCCCCGCTGAAGCAGGCGTCGCAGTGCCGCTCGCGCACACCAGCGACCGCCTCGTATACGCCCGCAAGCGAGAGGTAGTGCAGAGAGTCGGCGCCCAGCAGGGCGCCGATCTGCTCCACGCTGCGGCCGTGGGCGATCATCTCCTCGCTCGTGGACATGTCGATTCCGTAGTGGCAGGGATGCTTGATCGGCGGCGAGGAGATGCGCAGGTGGATCTCGGCTGCGCCGGCCTCGCGCAGCAACTTGACGATCTGCGGCATGGTGTTGCCGCGCACGATCGAATCGTCGACCACCACCAGACGTTTGCCGGCCACCACCTCCGGCAGCGGGTTGAACTTGAGGCGCAGACCCTGGCGGCGCAACTCCTGGCCGGGCTGGATGAAGGTCCGGGCGACGTAGCGGTTCTTGATGAAGCCATCGTCCTGTGGCAGCCCCGACGCCCGGGCGAGCCCTCGGGCGGCGGCGTTCCCCGAGTCGGGGATCGCGATCACGAGGTCGGCCTCGACGGGCGCCTCGCGCCACAGGATCTCACCCATCTTCGCGCGCATGACCTGCAGCCGCTTGCCGCCCATGACGGAGTCGGGACGCGCGAAGTAGATGTACTCGAACAGGCAGAACGCGCGGCGCTGCGAGCCGGCGACGAGCCGCGAGCGCAGGCCGTCGACACCCAGCGTGACAACCTCACCGGGCTCCACCTCGCGCAGGTAGCGGGCGCCGATCAGGTCGAACGCGCACGACTCGCTCGCGACGCAGTACACCTGTTCGCCGCCCGCATCACCATCGATCACGCCGATCGCGAGCGGCCTCAGCCCGTGCGGGTCACGGAAGGCGACGACGCACTCGTCTGTCATCACGACCGTCGAAAAGGCACCCCGCAGGCGCGGCAGCACCTCGGCGACGGCATCCTCGAGCCGGTCCGCCCCGGTTGTCGCGAGCAGCGCCGCGATGATCTCCGAATCCGAGGTGGAGCGGAACGGAACGCCCTGGTCGCGCAGCTCGGAGTGCAGCTCTACCGCGTTGATCAGGTTCCCATTGTGCGCGAGGGCGAGCGTGCGGTCATCGTCTCGGACGATCGGCTGCGCGTTCTCCCATGCGGAGGATCCGGTGGTCGAGTAGCGCACGTGGCCGATCGCCAGGTCGCCGACGAGCGAGCGCAGCATGTGATCGTTGAAGACCTGCGAGACAAGTCCCCGCTCGCGGATCGCCATGATGCCACCGCCCTGAGGGGCGGTGGCGATCCCCGCCGACTCCTGCCCGCGATGCTGCAGCGCGAACAGTGCGAAGTACGTCAACCTCGCGACGTCGCGCTCCGGCGCGTAGATGCCGAACACGCCGCACTCGTCGCGGGGACCATCGCGGTGATCGTTCGCGGCAGTCACGGGAGCCTCGCGGTACGTCTCAGGATATACGAGCGAACTCAGCGCCGGACCCCGGTCCGCGCCAGCCAGCTCGCGAACGGCTCGCCGGTGACCCGCTCGTAGGCCTCGAGGTACTTCTCGCGCGTGCGCTGTACGACATCGGATGGGATCGGGGGCGCCGGAGGCGTGCGATCCCAGCCGGTCGAGGATGCCCAGTCGCGCACGAACTGCTTGTCGAAGCTCGGCTGTGCGGCGCCGGGAGCGTATCCGTCCGCGGGCCAGAAGCGCGAGGAATCCGGCGTGCAGACCTCGTCGCCGAGCGTCAGCGCTCCGTTCGCGTCGAGCCCGAGCTCGAACTTGGTGTCGGCGAGGATGATCCCGCTCGCGAGCGCACGCTGCGCCGCGTGCTCGTAGACGGCGATCGATACGTCGCGAACCCGCTCTGCGATCGCGCGATCACCGATCATGGCGGCCGCACGGTCGAAGTCGATCGCCTCGTCATGGCCGACCTCGGCCTTCGTGGAGGGCGTGAAGATCGGCTCAGGCAGCCGCTCGGACTCGCGCAATCCGGATGGCAGCGCGATCCCGGACACCGCACCGGACTCCTTGTAGTCCTTCCAGCCGGAGCCGCTCAGGTAGCCGCGCACGATGCACTCGACCGGAAGCATTCGCAGCTTGCGCACGACCATCGCGCGGCCGCGCACCGCCGCGGGAACGCCGACCGCGACCGACAGCATGTGGTTGGGGATGATCCCCGCCGTCTGCTCGAACCAATACGCCGAGAGCCCGGTGAGCACGGCGCCCTTGTCCGGGATCGGCGTGGGATGCACCACGTCGTAGGTCGAGATGCGGTCGCTCGCGACCAGCAGCAGCGAATCGTCCAGGTCGTAGATGTCCCTGACCTTGCCCCGGGCGAGGAGCGGAAGATCGACCAGAGCATCAGCCACGACTTGCGATCCTACCGCCTGGGACCGACGCCTCAGGCCACCTGCCTGTTCGCGCAGCCCGGAGCTCAGGCGATCGCGTCCAGACGGGCGACAATCTCGCGGGCGTGGCGCACGAACGGCGCGTAGTCGAAGATCGCGTCGAGGTCGAGTCCGTCGCCCGCCGCGTCCCCGGCGAGCAGCTCGCGCAGCTGGACGTGGCCGTCGAGCGCCTGCTGGGCGAGGCGCTGCACGATCCGGTAAGCATCGTCGCGGCTGTGCCCGCGCTGCACGAGCGCGAGCAGCACCCGCTGTGAGAACAGCGCGCCGCAGGTCAGCTCGAGGTTGGCACGCATCCGCGCGGAGTCGATCACCATGCCCCGGACGAGCGCGAGCACGCGCCGCTGCAGATGGTCCAGCAGGGTCGTGCAGTCCGGCAGGATGATCCGCTCGACGCTCGAGTGCGAGATGTCGCGCTCGTGCCACAGCGCGACATCCTCGAGCGCGGCCTGGGCGTTGCCGCGCAGCACGCGCGCGAGGCCGCTCACCTGCTCGGACTTGATCGGGTTGCGCTTGTGGGGCATCGCGCTCGAGCCCTTCTGACCGGCCGTGAACGGTTCCCGAACCTCGGCGACCTCGGTACGGGCGAGATGGCGCAGCTCGGTGGCGAAGCGCTCCAGCCCGGTTCCCGCGAGCGCGATCGCGCTCACCAGCTCGGCGTGACGATCCCGCGCGATCACCTGGGTGGAGACCGGCTCGGCCCGCAGGCCGAGCCGTCCGAGCACCCTCTGCTCGAACTGCGGCGAGGTCACCGAGTAGGTCCCGACGGCGCCGGAGATGGCGCCCACCGTGCACTGCTCGAATGCGCGCGCCAGCCGCTCGAGGTTGCGGTGCGCCTCGAACGCGAACGAGGCGAGCTTGATCCCGAACGTCATCGGCTCCGCGTGGATGCCGTGCGTGCGCCCGACGCAGAGCGTGTCGACGTGCGCTCGGGCCTGCTCCGCGAGGGCCTGCACGAGCTCGGCGGCCTGGGGGACGAGCAATTCGCCGGCGGCGCGCAGCTGCAGCGCGAGGCCGGTGTCGAGCACGTCGCTGGAGGTAAGCCCGTAGTGGATCCAGCGGCCGGCCGGTCCGGCCGAGTCCGACAGCACGTCGACGAACGCGGCGACGTCGTGATCGGTCGTGCGCTCCCGCTCGGCGATCTCCTGGACCGTGAACGTCGCGGCGCGGATCGACTGCAGCTCGCTCTCGCTCGGGCCGTCCATCTCCTCGCAGGCCGCCACCTCGACGCGGCGCATCGCTTCGAAGCGGGCGCGCTCGGACCAGATCGCCGCGAACTCGCGGCTGGTGTAGCGGGGGATCACAAGCTGTTCGCGACGGTGCTCAGCACCGAGGTGACCTTGCTGCCCAGGAACCTGGTCGCCACGAGGATGACGAACACGATGAAGAACATGACGAACGCGTACTCCACGAACTCCTGGCCGTCCTCGGCGCCCTGGGCGTCAGCCAGCCTCGAGAGAACGAGCTGAAGCCTGACGTAGAGGGAGAGCATCGGAGCTTGGATCGAGCGGCGTGGCGGCGCGATTGTCGGTAGGGAGCCGCAACCTTACTCATCGACACTCGCAGCGTAATGTTGATGGGCGGCGGTCACGTGGCGAGGATCCGCGCCGCCAGGATCGCGGCGTTGCGAGCATTGTCGATTCCCACGCACGCGACCGGAACGCCGGGCGGCATCTGCACGATCGAGAGCAGCGCGTCGAGGCCGCCGGCGATCGAGGTGCGGCTCGTGAGCGGGACGCCGATCACCGGCAGCTCGGTGTGCGCCGCGACCACCCCCGGCAGTGCGGCGGACAGACCCGCGCCGGCGATGATCACGCGCAGCCCGCGCATGCGCGCGTTGCGGGCGTAGTCGGCGACCTTGTCGGGGTCGCGGTGAGCCGACATCACGCGCACCTCGCAGCGGATTCCGCGCTCGCTCAGCTCCTTCTCGGCCGCCTGCATGGCGGCCAGGTCGCTCTTCGAGCCCATCACGATCCCGACGCGCGGAGCGTCGACGTCGAGCTCCGCAAACGCCATCGCGGGCTCGGCGAGCGTCTCGGGCGTCTCCCCGGGCTCGAGGCTCATCGGCGCGCCCTCCGCGCCACGGTGATCCGGTGCGCCGATCCGGTGCTCACGCCTCGACCACCCGCCGGGCGATGTCGCGACGCATCTGCCGCCCGTCGAACTCGATCATCTCCGCGGCAGCATATGCGCTGGCACGCGCCGCGTCGATCCCCTCGCCGAGTGCGGTCACGCTGAGAACCCGCCCGCCGGCTGTGACGACCCGGCCTGATGCGTCCAGCGCGGTGCCGGCGTGGGTCACGATCACGCCGTCCGGCACGCGCTCCAGCCCGCTGATCACGTCGCCGCTGGAGGACGACGCCGGATAGCCGGCGCTCGCCAGCACGACCGTGACGGCGGCCTGCGGCGACCAGTGGAGCCGGCGGCCCTCAAGGCCGCCGGGCATCGTGGCGGCCCATAGCAGCTCGAGTAGATCATCCTCCAGGCGCGGTAGGATCGCCTGCGCCTCCGGGTCGCCGAAACGGACGTTGAACTCCAACACCACTGGGCCGTCGGCGGTCATCATCAGCCCCGCGTACAGCACTCCGTGGAACGGGATCCCGCGCCGCGCGAGCTCGTCGACGACCGGCTGGTGGACGCACCGGCAGAGCTCCTGCGCGCGCTCGGCGCCGACCGCCGGAACTGGGGAGTAGGAGCCCATGCCGCCGGTGTTCGGGCCGCGATCGCCGTCGTTGATGCGCTTGAAGTCCTGGGCGGAGGCGAGCGGCAGCGCCGTCGTGCCGTCGCAGAGCGCCAGCAGCGAGAGCTCCTCGCCGGCGAGGTGCTCCTCGACCACGACGCGCTCGGTGCCGAAGCGATGCTCGACGAGCATCTGCTCCAGCGCCTCGCGTGCCTGCGCCCCGTCGGCGGCGATCACGACCCCCTTGCCGGCCGCGAGCCCGTCCGCCTTGATCACGGTCGGGTAGCGGTCGATCGCGGCCAGACCGTCCTGGACGTCGATTACCACCCGGTAGGCGGCCGTCGGCACGCCTGCGGCTGCCATCACCTCCTTGCAGAACGCCTTCGATCCCTCCAGGCGCGCCCCGGCGGCGGTCGGGCCGAAGCACGGGATCTGCGCCTGCGCGAGCGCGTCGGCGATCCCGGCGACGAGCGGCACCTCGGGGCCGATGATGGCCAGCGCGACCTCGTTCTCACGTGCGGCCGCCACGAGCCCGTCGACGTCGTCGGCGGCGACGTCGGTCAGCCGCGCGTCGTTCGCGATCCCGGCATTGCCGGGCGCGCACAGCAGCTCGGGCCGCAGCGGGGAGCGCGCGAGCGCGTGCACGAGCGCGTGCTCGCGACCGCCGCCCCCGACGACGAGCACGCGCTGGCCGGCGGCCGGAGCTGCCATGGGGGTCACTTACGAGGACACCGAGGCGATGAACTCGTCGACGGGAATCGCGGTCACGGTCTCATAGCGCGACGTTCCGCGCGAGCCGAGCTCGAGCGAGACGCGGGCCATCGTCTTCTCATCGGGCGCCTGGATCACGTTGATGAAGTCGTAGCGACCGAGCGTCGCCCACTGTGCGATCACCTGGGCGCCGAGCTGCTCGACCTCGTGGTTGACCTCCTTGATCCGGGCCGGGTTGTTCTTGATCGTGTTCACGCCCTCCGGCGTGAGCGACGTCAGCATGATGAAGGTCGGCACCAGCGTTCCTTTCTCGATGTCTTGTAGGCGCACTTTTAGCACGGCTGCGGGCGGCAGGCCTTGGCCGTGCCGCTGCGATGGCCCGCTCGGCGACACGTGCGTTTGCCGGGGGGCCTGGCCGAGAAACGTCCGTGTATCAGTCGTTTTTCGGCCAGGCTTCCTGCGAGACGATCCCGAGCCCGCGCGAACGAGCGTTCACCGATGCTCGCCACGGAGGGCGGAGCCGCGAAGCACCCTGCTGTCGTCGGTCAGCCTGCGGGTAACGCGGGTGGCGTCGAGGTGCTCGAGCAGCGCCACAGCGTACTTCCGTGAGGTCCCCAGCTCGTCGCGCAGACGCGCGAGCGTGATCGTCCCCTCGGCAGACGCGATCCGCTGGACGATCGCGCGGACCCCGTCGATCGCTTCAGGATGCGCGTACATTGCGCGCCCGATCCGGATCGCTCGGCCGGCGGCCTGCAGGGCTGGGAGGTGCCGGGCCTCGTCGCCAAGCTCCGCTGCGCTGGGCGGCTCGTACGCTGCCGCCCGGAGGCGTCGCTCGAGCGCGAGCGCGAGCGCGTCGAGCTCCGGAGGCTCAACGGTGACTGGGCGGGCGAGCCCTCGTGGCTCCAAGGCGACCGGGCGGGCGGTGACGGAAGGTTCGCGCGTGCGACGACCACCCGCGGCCGCCTTCACGATCACGCCTCCGCCGAGCGTGCCCGGTGGGCTGATGCGGCGCACGACGATGCGATCGCCGTCGGCGGCGATCAGCGGCCGCTCGGTGCGCAGCTGCCAGAGACCCGGGCCGTGCGGGATCGCGCGCGCCGCCGTGTCGCGGGTGCCGTGGTGCACCTGGACCCGCTCGCGCTCCCCGAGATGCTCGTGCAGGGCCAGCTCGAGCTCGAGTCGGTTTGTGACGTGCACGGCCGCGTCCGTGCCGGCGAGGGTGTCACCGGGCGCAAGCGCCGCTCGGGGCAGCCCGGCCAGATTGACCGCGACGCGCTGGCCCGCCACCGCCTCCTCGACCGCCTGGTCGTGCACCTGAAGGGCGCGCACGCGCACGCGGCGGCCGACCGGCAGCAGATCGAGCAGGTCGGCGCGCCGGATCTTCCCGGAGCACAAGGTGCCGGTAACGACCGTCCCCGCACCACGAATCGAGAACACGCGATCGATGTGCAGGATCGCTGGACGCGGGTCCGCCCGCCGGCGTTCGATCGTGGCCGCGGCGCGCTGAAGCGCCGCCACGACATCGGCCAGGCCCTCGCCGGTGCGTGCCGAGCAGGCCACGATCTCCGCCGCGGGCAGGAGCTCGGCCGCCGCCGCCAGCGACGGGCGCGGGTCGGCTCGATCGGCCTTCGTGATCGCCACCACGCCGTGGGGTACGGCGAGCGCTTCGAGCACGCGCATGTGCTCGAGGGTCTGCGGCATGACTCCGTCGTCGGCCGCGATCACCAGCAGGAACATGTCGATCCCCGTCGCGCCCGCCACCATCACGCGGAGCAGCCGCTCGTGCCCGGGAACATCGACGATCGACAGGATCCCGCCGTCCGGCAGCGTCAGGGGAGCGAACCCGAGCGCGATCGTCATCCCTCTCGCCTTCTCCTCCGGCAGGCGGTCCGTGTCGACCCCGGTGAGCGCGGCAACCAGTGCGGTCTTGCCGTGGTCGATGTGACCCGCGGTCCCGACCGTCAGCGGCGGCGTCTCGCTCATCCGGGCACCCCCCGCACCGACAGCCGTCCCGCCGATCCGAGCACCCCCCGCACCGAGAACCGTCCCGCCGATCCGAGCACCCCCCGCACCGACAGCCGTCCCGCTCATCCGAGCACGGCGCGGACAGCCAGCGCCGCCTCCTGCACCTCGTGATCGCCGAGCGCCCGCGGATCGAGCAGCAGACGGTCGTGCTGAATCCGCCCGAGCACCGCCGGCTCCCCCATCCGCAGCGCACGCGCCAGCGCATCGACGCCGGCAGGCCCTCCGTGCAGAGCGACCGCAGGCCCTGGCAGCTCCAGCAGCGGAAGCGAGCCGCCCCCGACTCGGGCCGTGCTGTCGACCACCTCGCCGCCGGTTGCCTGGGCGAGCATCCGCGCACGTCGGGCGAGCTCCTCCGGAGATGTGCTCAGCATCGACAGCACCGGCAGCTCGCGCCGCGCGAGCTCGGGATCGCGATACAGCGCCAAGGTCGCCTCCAGCGCCGCCAGCGAGAGCTTGTCGATCCGAACCGCCCGGGCCAGCGGGTGCGTGCGCGCGACCTCGATCTCGGCGCTGCGACCGACGATCACCCCCGCCTGGGGACCGCCGAGCAGCTTGTCGCCCGAGAAGCAGACGAGCGCGGCGCCGGCACGCACGGAGCGGCGCACCGACGGCTCCTGCGCGAGCAGCTGGAGGTCACCGGCGAGATCGCCGCTGAGGAGTCCCGAGCCCACGTCGTCGATCACGGGCACCCCGAGCGCGCAGAGCGCTTCGATCTCGACCTGCTCGACGAAGCCGACCGTCGTGAAGTTCGAGGTGTGGACTCGCAGCAGCGCGCCCGTCCGAGAGCCGATGGCCGACTCGTAGTCCTGCAAACGGGTGCGGTTGGTGGTGCCGACCTCCACCAGGCGGGCGCCGCTCTGAGCGACGATCTCCGGGATCCGGAAGCCGCCGCCGATCTCGATCAGCTGACCCCGCGACACGACCAGCTCACGCCCGCCCCCGGCGAGCGCCGCGGCGGTCAGCAGCACAGCCGCGGCGCAGTTGTTCACGGCCAGCGCCGCCTGCGCGCCCGTCAGCTCGCACAGCAGCCCCTCGACGTGGCGGTGGCGCGAGCCGCGTTCGCCGCCGCCCGGGTCCAGCTCGAGGTTGCTGTAGCCGGCCGCCCGGAGCAGCGCCGCGCGGGCTCCGGGGGCGAGGGGAGCGCGTCCGAGGTTCGTGTGGAGGATCACGCCGGTGGCGTTCAGAACACGCCGAAGCGACGGTCGCAGGCGGTAATCAGCGCGCGCGAGCAGGTCGACCTCCTCCTGCCCGCCGCCGAGCAGCTCAGCCCGGCGCTCAGCCAACGTTGCCCGGGCCACGGACACCGCTAGGCGGTCGACCGAGGGAAGTCTGCGAAGCGCGCGGCGCGCCGCGACACCCTGCTCGGGGTCCGGCGGAACGCCGCCACCGTGATCGGGCTCCGGCGCACCGCTACGACCGTGATCGGGCTCGGGCGGGCTCACCGGCCGGCCACGGAGCGGCGAAGGAGTCGAACCTTCCCACCGTGGGGCTGCCACGGCTCGCCGGCTTTGAAGGCAGGCTGGGGCACCGGCCCCGGCCGCTCCACGCCGCCACTATACGACCGAGATCGCACCCGGCTCCCCGTCCAGCATGCGCCCGATCACGGGTGCATCGAGCTCGCCGGCCCGCTCGGGCGCAACGGAGACCAGCAGCCCGCCCGAGGTCGCCGGATCGCACAACAGCAGCCGGCGCGACTCCGTCACGCCGAGCGCAAAGCTGGTGAACCTCTCGGCGTAGGAGCGGTTGCGAGAACCGCCGCCGGACACGCCGACGCCGTCGCTGAGCAACGCCGGGGCCCCCGGCAGCGCCGGCACCTCGTCGGCGATCACCTCCGCGGCCAGACCGCTTTCCCGGGCCAGCGCGTGCAGGTGTCCGAGCAGCCCGAAGCCGGTCACGTCGGTCGCGGCGTGAGCTCCCGCAGCCAGCGCACGTCGGCTCGCGTCGGCGTTCAGCCCCACCATCACCGCGACCGCCTCGGCAAGCTGGGCGCCGTCGCCGGCGCCGCGCTTGCGTGCGGTTGTGATCGCGCCGACGCCGAGTGGCTTGGTCAGCACGAGTGCATCGCCCCGCCGCGCGCCGGCGTTTGTGAGCATCCGCGAGGGGTCGACGGTACCGGTCACCGCAAGTCCGTACTTCGGCTCGGCGTCCTCGATCGAGTGGCCACCGACGATCGAGCAGCCGGCCGCTTGGGCCACCGCGACCCCACCCTCGAGGACGCGGCGCAGGATCGCGCCACCGAGACGCTCGAGCGGGAACGCGACGATGTTCAAAGCGGTTACCGGCGATCCGCCCATGGCGTACACGTCGGAGAGCGCGTTGGCGGCGGCGATCCGCCCGAAGTCGAACGGGTCATCGACAATCGGCGTGAAGAAGTCGACCGTCTGCACCAGCGCGAGGCCCGGTGCGATCAGGAACACGGCGGCGTCGTCGCCGCTGGCCGAGCCCACAAGCAGCCGCGCGTCGTCCCCGACCGAAAGGCCGCGGACGATCGGCAGCAGGTCCGCGGCGGGAAGCTTGCATCCGCACCCTGCGCCGTGCGACAGGGCCGTGAGCGCGACCGGTCCCGAGCTCTCGCCGAGCCTATCCGTTGCTCGGGTGGTCAAGTCCATGTCGCAAAGCCGAAGGAACGCTGCGCGGATCGTATCGCGCCCACATCGATCCCGGTGTTCGTCCGCGGCGGCATCCGCGCCGCTCCGCGGCCGCCCGACATGCGAGGGCTCCTCGGAGAGGCCTCTACAATCGGCGGCCCTATGAGGTTCGCGCGATGGGCGCTTCCCGCGCTGGTCGCGGTCTCCTTAGCCGTGGTGGGAGCGGGCGCCACACCCGCAGCTTCCCAGCAGCGCGGACCATCACGGGATGCCAAAACCACGTCCGGCGTCGATGCGCACGTGCTGGGCAGCTTCTCGATGGCGGCGTTCGTGACCGTTGCCGTGAACGTGCGTGGGGAGCACGCCGGTGAACGGCTCATGCGCACCTGGACGATCGTGCCGCGCGGCTGCCGGCGCAGTGCCTGCGAGTGGCTGGATGTGGATCGCGAGCTGAGCGCAGGACGGCACCTGCGGATCACGCTGAAGCGCGTCGGCATCGGGAGATACTCCGGGCGCGGTGCCTTCTATGTCGCCCTCGCCTGCCTCGGGCGAATCTACCCGCGTGGCAGCCGCGTGCCCTACCGCGTCACGCTCACTGTTCGCAGCGCCACGATGGTGAACACGCTCCGGTTCGCACGGCGAATCACCGCGAGGTATGTCAACCCGGAGCGCTCTGACGCGACTCCCTGCCCGCTCGGGCCGAGCCACGACGCGGCGGTCTACTCGGGCAGCGCGCTCTCAGCGGTGCCCTCGCCGCCGCACGCGGCGTTCGACGCGAGCGAGGTCGCCACCAGTGACACCTTCTCCTTCGAGGATTCCTCGACGCCCGGCGTCGGTGGCGCCCCGATCGTCGGCCGGCTGTGGAGCTTCGGCGATCCCGCCTCCGGCCCGCGGAACGCCTCGACGGCGCGTGATCCCTCGCACACCTTCAGCGCGCCGGGTAGCCACGTGGTCACGCTGAGGGTGACTGACACGAACGGTCTCAGGACCGTGGCGGCGCGTCAGGTTCTGGCACCACCGCCCCCGGCACCGCCGCCTCCGGCTCCGCCGTCGTGAGCTGCAGGGTCGCGAGCACCTGACCGAGCTCCTCGACGAGCGCCTGCGGTGAGGAGTGCACGGGCTGGATCACGGCATACAGGCAGAACGGCGCGCCGCCCTCGGTGAAGAACCGCTGCGATCCGAGCTGCCGGACGCGCGTGACCTGCAGCTGGTTGGGCCTGAACTCCTGCGCCCGCAGGGTCCCCGGACGGCCCGCGCACGCGAACAGACCCTGGCCCGGACGTAGCTTCGGGTCGCTTCTGTACTCGACGAGCGCCGCGAACATGTCGTCCGGGCGCATGCGGCCGGTCGCCGCAGCGCCGAAGTCGCCGTCCTGGTCGCGCAGCGCGAACGACGCGACATGCAACACCGGAGCCGCGCCTGCGCGTCTGAAGATGCGCGCCTCCCAGCCCGCGGGAACGTCGATCGAGCGGCCGTGAGCGGCGAGCCTCATACGATCCAGCCGAGGACGCCGAGCAGCACCACGAGTTCGAGCATCCAGGAGCCGCGTCGTACGTCCGCGTCGATCCGATCGAGCCGGCGATGCAATTTGACAAGCGAGGAAACGTCATGAACGGAGCGTGCCGGCAGCAGCGACAGCGCGCGCAGCATCCCGAACACAGCTCCGATCAGAGCGCCGATCGCCGGGCTCGAGCACAGCAGCGCGGTCGCCGCAGTTGCGTACACGGCGGCTGAGGTGACGATCGTCGCCACGCCCACGCCGAGCTGTGCGCCGAAGCCGAAGCCGTACACCCAGCCGCGGTAGCGGCTCATCCAGTCCTCGTTGACCTGCCGACGCGAGCTCGGCAGCTGCCTTCGCAGGGGCGTGGCGTCGAACAGCACGGTCGCGACCAGGATGGCCGCCAGAACGAACGTGCGCCAGTCCGCGCCGCCCGGCAGCAGCGATCCGAGGGCACCGGCGCCGGCGCCCGCAAGCGCGCCGGCGAGCACGGCGCCGAGCGCGAACGCCGTCGCGGTGAGCTTCCATGAGAATCCCCGGCTCCGCTCACCGAGCGGAGTGATGCTCGCAAGCATCGACTGTCCTCAGGGCGACCATGCCGCCCGGACCGCTCCGATCGTGGCCAGCAGACAGCCGACGAGCGCGAAGGCGGCGTCGCTCACGGTTGCTCACCACCCCCGGCGCCGCCACGGGAGGGGTACAAGCTCGGATGCCCGGCGGTGATCCCGGCGGCGGCGAGCGTCTCCTGCGCCCTCGCCGCGCGCTCCGCAGAGCTGCGCGCTGCAGAGTCGCGCCCCGCAGAATCGCGCGCGCCGGGACTGGGCGGCTCGGACGCGTGTAGCGCGACGTCAGCGCCGGCCTGCTCGACCAGGGTCACGATCTGGTCCCAGCTGATGGCGCTCCCACGACCCTCGATCCGCCCGGAGTCGCCGTCCACGAGGACGAAATGCGGCGTGGAGGGCACCGAGAGATCCTCCCAGGCGCTCGTCGACATCACCAATTCGTACTGCGTCGGCGCGAGCTCGACCAAGCTGGTGACGCTCTCCCGCTCCGGGCCCTTGGTCACGACCACCAGCCGAGCTTGGCGCGGCACCGGCGCGCCATCCCGGAGCGCGGACCAGAGCGGTCCGCAGGCGCCGCAGCCGCTGCTGAGGAAGGCGAGCAGCGTTCGCGGCGCGCCGCCGCCGAGCGCGATCTTGACCGCATCCCCGGCGAGCGTCTCGCCGACGAGATCGCCGACGACGACGTCTGCCGCCCCGCGCACGGACGGGCCCGCCGCCCCGCGCACGGAGGGGTCCGCGGCCGGTGGCCCGGACCCGGCCGCTGCACCCGCTCTGCTCTCCAGGCCGTGGAGCCGGCGGAGGATCTCCGCGTGGCTGCGCAGCAGCGCCACCACGAACAGCACGACGACCGCGAGGACCAGGCTCTCCGCGATGATCACGACCGTGGCTGCGCTCACCGCGTCAATGCCTCCCGTCTCTGGCGCTCATCGCGTCACACGCCTCCCGCACCGGCGAGCTCGAGCGCAGGCGGCTCCAGGCACGGCACGTCGTGCCCGCAGACGGCATCATCGATCGCCAGCGACGAGCTGCAGTTCAGAGCCGGGATCGTGCTCGGGTTCTCGCACACGATCATCCGGCACACCACGCCGGTGATGCCGTCGATCTGGGTGTTGCACTGGCCATAGCGGAAGATGTTGCAGTCGACGCGCCGGTACGCACAGTCGGCGTTCGCACAGTGACAACCGCCGGGATAGGGCACATTGGGAAGCGCGTTGCAATCCACGTAGTAGCGCACGCCCTGCTCCGAGCACAACCGGTGACCCGCGTAGTCGGTGCACATCCACCAGCCCCCGGCGAACGTACCGGCTGGACACGTGTTCAGGCCATCGTTGATCTCACAGCAGAAGGCTGTGTATCCATCGGTGCACAGACCGCCCTCGCAGACTCCGGGGCTCACGATCGCAAGCGCCGAGATGGGGTGCAGCAGGTAGCGAAGCGGCGCCACGCAGAGCGCCGATCCGGTCACCGCCACCCGGATCAGCAGCGTGCGGCGCGACACGCGCCGCTCGATGAAGGAGGCCGACGACGCCACGAGGCGATGGCTGTTCACGCCCCGGCCGCCCAGCGAGCTGAACGCGAGCCGCCAGGCGGCTGTGGCGAGGAGGGCCCCGATCGCGACAGCCACCGCGGTCCCTGGCTCATCCGCGATCAGGCGGATCAGACTCGGCGGATTCGCCACGCCCGCCGCCGCCGCCAATCCCGCCGAACCCGCGGTCAGCGCGAGCTGGATGCCCGGCGAGGAGGACTCGTGACCCTCCAAGCCGAAGCACTGACAACCGGCGGCGCCTTCCAGGCCCGAGGAGCGCGCGTGCGCGAGGGCGAACCCGGCGAAGAGGACCGCCAGCGCCAGGCCGGATGCGCCGCCGGGCGCGAGGAGCGCGAAGCCGGCGACGAGGAGCTCGAGCGCCGGGAGGATCACCGAACCGCGCAGCGACCGCACGCGTTCGAACCCGACGTGTCCGCCCGCGGCCTGCGGGCCGCGACGCACCTTGCCGGTCGCCGCCAGGATCAGCACGAACGCAAGGCTCGTGATGACGCCTGTCGCACACGCCGTCAGCAGCATCATTCCGGCGTTCCCACACTCCGGAAGATAGCCGACGGCCTCCCTCCGCGCGCGGCGTCGGCCCAGCGACGCGTCGGGAGCCGTGGCCGAAAAACGACGGATATGAGGCTGTCGCAAATTGGTCGGGCGGTGGTGTCGTGCCGGGTTTTTTGTCCCGGTGTTCGCTCCTGATCCTGTCCGACCGGCTTGCTAGAAGTACCTCCTGAGCAGGACTTTTATTCGGCTGAGTGGCGCAGCCGGGGGTCCTGCGTCAGGAGGTGTTGGGGTGATGATGACGGACGGGTCGGCGGAACCGGTGT
>JBKQIR010000163.1:0-2778 GCA_052148275.1 Solirubrobacteraceae bacterium
GCGAAGATGCGCCGCGCGGCATGCCACACGATTGCGGCGGGGTCCTCGACGAGGCGCTGCACACGACGCAGTGCGTTGGCGAGCGCCGTGTCTGGGTCGGCGGGGATCGGTCCGTGGGATGGCAGCAGGACCCGCGGAGCGAGGTCGGCCAGTCGCTGCAGCGAGGTGAGTGCGGTAGCGGCCGCGTCTGGTCCGTCGAGTGCGCGGTTGACCCAGCCGACGTCGTAGTCTGAGAGCGCGTCTCCGACAACGAGGAGCCGCTCGTCCGGCTGCCAGAGCGAGATGTGGCCAGGGCAGTGTCCGGGCGTGCGCAGCACTTCCCAGTCGGCGTCGCCGAGCCGCAGGATCTGCCTGTCGTCGAGCGGCACCTCGACGGTGTAGGGGGCGACGGGCTGGTCGAGATACTCCGCGACGCAGCAGCCTGGGTCTCGCCGGCTGATGGCCTGTGCGTCCGGGGCGCTGGCTGCGATGCCGGCTCCCATCCCTTGCAGCAGTGCGTTGCCGCCCACGTGGTCGGAGTGCCAGTGGGTGTTGATGACCAGCGCGAGCTGCGGGATGTGGCCACGGACCCACGCGGCGGTCTGCTGCGCGTGGGCGACGAAGCCGCTGTCGACGAGCGCGGGTTGGCGCCCACGGATGAGGAGCAGGTTAGCGTCGGGGAACGGCCTGCGCTTGAAGATCACCCAGGCCGGCAGTGAGGTGTCGAGCGTCATCGAACTACGTTCCTGGCTGCCAGTCAGCTCCACCCGGTGGTGGTTCTCACCACGTGGCTGGGGAGCCTTTGAGCTGCTGCCAGTAGCGCCGGTGCGCGTGGCGGACGTGGTCGCTGGTCATCCCGTCCGGCAGTTCGCGATCGAGCGGGTCGGCGAGCCCGGAGATGTCGCGCAGGGTGCTGGCTTGGCAGGCGCGCTTGGTGAACGCGTATTGCTCCAGGCAGTCCTCGGGCGTGAGCTCGGCGACCGCGACGGCCCGGTCCAGCAGCTCCTCGGCCGGCGTGAGCTCGTGCACCATGCCCAACGCGTGCGCCCGCTCTGCGGAGAAGATCTCACCGAGCAGGCACGCGCGGGCCGCGACCGGCTCGCCCCAGGCATAGGCGAGCATACGGACGTACACCGCCGGCATCGGGATCCCGATCGGGACCTCGTTGAGCCCGAACCGCGCCCCATCAGCGACAGCGATCCGGTGATCACAGACCGCGGCCGTGATCAGACCGCCGGCAAAGGCGTGCCCGTTCACGGCTGCGACGGTCGGGCGCGGGTAGGTGAAGAGTCGCATGTTCGTCGCTCGGTAGTCGCGAAACCACGAGGCCACGGCCGCCGGGTCGCCGGCGAACAGCGGAAAATGCTCGCCCAGGTCAAGCCCGGCGGAGAACCGCGTTCCCGCGCCGGTCAGTACCACGGGAGAGTCCGGGTGGTCGCGCTCGAGTCGGTCAAACGCGTCATGCAGGTCGGCGAAGAAGGCGCGGTTCTGCGCGTTGACGAGGTTGGTCGTCATCGTGACCACGGCAACGCGACCCCGCCGTTCGATCGTCCAGCTCATGCTCATTTCTCCGTTCGGGTCAATCCGAGTAGCGACGATAAATCGCTTTTGATCATGTGGTCGCCGCACGCTCGATCACCAGCGCGGCGGCGATCGCGATCATGGTGATGCCGGATGCATGGCCGATGATGCCTGCGGCTCGCGGTCGCGATCCCAGCAGTCGGCGAGCGGCCAGGGCAACCCAGGAGTAGACGAGCGCGCACGCGGCGATGTGGACCGTGCCGAGAACCGCGAGCTGGACCGTCACGGGCCACGGGGCTGTGCGAGCCACGAACTGCGGCAGGACGGCGAAGAACAGCAGCACACCCTTCGGGTTCAGGCCGCTCGTCGCGGCGCCACGCACGGCGCTGACCGCACCAGTGTTCTCGGCAGCAAACGGTGCCGGGTCGCGCGCGACCCGGACACCCAGCCACAGCAGATAGACCGCGCCGAGATACGTCAGAACCTGCATCGCGCTCTGGCTCTGGGCGAGCAGCGCGCCGACGCCAACGACGACAAGCGCGGCCTGGACGACGTAGCCGCCGGCCAGGCCCGCGATCGCGGGCAACAATTTTCCGCCGCGCACGCCCGCGGTGATCGCGTACGCCCAGTCCGCACCCGGGGTCATAACGAGCATCACGTCCACGACGACAAACGCAGCGAAACGACTCGCATCCATACCAGCAATCTATGTGCTTCCGACGGCAAAGTGGTTGCCTCTTCATTTCAGATCAGAGAGCGTCGATCCGCGCAAAGATATGCGTGATGGATAGCGTCGACCGCAAGATCCTTGCTCTCCTTCAAGAGCAGGGGCGGCTCACCGTGACCGAGCTCGCCGCCCAGATACCCCTCAGCGTCTCACGCTGCCAGCGCCGGCTGCGCGAGCTCGAGACCAACCATGTCCTGCGCGGCTACCACGCCGAGGTCGACCCCACGATGGTGGGCCTCGGGTTCCGCGCGATCGTGTTCGTGACAATGCATCAAGGAGACAGCGACACGATCGCTGACTTCGAGCACGCCGCCGCCGCCGTACCCGCCGTGGTATCCGCACAACGGCTATTCGGCGACCCCGACTACCTCCTGCACGTCGTCGCCACCGACCTTGCCGCCTACCAGCGCATCTACGACGAACACCTCGGCACGCTGCCCGGCGTCCAACGCTTGACCTCAACGCTCGTCATGAAAGAGGTGGTGCCCGACCGTGGCCTCCCACTCGCCGCGCGATAGATCCCGCCTCGGTTCACTCGGGTGCAGGTGGAC
>JBKQIR010000164.1:0-4357 GCA_052148275.1 Solirubrobacteraceae bacterium
GACACCAAAGCGCTACCGGCCGACCACCCGCCCAACGCCGCCAGCACCAAACAAAACTGCTGATTTCCAGCGAACTTTCACCAGCTGGATCTACCGCTCCAAGTCCCTCCAGGAGATCTACACCCAAAGGAATCTGACTCCCGCTGAGGGTGTCTTGCGGACGAAGTGTCGGCCTCGGTTCTTGCTTTCGAGGATCGGTCTGACCTGATAGGAGCGTTCGCCCCGTGGAGGGCGTCTACCGGGATGTTGTCGGCCGGTCCGCCACCAACGTAACGCCCCGAGGAAGGTCAAAGTGATGAGAAGAGCAACCAAGCGTGGTCCGGGACCGTCGCATCTGCTGATCACGCCCGACCGGGCGGGCAACGTCGTCGGGATCGATCCGCACAAGCAGACGCTGACCGCGACGGTCGCCGATCCCTGCGGCGGGATCGTAGGTTCTGAGCACTTCAAGGTGTCCGGTGATGGGCATCGCGCGCTTGAGGCATGGGCGCGGCAGTACGGGCAGGTCGCTCGCTGGGGGGTGGAGGGCGCCGCTGCCTGGGGGCGTCACACCGCGATGTTCCTCACGAGTCGTGGCTATGACGTGCGGGATGTGTGCGCGAATCGCACGCCGCGAGTTGATCGCGCGCGTCAGCGTGGGAAGTCCGACACGCTGGATTCCGAGCGGATCGCGCGGGAGGTGCTCGCGCACCCGCTGCTGCCCAAAGCGTTCAAGCGCGCCGGCCAGGACCACGGGCCCGACGAGCAGCATCAGCTGCTGGCGATCTGGCACAACCGCCGCCTCTCGATCCTCAAGAGCCGCCAGCACCTGGTAGGCGAGGCTGAGGAGCTGCTCTGCGAGCTGCCGTTGGAGCTGCGCGAGCAGCTGCCGTCGAGCAAGGCCGTGCGCCCCCGGCTCACCGCCCTGGCCGCCCGCAACCGCCGCCGGCGCTACGACCCGCCGACCAAGCTGCGGCTGCAGATGCTCGACACCTAACGCGCGCAGATCGCCGCGTTGGACCGCGAGGAGAAACTGGACATCGCCCAGCTCAAGGAGCTCGTGACGGCCACCGCCTCGACCCTCACAGAACTCTGCGGCCTGGATACCCGGTCCGTCGCCGAGCTCTTGGTCGAGATCGGCGACGTCCGCCGCTTCACCGAGGGTGGGTTCGCGCGCTTCAATGCCACCGCGCCGCTACCCGCCTCGACCGCTGAGGGACCCGGCGAGCCTGTGCGCCACCGCTACAACCCCGGCGGCAACCGCCGCGTCAACGCGGTCCTGCACCGGATGGCGATCACGCAGCTGCGTTGCGAGCCGCGCGCCCAGGCGATCTACGCCAACGCGCGCGCTAACCACCACACCAAGAAGGAGGCCCGCCGCGTCCTCAAACGCCACCTCTCCGACGTCATCTACCGCCGCGACCTCGCCACCTGCGAGCAAGCCCCGCACGCCGCCCAGCCCCTCCTCGCTGCATAACCGCGCGCGACGCGGGGCAGTCAAGGCATGGCCCGCCAGTGCCGAGCGTCAGCGAGCCGCGTAGCGGCATCCTTGACGGCGCTGCATCGCGCGCCGCACCGCCGCGAGGAGAGGATGGGTGCTCTTGCCCCCGGGCACCACCGACCGGACGCCCGGCGTCCTCCCATGCCCCCAGATCGCCTCACAACGCGCCAATCGCCAACCTACAGGTTGCGCGTAGGCACATTCTCCTCGTTCGCTTTCATCCCCCCGCTGCGTCTCGCACTTGACATAGGAGTCGACATGGCGGGGCTTCGCCACCCGCGGCAAAGGAAATATCGCTAACTCCAGAATGTGGGTGGTCAATAACTTCTCTATTTCGCTACAGCCTTCGTCGTTCGCTACGGATCGGCGCCCTTTTGCTGAGCTTGGCGCTCAACCATTGCGGTGAACGTATCCCAGGCCCCCTCGTCGGAGGCGAGTCCAAGGCGTGCCTCGCGGAGTTCGTGCACGGTCAATCGAAGATCGCCCGGCGCCTCGGCGCGTCGTTTGACCTCGTCGTTAAGAAGCCGTATCAGCGGCCCGTGTTGCGCTCGGAAGAGGATTGGCGTCTGCCGCGTGGTCGCGCACGATCTCGCGCCCGAACCAGATAGCCGACGCCTGCGCTGACTCATAGTCGAACCCCGCAGCAGCGCGTGGTGATCCGCCGGCGGCTTGGCGGACTCTCGCCAGGATCACCCAGCGCGCGTTCTGCTGCACGGCGACGCTATTCGCCGCGTTCGCGGCCGAGGCTTTCGTGAACGACTTCCTCGCTGTGCACCTCAAGCCTCATGTGACCGAAAGACGCTTCGCCGCTATTGATCGCTGGTCGACGACGCGCAAGTACATCGAGGCTGTGGAGACGGCCTACGGTCCTCTCTTCTGGGAAGGCGACGGGGTGATTCCGCTTCTCAGGCAGATGCTCGCCCACTGCCGACCCGGTGGACTCACCGAACCCGCCGATCGTGATGGTGGGTGGCCTCACTGAGGAGCGCTCTCAGCGCTGGGCGTCACGGCGACAGCGGCGGGCGCGGCCCTCCCCTTGAACCCGAGCGCCGAACGGCAGACCAGCTGCTCGCTGGCGCAGCCTGTCCAACGATGTGAGCCAACCCATCATCTCTCGGCCCGAGTTCCGCAGCTCATTTGACATGACTGGCGCCTGAATTTGCAGTGAGCAGCCATTTGGTGCACCGAACGCGTGTTCGGCGTGTATCTATGGTTTCGAGCCAGTTGAGCAGAGTTGGAGCCGACGTTGCCGCAAACGTCCGGTGCTCGCCATATCCTGCGGGCCACTGGCCGGATAGCGCTCTCGCTGCGGTCTCGAACGACGCGAAACCATGACGAATCCACAGCCGTCCTGTCCGCACTGCAACGCAGTCCTCGGAACCTTCTGCCCGCGCTGTGGTCGCGACACGAAGCCGCCGGCGCACAACCCCGCCGGGGAACCAAACGATCCTGCGGCGGGTTCTGCCAGGGTCGTCGAACAGATCGCGAGGGAGCACACAACTTCTGGACTCGCCGTCGCCACCGGAGCGTACACCGTGGTGATGGCGCTTGGAGTCAAGCAAGCGGTCAGCGGAGGCTACACCCGAGTCTTCTCCGACCCCACGGGCCCGACCGCAAAGCCAGCTGTCCTTATCATCGTCGGCGTAGCACTCTTTCTGCTTACGGTGCGGTTCTTTTGGGTGCCTCGAAGTCTGAGTGCGTATGCAGTTGTTACCAAGACGGACCAGCTGACCAGTCGGTTTACGCGTCTCATGGGCTTCCACTTCCCAATCGTCATGGTCCATGCGATGCTGTTCTACACGATCTGTCAGATCTTCGATGATTTGGCAACGTATCGTCTAGAGTTGCCAGCACAAGCCCCGGCGGTCCATGCGGCAACAGCGCACGTCTGGCATCTCGAGACCCGGCTTGTCGTCATCTACGGTGCCCTGCTTGCGTTAAATGCGATCTGGCTGATGTCCTCGACGGACCGGCGCGATCCGATGCCCGGCTGGTTCTGGGCTCTGAACAACAGTTTATTCTTCGTACTCGCTGTTGTGGCTTGGTTCGCTCTCCATGATGCTTCCGAGGCCCTCAGGGTCGGAATCGTGGCAGCGCTGTTCGCTACCAACGGTGTGATCGACCTCGTCTTTACGTCCGAATACTACGTTCTCTTCTATGGCGACATCAAGCAGCCGCGGCGTATCATGAGAGCAGTCGGGGCATTTGTCGAGAGTCCGTTCAGGCGGCGCTAACAGGGTCCAGCCAACAAAGGCAAAACGTGTGCCGCTTCTGGCGGCCTCTCATCGGCCCGACGCGGCCGCCTCGACAGCACCGAGCGTTGAGCGCAGCCGACAACAGGCGAGCGAAGTTCGAGTTGGGGCAATGCGTCGGACCTGTGTCAAGCGCAGCCGGAATCTCCCAACTGTGGCAGACCGCTGCGCGGCGCTTCCGGACGGGGCAGCCAATTTCGCGGCCAGAGGAGGTTGCTCACGGCGGGGACGACGTCCGCTGCCGGCTGTGTACGGAACGATCGTCTGCGTTACACGCCCTGGCGTGGTTGGCGAGTCCAGTGTTTCCGGCGCTCGGTGTAACGCGACTCGTGTAACACGCCAATGTCAAGCGCTCCCCGTTCCCGGTACAGTCCGCGGATGCGGATCGGCTACGCGTGCGTGTCGACGCTCGTTCCTAAAACCCTATAGTCTCAGTCTCGTGGAGATGCATCCACGGGCGAGCGAATGGAGGGACCCGATGGGCGCAGCGGCGCTCTTGCGAGCGATTGGCATCGTGCGTGTCTCGCGTCAGAACCGCAATGAGGATTCAAGAGAATCGCCGGAGGTTCAGCGGCGGTTGATCACGAGGTTCGCGGGACCTCAGGGCCAGGGTTGGGATCTGATC
>JBKQIR010000165.1:0-4163 GCA_052148275.1 Solirubrobacteraceae bacterium
CGTAGTGTGCGCCGGGCGGCGCGTGTTGCTAGCTGGTGGAAGTCCAGTCGGACCGGCCCCAAGCGGGGTCCGTAGCCAAAGGCGGGGGTAATGCCTCGTCGGGCGCAGGAAGATCGGAGAACGAGAACGGGATGCAAGCAAGGCTCGATGGGAGCGGGGGATGGGCGCCGGGTTGGGAAACCGCCGGGATGAGCGCCTGCGCCCTACAGGGTTCGCGCTGTCGGTGTGTGCCGCGCTGGCTTCGGTTGGAGGGCGCAGGACAGGGCGCCCACCGTGAGGTGGGGTCTGAAGGGTTTGAGGCGAAACGCCGGGCCGTAGCCGAAGGTGGCGAACCGGTCGGCCAGATCCAGGTGATACCGAGCCTGCACTATGGAGGCGAAGGAAGTACTTGGGGTGCCTGGGCGCAACAAGGTGTGTGCGGGCGGCACGGCGGGAAAGCAGCGCGCGTTACCCCGGGAGGGCTCGTACGGTCCCGCTCGACGGGGTTGGGTACCTGGGCGTATAAGCCTTCGGGCGAAGTCGCCGGGGATGCCGTGCGAGAAGTCGGAGTGATCCACGGTACTCGTGAACCGGGGCAGAACAAAAGCCTCGGGATCGTCCCCTGGTGTGGGGCGGCGGGCTGGCGACCCAAAAGGCGCTGGTCAGGGGGAAGGGGTCACGCTGGGCAGGGCGATCCTCGTGGAGGGTCGGGTGAGTAGCCGGCGTTGGACTGATGGTTGCTGCGGCAATGACCGAGGCGACGCTGGTGAGGAGACCCGTGAGGTCACGGTGGGAAGCCCGGTAGTGAAGCGAACCATGCAGGTGCGGAAGGCGCACTCGCTGATCGGCCGGGTCTATGACCGGCGGAATCTGCGGCTGGCGTGGGAGCGCGTGAAGAGAAGAAGGGCGCTGGCGGCGTCGATGGGGTGACCATCGCCAGGTTCGAAGAGAACCTGGATTGCTACCTCGACGTCCTGCACCAGCAGCTCAAGAACGGCCGCTATCGGCCCAGGCCCGTCAGACGGGTCTGGATCGAGAAGCCCGGGACCACCAAGAAGCGTCCGTTAGGCATCCCCACTGTGATGGACAGGGTTTGCCAGCAGGCGCTGGTCCAGGTGCTTATGCCGATCTTTGAGCCGACGTTCCAAGACGCTAGCTTCGGCTACCGCGAGGGACGCTCGACGCATAAGGCGATGCGGCGGATCTGGCAGCAGCTGGGGCAGGCGGAGTGGGTTGTGGACGGCGACATCTCGGACTTCTTCGGATCGCTCTCGCAAGAGCGGCTGATCGACCTGGTCGCAGATCGGGTGGCCGACGGCAAGGTGTTGAGCTTGATCAGATCAATGCTCACGGCCGGAGTGTTGGTGGACGGCGTGACCGAGAGCGTGATCGCCGGAGTACCACAGGGCGGGGTGGCGACTGCTCCCACGCAATCGCAAACTTCGAGTTTGAGCGGTCGATTTGCCGGTCGGCGGGAAGGAGTCGGCCGTGATGTGTAGTACTTCTCAGACTGATGGCGCTGCGTCGAGCTCACGCCGACGAGTACGCGGTCCGGGTCAACCGGGCGGTCGAGTTGGTGGCCGACCTGGTGCCGGCGGACGCGGTCCGGGCGCTGCAGGCCGAGCACTGCTTGTCGGAGCGGCAGGCGCGGCGGTATGTGAACGCGGCGCGGGAGCGGCCGGATGGCGTGGCCGTGCCGGAGCGCACCGCGGTGTTCACCGTCCGGCTGGCGCCGTCGTTGATCGTCGGGTTGCGGGAGCGCGCGGACGCGCGTGGGTTGACGCTGAGCGCAGCGGTCTCCGAGGCGGTGCGGTCGTATCTCGGTCACGAGCGGCACGGTGGCAAGGCGCGTTGAGATCGAGTTGGTGTCGGACCGGCTCGCCAGCGCGCGGCTGGCGCAGGCGTACGGGTTCGTGGTGCCCGACGGGCGCCGAGTGACAGGCAACGATCGGAGCGATGATGAGCGACATGGTTTCGCAGATGGACGGGCGGACGGGCAGGGTGGCGGCGATCTACGCGCGGGTGTCCTCGGAGCGTCAGCGCCAGGACGAGACGATCCAGAGCCAGACCGTCGGGCTGCGTGAGCTCGCCACGGCGCGCGGGCTGTTGGTGCCCGAGGACTTCGTTTTCGAGGATGAGGGGTTCTCGGGCGCGACCCTGACAAGGCCGGCGCTCGAGCGGTTGCGCGACCGCGCCGCCGAGGGAGCGTTCGAGGTGCTGCTGTGCCACGCCCCGGACCGGCTCGCGCGCCGCTACGCCTACCAGGTGCTGCTGCTCGACGAGCTCGCACGAGTGGGCGTGGAGGTCGTGTTCGCGAAGGAGCCCGAGCGGGGCGGCACCCCCGAGGACGAGCTGCTGCGGCAGTTCCAGGGGATGATCGCCGAGTACGAGCGCGCGCAGATCGCGGAGCGCACCCGCCGCGGGAAGCTGCACCGCGCGCGGGGCGGCTCGCAGGCGGTGATGTCCGGCGCGCCGTACGGCTACCGGTACATCAAGAAAGGAGACCATTGCGATGCGTACTGGGAAATCGACGAGCTTGAGGCGAGCGTGGTACGCGAGGTGTTTGACCGCTATGTGACGGATGGCGTCTCGATCGGGGAGCTTGCTCGGTGGCTGACCGACCGCGGGATTCAGACCAAGACGGGCAAGACGCGGTGGGATCGCTCGTCGGTGTGGGCGATGCTGCGCAACCCCGCCTACCGTGGGCAGGCCGCGTTCGGGAAGACGAAGACCGCGGAGCGTCACGGCGGCCCGACGCGCACCACCCGTCAGCGGGGCGAGCGCCACGGCCGGCGGCTCACCCGCACAGACCAGCCGGCCGAGGCGTGGACGTTCATCCCTGTTCCGCCGCTGGTCACCGAGCAGACGTTCGAGCTCGCGCAGGCGCGACTGGTCGCCAACGCGCACTTCTCCAGGCGCAACACCAAGGAGCTGACGCTGCTGCAAGGTCTGCTCGTCTGTCGCGAGTGCGGCTACGCCTGCTACCGCACCTGGACCCGCACGAGCAACAAGCGGATCAGCTACTACCGCTGCATCGGCCAGGACGGCTGGCGGCACCCCGACGGCAAGCGGTGCACCAGCCGCCCGGTCCGCGCTGATGAGCTCGACCCGCTCGTCTGGGCAGAAGTCCGGCGACTGCTCGAGCACCCCGAGCTCGTGCAATCCGAGATCGACCGCAGACGCGCTGCGCTGCGGACCGAGCACCCCGCCGCTCGCCGCCGCGAGACGCTCGAACGCGACATCGCACGCGCCGAGGCCGCGATCGCTCGCCTGATCGAGGCCTACCAAGAACGGCTCGTCTCGCTCGACGAGCTCCGCGCCCGCACCCCCGAGCTGCGCAAGCGCCAGACCACGCTGCGCGCGCAACTCGACGCGCTCGACGCCGAGCTGCACGACGCCGCCACCTACCTCCAGCTCGCCGACACCCTCGAGGGCTTCCTCGGCCGTCTCACCGACGGGCTCGACACGCTCGACACCGCCGGCCAGCAGCGCATTCTGCGGCTCGTCGTCCGCGAAGTCCTGATCGGCGGCAACGACGACACGATCACGATCCGCCACGCGATCCCCACCCCCACAAGCCCCCACGACCCAAGTTACCTTTTGCGTGGGAGCAGTCGCATCACCCCTGCTGAGCAACATCTACCTGACCGTCTTCGATCAGAAGATGGCCGAGGCGGGTTTTGCGCTAACGAGGTACGCCGACGATTGGGTGATCGTGTGCCCGTCCAAGTCGGAAGCGGAGCGGGCGCTGGCGAGCGCCCGCGCGGTGCTGGAGTCAGAGTTGGGTCTCCAGCTTCACCCGGAAAAGACGCGGATCGTCCACATCACCCGGGGCTTTGAGTTCCTGGGCTACAAGGTCGGGCGCGGACGCGGGTTGCGCTACAAGGCTGGGAATCCCGGCCTGTACGCGATCCCGACCGACCGCTCGATCGCGCGCTTCAAGGACAAGGTGCGCACGGCGACCAACCGGCGCAACCCCAAGGACCTTGAAGGGGTGCTGGACGAACTGAACCCGATCGTTCGCGGCTGGGGCAATTATTACCGGCGCGCGCACTGCGTCGCCTGTATAACCGCCTCAACGGCTGGATCGTCCTACGCGTCCGGAACCACCAATACAAGCACTGGCGCAACGCCGGATGGCGTGATCTGCCAGAGCGGCGGCTCTACGGGGAGCTAGGCCTGGT
>JBKQIR010000166.1:0-114412 GCA_052148275.1 Solirubrobacteraceae bacterium
GTGAACCGGTGCCCCGGCCGCTCCACGGCACGCAGGCTCATCGCAGCCCTCGCGCGAGCGGAAGCGTGAACGTGAACGCGTCGGCCTGCTGGCCGTACATGCGGTGCAGCTCCAGCCGCGCCCGCGCGCCGTGCTCGAGAACCTCTGCGCAGGCGCGGCGCAGCTCGAGCTCGTCGCGCCCGGACACGGTCACGAAGCCGGCCAGCCGGACCTCGCTGTGGCCGGCCGCGAGCTCGGCCTCGCGGCGCATCGCCGCGTCCTGTGCCTGGCGCTGGCGAGCGGTCTCCACCTGGCCGAAGCGCCGGCGCAGCTCGCGATCGGCGCGGTCACGCGTGACCGCCGCCTCGACATCCCGAGTGGAGCGCTCCGGCGCGATCGGCTCGAATGTCACAGCCACGGTTCGAACGACACTCGAGCGGCCGAGCATCGCGTCCATGAACATCGGCGACACGTCGACCCGTGGCCAGCCGCCGATCCAGTAAGTGGCATGGTGCGCGCCGTCGCTCCGGTAGTGCTCCCAACACTCCTGGGCCCCGAGCGGCCAGGCGTTGCGCTCCTCGAGGCCGTCGCGATCGCCGTCGACCGTCTCGAGTGCGGCGAGCTCCGTCCCGGCATACGGATCGAACGCGGTGCGCATGACGCGGGCGATCTGTCCCGAGCTCAGCGCGCCGAGCACCGATACCTGCGCGGCCTCGAGGCCCTGTGCGACGCGTTCCGTCGCCTCGACGAGTGCCCCGGAGACCTTGTCGCGCCCGCGCCCGCGGATCCGATCGCCGTCAACCTGGACTGCGATCAGGACCTCGTGTGCCTGCGTGACCTGTGCGCTGGAGGCGATCAGCTCCAGGTAGGACTCGACGATCGGCGCCCCGCGCAGCGGGATCGCCGGGTCCTTCGCGTCGTGCAGCCACCGCGCGAGCTGATCGCCCTGCGCGGGCGCGGTGCGCTCGATCCACTGGAGACGGCGCACAGCCGTGCTCGCCGCTCCGGAGAGCACCAGCCCCCAGTGGGCCAGGCGCCGCTCTTGGGCCTCCGGATCGAGCAGGGCGAACGCCACCGCCTGGCAGGCGAGCAGCGCTGTGAGTCGCCGACCTCCGCGCTCGGAGAGCGCGCCGACGGCGCGATCGCGGTAGCGCGTCTCGACGATCGAAACGCCGCGCACGGCAGGCGGCGGCGGATGCGACGCGATCGGGGCTTGCCGGAGCTGGCCGCGCGCCGTCGAGCTCATCCCGAGGCTTGGGAGAGGCGATCGGAAGCCGGCTCGCCCGCGGGCGAGCCGCGCTGCGTAGACGCCTGCGACCGGGGCCCATTCCTCCAGCGTCCGCCCACCCAGGCGGATCACGGTCGCGGCGAGCCCGACGCAGATCGCGAGCGTGGCCTCGAGCGCCCCGGCGGCGGACGGCGAGCGATCGAGCGCCGCGACCGCGATGACGACGCCGAACGCGAGGACGATGATGCGTCCGGCGCTCATCCCGCCGAGCAGGCCGCGCCGTTCCAGCGGCCCGAAGCGGTACGTTATGCGCTCGCCGTTCACAGCAGCCCGCTCTCGTCGGGCTGGGGCTGCGGAAGCGGGTCGTGATGCTCGGCTCCCTTTCGGTGCGGTGCGTGCTCGCCGCTCATGAGCGGTTGGTCGCCCGTCGAGACCGTGGCCGTCGCCGCGGGCGCGCCTCGGACCTGCAATCCGGTCGCGTCCTGCACGGCGCGGATCGACGGCGGCCAGCCGCCGTCTGAGCCCAGCTGCAGCTCCATCGAGTGGTTGGGTGCCTGGAGAAGCGCCTCGATGCCTTGCGGCGGTCCGCCGGCCAGTTCACCGGACGACTCTGCGGCTGGTGCGTCCTGCCCCGCGCTTTCGGGTCGAGGCAGGGAGTCGCCCGCCGCGGAGCCGGCCGAGGAAGGCGGCGATGCCCCCTCGTTGCGCGCCGCGGCGTCGGGATCTGCGCTCTCGATGCCGATCCCGGCCGTCGTCTCGCTGCGCCGGGCCGCCCCCGGGCTACCCGGCTCGGTTGACGGCTCTGAGTCGGGCTCGGCTCCGGCGCGCAACGGCGCTGACGCGTCCGCGCCGGGCTCGGCACCGGTACCGGACGCCGCGTCTGTGCCCGCGCTGGGCTCGGCACCGGTACCGGACGCCGCGTCTGCGCTTGGACCGGGCTCGGCTTCGGGGTGGGCCGCATTCGCGCCGGCCGCGGGCTCACGGGCGCCGGCAGCGCCGAGGTCGGCGGTGCCAGATGTGAGCGCCCGCTCATCCGGCGTGCGCGTGACCTGCTGTCCCGCGTCGTGGGCGTGCTCTCGCATGCTCGAAATCACCGAGGGCAGCCACTCGGCCGCCAGGCCGCCGAGCTCCGTGGCCGCAGCGGCCGTGCTCCTCAGTCGTGGCGCCTCGCTGCGGAGCGCACCGCCCGCGCCCGCGGCGATCTCCGTGAACGGGATCAGCCGCAGCATCGCCCACGGCGCGAACGTGGACAGGAGGACGAGCGCCATCGCCGTGAGCAGTCGCGAGGGATCACTGGTGCCGTCTCCGTAGGCGGCGCCTCCGAGCGCGAGCACCGCCACGACCGCGAACTTCGACAGGATCAACGACACGAGCAGTTCGAGCATGCGGATCGCCCAGATGCGCCGGGCCGGCCAGACCATCGCCGCAAACGCCAGCGGCAGCATCAGGACGACGACGTACACGGCCGCCTCACGGATCAGCATCTCGAGCAGCAGGGCGAGCGCGGCCGCGACGGTGAACAGGCCGACGACGAACGCCAGGAAGTCCGAGCCGTCGAACGCGGAGACACCCGTCGCCGCGAGCGCGGCTGAGCTGAGGAAGTGGGCCCCTCCCGTCTCGCCCGTGGGCGAGACGGCAGCGCACAGCTCGTCGGTGGCTGAGAGCAGCAGCATCGTCAACGGCGCGGCCAGGCTGAGGCCGACCATCGCAAGGGGCAGGTAGCAGAACGCGGCGCGCAGCAGCAGAGCCAGGTCTGAGCGGAGCAGCGCCTGCACCGCCGCCGCGAATAGAAACGGCAAGGTCAGCAGCGTCGCGAGGCCGGCCACGCGCCAATAGCTGGACGAGAACCAGGTGCTCTGCAACCGCGGCGCCGTGGTCTGGCTGATCGCCCCGGCGGTGGCGGTGAGCGCAGCGCCGGCGCCGTTCAGGACCCATGAGTCGATCGCTCCGAGCCCGGCGCCGGCCAGCGTGCCGGCACCGGCACCGATCGGATTCGCGAGCGCGCCGGCGACCCCGCTCAGCGTCCCGCTCAGCGAGTCGCTCCTGGCGCTCGCGACCGGAAGCGAAGGCAGCGGAGACACGGGTTCGCTCGAGATCGTCTGCTCGCTCGGCGACGAGGTCCGCAGGCCGAGTGCGATCCGCGCTTCCCGCCCCCGCGCGCGGGCGGCCACCGCGATCGGTTGCCGGGTGCGCCCAACGGTTGATGCGCGTGCTCCGCCGGTGCCGATCACCACAGCGGCGAGTCCGACGACGAGCACGGCGGCGGCAGTCCCGCGGCTCATCGGGCCGTCGTCCCGAGGTGCTCGAAGAAGTTGATGAGCCCGGGCCCCGCACCGATCACGAGCGCAGATGCGGCGGAGACGAGCGCCGCCATCCGCCCGCGTGCGGCGTAGTGGTGGCTCTGCGTGTGCGAGGCCACGGCCCAGAGTCCGGCGCCGATGAACGCTCCCAGCAGGGAGATCGTGAGTGCCCACGCCTCCGTGCCGTTGACGATCTGTTGAAGGACATTGCTTCCCGGCAGACCCATCGGATCGGGGGTCGCAGTGACAGCGGCTGACAGGAACAACACGAGGCACCTCCCTGGAATCAAATTGAATCTAACTGAACATGTGTTAGTGTACATGTCCAAGCCGCCGACGAAGGCGGAAAATGTATCAATCACGATTCATTTGGAGTCCTTATGGTCGAAATGGGTGCCGCGGGGGTGCCGGCTGGGTCCCGATCCGGACAGCTGGTCGAGCTTCCGTGCAGCAGGTGGGGCGAATCGTTCGATCCGGTCCCCGTCGCCGATGCTCGAGCTCTCGGTGCGGGCGCCCGCGGGGACGAAGAGGAGCTGTTCCGGCGCCACCACCGCCCGCTGGTGCGCGCGGTCGCCAGATCCGTCAACGCGTCGCAGGAGCTGATCGAGGATGCATGCCAGGGCGCGTGGCTCGTGTTGCTGAGGCTCCAGCCCGAGCGGACGCCGGCGTTGTTCGCCTGGCTGCGCACGGTGGCCGTCCACGAGGCCTACCGGCTGTCCAGACAGGAGTGGCGCGATGTGCGCCTCGAGGACCTCGGCGGCGATCAGGGCTGGGAGCCGCTGCTCGGGGCCGCGCAGCCACTCGACGACCTGCTCGAGGCAAGGCGGGCGCTCGCCACGCTCGCCTCTCTACCGGACCGCCAGCGCGAGGATCTCACGCTCGTGATCGGCGGCTACAGCTACCGGGAGATCGCGCAGCGTGCGGCGAGCGGAACGCGCTCGATCAACAACGTCAACAAGCGGCTGACGAAGGCGCGCGCACGCATCCGCCGCCTCGAGGCGGCGGCGTAACGGCGAGCGGCTGGCCCCGCTACCGTGCCCGGCCGCGCTTGCGCCGCTTGCGCTCGGCGGGGCTGAGCTTGCGCTGCTTGGGTGTGGCCTTCGTGGCTCTGCGGCCGCCGTCCAGCGAGGCCGGGTCGGCGCCCGCCTTGACGGGCGCGTGCCGTCGGGCGTCGCGCCAGATATAGAAGGAGACCCCGACGAGCACGACGATCGCGCCGATGGCGATCAGGGCCGCGTCGGAGCCGCTGATACCGCCGCTGGAGGAGCTCGATGTCGAGACGCTCACGGTCGGCGTCGTGGTCGACACGGTGGCGCTCGTCAGCGGCACGCCCGGCGCGAGCGGGTTCGACAGGCTCTGCGGAACCGTGATCGCCCCCGCTGTCGTCGTAGCCGTCTTCGAAATCGACGCCGCGCCCGTCGCTGTCGCGGTCCCCTTCGCGGTGCCCGACGCCGCGGCCGCCGGCGCGCAGGTCGCGAGCGCCACGAGTGCGAGCATGACCGACCCCCGCACCCGCGCGCTGCCGCCCGCCCGCGCGCTGCCGCCCGCCCGCCCGCTGTCGCGTTCCCGCCCGCTGCCGCGCACCCCTGCGCCGCCGACGCGCAGCCGCCGGCGGACCGTCAACCGGTCGACGCCTCGCACGATACCGCCGGGGGTCGCGATGCCGTCCAGCTGTTGCATGCCCGCGGCCATTGTCTCCCCGATTCAGTGCTCGGAGGCGAGCGGCTGCTCCATCGCCGGAGTCGACGGTGGCTTGCGGTAGGGATCCTCGTTCTGGACATCCTCCTCGTGGTACACGCTCTCGGCGTTGACCGCCCAGATGTCGTGGTGCGTTCCCAGCAGGATGTTGTCGACCGCGCGCATCGCGGTCAGCATCGAATGGTCGGAGTTGTTGTAGCGGTGCAGACCGTTACGCCCGACCTGGGTGAGGTTGGCGATCGTGTCGAGCCACGTGCGGATCGTGGCGACGCGATCGGCATACAGCTCGTCGTAGATCGGGTAGGCCTTGTGCACGCGGGCGACGAAGCCGAACTTGACCTTGCTCGCCGGCGCGAGGTGGAGCTTCTCGATCTCCTGGGCGGCCATCGCGACGAGATCGTCGTCACGCATCGTCCACAGCTCGTCACCCTCGAAGCAGAAATACTCCATCCCGATCGAGGCGTCGGCGGGGTCGGGCACCATCCACGGGCTCCACGACTTGAAGTTCTGGATCCGGAGCACGCGGACCCCCGGCTGATGGATGTAGATCCAGTTGTCGGGGAAGGGGTCCTCGCCGGCGATCACGAGCAGAACCGTGAGGAACTCGCGATAGCGCAGGCCGCGCGCAGCGTCACGCACGTCGACGGGCGCCTCGGGATCGGCGATCCCGACCGTCGTGCGCAGCGGCAGCGAGGAGATCACGTGCGACGGGGTCAGCGTCTCGCCGCCGGCGATGACCTCGACCACTCGACCGCCCTCGATCCGCAGCCGCGTCACCGGCGCATTCAACCGCACCTCGCCGCCGTTGGCGCGGATGTCCTCGGTCATCTGCTCCCACATCTGCCCGGGCCCGAACCGCGGGTAGTTGAACTCCGAGATGAGCGACTTGATCTTGTTGCCCTTGTTGCCGAAGAACGCCGACTTGGCCGCGCTGAAGAAGGAAAGGCCCTTGATCCGCTGGGCGGCCCACTCGGCGCGGATCTCATCCGCGCGCACGCCCCACAGCTTCTCGGTGTAGGTCTTGAAGAAGTGGTGATAGAGGCGCTTGCCGAAGCGGTTGGACACCCAGTCCTCGAAGGTCTCCTCCTTGCCCTTGGGCTTGAGCGCCGCCCACAGGTAGGAGAGCCCGCAGCGCATCAGCTCGATCGGACCGAGCTTCTTGATCACATCCATGCCGTCGAGCGGGTACTCGAGGAACTTGTCGTTCCAGTAGATCCGCGACTGGCGTGGGCGCTTGAGGAACTCCTCCTCCATGATCTCGTGCCAGAGGTCGTCGACCTCCTTGACCTTGGTGAAGAAGCGGTGGCCGCCGAGGTCGAAGCGGTAGCCGTCGCGCACCTCAGTGCGGGCGATGCCGCCGACCTGGTCGGTCGACTCGAGCACGATCACGGGCTTGCCCTGCTTGGCGAGCAGATAGCCGGCGGTGAGACCTGCTGGGCCGCCGCCGAGCACGAGCACGGGACGCGAGGAGGTGATGTCGGAGCCGGGCGCGGAGGAGGTGATGTCGCAGCTGGGCGCGGAGGAGGTGATGTCGCAGTCGGGCACAGCGCCGTTTGAAGGTGTCGGTTTGGGCATGGCGGATGGGTCAGGCGACCTTTTTGTAGAGGACGGCGCTGTCTGCGACGCAGCAAGCGCCTGGGTAGACGTGAGGAGCGACGGCCTCCGGCACGAGTTGCCTGTCTGCAGCGATGATGGCACCCCACTGCGCTGAACGCCGTCTGACCATGATCGTCCACGGCGCCTGCCAGTTCTGGACGCCCTCGGTGAGCGGGCGGATGAACAGCAGCTGCTGCCCCGGCCGCAGGCCATCGATCAGTCCGGTGACGGTCGCGCGCCAGTCGGGGCTCTGCAGGCGGGCGAGCGCCCCTACCCAGTTCATGTAGGTCGGGTCGCCGACCGCGCCGCCGCTCGTGTTCGCGAATTGCAGCCCACCGGGGAGGTAGTAATAGGCGAGCGGCGTCTGCTCAGGCTGGCCGACGATGACGAGGTCGCCGCGATGCACCAGCGGCCCCATCTCGCTGCCCACGATCCGCATGTCGCTCTTGTACTTCGGGCTGTAGGACACCTGGTTGACAACGAACACGACCGACAGCGCGAGCGCGATCAGGCCGACGAGGCCGGCCCGGACGAGCCCGAGCGCGATCAGCAGCAGGATCGGCGCGAGGATCGGGGCGAAGTAGCGCGGCACCCAAGCGGGTGTGACCTGTGAGGAGACCCAGCCGAGCAGGAGCGTCGCGGTCGGGATCACGATCAGCACCCACATGAGCTTCGCGTCGAGCGTGCGCCGCGCGCGGCGCACCATCAGCGGCACGAGGCCGATCAACGCGCCGAACACGAGCACGACGGCGACGCGGTCGCCGCCGAGCACGTTGCGCGAGAGCTGCACTGGCGCGCCGAAGCGCGGCGCGGTGTCCCACGGGGCCGCCGTGTGGGTCGCCTGATAAAGGAAGTTCGGCAGCCATGGCGCGAATAGGACGCCGACGCCGATGTAGGCGAGGATCGCGTCCTTGAGCAGGTTCTCGCGGTCGTCGCTCAGCCGGTAGACGAGCGCGAACGCGATCACCGAGGCGGCGCCATAGAGGATTCCCCATGCGTGCGTGTACAGCATCAGCGCCTGCGCGACGGCGAACAGCGCCACGTAGCGCCGCCGCCGGTACACGAAGCCGTGCAGGAAGCCGGCGGTCGCCAGCAGACCGAGGAGCGCCATCAGCGAGTACATCCGCGTCTCCTGGCTGTACTGGGTGATGAACGCGTTGAACGCGAACAGCACCGCGCTGTACACGCCGGCGCGCCGGCCGAGAAGGCTCCATCCCGCCCACATCCCGATCGGGATCGTGAGCAGGCCGAACAGCAGCGACAGCGCGTGCGTGGCCACCTCGGAGGAGCCGAACATCGACATCCAGATGTGCAGCAGCACGTAGTAGAAGGGGGGCGAGCCGTCGTGGCGCAGCACGCCTGGGATCGCCGACAGCGAGTGCGATGAGATCCCGACGGCGAGCGCCTCGTCCATCCAGAACTGCCCGCCGATATAGCGCGTGCGCAGCACCGCCGAGACCGCGATCAGCGCGACCAGCAGCCCGGTTATCGGCACCCACAGGGGAATCCGCAGCGCCCAGTCGGGCACGCCCCGCCGGACGTCGGGCCCCCTGCGCGCTGGCGCTGCGACCGTCGCGGCCATCGAATCTACTTCCGGCAGTCCTCGAAGAAGTACACGGTGCGAGTGGGCGTAAACGCATAGTGCGCGCCGGCGGCCTCCCAGGCCATGATCGTCTGCGGCAGCGGCAGCAGCGACGCGCTCTCGGTGTCACGGTCCTGGAAGATCACGTTCGGCCAGGGCAGTGGTGGATTCGCCACCCCCGCCGGCGTGACTGCCGGTGGTGCCTGCACGCCGAGCGTGCGGACGTCGAGATACCAGGCGACCATCGGCACCTGGAAGCCCTCGGACATCACGCTCCCGCAGGCGAGCACCGCCTTCGCGCCCCCCGCGCGCTGGATGAGCGCCTCGACGTCCTGGCGCAGGTGCGCCTGGTAGAGCAGCGAACGGTGCGTCCGCGAGATGCTGATCAGGTTGGCGCCCACCCAGTTCGGCACGCCGACGAACACCAGCGCGCACAGCGCGGTCGTGAGCGCCGTCGCGACGCCGCCGCCGGCGCGCACGCCCTCGGGCCGCGACCCACCCAGCCGCGCTGCGCGCCGTGCGAGCGCGACCGCAGCCCAGCCGAAGCCGGCGCCGCCCGCCACGTCGATGAACGCCGAGCCGAGCACCAGGTAACGGTCGTTGCCCGAGAAGCCGGCCTGCGTCTCGAGCCCGACGAGCATCCACCAGCCGAGGCCGAAGAGCCCGCACAGCACCAAGGTCAGCATCGCGCGCTCGCGGTTGCTCGCGCTGCGCAGGCCGCCGTCGGCGCGCCACAGGCGCCACTGGAGCAACTCCGGGCGACGGCGCCAGGCGACGGCGAGCAGCACGAGCGCCACGCCGACGGCCAAGGCGGCCGCCACCTTGATCCGCAGCAGCACCTGCGGCCACGCGTGGTAGCGCAACTCGGCGCAGAACGGGCAAGCGGCGAACGCGGAGCTGTTCGAGCGCGGATGCTGTGCGCGCGAGACGCCGCTGAACCACGAGCCGCCGCCGAGCTTCTGAGGCACGAACCAGAGCACGAGCGTCAGCACCGCGAGGCTCACCACGAGCTTGCGTGAGCTTGGCTGCCTCCACATCAGCCACAGCCCGTAGGGACCCCAGAACAGCCACACCTCGGGCCGGTCGAGAGCCGCGACGAAGCCGAACACAAACGCCTGCTGGCGGTGGCCGTCGAGGTGACGCTCGACGGCGATCAGAACGGCCGCGACCATGAGTCCCTCGGAGTAGCCGAGCGTGCTCGCCGACAGGAAGCCGCCGGTGAGCGCGAGGCCGACCAGGGCGATGGCGCCGGCCAGGAGGGCCGGCGCCAGCTCCACCAGCCGCGTCCAGGCGCCGGTGCGCTCCGCAGTCCTAGGTGCGACGCCGCCCGCGCCCGCAGGCGCGGCGGCGGTGGAGCCCTCCTGCGGCCGGGCCCGCAGACCCCATACGATCCGCGCGCTCAGCTTGAACGCGATCACGCACGCGATCAGCGCGCCGGCGCGGGCGATCACCAGCCAGAGGAACGGCTGCGCGCCCCCGAACAGCGCGAACACGGTCGTGAAGATCACCGGCAGCGGCTTCCACGTCGGCCCGCCGGGCGTGTGCAGAGAGAGGTGCAGGATCTCGCGACCCCACACCAGCCAGGCCCACGGGTCGTAGCTGTCCGTCGAGGGGAACAGCAGCGACAGCGACGCGATCACGAGCGCGGCGAGCGTGAGCCACAGGTAGAAGCGACCGCTCGAGCCACGCGGGGCCCGGGGCCGGCGGGCGGCCGAGCTGACGGGCGCCGGCGGCGTGGCGGGAGCGGCGGTGGGTGCGGAGGGGTTCATCGAACGGTAGTGAGGTTAACCGGGCACGCCGATCGCCAGACAGCCCTCGATCGTCGAGAGCTCCTTGTCGGAGCCGACGTTCGGATACAGCAACGCGTTGCCGATCACCTCCGCCGCCTGCGCCTCGCCGCTGATCTGCAGCGCCTGCGCCGCTCCCGGCGTGGCGTAGAAGACGATCGTGGGACCGCCCGGCGGGCCACCCACCTGGATCCCGGGCCGGCCGCCGCTCGCCGTGAAGGGGCGGGCCTGCAGGCCCGCCTGCAGCATGCACGTGAGATGCTGGATGCGCGGGTCGTCGACCTTGGCATGGTTGCCGGGCCGGCTTGCGAGTTTGCTGGTGCCGGCGATCGGCTTCTGCGCGATGCCGCACCCGCAGAGCGAAACGGCCGCCAGCCCACACGCCAGCGAGAGCTTCGCAGCGGACATGCCCAGCAGCGTAGAGGATCCGTTACGGGATCGAACGCTCCGGATCCCCGTTAACAGCGGTTCTCTACGCTGTCGGCTCGTGATCCCGTTCGCCGCGCTGTCTGGGCCGCTCCCGAAGCTCGGCGTGATCGTGGTTGCCCTGCTCGCGGCGGGGACGCTGCTGATCGCCGACGCGCGGCGACGGGCGATCGCGATGCTCGGCGCGCTCCTCCTGGCGCCGGCGCTGCTGCTCGTCGACATCTGGCACTCGCCGCAGCTCAGCATCGTGCACCGGCATCCGCTGCAGGCGGCGGTCGGCGCCGCCGTTGCGCTGGTGGCGCTTGCCGGCGCGGCGCTGCTGATCGCCCGCCGCCCGCGTCTGCTCGGACCGCTGGTGATGGTGGCGCTGCCGTTCCGGATCCCGATCTCCGCGGGCGGCAACACGTCCAACCTGCTCGTGCCGCTGTATTTCGTCGTCGCCGCAGCCTCCGTGGCGTGGATCGTGACGGCGCTCCGTGACGGCGCCGCCGGCGCCGCACAGGATGGCGCCGGCGCCGCGCAGGATGGCGCCGGCGCCGCGCAGGACGGCGCCGGCGCCGCGCAGGACGGCGCAATGCCGCGCGCGCGGCCGTCGCTCGGTTGGCTGGGGCGGCTGCTCGCGGCGGCGCTCGTGCTGTATGCGATCCAGTCCGTGTACTCCCCGACGATTGCGGCCTCGTCGGGCTTCGAGAAGGCGCTGCAGCAGATGGTGTTCTTCTACGTCCCGTTCGCGCTGCTGCTGGCGCTGCTGTGGGAGCTCGAGTGGGACCGGTCACTGATCACGACCTGCCTGACGGTCACGGTCGCGCTGGCGGTGATCTTCGCCTGCATCGGCTTCGTCGAGTACGCCACCAAGACGCTGCTGCTCAACCCGAAGCTGATCGCCGCCAACGAGGTGCACACGTACTTCACCGTCAACTCGGTGTTCTTCGACCCGGACATCTTCGGGCGCTACCTGGCGCTCGTGATGATCATGCTGGCCGCGGTGCTGCTCTACGACGCCCGCCCGCGGATGCAGCTGGCGGTCACTGCGCTGCTCGCGGTTCTGTGGGCCGGCTTGGTGCTGACGCTGTCGCGCTCGAGCCTGGCGGCGCTGCTGCTGGGGCTCGGCACGTTGCTGGCGCTGCGCTGGAAGGCGAGACCGGTGCTCGCCGCCGGCGCTGTCGTGATCGTGCTCGGCGGTGCGGCGGCCGCGATCGCGCCGAAGACATTTGGCCTCAACCAGGGGCTCAACGGCGCCTCGAGCGGGCGCGCGAACCTCGTCAGCGGCGGCATCGACCTGTTCGCGCAGCGGCCGCTGTGGGGCTACGGCTCCGGGTCGTTCGTCGTTGAATACCGCAAGCACAACCAAGGCACGCCCACGCCGCTCGCGGCCTCGCACACGATCCCGATCACGATTGCGGCGGAGCAGGGGCTGATCGGCGAGATCCTCTACCTCGCGCTCGTGATCGTGGCGGCGGTGACGCTGATGCGGGGCGCTCGCGCGAACCCGCCCCGGGCGGCGCTCGCGGCCGCCTTCCTGGCGCTCATGCTGCACACGATGCTCTACGCGGACTTCCTGGAGGATCCGCTGACGTGGACGATCCTCGGGATCGGCGGAGCGATGGCGGCGGCCGAGCGCGCTCGCGCGCTGAGCGAGCCGGCCAGCGAGCGCGCCCGGCGTCGTCTGGAGGCGCGGGCGCGGGCGTAATGCGCGCTGCGAACCTCGTCGGCCGCGCCCGCGAGATGGCCGCCCTGCGGGAGCTGCTGGGCGAGCGGCCGTCGGCGCCCGCCGCAGTGCTGGCCGGCGTTGCGGGAATCGGCAAGACCGCGCTGCTGGACGCCGCCGCCGAGCTGGCTCGCGCCCGCGGCTTCCGCGTGCTGGCGGCGCGCCCCGCCGAGTCCGAGCTGCAGATCTCCTTCGCGGGGCTCTCCGACATGCTGGACGAGGCCGGCGACGAGGAGCTGGCGGGCCTGCCGGCCCCTCAGCACCGGGCGTTGCAGGTGGCGCTGGCCCGCGCGGAACCGGCGGGTCTGCCGCCCGAGCCGCTCGCGATCGCCGCCGGGTTCGTGAACGCGCTGCGTCAGCTGGCCAGGCGCGAGCCCCTGCTGATCGCGGTCGACGACGCGCAGTGGCTCGATGCCGGCTCGGCGGGCGTCCTCGTCTTCACCGCGCGGCGGGCGGCAGGCGCGCGCGTCCGTTTCCTGCTGGCGCGCCGCTCGGGCGCCGAATCGGAGCTCGAGCGGGCGTTCACGCCCCAGCTGATCGCGCGGATCCCGGTGAGCGCGCTCGACGTGGCGGACACCCGCAAGCTGCTCGCGACGCGCTCCGTGAGCCTGCCCTCGCGCCAGCTGCGCCAGGTCGTGGAGATCTCGCAGGGCAACCCGCTCGTGATCCTGGAGCTCGCGCGGGTGCTGCTGCGGGGCGGGCAGCTGGAGAACGTCGCCGCGCCTGCCTCCGAGTCGCTCGCCGGCGATCTCTTCCGGGAGCGCCTCGCCCAGCTGCCCACGGCGAGCCGGCGGGCGCTGCTGGCGGTGGCGATCAGCCCGCAGATCACGGAGACCGAGCTCGCCGTCGTTTGCGGAGCGGATGGACTGGAGGGGGCTGTTGCCGAGGGCGTTCTGCTGCCGGATCGCGGGCGCCTGCGTCCCTCGCACCCGTTGCTGGCGGCCGCGGCCGTCCAGCAGTCCACGAGCGCGCAGCGCCACGCGCTGCACCAGGAGCTCGCCGGCGCGCTCGTCGATGAGATTCGCGCCGCTCATCACCTGGCGATGGCAACCGCCGGTCACGACGCGGCGCGGGCGAGCCGGCTCGCCGCCGCCGCGGAGCTGGCGATGCGTCGCGCTGCCCTGCACGACGCGGTGGAGCTGGCGGGGCACGCGCTGGCGCTCACGCCGCCGGGCGATGCGCAGCTGCCCGAGCGCGTCCTGGCGCTCGGCGAGTACCTGCTGCGGGACTACCAGGTTGACGGCATCTCCGAGCTGATGGCACGCTGGCTGCAGGAGCTTCCCGCCGGCGCGCCGCGTGCCCGCGCGCATCTGCTGCTGGCGGAGGCCACGTTGGACCTCGCCGAGCACGAGCAGCATCTGGAGCGGGCGCTGGAGCACAGCGAGGGCGAGCCCTCGCTGCGCGCGACCGCGCTGGCATTGAAGGCAGCCCTGTATGCGGTGATCCTGACCGAGCGCCTCGACGAGGCGGCCCGGTTCGCCGAGGAGGGGTTGCGGCTGCCGGCGCTCGACGCGCGGGGGCGCCAGCGCCTGCTCGTCGCCCGGGCGTGGGTCCGCGTCCTGTCGGGCCGCCCGGCGCTCGAGCCTCTGGGTGGAGGCGCTCCCGTGCCCGATGGTCTCAGCCTGTACGAGGGTTCGATCGAGCGCCCGGCTGCCGTGCGGCTCGCCTTTCGCGGGGAGCAGGCACGCGCGCGAGCGGCGATCACGTCTCTGCTGGCGATCGCCGACGAGCGCGGCGAGGCATTGACGCGAACGATCTGCCAGATCCAGGCATGGGAGTTCGCGCTGCGCGCCGGCGACATCCCCGACGCACAGCAGCGGCTCGCAAACTGGGACGCGGGGAGCGAGGCGGATCTCACGGCCGCCCGGCTGCGCGGCGAGGCGCTGCTGGCGGCGGTGATCGGCGATCCACAGGCGGCCGTCGCGGCCGCGACGGCCGCGCTCGCGGTCGCCGGGCTGCGACGCTGGAACCGGCTCGAGTCGCTGCGTGCGCTCGGGATCGCCGCGCTGCTCGACAACGATCCGGCGACGGCGGCGGAGCGGCTGGGCGAGGTGTGGGAGCACACGCGGCGCGAGCACATCGACGATCCCGGAGCCTTCCCGGTGGCGGGCGATCTGGTGGAGGCGCTGGTCGAGCTCGACAGGCCGGCGGAGGCCCGCGCGGTGCTCGCGCGGCTCGCCGAGCTCGCTCGTGCGCAGGACCATCCCTGGGGGCTGGCGACGGCTGAGCGCTCCGAGGCGATCGTGCGGCTGGCCGCTGGCCACGACGGGCCGGCCGTGACGATGCTGGAGCAGTCGGCGTGCGCGTACGGCGCACTCGGCCTGCGCTTCGATGAGGCGCGCTCGCTGCTCGTGCTCGGGCGCCTGCTGCGCCGCCATCGCAGGTGGGGCGCCGCGCGCGACGCGCTCGATCGAGCGGCCGTCGAATTCGAGGAGCTCGGCTGCGACGGCTGGGCGCGGCGCGCCCGCTCGGAGCTGGCTCGCGTGGGTGCGCGCCGTCCCCAGGCCGAGGGCGGGCTGACGGGAGCGGAGGCGCGCGTCGTCAGGCTCGCGGCACAGGGGCTCTCGAACAAGGAGATCGCGCGCGAGCTGGTCGTCACCGTGCACACGGTCGAGGTGCACCTCTCACGCGCCTACGCCAAGCTCGGCGTGCGCTCGCGCAGCCAGCTCGCGGCGGCTCTGGCCGCGCTCGGCGCCGACCGCTAGGCTAGGCCGGCCAGGAGGGGTTAGGAGGGGTTAGGAGGGCGAGGAGAACGTAGGAGATCGCCGACGGCGTCGCGCACGAGCTCTGTGAGCTCGACGGGCGGCACGTCGGCGAACGCGCTGCCCTCGCCGACGATGACGCCCGCCAGCGCTCCGATCGAGCAGGCCATCCGCACGCGCTGGGCGAGCGGGACCGCGTGGCTGGCCAGCAGGCGTCCGATCGTCTGCAGGATGTCCTCGTTCTCGGCCGCGTGACGCTCGTCGTACTCGAGCTGGCGGAGCGCATTGTGGTTGCGCAGGTGAAACAGGAAGAGCTCGCGGTTGTCGATGACCTGCGCGATCAGCTGGTCGATCACCGCCGGCCACGCGTCCGCGCGCTGCTGGTCATCCTCGATCTCCGCGAGCTGGTTCAGGACATCTCGACCGAGCGCGTGCAGGCGCATGTGCAGCTCGAGCAGGATCTCCTCCTTGCGCTCGAAGTGGAAGTAGAGGGCGGCTTTGGTGACACCTAGGCGGGTGGCGATCTCGCGCAGCGACGTCTGCTCGTAGCCCTGGGCGGTGAAGAGCTCGAGCGCGACGTCGAGGATGCGCTCGCGCGTCGACCCGCGCGGGCGTCCGCGCCGGGCGGGCTCCGGCGCGGCGACGTCGTGGTTCTCGAGCGCTGATTGCCGTGGCTGAGCCATACAGCGGAAGATTACTTGACAGCCGGCTAGAAAAATTCTACGCTCCGGCTCATATCGACCTAGCCGGGCGGCAAGTTAGAAAAGGAGCGAGTGGTATGGTGATCGAAGCCCAGGGGCTGACGAAGCGGTTCGGGGAGACCCGTGCGCTCGACGGGCTCGACCTGGAGGTTCCGGCCGGCGCGATCCTCGGCGTCCTCGGCCCCAACGGCGCGGGCAAGACCACCGCGGTCCGGATCCTGACCACGCTGACGATTCCAGACGAAGGGTCGGCCCGGGTCGCCAGCTATGACGTCCTACGCGACCCGGGCGCCGTGCAGCGCAACATCGGGGTCACCGCCCAGGACGCCACCCTCGACGTGCTGTTGACCGGCCGCCAGAACCTCGTGATGATCGGCCGGCTGAGCGGGCTGCGCCGGACCGAGGCGCGCACTCGCGCAACCGAGCTGCTGGATCAGTTCGGTCTCGAGCAGGCCGCGGACCGCGTGCTGAAAGGCTATTCGGGCGGGATGCGGCGACGGCTAGACCTCGCGGCCGGACTGCTAACGCGACCGCCCGTGCTGTTCCTCGACGAGCCGACGACTGGGCTTGATCCGACCAGCAGAGCGCGTATGTGGGACGTGATCCGGGGGCTCGTGGCCGATGGCGTCACGCTGCTGCTCACGACCCAGTATCTCGACGAGGCCGACGAGCTCGCGGACCGGATCGTGGTGATCGATCATGGTCGGGCGATCGCCGATGGCACGGCGGCCGAGCTGAAGGCGCAGGTCGGAGGAGCGCGCCTCGAGGTAACGCTCAGCGAGCCGCATCCCGACGCCGCCGTCGCGCTGCAACCACTCCTCGCCGGCCCCTTGCAGGTGAGTCATGACGGCCGGCGCCTGCGCGCGCCGGTCCGCAGTGCCGGCGGCTTTGCCACGAGCGTCGTGCGCGCCCTCGACGCAGCGGGGGTCACGGTCGACGACGTCGATGTCCACCAACCATCACTCGACGATGTCTTCTTTGCGCTCACGGGCCACCCCACGGGCAGCGAGCCCAGCGGCGAGCGTGACGAGGACGAGCAACTGGAGGTCACACACCGATGAGCGTCTCGACCATACCCGCCGCGCCGGTTCCGAGGCCGGTCGGCACCCACCGTCTGACGCGCCGGCTCGGCGACGTCGCCGTGCTCACCGGGCGCAACCTCGTGCACATCGCGCGCGAGCCACTGCGACTCTCCGACGTCACCATCCAGCCAATCCTGTTCACGCTGCTGTTCGTGTACGTGATCGGCGCCGGCATCACGCTGCCGCACGTCGGCAGCTACGCCGACTACGCGATCGCCGGGATGCTCGCGCTCAACCTCACGACCTCGGCGATCGGTACCGCCGTTGGCCTCAGCGACGACCTCGGCACCGGTGTGATCGACCGCTTCAGGACCCTTCCGATGTGGCGACCGGCGGTGCTCGTCGGACGATCCGTCGCCGACCTCATGAGCGCCGTCATCTGCGTCGCCTTCGTCGCCGTGACCGGACTGGTCATCGGCTGGCGGCCTGAGGGCAGCCTCTCCTCGACGCTCGCCGGGTTCGGCATCTTCCTGCTGTTCAGCTACGCCCTGTCGTGGGCCTGCGTCTGTCTTGGAGCCGTCAGCGAAAGCGCCGAGTCCGCCCAGGGAATCGGGCTCGTCATCCTGTTCCCCCTCGCGATCATCTCCAACGCGCTGGTGCCGACTGAGCACATGCCGGCTGTCCTGCGGACGATCGCCAACTGGAACCCCGTCAGCGCCGTAACCGCCGCCGCCCGGCAGCTGTTCGCCAACCCCAACCCATCGGCCGCGGTACATGTGTGGCCGATGCAGCACTCGGTGCTCGCCTCGCTGCTCTGGTCAGCGGCGCTGCTGGCCATCTTCGCGCCGCTCGCCACGCGCCTCTACCGGCGCCGCACGACCGACTGAAGCGGACGGTTTCGGGGGCGCCACGGGCTACATCGGCGTGACGTACGCGCCGGTGATGCCGCCGTCGACCAGCAGCGTGCCGGCGGTCATGAAGCTCGAGTCGTCGCTGGCGAGGAACAGGACCGCCGACGCGATCTCGGATGCCTCGCCGAAGCGTCCCATCGGGATGTGCACGAGCCGCCGGGCCGCTCGCTCAGGGTCCTTGGCGAACAGCTCCTGCAGCAGCGGCGTGTTGACCGGCCCCGGGCACACAGCGTTGACACGCACGCCGCGGCGTCCGAACTCGACGCCGAGCTCGCGTGAGAGCGCGAGCACGCCGCCCTTCGACGCGGTGTAGGAGATCTGCGAGGTCGCGGCGCCAAGGACCGCGACGAACGACGCGGTGTTGATCACCGAGCCGCCGGACGGGTCGTTCTCCAGCATGTGGGGGATGCCGTGCTTGCAGCAGAGGAACACGCTGCGGAGGTTTGCGGCCTGCACCCGCTCCCACGCCTCGAGGGTGGTGTCGAGCACCGAGGTGTCGTCATCCGGCGAGATGCCGGCGTTGTTGAACAGGACATCGATCCGGCCGAGCTCGGCGCGCACGCGCGCGTACATCGCGCGCACCGCCGTCTCGTCGGTGACGTCGGCCTGGAGCGCGAGCTCGCCGACGCTGTGCTCGCGAAGGTCCACGCCGACGACGCGCGCTCCCTCTGCCGCGAACCGCTCGCAGCTGGCGAGGCCGATGCCGCTGGCGGCGCCGGTGATCACGCAGACTTTTCCTTGCAACCTCATGTGGTGGCGTAGTAGATCGATTTCAGTTCCGTGTACGCGTCGAGCGCGTGCGGCCCGAGCTCGCGGCCGTAGCCGGACTGCTTGAAGCCGCCGAACGGCGTGCTCACGCGGACCGACGTGTTGGAGTTGATCGACAGCACGCCGGTCTCGATCGCGCGCGCGACGCGCAGCGCGCGGGCGCCGTCGCGGGTCCAGACCGAGCCCGACAGGCCGTAGATCGTGTCGTTGGCGAGCCGCACCGCGTCCTCCTCGTCGCGGAACGGGATCACGCACGCGACCGGGCCGAAGATCTCCTCGCGTGCGGCGCGGTCATCCGGTGCCACCGGGCACAGCACCGTCGGCGGAAACCAGTATCCGGGGCCCGACGGAGCCGAGCCGCGGATCGCCACCGGCGAGTCGGCGTCGACGAACGAGGAGACCGTCTCGCGCTGCCCGGCGGAGATCAGCGGGCCCATCTGCGTCTGCTCATCGAGTGGGTCGCCCACCCGGACCGCCTCGACCGTCTCCTCCAGCAGCGCCATGAAGCGGTCCAGAACGGAGCTCTGCACGAGGATCCGCGAGCGTGCGCAGCAGTCCTGGCCGGCGTTGCCGAACACCGCCCCCGGGGCGCTGGCGGCGGCCGCCGCCAGATCGGCGTCCTCGAAGATGACGTTCGGCGACTTGCCGCCGAGCTCGAGCGTCACGCGCTTGATCGTCCCGGCGGCGCCGATCGCGATCGAGCGCCCGATCTCCGTCGAGCCCGTGAACGCGATCTTCGCGACGTCCGGGTGCTCCACGAGCCGCTGCCCGCAGGTCCGTCCGGGCCCGACGACGACGTTGACGACGCCCTCGGGAATGCCCGAGGCAACCGCAATCTGCTCGAAGCGGATCGCCGTCAGCGGCGTCAGCTCGGCGGGCTTCAGCACCACCGTGTTGCCCGCCGCGAGCGCCGGGCCGAGCTTCCACGACGCGATCGTCAGCGGGAAGTTCCACGGCGTGATCAGGCCGACGACCCCGAGCGGCTCGCGCACGGTGAACGCCTGGCCGCCCGCGACCGGGATCGTGTCGCCCAGCAGCCGTTCGGGCGCGCCCGCGTAGTAGCGGAACGTGTCGATCGTCATGCCGATCTCGCCGCGTGCGTCGACGATCGGCTTGCCGGCGTTGCGCGCCTCCAGCACCGCCAGCGACTCGTGCTCCGTCGCCAGCGCGTCCGCGAGCGCCCGCAGGCGCTCGGCGCGAGCCGGCGGCGTCAGCGCCCGCCACGCCGGATAAGCCGCCTTCGCGCGGGCGACGGCGTCGTCGACGTCCTGCACGCCGGCGCGCGGAATCTCCTCGAGCACCGCCTCCGTGGCGGGTTCGAGCACTGCAAGAGTGTCGCTCATCGGAGCGCTATCCCACCGTCACGGAGCCGAGCCGATCCCGTGGGCCACGGGCGCAGCGTCCGGTTCGTCGATCGTGCGGATCGGCCCCTTGAACCACTTCTTCGCCGACACCTGGTACCAGATCGTGACGCCGAGGATCACCGCGATCGTCACGATCGGCGCGTAGTTGACGCTGTTCCAGCTGAAGGTCTTGCCGAAGGGAACGCCTGCGGGGGTGAACGGCAGGCAGAAGATGACCACGCAGATCGCCACCCAGACGAACCCGATCGGGTTCATCCACCTGAAGCGCTCGCCGGTGTTCCACGGCCCGCGCACGAACTTGTCGCGGTAGCGCCAGCGCAGGAACACGGGGATCACGTAGGCGATGTAGAGGCCGATCACCGAGATCGAGGTGACGGCGAGGAACGCGACCGGCGTGCCGGCCGAGTTCGGGAAGTACGCCGGGATCGTGACGATGAACGCGAACAGGCACACGAACAGCACCGCGAACGACGGCGTGCGGTTCCTGCCCAGGCGCCGCCACAGGCTGTGCCCGGGCACGGCGCCGTCGCGCGAGAACGCGAACGTCATCCGCGAGGCGCTCGTCACGCACGCCATGCCGCAGAACAGCTGGCCGACGGTCGAGATCAGGATCACGGCCTTCGCGCCCGCCGAGGTGAGCGCGGTCTCGAAGATCGCGAGCGACGGGAAGGCGGCCTTGAGGATTGTCGCCTCCTGGCTTCTCTGCACGGCGAACGTGATCGCGAGCAGCACGATGTAGCCGATCACGGCCGAGTAGAAGACCGATCGCCACACGCCCCTGGGCGCCGACTGAGCGGCGCCGTGGGTCTCCTCAGAGACGTGCGCGGAGGCGTCGTAGCCGGTGATTGTGTACATCGTCAACAGGAAGCCGACCGGCAATATGTAGTACCAGTACATGCTGTCGCTGAAGCCGGAGTTGTTGATCCGGTGGCCAAACACGTACGAGAAGCTCGCGTGGTGGGATGGGACGAGAACGAGGATCACGACGATCACGCCGACGCCGATCACGTGCCACCAGACCGAGATCGCGTTGAACACCGACACGAGGTGGCTGGAGAACACGTTGAGCAGCCCGTGGATGAGCAGGATCACGGCGAACACGGCGAAGTTCACGTGCGCCGAATAGGTGACCGAGGTCACCTTCGTGAGCCCGGCTGCCTCCGGGAAGTTGAAGATGAAGTGCAGGTTGTAGAGGCCGAGCAGGTTGATCAGGAAGGTCGAGACCACGTAGTCGACCGACGCGACCACCGCGACGAGCCCGATCAGGTTGAACCAGCCGGTGAACCAGCCCCAGCCGGCGCCGCCGAGCTTCGAGGCCCAGTAGTAGATGCCGCCCGAGGTCGGGAATGCCGACGCCAGCTCCGACATCGGGAAGGCGACGCCGATCAGGATGATCGTGCAGATGACCGGCCACGCGATCGAGATCGCGATCGGGCCGCCGTTGTTGAACGCCTGCCCGTAGGTGGTGAAGCATCCGGCCAGCACCGAGATGATCGAGAACGAGATCGCGAAGTTGGAGAATCCGCTCCAGCCGCGGTTGAGCTCCTGCTTGTAGCCGAGCTCCGCCAGTCGTTTCTCGTCTCCAGTGAGCGTCTCAGTGCCTGACGTCATCCCATCCTCCTTCTCTTCCCCCGGTAAAGGTCTGTTTGTCCGCCCTTTATGGACGCGGAAACCTAACCGGGCGCAGCCGGGAAGTCAAGAGCCACATGGACAGCGGCTTGTTCGCGGCGTAACGGGAGGCCGGCCGTGCAAGATTGCTGACCTATATCGAGTCATTGCCGAGGGGCAGCGTGCCGTTCGGAGGCAGCAGCCCGGCGAGCACGTGCTCGGTGCCGCGCAGGTGCTCGGCCATCTCGCGTGCCGCGGCGCCGGCGTCGCGACGTCGGACGGCCGCCAGCAGGCGGTGGTGCTGATCGTTGGAGGAGGCGAGCACGCTCGGCGGGTGTGCGATCAGCTCGATCAGCCCCGTCATCGACCCCTGCACGTCCGTCATCGCGGCCACCAACCGAGGGCTGCGCGTCGCCTCCGCGAGCCCGACATGCAGGCGGATGTCGGCCTGCCTGTAGGAGGGGAAGTCGTGGAGCATCGAGTCGAGCGCGATCACGATCTCGGCCAGCCCGTCGATCGCGGCGGGCGTCGCCCGCTCGGCGGCGAGCATCGCGACGCCGACCTCGACCGTCATCCGCTCGTCGCACGTGTCCCGCCACGCACTGATCACGTCCGGCGGCGGTGGCTCGGATGGCGGCAGCACCTGCGCCACGAATGTGCCGCCACCGCGACCGCGCACGGCCGTCAGGTAGCCGCTCTCGGCCAGCGCCGTGAGCGCCTGGCGCAACGTCGAGCGCGCGATTCCCAGCCGCGTGCACAGTTCCCGCTCTGCCGGCAACCGGGCACCCGGCCCGAGCAGCCCCAGCTTGATCGCAGTGCCGAGCCGCTCGACGGTCTCCTCGAACGCCGTCAGCGAGCGGACCGGGGCGAAGACCCAGTCAGGGGAGCGCGCCTCCAGCGCGCTCCCCGCCAGAACGCCGTCGGGCGAGGCCTCCCGCCGTTCGCCGACGCTCGTATCCCCGGGCGTACCCGAGCCGCTCACAGCCGCTCGAACCCCCGCATCAGCTCCCAGTCGGTCACCGCCGTCTCGAACGCGGCGAGCTCGACGTCGGCCGCGTTCACGTAATGGGCGACCACGTGCTCGCCGAACGCCGCGCGCGCGACCTCGCTGGCGGCGAACAGATCCCGTGCCTCCCGGAGCGTCGTCGGCAGGCGCGGCTTGTCGGTGGCGAGGTAGGCGTTGCCCATGTACGGCGCCTCGAGCTGCAGTCCCTGCTCGACGCCGTGCAGGCCAGACGCGATGATCGCGCTGAGCGCCATGTAGGGATTCAGATCCGCGCCGCCCGCACGGTTCTCGAAGCGCAGGCCCGGGCCGTGCCCGACCACGCGCAGTGAGCAGGTGCGGTTGTCCGTTCCCCAGGCGACTGCCGTGGGGGCGAACGAGCCCGCCGCGTAGCGCTTGTAGGAGTTGACGTTGGGTGCCAGCATCAGCGTCAGCTCGCGCAGGCATGCAAGCTGCCCCGCGAGGAACGACTCGAACACGGCCCGTTCGCGCGCGAACAGTGGTCCATCGTCGTCGGCGAGCGAGAAGTGGATGTGGCACGAGTTGCCCTCGCGCGCGTCGAACTTGGCGATGTAGGTGATCGACATGCCCTCCTGGGCGGCGATCTCCTTGGCCGCGTTCTTGTATATCGAGTGGGCATCGGCGCAGCTCAGCGCGTCCCCGTAGCGGAAGTTGATCTCGTGCTGGCCGAGGTTGCATTCGCCCTTGGAGTTCTCCACATCCAGCCCGGCGCCCGCCATCGCGTTACGGATCCGGCGGATCAACGGCTCGACGCGGGCGGTCCCCAGCATCGAGTAGTCGACGTTGTACAGGTTCGCGGGGTCCAGATCGCGGTAGCGCGTGCGCCACGCCTGCTCGTAGCTGTCCCGGAACACGATGAACTCGAGCTCCGTGGAGGCGTTCGAGGTCCAGCCACGCTCCGCCAAGCGCGCGATCTGCGCCCGCAACACCTGCCGCGGCGAGGCCGCGACATCGGCGCCGTCCGCCCACGCAAGATCGGCCAGGCACATCGCCGTCCCCTCGTGCCAGGGCACCTCGCGCAGCGTCGCGATGTCGGGCCGCATCTCGAAGTCGCCGTAGCCTCGCTCCCACGAGGCCATCTCGTAGCCGTCGACCGGGGTCATGTCGACGTCGACGGCGAGGAGGTAGTTGCACCCCTCGGCTCCGTGATGGGCCACGACGTCGAGAAAATGTCGAGCTGTCAGCCGCTTGCCCTGCAGCCGGCCCTGCATGTCCGTCATCGCCAGCAGGACGGTGTCGATCTCTCCCGCGTCGGTGCGCGCCCTCAGCTCATCCAGGTCCACGGAACTCCCTTCTCCCACGGCACGATCGCCTCACGGCAACTCGCCCGAGCGAGCCCGTGACAAAAGAACGTGAAGGTACAGCAGCCAAGCCATAAATGCCTATGGGAACATGATCGACGTGGTGCGATGGCAGACCCTGAACTGAGCGAGCTTCCCGACCGCGCGCGCGTCGTGATCATCGGCGCCGGCGCCGCCGGCGCCTCGATCGCCTATCACCTCGCGAAGCTCGGGGAGCATGACGTGATCCTCCTCGAGCGCCACGAGGCGGGCGCCGGCTCGACCCGCCAGTCGGCCGCGATGGTCGGCCAGATGCGCGGCAGCGTCGCGCTCACGCGCTTGATGATGGACTCGGTCGCCACCTACCGTCAGCTCGAATGCGGCTGGGTGCAGAGCGGCAGCGTGACGCTCGCCTGCAGCCATGAGCGCGAGCACGAGATCATGCGCCAGATCGCCTGCGCGAGGGCGTTGGGACTGCCGCTCGAGCTGCTCACCCCCGATGAGGCCAGAGGCCTCTTCCCCTTGATCAGCACCGACGCCGTCCGCTGCGCCTCGCATCTGCCGACCGATGGCTACCTCGATCCGGAGGCGCTGATCGACGCGCTGCTCGAGGGGGCGAGGGCGGGCGGCTGTCGCGTGTTCTCGCACCGGCCCGTCACGGGGATCGAGGTCCGGCACGGCCGCGTGAGCGCCGTCGGGACCGACGACGGTCAGATCGAGGCCGAGCTCGTCGTCATCGCGGGCGGTATGTTCGCGGCCGAGATCGGACGCATGGCCGGGATCAGAGTGCCGGTGATCCCATTCCTGCACCAGTACCTGGTCACCGATCCGTTCCGCCAGTTCACGGACGGGGAGCACCTGCCCGTTCTCTACGATCCCGACCTGCTGATCTATCTTCGTGAGCAGGGCGCCGGCCTATTGATGGGCGGATACGAGCGCGACAGCGCACCGTGGTCGCTGGACGGGAAGCTGCTCGACAGGATCCCGTCCGACTACGACGGCCGGGCGCTCGACGAGGACTGGCCGCGCTTCGATGAGATCTCCGACAGCCTGCGGCGCCGCCTTCCCGACATGGAGGACCTCCCGGGTGCCCGCGTGATCAACGCTCCGGAGGCGTTCACGCCCGACGGCGAGCCGTGCATCGGCGAGAGCGAGGTGCGGGGCCTGTTCGTCGCGGCCGGCTTCTCCGGGCATGGCGTCGCGGCCGCGGGGGGCGTCGGCCGCCTGATGGCGGAGTGGACCCTCACGGGCGAGCCGCCCGCCGACGTCTGGCCGCTCGACATCCGCCGCTTCGGACCGCAGTACCGGTCGCCCGCCTACACGCTGAGGCGCGCGGTCGAGGTCTACGAGGGCCACGATGACGTTCGCTACCCCGGGCGTGAGCGCCACACGGGGCGGCCGCTGCGCATCTCGAGCGCCTACGAGTGGCACCTCGTGCACGGCGCCTCGTTCGGCGAGGTCGCCGGCTGGGAGCGCGTCAACTGGTATGAGAGCAACGCTCCCGGTGGCGACGAGTCGCTGCGCCCGCGCGACTGGGCGGGGATCGACTGGTCGCCCGCAATCGGCGCCGAGCACCGGGCTGCGCGCGAGACCGCAGGGCTGTTCGACGAGTCCTCGCTCGCCAAGCTCGAGCTGAGCGGCCCCGGGGCGGCTGCGCTGCTCGAGCGCCTCTGCGACAACCACGTGGCCCGCGACGTCGGCGAGATCGCGTACACGCAGATGTGCAACGAGCGTGGCGGGATCGAGTGCAACGTCACGGTGGCGCGCGTCGAGGAGGAGCTCTTCCAGATCGTCACCGCCACCGCGTTCGGAGGCCACGATATGAGCTGGATCCGGCGGCACCTGCCCGACGACGGCTCGGTGCGTCTCGTCGACGTCACCTCGAGTTGGGCGTGCTTCGGCCTGTGGGGCCCGCGCGCTCACGACATCCTGGCGCGCCTCACGCCCGACCCGCTCGACTTCGCCTACATGCGGCTGCGCGAGGTCAGCGTTGGCGACGTGCCGGTCCGCGCGCTGCGGGTGACGAGCGTGGGCGAGCAGGGTTGGGAGCTCTACTGCCCGACGGAGTACGGGAGCGGGCTGTGGCGCGCGCTGTGGGGGGCGGGGCGCGAGCACGGGTTGGTGGCGGGCGGCTACCGAGCGATCGATTCGCTGCGTCTGGAGAAGGGCTACCGCGTGTGGGCCGCCGACATCAGCCCCGAGCGGACCCCATACCAGGCCGGGCTCGGCGCCTTCGTGCGCGAGGACAAGGAGTTCATCGGCTGTGAGGCGCTGCGCGAGGCGCGCGACGCCATGTCGGGAGGCGACGGCTCTGCACCGCCCTCGCCTGCGGGCGAGGGCGATGGGGGCCCGCCCAGGCTGCGCTGCATCGTGCTGGAGGACCCCCTGTCGGTCGCGCTCGGCAACGAGCCGGTGCGGGCAGGCGATGAGATCGTCGGCAGCGTCACGAGCGGCGGCTACGGTTACACCGTCGAGTGCTCGATCGCGTACGCCTACCTGCCGGCCGCCCTTGACATCGGCGCCGAGGTCGAGATCGACATCTTCGGGCGCTGGGTCAAGGGCGAGGTCGCTCCTGAGCCGCTGTTCGACCCTGCGGGCGTCCGCGTTCGCCGGCGCTCCCTGCCCTAGTGACGCGGCTGGTGGAACTGCACTGATAGCTGCCGTCGCTGACGTCAGCTAGTCACCTGGCCCCCGCGGACAGCGCAGCTGTGCAGGCGCTGCCCGCGAGCGCGCCGAGGCGATCGCTGCGCGAAGCACGCGGTCGGCGGTTCGCTTGTGATGACGGGGCTGAGAGTGAGACTTCTGATCCTCCTGACGTAGTTCCGGTGCTCTCTGGTCGAGCCCGGATGTGTTGTGTCAATCCCCAGGGAGCGGCACGGCTTCGGATAGGCACCTCGGCGTGGTCGATGCCCACCTCAGCTTCGGATAGCCACCTCGGTGTGGTCGATGCCCACCTCAGCTTCGGATAGGCACCTCGGTGTGGTCGATGCCCACCTCAGGTCAGAGGTGACGATCGTGACCACGTCAAACTGGGACGCCGTCCGTGACGGCGTCCCGGTTTCAACCGCTCGACGTGACGTCCGCCGAGCGGCTCGATCGTGACGTCAGACGAGCGGCTCGATCGTGACGTCAGACGAGCGGCTGGGCACGCCAGGGTGCGAGCGTTCCCTTCTCGAGGAGGCTTGAGCCTGCGTGGCCTCGGGCGCCACCCGGGCCCGCCCCGTCGTTCCCGTCGCCGCCATCGAACGAGATCTCGGCTTGGATCGGAGCGCCGCGGGTGACGGATTCGCTGTGTCGATCTTGGGGGCGCGGGACGGCCGTGGGTAGGCATCCTCGGGTGTGGTCGGCGCGCCCACGTCGCGCCTGTCAAGCTCCGGCGCGCGAGCGTGGCAACGGAGCAATCAATCGGCCGGGGCCTGATTCCGATAGCCGACCTGGGGCCGCAGCACAGTCGCTGAGACGGGCTTTATGCTCACGTCCATGCTGGAGACCATGGGGTGATCCGGCGTGGCCTGGGACAGCTAGACGGCGCCGTCGGGGTGATCCGGCGTGGCTTGGGACAGCTCGACGGCGCCGTCGTCGCCTGACGGTAACGACGGGAAAGCGCCCGGTTCGCGTGACGACGTGCCGGCGGGACCCGGTACGGCCGTTCCGAGACGTTTCCCTCCGAGTCGGCGGCGGCTCGCGCACCTGGCGTGGCTCACGGTGATCGCCGCCGTGGCCGCGGGCCTCGCGGGTCTCGCATGGCAATCCGGGTTTCTCTCAGCCCCGGAGCGCATAACGCTGGATGCGCGCTTCGCGCTGCGTGGGACGCAGCCGCGCGGTGACGAGCTGGCGATCATCGCGGTCGACAACAACTCGCTCGCGGAGCTGCCCTATGAATGGCCGTTTCCGCGCAGTGTGTACGCGACACTGATCGATCGGCTTCACGGCGACGGTGCGCGTCGGATCGTCTTCGACATCGCGTTCGACCGGCCCCGACCCGGTGACCTCGCGCTGATCGGCGCAGCGCGCCGCGCCGCGCCGGTGGTGTTCGCCGCGGCGTTGGTCAATGGACAAGGTCAGACGCTGGTGCTCGGCGGAGCGGCGGTCCAGCGCCGGATCGGCGCCCGCGTCGGTTCGGTGAGCCTGCTCACCGACGCCGACGGGGTGCTGAGGCACATGCTTGGGACCTACAACGGCCTGCCCAGCCTGCCGATCGTCACCGCAGAGACGCTCGGCGTGCGGGTCGACCGCTCCCGCTTCCAGGGCGCCGGGCCGCTGATCGATTACGCCGGGCCGGCCGGAACTTTCCCCACCTACGGGTTCGCCGACGTGCTGGCCGGGCGCGTTCCCGGGTCCCGGTTCGCCGGCCGCGTCGTTCTGGTCGGCACGGACGCCCCGATCCTGCAGGACATTCACCCAACGCCGTCCGGCGAGATGAGCGGCGTGGAGATCGAAGCGAACGAGCTGCGAACGATTCTCGACGGGTTTCCGCTGCAGGCCGCCGGCGCGCTGCTCACCACGTGGCTGATCGTCGCCCTCGCAGTGCTGCCGGCGCTGGTTGCCGCGACGCGCGCGTCGCCGATCGTGGTCACCGGCGCGTCACTGGGCGCAGCGGCCGCGTTCCTGCTCGCAGCCCAGCTGTCCTTCGATGGCGGGACCGTGCTTGTGCTGCTCGCGCCGATCACGGCGCTCGTGCTGTCCACGTCGGCGACGCTCGTGTACGGCTTCGTCGGCGCGGATCGCGAGCGGCGGCGGCTGCGCGAGGAGTTCGCCGCATTCTCGCCTCAGGTTGTGAATGCGGTGCTCGCAGGCGGCGGTGCGGCCTCGCCGCTCCCCGCCACCGCGGTGATCGGCGGCTACCGGGTCCAGGCGCTGATCGGCCGGGGCGGCATGGCAGCCGTCTACCGCGCCACCCAGCTGGCGCTGGAGCGCCCGGTCGCGCTCAAGCTGATCGCGGCGGCGGTGGCGCGCGAGCGGGTCTATCGCGAGCGCTTCCTGCGCGAGTCCCGCCTGGCCGCGACCGTCGAGCATCCACATGTGATCCCGATCTACGAAGCCGGCGACGACGCCGGCCTGCTGTTCATCGCCATGCGCTACGTCGACGGTGTCGATCTCGCCGCCGTGCTGCGCCGGCTCGGCCCGCTCGAGGCGGCCGATGCGGTGCGGATCACCGGCCAGCTCGCCGGAGCACTCGACGCCTCGCACGGCTGCGGCCTCGTGCACCGGGACGTCAAGCCCGCGAACGTGCTGCTCGACGTCGAGCTCGAGCATGCCTACCTCGTTGATTTCGGCGTCGCCGGTCTGGTCGGAGCGAGCACGTCGCTCACGCTGGCGGGAGGGTTCATCGGCACGCCCGATTACGCCGCTCCGGAGCAGGCCGCAGGCACGGAAGTCGACGGCAGGGCGGACGTCTACGCGCTCGGGGGCCTGCTGTTCCACGCGCTCACGGGCAGGCATCCATACGAACGCGACAGCCCGGCGGCGATGATCGCGGCGCACATGTTGGCCCCAGTCCCCGCACCGGGGGCCGTGAGCGAGCGGCTCGCCGCGTTCGATCCGGTGATCGACCGCGCGATGGCCAAGCGTCCCGAGGACCGCTTCGACAGCGCCCGCGAGCTCGCTGCGGCCGCCAGACTGGCGCTGCCGCTGATTCCGGCGCCGTTGCCCTGAGCGAGCACCGCGCCCACCGGCCCGGGCGAGCGCCGCGCCCACCGGCCGGGGGAGCGCGTGGCGCCCACGGGCCGGGGAGCGCCGCGGCCGCCGGCCGGGGGAGCGCGTGGCGCCAACGGGCGCGGCGCCTACAGGTCGCGCGCGGAGACGATTCCGAGCTCGATGCCGCGGTGCGCGAGCCGCGCGCGCTTTTCGTTCTGCGGGACGTCCTCCAGGCCGAAGCGCCGGTACAGCTCACGCAGGTGCGTCTTCACCGCCTCCACGCTCAGAAACAGCTCCTCGCCGATCGCCTGGTTGCTGGCTGGGTGCGGCACCTCGCCACCTTCCAGGAACGGTCGGCAGAGGGCGATGAGCACGCGCCGCTGCGCATCGGTTACGTCGACGAGCCCGCCCGCGGTTGTGAGCGGGGCGGTCCCGCCATCGGCTACGTCTGCCCCCTCGCGGAACGCGAGCGTCGTGTGCCCGACGCGGATCATGTCCCCGGCTCGCAGACGGCGGCGGCCCTGCAGGCGCTGGCCATTGATGAACGTGCCGTTGCGGGACAGGCCCTCGTCTGCGATCAGCCAGCTGCCACCGCGATAGATGAGCTCCGCATGCAGCAGCGACACGCCGGCATCCCACCGCAGCGACACGTCCGTGGCCGGGCCTCGTCCGATCGTGAAGAGCTCGCCGCCTTCGACCGTCATGAGGCGCAGCTCCCCATCGTCGTCGCGATAGAGCAGGAACGGCAGGCCCGTGCGCTCGGCCGCGATCACGCGTTGCAGCTCCCGAGGAGTCGCCGCTCGCGGGAGCGTCGACACGTCATCCCTCGATGGCTGTCTCGACATACACTCGGCAGAACCAGTTGCCGTTCGACTCGGGGTTCTCCGACCACGTGGACGGATCGGAGTCACGGCAGGTGTAGATGCCGTCGATCGTGACCGGACCGCCGGAAGCCGGAGGAGTCGCGATCCAGGCGATGTCATCGGGGCCGCCTGTGGCGCTCTGGCCCGTCGCCCGCAGCGGCCCGATGTTGCCGCCGGCGGAGGTCAGCTCGAGCGTCCCGGGAGCCTCACCGACGTCATTGTTGTAGTGATAGGTCGCGATCTCCTCCAGGCAGTACGCTTCCCACCGGTGTTGAAAGTCGGCGGCGTGCCGCCACCTCGGACCGCGGCCTCGTTCCAGTTGTTGAACAGCTCCGTCTCGGCGCCCACGCAGACGTAACTGGCGTGCGCCTCGGACTGGCTCGGGCCGGCGCTGAGCTGCTGTCCTGCGGTGAGCGATAGGGCAAACGTCGCCGGGGCTTCGAGCACCCGCGCCTGCGTGACGATCGCGCCCTCCGCGCCGGCCATGCCACCCGGATCGGCCGCGGCGCCCGCATCGACACAACCGACGGCACGGTGTCGGTCACGGAGGCGATCAACTTCGCGGGCGGCGTCGATGTCGCCCACGTGCTCGGCACGCCGGAGCGCTATCGCCAAGCGCCGCAGCCGACCGGGCCTCAGCCGCACCCGCTCTCGCGCCGGGAGCCACCGGGCCACTGGCGCTCAGCCGGACATTGCGCTGCCGAGGGCAAGCGCAACAGCCATGAGGCTCCCAAGGCGGCCCCGCATCGCGCAATCATAAGCGCCGATCGGAATGCCCCGTGCACGCCCGGGTGAGCCGGACGGACCAGATGCGCCAGACCGCGCCGGCCGGGAGAAGCTACCCTCCGCCACGGATGTCCGTCACCGTAGTCGGCTCGATCGCGTTCGACGCTGTCAAGACCCCGTTCGGGGTGCGCGAGCGCATGCTCGGCGGCTCCGCCGTGCACTTCGCGCTGGCCGCTTCGTTCTTCGACGAGGTGCGCGTCGTGGGGCCGGTCGGAGACGACTTCGGTCCGGAGCACGTCGCCGTGCTCGCCGACCGGGGGGTGCACACCGACGACATCGAACGCGTGCCGGGCAGCACGTTCTTCTGGAGCGGCGTCTACGGCTGGGATCTCAACGACCGCGAGACGCTCGACACGCAGCTGAACGTGTTCGCGAACTTCGAACCGAAGCTGTCGGAGTCCTCGCGTGCGAGCGACGTGCTGTTCCTGGCGAACATCCAGCCCGACCTGCAGCGGCAGGTGCGGGCGCAGTGCGCCGAGGCCCGCTTCGTCGCCCTGGACTCGATGAACCTCTGGATCGAGACCGCGCGTGCCTCGCTGATCAAGGCGATCGCCGAGGTCGACTGCCTGATCCTCAACGACGCCGAGTTGCGCCAGCTGACGAAGGAGCCGAACCTCCTGCTCGCGGCGCGCAAGGTGCGCGGCTGGGGCCCCCGCGTGGTCGTCGCCAAGCAGGGCGAGTACGGCGCTGCGATGGTCACCGAGGAGGGCTTCTTCGCGCTTCCGGCGTTTCCGCTGGAGACGGTCGTTGACCCGACCGGGGCGGGCGACAGCTTCGCCGGCGGGTTCGTCGGCTACATCGCCGCGCACCCGCACGAGCCGCTGCACCACGAACTGCTCTGCCGGGCGATGGCCTACGGCACCGCGCTCGCCTCGTTCAACGTCGAGGAGTTCGGCACCGAGCGCGTCGCGCGCCTCTCCAGCGATGAGATCCACGATCGCGTGACCGAGCTTGGCCGCATGACGCGCTTCATCGAGAAGCCGCTGACGCTGCGCGGCTGATCCTGCGCGGCTGACGCTGCGCGGCTGACGCTGCGCGGCTGATCCTGCGCGGCTGACCCGGCGCCAACCCCTGGCCGAGAAACGACGGCATGTCGGACGTTTTTCGGCCAGGCCCACTCGCCCAGCCGACGCCAGGCCCTTTCGCCTAGCCGACGCCAGGCCCTTTCGCCCACCCGACGCCAGCCCACTCGCCCACCCGACGCCAGCCCACTCGCCCAGCCGACGCCAGGCCCACTCGGCCCACCCGACGCCAGGCCCTTTCCCACCCGACGCCAGGCCCACTCGCCCACCCGACGCCAGGCCCTTTCGCCCAGCCGACCGTCCTGCGAGACTCTCGCCGAATGACCGACCCCCCCGTCCCATCGGGCGCCGTTCTCTCCGACGCGACAATCATGGAGATGGTCGCCCGGGGCAGCATCAGGATCGAGCCGTGGCAGCCCGCGCTGGTGCAGCCCGCGAGCGTCGATCTGCGTCTCGGCGACTCGTTCCGCGTCTTCCACAACCATCGCATCGCCGCGATCGACCTTCGCGACCCGCCGGAGAACATCACCGAGGAGGTCAGGATCGGAGCCGACGGGACGTTCGTTATCCATCCCGGAGAGTTCTGCCTGGGCCGGACGCTCGAGTGGGTCGAGCTGCCCGACGACATCGTCGCGCGGATCGAGGGCAAGTCGAGCCTCGGCCGGCTCGGACTGATCGTGCACGCCACCGCCGGCTTCTGCGATCCGGGCTGGAAGGGCACGCTCACGCTCGAGCTGAACAATCTCACTCGTGTGCCGATCAAGCTGTACGCCGGCCTGCCGATTGCTCAGCTGTCGTTCATGGCGCTCGACCGGCCGGCGCTGCGCCCGTACGGCAGCCCCGGGCTCGGGAGCCACTACCAGGGCCAGCGTGCCGCGACCGAGAGCCGGTACGAGGGTGGCCGTGCCGGCATGCCGCTGACCCCACCGGGGTAGATGACCCGCGAGCACGGACTGACGCCGAGCGCCACAAACTCCCCGGCTCGCCCTGCAATAGGTATTAGAGTTCGGTGCTGAACAGAGCGAGAGGAGTCCGATGTCGACCACCGAGACGGCCGGGCAGCGGGATGGAGCGTCCGCCTCAACAGCGGATTCACTGACGATCACGGACAACCGTACGGGCAGGACCTACGAGGTCGCCGTCGAGGACGGCACGATCCGCGCGATCGATCTGCGTCAGATCAAGGTCGACCCGGAGGACTTCGGCCTGATGACGTATGACCCGGCGTTCATGAATACGGCCGCGTGCCGTTCGTCGATCACCTACATCGACGGCGACCGCGGGATCCTCGAATACCGTGGCTATCCGATCGAGCAGCTTGCCGAGAAGTCCACCTTCCTCGAGGTGGCCTACCTGCTGATCCACGGCCATCTTCCCAATCAAGCGCAGCTCGACGACTGGGTGTACCGGATCACGACGCACACGTTCGTGCACGAGAACATCAAGGGCTTCATGCAGGGGTTCCGCTACGACGCTCACCCGATGGGCATGCTGCTCGCATCGGTGGGAGCGCTGTCGACCTTCTATCCGGAAGCCAACCAGATCAAGGATCCCGAGCGACGTTACATCCAGGTGATCCGCCTGATCGCGAAGATGCCGACGGTGGCTGCTTTCTCCTATCGCCACAACCGTGGCCTGCCGTACGTCTATCCGGACAACGAACTCAGCTACGCGGGCAACTTCCTCTCGATGATCTACAAGATGACCGAGTTGAAGTACCACCCCGATCCGCGCCTGGAGCATGCGCTCGACGTGCTGTTCATCCTGCACGCCGACCACGAGCAGAACTGCTCCACGAGCTCGGTCCGTGCCGTCGGCTCCTCGCAGGTCGACCCGTACTCGGCGGTGGCCGCGGGCATCGCCGCCCTCTACGGACCGCTGCACGGCGGCGCCAACGAGGCGGTCCTGCGGATGCTGCGCCGGATCGGCGACATCGGCGAGGTGCCGGCGTTCATCGAGGGTGTCAAGGACGGCCGCGAGAAGCTGATGGGCTTCGGGCATCGGGTCTACAAGAACTTCGATCCCCGCGCCAGGATCATCAAGACGGCCACGGAGGAGGTGTTCGAGGTGACGGGCAAGAACCCGCTGCTCGACATCGCCTCCGAGCTGGAGAAGATCGCGCTCGAGGACGAGTACTTCATCAAGCGCAAGCTCTACCCGAACGTCGACTTCTACTCGGGCCTGATCTACGAGGCGCTCGGGATGCCGGTCGAGTACTTCCCGGTGCTGTTCGCGATCGGCCGCACGGCCGGCTGGATCGCGCAGTGGCTCGAGATGATCGACGACTCCGAGCAGAAGATCGCGCGGCCGCGGCAGATCTACACCGGCGGACGCGGCGTCGACTACGTGCCGATCTCCGAGCGCGGCTGAGTCCGAGGACGAGCCCGCCGTGCCCGGCCCCGCAGGGCCGGGCGCACAGCCCACGGGTGTCCCAGGGCCGCTACAGCAGCAGCGTCGCGCCGTGGCGCCGCAGCCAGGTGGCCTGGCTGCGGTAGTCCGGGCAGCGGGATGCGAGCAGCGACCAGAAGCGCGGCGAGTGGTCCATCACCTCCAGGTGGCAGACCTCGTGCCAGACGACGTAGTCGAGGACCGGCTCGGGCGCGAGCAGCAGTCGCCAGTTGAAGCTCATCGCACCGCGGCGTGAGCAGCTCGCCCAGCGGGTTCGCTGAGCGCGGATCGTGAGCGTCGTGTAGGCGCTGCCCGTCTGCTCGCAGGCTCGGTCGAGCCTCGGTCCGATCTCGGCGCGGGCTGCGCGCCGGTACCAGCGCTCGAGTGCCGGCGCTCGGTCCTGGAGCGCCTCGGGCACGAGCAGCGCGTCGCCGCGGCGGTGAACGCGCTCGCGCCCGGGTTGGGGCACCAGCGTGAGCGCCGACCCGAGATAGGGGACCGTGTCCCCCCGGGCGGCCACGACCGACTGCGCCTGCGCCAGCTCCCGCCGCCGGCGCTCGATCCATGGGCGCAGCTTGTCGAGCGCCTCCTCGGCGTGCCGGCGGCTCGCCCGTCGCGGCAGCACCACCTCGATGCCCCGGTGGGGGTCGACAGTGACCCGCACCCGTCGCGCGCGGTCCGAGCGCCTCACCGTGTAGGGGATCTCGTCCATCGATCCAACAGGGATCTCGTCGATCGATCCAATAGGGATCTCGTCCATCGATCCAACAGGGTAGGGAGGAGGGCCGACGCACACCGCCCACGCTGCCGTTGGGCCGCGAGCATCGGACGTCGCTTATTCGACCAGGGGTCCCGGTTGCGGCGGCGGCGAGCGTCGATTCCAGGGGCGAAGGAGCTTGAGCGCCGAGAGGATCGCGCGCGTCGCGGGCGATCGGTTGAGCGTGTAGAAGTGGATCCCCGGTGCTCCGTGGGCGAGCAGCTCGGCGCACTGCAGGGTCGAGTAGGAGACGCCGAGCTCGGTCACCGCGGCCGCGTCCCCGGTCCGCAGCTCGAGCTCCTCCAGCAACCGCGGTGGGATGCTGGCGCCGCACATCCCGGTGATAGTCTTGATCTGGGAGACGTCGGTGATCGGCATGATCCCCGGCAGGATCGGCACCTCGATCCCCGCGGCGCGGGCTTCCCCGACGAACCGGAAGTACAGCTCGTTGTCGAAGAACAGCTGGGTGATGACGAACGACGCGCCGCGCTCGGTCTTCTGCTTGAGGAAACGCAGATCGTGCGCTAGGTCCGGTGCCTCGGGGTGCACCTCCGGGAAGCAGGCCGCGCCGATGCTGATCGACGGGTACTGCTGCGCGATCAGCTCGACGAGCTCGGTCGAATAGTGCAGGCCACCGGGATGGGGAGTCCAGCTCGTAGAGCCGCGCGGCGGGTCGCCGCGCAACGCGAGGATGTTGTGAACCCCGGCGTCGGCGAGCCGGTCGATGATCTCAGTCAGCTCTTCCCGCGTGGCGCCGACGCAGCTGAGATGAGCCATCGCCTCGATTCCCAGCTCCTGCTCGAGCCAACGGGTCACCTCGAGCGTGCGCGTGCGGGTCGAGCCGCCGGCGCCGTAGGTCACCGACGCGAAGTCTGGATCGAGCTGGCGCAGCTCGGCGAGCGCGGCGCGCAGGTTGCGCTCTCCCTCGTCGGTCTTCGGGGGGGAGAACTCGAACGAGAAGACGGGCTCCGTCCGGCTGGCGATGATCTCGTCGATCCGCACTCGGCTGCGACGATACCAACATTGACACGAATGTGTCAATGTTGGTCGGGCGGCATCCGCCACCGCTGGACCTCGCCGTCCGGCGCGCGCTCGATCCGGCCGGAGACCTCCAGGTGGCGCAGGTGGCAGAGGGTCTCGGTCAGGCGCCAGATCGCGGTCTGTGGGGTGAACAGCCCGCCGAAGATCGCCGGCGCCAGCTCGAGTGCGCTGCGCGGCCCGTGCCTGAGCTCCACGATCGCGGCGTCGAGTCGGCCGTTCACGAGCGCGCGCGTATCGTCGATGTGGGCGCGCACCTCGGTGAAGGTCCGCCCGTGTCCCGACAGGCACAGGCGCGCGTCGAGGCGTCCGATGACGTCGAGCGAGCCGAGGAATTGCCCGACCGGGTCGTCGGTGTAGCCGTAGTCGAAGTACAGCGACGGGCGGCCCAGGACGTGGTCGCCCGAGATCAGCAGTCGCAGCTCGGGCTGCAGCAGGCACACGTGCGACGGCGCGTGCCCGGGTGTCTCATATACCTGCCAGATCCCGAGGTCTGTGTCGACCTCCACACCGGCGGTCAGCTCGCGGTCGACGGTGACCGGCGCCGCGACCGCCGGGCGCATGCTCCGGATCCGCTCCGAGAACTGCTCGAGCGCCTCCTCACTGAGCCCGCACAGGCGGGCGATCTCCATGCGCCGGGCGAACGACGCATCGGGATCGCGCAGCGGCTCCTCGCCGTGGAGATGGTTCGGGTGCATCCACACCTCACAGCCGGTGCGCTCGCGGATCGGCGCCGCCTCGCCGTAGTGGTCGGCGTGCGCGTGCGTGATCACGACCAGGCGGATGTCCTCCAGCCCGAAGCCCGCGTCGTTCAGCGAGCGCTCGAGGTGGGCGAGCGATCCCTCCTGATGGATCCCGGTGTCGAACAGGATCACGCCTCCGCGTCCCGCGATCGCCCAGGCGTTGACGTGCGGCACGCCTGTCAGCGGCGTCGGCAGCCGCAGGCGCCACAGGCCCGGCAGGACCCGCTCTCCGCGTCCGAGCTCCCGGTCTCGCGTCATCCTCACCATGATCGCCGAGATCCCCTCCGCGCCGCTCGTCCACGCAGCCGGCGCGGGTCGTGTGGAGCGCCGGCAGGGGGCGAACGGCCGCGACCCGGGCTTCTAGACTCCGTGCCGCGATGGGCACGATGATCCAGGACGCGAAGCGGGTGCGCGCGAACCTTCGCCGGATCGCCGCCGGTGCGGACGCGGAGGCGATCGCCGCCGGCGTCTGGGTGCTGCGCGGCGGCCCCATGCGGAACATGAACGTCTACCTGCTCGTCGGCGAGGACGGCGTGACCGTGTTCGACGCCGGCATCGCGCTGATGCGAGACCTGGTCGCCGCGGCGGGCGCACGCCTGGGCGGCATCACCCGCGTCGTGCTCGGGCATGCCGACGCCGACCACCGTGGCGCGGCGGCGGGCCTCGGTGCGCCCGTCTACTGTCACCCGGCTGAGCGGGCGGCAGCGCAATCGCCCTCCAGCTTCCGGGACTACTGGGACCTCTCCAAGCTCGCGCCGTGGGCGCGGCCGCTCTATCCGAGCCTGCTCCGGTCCTGGGATGGCGGGGCGGTGCAGATCGCCGGAACCGTCAAGGAGGGCGAGGAGATCGCCGGGTTCAGGGTTGTGCACCTGCCGGGCCACGCGCCGGGGCTGATCGGTCTGTTCCGTGAGGAGGACAGGCTCGCGCTCGTCTCCGACTGCATCTACACGCTCGACGCCGAGACGGGCATCAAGGGCGGCCCGCGCGTCCCGCATCCGGCGTTCAACCAGGACGACGAGCAGGCCCGCGACTCGATCCTCAAGCTCGCCGCGCTCAAGCCGACGGTCGTCTGGGCGGGCCGCGCGAACGCGGTCGCGGAGAACGTCTCCGAAAAGCTGCGCCGCGCCGCGAGCGCGCGGGACTAGACCGGCGGGCTCGATGGCACGGCAGAAGCGCACCAGGGAGAAGCTGAGCGCCCCGACGGGCGACTACGCCGACGACGCCGGCAACGTGCTCGAGCTCCGTGGCTCGTTCACGCCCGCCGCGCGAGCCGAGTATGCCCGCGTGCTGAGTGGCGGACTGCAGCGCGAGGACGCCTGGCAGCGCGCCACCGAGCTGCTGTTCGAGCGCCTCGCCGTCGCGTGGACGATCTCCGGGGTGCGGATCGAGCGTCAGAAGGAGCTGCTGGGGCGCTACCGCATGGCGTCCGCCGCCGAGCGGCTGTTCGTCCGCGACGCACTGCGCGCGCACGTGCAGGAGAACTTTCCGGAGGTGCAGACGCCATGATCGACCCGCAGGCGCCATGATCGACCCCGGCGAGGTGCAGACGCGATGATCGACCCCGACGCATTCGCGGCGCTCGTCTGCGACTGGTGCCTGGAGGTAGAGCCCGACCAGCAGGTGCTCGTCAACACGACGCTGCTCGGCCGCGCGCCGGCGGTCTCGCTGTATCGCGCAGTGCTGCAGCGAGGAGCCTGGCCGCTGCTGCGCCTCGCCCCGCCGGAGCTGGCCGGCGATCTGTACCGCCTCGCCCGGCCAGAGCAGATCGAGGGCTTCGCACCATTCGAGCTGCTGGAGGCGCAGGCGGTCGACGCGAGCGTGCGGATCGACGCGCCCGCCAACACGCGCTCGCTCGCCGGGATCGATCCGGGGCTTGTCATCCGCGCGGCGCGCGCCCGCCAGGCCATCCATGAGGCGCGGCTCTCGCGCCGCTGGTGCGCGACGATCTGGCCGACGCCGGCGCTCGCGCAGCAGGCCGGCATGGGCGAGCGGGAATACGAGGGGCTGATCGAGCGCGCGCTGTTCCTGGACCGGCCGGATCCGGTCGCCGCATGGCGAGCGCTGAGCGCGCGTCAGGCCGCGCTGGTGGCGCGGCTGCATGGTGCCCGCGAGGTGCGGATCGAGGCGTCCCGCACCGATCTGCGGCTGCGTGTCGACGGCCGCACCTGGATCAACTCCGATGGCCGCCGCAACATGCCCAGCGGCGAGGTGTTCACCGGGCCGCTCGAGGACTCCGCGCACGGAACGATCCACTTCGGCGTCCCGTCGCTCGCGCGGGGTGAGGTGGTCTCGGGCGTACAGCTGACCTTCGAGCAGGGCCGCGTCGTGAGCGCCACCGCCGAGCAGGGCGCCGCGCACCTTGCCTCCGCGCTGCGCACGGACGGCGGCGCCGGCGTCCTCGGCGAGCTGGGAATCGGCACCAACACGGGCATCGACCGCGCGACCGGCTCGACCCTGCTCGACGAGAAGCTCGCGGGCACCGTCCATCTCGCGCTCGGACGCTCATATCCGGAGACCGGTGGGGCGAACGTCTCAGCGCTGCACTGGGATCTCATCTGCGACCTCCGTGACGGCGGGCAGCTGACGGTCGACGGGCAGGTCATGATCCGCTCAGGGGCGTTGGTCGAGTAACTTCCCGTCTGAACATGCGCCGAACCAAGATTGTCGCCACCATCGGTCCAGCCTCCCGCGACCCCGAAGTTCTCACGCGGATGATTCAGGCGGGCCTGGATTGCGCTCGCCTCGACTTCTCGCAGGGTAACCGCGAGCTCCATGCCGCAGACGCCGAGCGGGTGCGGGCGGCGGCGGCGGCGGCCGGCCGTCCGGTCGCGATCCTGCTCGACCTGCCGGGCCCGAGGCTGCGGATCGGCGCGCTGAAGGGCGGTTTCGTCGAGCTGAAGCCCAGCGAGCAACTCCTGCTGCGATGCGGCTCCTCCGAGGAGGGCGACGGTCGCGAGATGTCGGTCGGCTGGGCGGGCCTCGCGGACGACGTCGCGGCGGGTGACTACATCTTCATGGCCGACGGTGCCGTCCGTCTCAAGGTGACCGCGATCCGCGCCGCCGAGGGCGAGGTCGAGACCGTCGTCACGCTCGGGGGCACCGTGGCCTCCGGCCAGGGCATCAACGTCCCGGGCTCCACCAAGGGCCAGGACGCCGTCGGCGAGGACGACCTCGAGCTCGTGCGCTTCGGCGAGTCGATCGGCGCCGACGGGATCGCGCTTTCGTTCGTTGAGAGCGCTGAGACGATCCAGAAGATCCGCCAGCATACGCGCGTGCCGCTGATCGCCAAGATCGAGAAGCCGCGCGCGGTCGACGCCGCCGAGGAGATCATCAGGACGGCCGACTGCGTGATGGTCGCCCGCGGCGACCTCGGCGTGGAGCTGCCGATCGAGGACGTGCCGATCGCGCAGAAGCGCCTGCTGCGGATCGCGGGCAGCCACGCCCGGCTGTCGATCACAGCCACGCAGATGCTCGATTCGATGGTCGCCTCCTCGCGTCCGACGCGGGCGGAGGCCGCGGACGTCGCGAACGCCATCCTCGACGGCACCGACGCCGTGATGCTCTCGCAGGAGACCGCGATCGGCGCCTACCCGGTCGACTCCGTTGCGATGATGGCCTCGATCGCCGAGCGCACCGAGCACGCCCTGCCCTACAAGCAGTGGAACGAGGAGCGCGTCCAGCGTGACCTGCGCGATCCGTCCTACACGATCGCCTTCAGCGCCTGTGCGGCGGCACGTGACCTGCACGTCGCCGCGCTCGTCGTGCCGACGCTGTCAGGCCGCTCCGCCCGGCTGATCTCCGCGCATCGTCCGCAGGTGCCGATCCTCGCTCTCTCGCCCGGCAAGGAGACGGTGCAGCGGTGCGGCTTCATGTGGGGAGTGCAGGCCGCGGCGATGCCGCGCTTCGACTCCTTCGAGGCGCTCATCGGGGCGACCGCCAAGCGCGTCGTCGAGCTCGGCTGGGTCAAGCAGGGCGCCCGCGTGGCGATCACCGCGGGTCTCGGCGGGCACGCCGGCACTACGCTGCTGCAGATCCAGCGCGTCTGATCGGCCCTAAAGTTCGGGCGGGCAATGCCGATGACCGGAGTTGACATGTCGGCGATCAGCGGCAATCTCAGCTCGGTCACGGGTGCGGCGCTCACGCCGCAGCAGCAGGTCGACGCCGCTCTGTTCGGGACCCCGAGCCCGGTGCCGACGGATGAGACGCCCACGCAGGAGTCCGACGCCGCGCTGCTCGATGTCAGCGGCGCCGGTTCGAGCAGCGTCGCCTCAGAGGTTCAAGCGGGAATGCCCCCCGATCTCGCCACCGCCTCGGCGCTCGTCGCCAACCTGGCTGTCGAAATCGGCCGTCAGGGGCCGGCGGCGGCCTCGATCTACTCGCTGCTCTCGGCGCAGGACACGCTCACGCTGACGCGGCCCTGAGGGCGACGACGGCCGGCCCGCGGCGGACACCGCCGATCCGGCAGATCACACGACCTCGGGCCCACAAGGAAGCCAGAGCACACGACCTCGGGCCCACAAGGAAGTGATGTCGGAGCACCGCACTCATTTACTCGCGGACCCCCGGCGCGCATCGGTGCCCGCGCCCGCGGAACGCGCGTAGAACGCCGCATCCTGGCGGCCCAGCTCGGTGACGGGCGGGTCGCCGTAGAACCACTCGCGCGCGATCCGGTGGAAGTTGCCGCGCGCCCTCAACTGGGCGATCACGGCGAGCGTGAGGACCTCCATGCGACGCCCGAACAGATGGTCGGGCGGCGCGGACTCGTGCCGCAGCTGTCCGAAGTACGCGGATCGCGGGTCGCTCATGTCGATCAGGACCTGCGTCGCGATCTCCGGCGTCAGCTCGATCTCCTCGTCGACCGTGTACCAGGCCGACGCTGCGCGGAAGTGCTCCAGCACCAGATCCGGATCGAACCGCTCGGGATCGGGGAAGAAGCCGACCTCCGTTCCGAGTCGCATGATCGTCTCGGCATCGCCCTCGATGATGGCGCGCGCGACCTGGATCTCGAGCTCGACCGCGCTCGCCGGCATGCGCTTGAACAGCCCGAAGTCGAAGAACGCGACCCGGCCATCGGCGAGCAGCATCGAGTTCCCGGGGTGCGGGTCGCCGGAGAACTGGTGGTGGCGGTACAGGCAGCCGAAGTAGAAGCGGAACAGGATCTCGCCGATGCGATCGCGTTCATCCTGGGGATAGTCGCGAAGCGCCTCGAAGCCCACGCCCTCGACCAGCTCGCTGACGAGCACGCGCTCGCGCGAGAGCGAGGTGACGACGTTCGGGACGGTGATGAACGGATGGCCACGGAAGATGCGCGCGAGCGTCCGCTGGTTGGTGGCCTCGAGCTCGTAGTCGAGCTCCTCCTCGATGCGGTCGCGGATCTCGTCGCCGATCGCCTTGGGATCCAGTCCGGGCGCGATCCGCTTGACGAGTCGCAGGATCATGCCGAGGTTCTGCAGGTCGGCGCGCACCGCGGCCGCGATCCCCGGATACTGGACCTTGACCGCGACCCTGCGCCCCCCGTCGAACAGCGTCGCCCGGTACACCTGACCGATCGACGCGGCTGCGATCGGCTGTTCGTCGAACTCCTCGAACACCTCGCCCAGGGGCCCGTCGAGCTCCTGTTCGATGACCCTGCGCATGTCCTTGAAGGTGACCGCCGGGGCTGCGTCACGCAGCGCCGCCAGCTTGCGCTGGAACTCGTCGCGGTACTCGGGTGGCACGACGCCGACGTCGAGGAACGACAGCACCTGCCCGACCTTCATCGCGGCGCCCTTCATCGTGCCGAGAGCGGTGACGATCTGCTCGGCCGCCTCGATGTGGCGACGCTCGAGCGCCGCATCGCGGCCCTCCTTGGTGCGGGCGACATTCGCCGCCATCGTGCCCGCCTGGCGGATGGCCTGCCCCGCCGCGAGCCCTCCGATCTTCGCGGTGCGCCCCGCGCGCGAGGTCGGGATCTTGTCCTTCGCCACGGCGCTACGTGCCGGATCGCGGCGGCGTGGCGCCGGTGCTCACCTGCGAGCCGGGGACGATGTCGTCAGATCCATCCTCCCAGCGCACCCAGGCCTTGTGCCCCCCGTCGTAGTCGTCCCCCAGCAGGATCAGCGTGGCCGGCTTGCCGAAGGCGGTGCACGGCGCGCTGCCCTCGGGCTCGAGACCGCGCCAGAGGCGCACGAACGCGTTGTGCTCGAGCTCGTCCGCGACTGTGCTCGGATCGGTATGACCCGGGTGGATGCGCGTCTGCGGCGGTAGCGTCAGCAGCTTGTCCATGATCGAGGACACGAGGTCCTCATAGGTGGTGTGTCCCGGTGCGCGCACGCCGCCGACCGATCCCTTGAACAGGGTGTCGCCGGTGAACACGTCGGTGCCGTTGACCAACAGCGAGATCATGCCGGCGGTGTGCCCGGGCGTGTGGATCGGCTCGATCTCCAGGCCGCCGCTGCGCAGCGTCTCGCCGGGCGTCATCGTATCGGTCGCGGCCGGGACTAGGTCTCGTTCGAGGGAGTGGATCAATACCGGCGCGGACGGGTGCCGGCGCACGACGGCATCGAGCTCGGCGACGTGATCGTGATGGTGGTGGGTGAGCAACACATGCGTCAGCGTCCAGCCCTCGTCGTCGATCGCCTCCAGCAGCGGACCCACCGGACCGCCGGCGTCGATCATCACCGCCTTTCCGCCGTGCTCGTCGGCCACAACGTACGTGTTCGACAACCACATGTCGCTCATCGAGCGCTTGACGATCATATGCAGAGCGTATCCTGTAGCCGATGGGCCTTGTTCACACCTGTTACCGGATCATCGACATTGATCGCTCGGTTGCGTTCTACGAGGCGCTCGGCTTCACGGAGATGCGGCGCATGCCGATCCGCGACGAGGCGATCAACGTGTTCATGGGCCTCCCGGAGGACGGCCCCGAGCCGCGGCTCGAGCTGACCTTCAACATAGGCCGAACCGAGCGCTACGAGATCGGCACCGGCTACGGCCACATCGCGATCACCACCGCGGCGCTGGATCAGACCCTGGCGGCGCTGGAGCGGCACGGCATCGAGCCCGAGCGCCCGCCCTACACGGTCCGTGACGGCGGCTCGCGACTGTGCTTCGTCCGCGACCCCGACGGGTACCGGATCGAGATCATCGAGCGGGGGGACTAGTGGCGTCCCGCACACGCTTTACGTCGACCTGTTAGCCGTCCCGCACACGCTTCACGTCGACCTGTTGGCTGTCCCGCACACGCTTCGCGTCGACCTGTTGGCGGTCCCCCGCCGATCCGGCGAACAGGATTGCGGAGCACTGCACTAAGATTGCGTGCAGTGGGATCGTCCAGGAGGTGACCGGAGGATGCGGCCGCCCGACAGCTTACGCGTGCTGATCGTGCACGATCGCGCCGAAGCGTCGAGCGCGCTTGCCGGCGCGCTCGAAGCGGCTGGCACCCCGCGGATCGACGTCCGCCAGGCGGCGACGTTCGCGGCGGCCGCCGGGGCGCTTGTCGGCGAGCGGCTGGACGTCGTGATGCTCGACCTCGACGCGGTTGGTCTCGAGGGACTCGAGCGGCTGGTGGACCTGGCGCCCGAGGCGGCGGTGATCGCGCTCAGCGGCAGGGAGGACGTCGAGCTCGCATCGCGGGCTCTTGCCGCCGGCGCCCAGGATTTTCTGGTGAGGGGCTCCGGCGCGAGCGCCGTTCACATCCGCCACGCCGTCCTGCTCGCGCACATGCACAATCTCGCCGAGCAGGCGACCCGGCGTCTGGCGTCGATCATCGACGACTCGCCGGAGGCGATCGTCGGCGTCGGCATCGACGGTGTGATCACGAGCTGGAACGGGGCTGCCGAGGATCTGTACGGCTACAGCGCCGAGGAGGCGGTCGGCCGGGAGATCGTGATGCTGGCGTCCTCGGATGAGCAGCGTGACGAGATCAGGGGGCTAATGAGCACCGTGTGGCACGGCCACCGCATCGTCGACTTCGAGACCACGCGCCGGCGCCGGGACGGCTCCAGGATCGACGTCTCGCTGACGATCTCGCCGATGCGTGGATCGGGCGGCCGCGTCGTCGGCACCGTGTCCGTGGGACGCGACGTGTCGGACCGCAAGCGCGCCGAGCGCGCGCGGGAGCGTGCGCAGGCCGAGCTGCTCGAGCAGCGGGAGCTGCTGGCGAACGTGTTCGACGGCGCCCCGATCGGGATGGCGATCGGGGCCGTCGACGGTCGCTTCCTGCGCGTGAACAGGGCGTTCTGCGAGATCGTCGGACACTCGGAGAGCGAGCTGCTCGCGCTGGGCTTCGAAGGGATCAGCCATCCTGACGACCTCGAGGCGTCGATCGAGGCTGGACGGCGGCTGGTCGCCGGTACCGAGAACAGATACCAGATGGTCAAGCGCTACATCCATCGCGACGGCCACGTGATCTGGATCAACCTCTACGTCTCGCTGATCCGCGACGAGGACGGCACGCCGCTGCTGCGCGTCACGCAGTTCGAGGACATCTCGGTTCGCCGGCGGGTGGAGATGAAGCTCGCCGAGCGCGAGCGGCAGTTGTCCGAGGCGCAGACCCTCGCCAGCATCGGCTCCTGGGAGTGGGACCTCTCGCAGCCCCACCAGGCCTGGAGCGACGAGCTGTGCCGGATCTACGGTTACCCGCTCGGCTTCGAGCCGACGCTCGAGGAGTATCTCTCGATCGTGCATCCCGATGACCGGGAGATCGTGATCGCGGGGCTCGAGCGGGCCAGGAGCGGCGGCGGGTCGGACAACGAATACCGGATCGTGCGCCCCGAAGGGGAGGTGCGCGTCGTGCACGGCCGCCGCTACGGTCGCGCCGGCGAGGGCGGTCGGGTCACGCACCTCTTCGGGACAGTCCAGGACATCACCGACCGCAAGCGTGCCGAGCTCGCCGTGCTGCGCGAGCGCGATCATTCGGCGGCGATCATCGCGGCGATGAGCGATGGCTACGCGCTCAGCGTCGATGGCACCATCACCGAGGTGAACGACGCTCTCTGCGAGCTCACGGGCTTCTCGCGCGAGGAGCTCGTCGGCGCATACGTCCCGTGGCCGTTCTGGCCGCCCGAGGCCATCGAGGACACCCTTGCGATGCTCGAGCGCGGCGGCGGCGACCCCTTCGAGGTGACGATGATCCGCAGGGACGGCGCGAGGTTCCCGGCCGAGGTGAGGGCCCGGCCGGCGCGCAATCCCGATGGCAGCGTGCTCGGGTGGGTGAGCACGATCCGCGACATCAGCGAGCGCCGCCGTTACGAGACCGAGCTCGAGCGCCTCGCCACCCACGATCCGCTCACCGGGTTGCCCAACCATCGGCTGTTCCATCAGCGCCTCGAGCAGGAGGTCGCCAGCGCGGTACGCCACGAGCGTCCGCTCAGCGTGGCCCTGATCGACATCGACCGCTTCAAGAGCGTCAACGACCGCTTCGGGCACCTGGTCGGCGACCGCACGCTCGAGGAGGTCGCCCGGCGCCTGTCGGCGGTCGTCAGGCAGGGCGAGATGCTGGCGCGCGTCGGCGGCGAGGAGTTCGCGTGGATCCTGCCCGAGTCCGACGGCGACAGAGCCGTGCTCGCCGCCGAGCGCGCGCGCCGCGCGGTCTCCAGCGAGCCGCTGGAGCCCGTCGGGGCGATCACGATCTCGATCGGCGTCGCCGAGCTCGACGAATCGCACGATCGCGCGCGGATGTATCAGCGTGCCGACGCGTCGCTGTACGAGGCCAAGCGGACGGGCCGCGACCGGACGGTCCGCTTCAACGCCGCGCCGCCGGCCGAAACGCATCAGTAACCTTCGGGACACGATGGCGGAGATGAGCAAGATCGGCCTTCTGCTCGAGCGTCTCGCCCAGGGCGTCGCCGCGCACGATCGCGCCAACCCCGGCCACCACACGTGGGGGATCGGGATGGCCTACTTCGACATCGAGCGACTCGGGCTCGAAGAGGGCGAGGAGATCCTGCCCGGGATCGTGCTCCAGGCCGACGGTGGCGCCACCGGGGCCTTTCGCGTGCTCTGCGACGGCCACCACGGCGCCGACGAGGAGGAAGAGGTCGAGGAGGTCGTCGACGCGGTGGCCGAGCGCGAGGTCGTCGAGGTCGAGCCCGCGCATGCGGCTCCCGCGCCGCTGCGCCCGCCGTTCTGAACCGACTGCGTCGCTGGAAGCCGGCGCAGGCGGGTGCCGAGCGCTCGGTCGCGGGCGCCGACCGGCGGGATCGCGCCGCTGTTACGGCGCTGTTAGAGGCGGTCGGGTATGCATCGTGAGCGATGCGCACCGCTCACGCCATGACGCTGCTCGCTGTCTGCTGCGCACTGACCGTCGGCGGGTGCGGTTCGTCGAGCGCTCCCCGGCAGACCGGCGGATCACCGGCGAGCTCGATCGCCTTCGCTGCTAACGGATCAGCCCGCCGGTGCGGGCATGCCGGCACGCATCGCAATCTCGGCGCTCAGCCTGGCGATCGTCGGACACGCGATCCCCAATCGCGCCGCCGCGCGCAACACCGACCCCTGGATCGCGTCGAGCTCGGGTGTGCGGCCTGCCTGCAGGTCACGCAGCATCGACGAGCCGAGCGTCGCGTGGGCGGCGTCGAGCTCGGCGAGGGTTGCGGACCGGTCGATGCTGCCGGCTCCGTCCGCGGCGGCGACCGCCACACCCTCCTCGATGCAGGCCGTCAGCGCCGCTCGCCACTCGGGATCCTCGCGGATGAACCCGATCGTCCGTCCCGCGGCGCTGGTGGTGCTGGCGAGCGCGTTGAGGCGCACGAGCTTGGACCACATGACCTGCTTCTCGGAGCTGCCGATCCGGGCCGGCACCTCGGCACTGTCGAGCGCCGCTGCGACCAGCGGCAGCTTCGCCGCCACCTCGGGGTCCTCGGCCGCGAGCTCGACGAGCAGCATCGAGCTCTGGTGCACGACGTGTCCGGGGCTGGGCCGATCGGAGTCGATGCGGATCGTGGCGGCGGCGACGCGGTCGGGACCGAACCGCTCGCGCAGCAGCTCGAGGTGATCGATGCCGTTGAGCAACGGCACCACGAGCTCGGGCGTAACCGCGATTCGCGGCAGCGCCCCGCGCAGCGCCGTCGCCTTCGTGGCCACGAACAGGACGTCGGCGGGGAAGTCGAGCGTCGCGCGAGCCCGCGGGCGCGCGACGAACGACCCGAGCCTGACGCTCTCGACGGTGATCCCCTCGCGCTTGATCAGCTTCGCCGTGCTCTCGCGCGCGATCACGGTGACCCGCTGATCGGCGCGGGTCAGCGCCGCGGCGATGAAGCCGCCAACACCACCCGGACCTAGTACCGTGAACTCGACGAGGGAGGATCGTGTCATCGCCTGCACGGTAGCGGTTGGCGCGGCGTGAACCGCGCGCGCCCTGTTGTCCGCTTCGTCCAGCCGGTGAGCGCGACTTCCACCGATCCGGCCGATTACCCAGCTGGTTCAATTGGCCGATAAACAGTTCTCCAAATTGTGGGAGGTTCGCGTGCGCGCGAAACAGTTGAGGGGTGTCGCCGCGGTGGCAGCGACCGGTGTTGCGGCTTTGTCATTGGGGGTGGCGGCCGCGGGGGCGGAGCCGGCCCATATCGCGCTGCCCTACAAGTTCGCCCAGCAGCCGACGACGGCGCAGTGCGAGTCGATATACCGCATCGCCTGTTACAGCGCCGACCAGATCCGCCGCGCATACGGCGTCGATCAGCTGGGCCGGGAGGGCCTGACGGGCCGCGGCGAGACGATCGTGCTCGTCGACTCGTACGGGTCGCCGACGCTGCAGAGCGACCTGGCGGCGTTCGATCAGGCGAATGGCCTGCCGGCTCCGCCGTCGCTGGACATCATCTCGCCCGCCGGCGCGCCGCCGGCCTGGAACCCGTCGCTCTATCCCGACCAGCCGAATTGGGCGGAGGAGACGACGCTCGACGTCGAGTACTCCCATGCGATGGCCCCGGGTGCCAACCTGATCGAGGTCGAGACGCCGGTCGATGAGACCGAGGGCGTCCAAGGCCTGCCGCAGATGATGGACGCAGAGCAGTACGTGATCGACCACCATCTCGCCGACGTCATCAGTCAGAGCTTCGGAGCGACCGAGCAGACCTTCCAGGACGCCCACGGGAACTTCGACCCGAGCCTCATCTACGGCCTGCGCTACGCATACGAGGACGCGCTCGCGCACAACGTCACCGTGCTCGCCGCCACGGGTGACGCGGGCGCGACCGACTACGAGCTGAACCTGACCGACTTCTACCCGTTCCGGGTCGTCGACTGGCCGGGGAGCGATCCGCTCGTCACCGCGGTCGGCGGGCTGCAGTTGCATCTCGACGCATCTGGCAACCGGATCGCTCCGGACAACGTCTGGAACGATCCCCCGACGGTCTGCCTCTCGCCGTGCGCCGGCAGCGGCGGCATCTCCTCGGCGTTCTCGCGTCCGGACTACCAGGACGGCGTCCGCTACGTCGTCGGAGGGGCGCGCGGCATCCCGGACGTCAGCATGAGCGCTGCCGTCAACGGCGGTGTCAACCAGTTCGAGAGCTTCCCCGGCGTTGCGGGGGCATGGTTCCCGATCGGTGGCACCAGCGAGGCGACGCCGCTGTTCTCGGGTGAGGTCGCGCTCGCCGATCAGTTCGCCGGTCACGATCTCGGGCTGCTCAACCCGACGCTGTACCGGATGGGCGACGGCCCCGGCTCGGGCCTCACCGACGTCTACCTCGGCGACAACACGGTGACATTCACCAACAGCAACGGCGTGACGTACACCGTCCACGGATACCACGCCACTCCGGGCTACGACCTCGCAAGTGGCCTCGGCACGGCGAACCCGCTGCTGCCGTTCGAGCTGGCCGGCGGCCGCTTCGGCTACCGCCGCTAGACAACAAGCGCAAGCAGTCATCAACGGAGCGCCGCCCCTCGGGGCGGCGCTCCTCGCGCTTCAGCGCGATCGGTCGAGCAGCACCCCCGGGTTCAGCGCCCAGCCCGGATCGACCGCAGCCTTCGCGCCCGCCAGCGCCGCCGCGAACGGCTCCGGTCGCTGACGGTCATACCAGCGCGGGTGGTCGCGCCCGACGGCGTGGTGGTGCGTGATCGTCCCGCCGGCCGCGATCACGGCGTCCGACGCCGCCGTCTTGACGGCATCCCACTGCTCGAGCTCCGCGCCGCGCCGCGCCGGCGCCAGCACCGTGAAGTAGGGTGCCGCCCCGTCGGGGTAGGCGTGCGTGAGCCGGCAGGTGACGGTGCCCGCTCCGCACACCTCGCGCAGCGCCGCCTGCACGGCCGACCTGACGCCGTCCACGAACCCGTCGAGCCGCTCCCACGTGATCGCGCTCTCGAACGTCTCGGACAGCACGCGCATCGCAACAAGCGTGTCGCGCAGATAGGGGGCGCGCATGAACGCGTGGCGCCAGCTCCCGAGCGCGTCATCCTCGCCGGTGGCGGCTTGCAGGCCGCCACCGGCGCCGGCGCGCTGCCGCTCGCCGCCGTGATCGGCGCAGCAGGCCAGCGCGCGCGCCATCGCCTCGCCGAAATCGAACGCGGCGGACTCGAACCCCAGCATGAGCAGCGCGTGCGCCCCGTCCCCGCCCGCCATCAGCCGCGCCTCGTCCGCGTCGATCAGCCGGCACGCCCGCCGGCGTCAGATCGGACTGGACGATCGCCCGCACCGCCTCGCAGCCCGCCCGGAAGCTCTCGAAGCGCACCGCGGCGTTGGCGCGATGCAGCTGGAACGACTGGGGGAAGTGGCGCAGCGTCAGCCCGTGCGCCGCGAGCCGGCGCTCCAGCACAGGTCCGGTCGCGCCCGCCTGGATCCGCGCCGACCGTGACACCTCGTCGACCTCGAGGACACGGTCGAGCCCTCTCAGATCGATCGTGACGACGCCCTCGTAGCGGTCGCCGACGTCCGGCTCGACCCCGCTCACGACGCTCGTGCCGCCGCCGAAGGGGATCACGGCGGCGCCCGCGTGCAGCGCCCACTCGAGCACGGCCTCGAGCTCGCGCTCGTCGCGCGGGTGCGCGACCACGTCCGGCGCGCTCGCGAAGTCGCCGTGGAAGCCGCGCACGACGTCCCGGTAGGAGGCGCCATGGGCGTGCAGCGCGCGATCGTGCGTGTCGGCACCGCAGATCTCGCGCAACGCCGCGGGCGGGGCCAGCCGCGGCTCCGCGAGTAGCGGCAGCGGCGCGGGCGGTTGCGGCTCGCCACCGTAGCCGAGGCGCTCGCGCAGGAACGCCGCGAGGCTCCCGAGCTCCGCCGCGGCTGGTTGCTCGTCCTCCCAGCCCCAGCCCCAATGCTTCAAGCGCCTGGCGTCACGTGTCACGGACGTGCACCCCGCATCGGTACCGTTCGGGGTATGGCAGGAACTGTCATCCTCGCGCGCGGACCGTGGGACCCTGAGGAGGTCGATGTCTCGTGGCGATCGGACCCGTTCGCGCCCGATCCGGTGACCTCGGCGGCGGCGGACCGCGCGATCGAGCGGCTGCGCGAGCGGGGCTCCCCGGCGCATGACGGCATGGCGGCGAGGCTAGCGAGGTTTGCGACGCCCGACGGGGGCCTGGAGCTGGAGTTGCAGCCGGTGCGCTGGGCGCTGAGGCTGCTCGGCGACGACGCGGTCCGCAGCCTGTCGGCGTCGTGCGTCGTGCGCGCCGCGGACGGCCGCTGGCTGGCGGGACGCAGGGCGGCTTGGCTGGCGACCTGGGCCGGGCGCTGGGCGCTCGGCGCGGGCGGCTCGGTCGAGGTCGACGAGGACCCCGCGCAGACGCTCGGGCGCGAGCTGCTGGAGGAGTGGTCGGTGGCCCCCGAGCGGCTGACGATCGAGGCGCTCGTGCTGCTCCCGAACCAGCTCGTGATGCTCGTCGGCCAGGCGTGGCTGCCCGACGGCGCGATCGTCACCCCGGATCACGAGCACGACGAGTTCGCCTGGTGGCCGGCCGACGTGCGCAGCTGGCCGGCTGAGGGCGACGCGCCGCTGCGGCACATGGCCTCGCTCGTCGGCGCGTGAGGTTCCCCGCGTTCATCACCTTCGGGCGCCTCGAGGCGGTCTCGTTCACGCACTCGTGCATCTACGCCTCGCTGCTCGTGTGCGCGTTCGTGCTCGGCAACCCGCAACCGGCGACGTTCATCTTCGGGCTCGCGCATGGGGTGATCTGGATCGGCATGTCGATCACCTGCATCGCGGCGGCGCGCGCCCGCGTGATCCCGTTCTGGCTGGCGGTCACCGTCTGCGTGCTGGGCGGCCTGGGCCCGTTCTTCGGGTCGGCCGGGTTCATCGTCGAGGCGCGCCGACGAGCACAGGGGATCGTTAGAGTCCAGGGTAGTCATGGCGGTTGACACAGCCAACTTCCAGCTGGTCATGCCCGCGATGGGGGAGTCGGTCACCGAGGGCACGATCCTCGAGTGGCACAGGCAGGAGGGTGACGCGGTCGCCGCCGACGAGACGATCGTCGAGATCTCAACCGACAAGGTGGACGCCGAGGTGCCCTCGCCGGTCGCCGGCACGCTCGTGAGGATCCACGCCGCCGAGGGCGACACGATCGAGGTCGGGGCGCTGCTCGCGGAGATCGCGCCGAGCGGCGACGGCGCCCAGCGCGACGGCGGCCCGCAGGCCGCCGCCGGCCGGACCCCCGACGCCCAACGGCCATCCGAGGTGGGCGACGGCGCGTCCGCGCCGGCGGTGATAATCGATATCGTCACGCCGACCGGTGGCGAGTCGGTGACCGAGGGGACGATCCTCGAGTGGTCGGTGAAGGTCGGGGACACGGTCCAGAGCGGCGACACCGTCGTCGAGATCTCGACCGACAAGGTCGACATGGAGCTGCCGGCGCCCGCCACCGGCACGATCACCGAGATCCTGTTCGACGAGGGCGACACGGTCACGGTCGGGCAGGTGATCGCGCGGATGAGCACCGGCATCGCCGAGGCGACCGGCACAGGTCCGCCGGCGGGCGCGCCGGACGGCACCGATGCCTTGCATGCGACGAGCCCGGACGTGACCGCAGGCACCGCGCCCTCGGGCGCGGGTGCCGGGGCATCACCGATCGCCCGACGGCTCGCGGCCGCGGAGGGCGTCGACCTTTCCCGTGTGCGCGGTAGCGCCCGCAACGGACGGATCACGAAATCAGACGTGCTGGCGGCGGCGAGCAACGGCGCGAGCGCCGCACCGGCTGCGAGTGACGGCGCGCTCCCGGCGGGCGCCACCAGGATCAAGGGCGGCGCCGCGGCGCTCGCGCGCTACATGGACGAGAGCCGCGCGATCCCGACCGCCACCTCCTTCCGGACGATCACCGTCACCGCGCTCGATGCCCGCCGCAAGCAGCTCAAGGACGCCGGCCACCGGGTCAGCTTCACGCACCTGATCGCATATGCGATCGCGCGCGTGGGCACTGAGGAGATGGCGGTGATGGCCAATCACTTCCTCGGCGTCGACGGTGTCCCGCACCGCGTCGACGACGGCGCTGTCAACCTCGGGCTCGCGGTCGACGTGGAGAAGCGGGACGGCTCGCGCACGCTGATGGTGCCGGTGATCCGCGATGCCGGCCGGCTCAGCTTCCGTGGGTTCCTCGAGGCCTACAACGCGCTCGTCGAGAAGTCGCGTGAGAACACGCTGTCCGCCGACGATCTGAGCGGCGCCAACATCACGCTCACCAACCCGGGCGGAATCGGCACGATCGCCTCGGTGCCGCGGCTGATGGTCGGCCAGGGCACGATCGTCGCGACCGGCTCGATTGCGTACCCGGTTGGGCTCGGTGCGATCGGCGCGAGCATCGGCGCCGAGAAGGTCATGACGATGACCTCCACCTACGATCACCGGATCATCCAGGGCGCCGAGTCCGGGCGCTTCCTCGCGCGGATCGAGGCATATCTGCAGGGCGAGTCGGGCTTCTACGAGGCGGTGTTCTCGTCGCTCGGCGCAACGCTTCCGCCGCTGCCCGCGTCGCCCGCGTCGCCCGCGTCGCCCGCGTCGGCCACCGCCGGGCTGCTCGCGGCAACCGCGCCCGCGACCGTGCCGGCCGCCGGGGCACGCGCGCCGGCCGCGGCACCTGGCACCGGCGTGCTGGACGACCAGATGCTCTCGGCCGTGCTCGCCGGCAACGCGCTCGTGCAGGCGCACCGCACCCACGGCCATCTCGCCGCGCACCTCGATCCGCTCGGCCGCGAGCCGCACGGCGACCCGTCGCTCGACCCGGCCGAGCTCGGGCTCACCGAGGAGCTGATGGCGCGGATCCCGTCCTCGATCCTGGCGATGCACGTTCCGGGTGCGACCCTCGCCGAAGCGCTGCCGCATCTGCGCGAGACCTACTGCGGTCCGATCGCCTACGAGATCGAGCACATCGGCTCGCACCGCCAGCGCGAATGGCTGCGTCAGGTGATCGAGACCGGTCAGTTCCGCACCCCGCTCAGCGCCGAGGAGCAACGGGCGCTGCTGCAGCGCTTGACCGAGGTCGACGTGCTCGAGCGCTTCATGCACCGTGCTTACATCGGTCAGAAGCAGTTCTCGGTCGAGGGACTCGACATGACCGTGCCGATGCTCGACGAGCTGATCACGCTGTCGGCGAGCAGGGGCGCACGCGAGGTGGTGCTCGGGATGGCCCACCGGGGCCGCCTCAACGTGCTGGCGCACAACCTCGGGCGCTCCTACGGGTCGATCTTCGCCGAGTTCGAGGGCTCCTCGACGCTGGAGCCGATCACCACGATCCCGCTCGGCGGCACCGGCGACGTCAAATACCACCACGGCGCGCAGGGCTCCTACCAGCTGGCGGACGGCGAGTCGATCATCGTGCGCCTGCAGTCCAACCCGAGCCACCTCGAGTTCGTCGCCCCGGTGATCGCCGGCGCCACCCGCGCGGCGCAGACGCGCCGCCAGGGCTCTCACGCGCAGCGTGACACCAACCGGGCGATCTCGATCGTCCTGCACGGCGACGCCGCGTTCCCCGGCCAGGGTGTCGTGGCCGAGACGCTCAACTTGCAGGCGCTCGACGGCTACACGGTCGGCGGCACCGTCCACATCATCCAGAACAACCAGATCGGCTTCACGACCGACGCCGAGGACTCGCGCTCGACGACCTGGGCCTCTGATCTCGCGAAGGGCTTCGACGTCCCGATCATCCACGTCAACGCAGACGACGTCGCGGCCTGCATCTCGGCCGTGCGGCTTGCGTTCGCCTTCCGCCAGGAGTTCGGGCACGACGTGCTGATCGACCTGATCGGCTATCGGCGCTTCGGCCACAACGAGGGCGATGAGCCGGCGTACACGCAGCCGCTCGAATACCAGCGGATCCGCAGGCACCCGTCGGTGCGGGAGCTGTTCGGCAAGCGCCTGACCGCCGAAGGACTCGTCACCGAGCAGGAGTCCAAGGAGATGACCGACGGCGTCTGGGAGGTGCTGACGGCGGCGCACCAGCAGCTCAAGGAGCGGATCGCCGCGGCCGGCGATTTCGATCAGCCGACGGGCGAGTACCTGCTCGACCGTACGCCCTCGCCGGAGGTCAACACCGCGGTTGCGCACGACAAGCTCGCGCTGCTCAACGAGCACCTCCTGTCGCTGCCCGAGGGCTTCACCGTGCACCCGAAGCTGGCCCGCCAGTTGGACCAGCGCCGCGAGGCGATCAACGGCGAGTCGGGGGTCATCTGGGCCCACGCCGAGGCGCTCGCGTTCGCGTCGCTGCTGACCGAGGGGATCCCGATCCGGCTCACCGGGCAGGACTCCGAGCGCGGCACCTTCAGCCAGCGCCACCTCGTCCTGCACGATCCGAAGACCGGCCGCGAGCACTGCTCGATCCAGCATCTCCCCGGTTCGCTCGCGCCGATGGAGTTGCACAACAGCCCGCTCTCGGAGATGGCGTGCCTGGGCTTCGAGTACGGCTACTCGCAGGAGGGGCCGGAGACGCTTGTGCTATGGGAGGCGCAGTTCGGCGACTTCGCCAACGGCGCGCAGGTGATGATCGACCAGTTCGTCGCGCCCGGCTTGGCGAAGTGGGGTCAGACTAGCCGCCTTACGCTGTTGTTGCCACACGGCTACGAAGGGTCCGGTCCTGAGCATTCCTCCGCACGCCTGGAGCGCTTCCTGCAGCTCGCGGCGGAGGGCAACATCCGTGTTGCCAACCTCACGACGCCGGCGCAGTACTTCCATCTGCTGCGCCGCCAGGCGCGCATTGCCAAGCAGCGCCCGCTCGCGATCATGACTCCCAAGAGCCTCCTGCGCCTGCCGAAGGCCACGAGCCCGATCGATGAGCTGTCCGAGGGTCGCTTCCATCCGGTGCTCGGCGATCCGGTGGAGGATCCCGTCGCCGTCGAGCGCTTGATCCTCTGCAGCGGCAAGATCTACTACGACCTCGACAGCCACGCCGCCGGCCGGGATGAGCCGCGACTCGCGATCGGGCGCGTCGAGCTGCTGTATCCCTGGCCGCAGTCCGAGATCATCGAGCTCGTCTCCGGCTTCCCGTCGCTGCGCGAGGTCCTGTGGGTTCAGGAGGAGCCGCGTAACATGGGCGCGCGGGCGCACATGTCGGCCCGCCTGCGCCAGATCCTGCCGGCCCGCCTCGAGTTCGGCTACGTCGGACGGCCCGAGCGCGCGGCGTCCGGCGAGGGCTATCCGGTCGCCCACGCGATCGAGCAGAACAGGATCGTCTCGACGGCGCTCGACCTCTCGGTCCCGGTCTCGCAGCACCCCGAGCGTCTGCCCGGCGAGCGCTGAGGCAACCGAGGCCGGTCTGGGCGGCTCGCGGGGCTGCCGAGCGGCGCGGACAATGTGCAAGCATGCGCCCGTTGCTGACGAGCCGTCCTGGCATTAGCTATTACTAGGTAGTCATGCCGCAACCTCTTGATCCCGAGCGGCGCTATGTTGCCGGGCTCGACGGCATCCGAGCGTTGGCTGTCGCCTGTGTGATCGCATATCACGTCGGCGTGCCGTGGGGCGGGGGCGGGATGCTCGGCGTCGGCGTGTTCTTCACGCTGTCGGGCTACCTGATCACCGACCTGTTGCTCTCGCAGTGGAGCGTGCACGCCGGCGACGGCCTCGGACGGTTCTGGTTGCATCGCGCGCGGCGCCTGCTGCCCGCGCTCACGGTGATGCTGGTGGCGGTCAGCGTTTGGGTGGCGCTGTTCGATGCCTCGCAGCTGCCGGCAGTGCGCCGCCAGATGATCGCCGCGGTCTTCTACGTGAGCAACTGGTCGACGATTGCCCAGAGCGGATCGTACTTCGCGCGGTTCGCGGCACCGCTGCCGCTCGATCACCTGTGGTCGCTGGCGATCGAGGAGCAGTTCTACCTGCTGTGGCCGTGGCTGCTGCTCGCCGGCGTCCGCGTGACGCGCAGCCGCAGGACGCTGGCGTTGATGACGCTTGCCCTGGCGGCGATCTCGGCAATCGTGATGGCCCGTACCTACCACCAGGGATATGACCCGACTCGCGCCTACGAGGGCACGGACACGCGCGCCTTCGAGCTGCTGTTCGGCGCGGCGCTGGCGATGCTGTGGCCGAGCGCGCTCTCCGCGGGTGCCGTCCGGCTGGCGGGGCGCATCCGGCTCGATCTGATCGGCGTCGCCGGGCTCGTCGTGATCGGGCTGCTCGTGTGGCGAACCAGCGCGTTCTCGCAGTTCCTCTACCCCTACGGATTCCTGCTGCTGTCGCTCGCCACGGTGGCCGCCGTGGCAGCGGTGGTCGTGCCGGGGAGCCGGCTCGGGGCGGCGCTGAGCTGGCGCCCGCTGCGCTGGGTCGGGGTGCGCTCGTACGCGATCTACCTGTGGCAGTGGCCGATCATCGTGCTCATCAACCCCTCTCACGGCCCGCTCGGCTTGGTCAGGGCGGTGGCGGCGGTGGCGGTGACGATCGTCATCTCTAGTCTTTCGTGGGTGTACCTCGAGGAGCCGATCCGCCACGGCGCGATCGGCCGTCTGGTGCGATACCTGCGCTCGCGCCGCGGCCGGCCCCGCGCTGGTCGCCGCCGGCTGGTGATCTCCTGCGCCGCGCTGGCGGCCGTGCTGGTGCCGGTGATCGCGCTCAGCGGGGTCGTTCCGGCGCTCTCGCGCGGTAACGCATCGGGCAGCGGGCCGCTGCTGCGCCACACACAAGCGATCGGGCTGCGCCCAGCCGATCCGAAGCGCCGCTCACCGCCGCGCCCGTTCGTCGCCGACTGCCGCGCCGTCGTCTACATCGGCGACTCGACCTCTGAGGGCGAGATCTCGAACGACTACATCCCCAACCCCGCCCAGCAGCTCCAGGCACAGCTCCGAGACGTCGGCGTCAAGGTCTTCTACCCGGAGATCTCCGGCGCCCGCTCGATCCACGAGATCTACGACGGCATCCCGAACGGAGCGACGGTCGCCCAGAGCCACATCGCGGCGGGCTACCACGGATGCTGGATCATCGCGCTTGGGACCAACGACGTCGCCGATGTCGCGGTCGGCTCGACCTTCGGCCTGGGCGAGCGGATCAACCAGATGATGTCGATCATCGGCGATCAGCCGGTGCTGTGGGTGAGCGTGGTCACCCTCGTGCAGTCCGGAGCGTACGCGGAGAGCGGCATGCAGCAGTGGAACCGGGACCTGACCGCGGCATGCACGCGTCACCGGAACATGCGCGTGTTCGACTGGGGCGCACTCGCGCAGCCGAAGTGGTTCATCCCGGACGGGATCCACTACTACTCGCCCGGCTACGTCGCCCGGGCGCATCTGATCTCGCAGGCGCTCGTCAACGCGTTCCCGCCCAAGCGTCCGGCGAGCCCGGCCTGCGTGGTCAGCTGAGCGGGCGCTCGAGCGACTCCTCAGGTTCCTCCGGCTCGTCCCAGTCCTGCGGTCCGCGGCGGCCGGTCGCGGCGAGCCAGGCGGTCGCGAGCGCGCACGCTGCGAGGAGGATCAGGAACGGGTCGATCGGCTCGCGGAAGCGCGGCGTCTCGGCCCTGACGAACACGACGCTCAGTGCCATCAGCACCGGTATCGCCCAGACCCACGCCGGCACCTGTCGGGCGAGGCGCGTGAACGCCCCGGCGATCGCGAGCGCGCCCAGCAGCCAGAATCCGAGCACGCCGATCTGGGCGGTGCTCTCGTTGATGCCGATCGAGGCGGTTGACGCCTTCCATGCATGCGAGCCCTCGAGCTCGAGCAGGCGCAACGTGTTGTCGAATGCCACCGCGAGCGGCGCGAACGGATGCTCGTTGACATAGCTCAGGGAGCGGCTGATGAGGTGCCGGTCGAGTTGCGGCTCGGTCATGCTCGCGGCCTGCGCGGCGATGTCCCGGTCGGCGAAGATCCGCCGGTAGTAGACCCAGTCATAGGGCGGGCCGATCGAGACCGCCGACGTCGGGTTGTACGTTCCCGCGAGCGTGATCCCCGTCTCGTCGGCGATCGGAACGAAGGTGTGCATGACGACCGCATCCCGGATCAGCCACGGCGCGATCACCAGCGCGGCGGCGCACAGCATCATCACCGGCCCGCTGCGGCGCGGACGCGCCATGCCCCGTAGTCGCGCGAGCCCGAACGCGAGCGGCAGGGCGAGCAGGATCCCGTTCTGGTGCGTGAGCGCCGCGAGCCCGACGAGCACGCCGGTCGCCATCGGCCAGCCCGCGGCGTGACTGTGCCGCGCCCGCAGCGTCGTCCACACGGCCGCCAGCTCCAAGGTGACGAGCAGGTTCTCCGCCACGATCACCCCCGAGAGCGCGATCAGCGGGGGGTAGACGGCCGCGATGGCGAGCGCGAGCAACCCGACCACCTCGCCGAGCAGCTCCGTCGCGATCAGCCCGATCAGGACGACGATCAGGGTGCCGAGCACCGCTCCGGCGATCCGCGCCGGTTGGACCGCCGGGCCTCCCGGCGTCTTGTGAGAATCGATCTCGTCGATCGCGGCGAGGAAGTACGGGAACGCGGGCGGGAAGTAGGCGGTCGGCCCGCGTGAGCCGCCGGCGCCGCGGTCGGTGGAGGAGTAGTCGCCGGTCTGCGCGATCTGGCTCGCGAGCACCAGGTAGGAGCGAGCGTCGTTGATCGGGGTGTACGACGTGCGCTGCACCTCGGCGATCCGCAGCCCGAAGGCGATCACGATGACCGCGACGGCGATCGCCGGCGCGTGGTGCGGGTGGCTGGGGAAGCCGCTCGTGTGCAGGCGACCTACGTGCGCGGACGGCTCCTCCTGGCTCGCCGGCCTCGCGCCGCCTCTGAACCGGCGGCGTCTCTCAGTGGATCCCGACGATGCCTGCGCAGACCCAATTCGACGCACCGGCACCACCATTCCAGATCCGGGCGGCGACCGCATCCTGTTCGGACTTTTGTGCGAGGTACGCTGCCGGTCCCGAGCCCCCGAACAGGCTCCACGTACTCGGGATGATCTGGTAATAGCCCGAGGCGCCGGCGCTGTTGGGCGGCAGGTTCTGGCCGCCTGACTCACAGAGCACGATCGCGTACGGGATCGCCCAGCCACCGGACGGCCCGAGCGCGGGCCCGACGCCCTGGCCGGCGCCCGAGGTTCCGTCCTGGGACTGGTTCTGCGCTTGGGCCGCGAGCGCGGCGGCCCGCGCGGCGGCCGCCTGCTGCGCCTGCACTCGGTTGATCGCAGCCTGCAGCTCGGCGCCGCGCTGGCGGCCGGCGGCGAGCGCCGCCTGCTGTGCGGAACGGGCGTCGGCGAGCGCCGCCTGGCGCGACTGCAGCAGCTCGTTCATGCCCGCGATCGCGCGGGCCTGCAGCGCTGTCGCATCGGTGATCGTGCGATCGGTCGCCTGCAGCCGCGCGAGCCGGGCGGCGGCCGAGTCGGCGCGTGCCTTCGCCACGCGCGTGCGCGTGATCAGCGTCTGCTGCTGGTCCTCGGCGCGCGTGAGAAACGTGAGCTGCTCGAGCAGCTGGTTGAACCCGTGCGCGTCGAGCACGACTGAGACGATGTCCGGCTGGCTCGACTCGTAGTTGCTGACGAGCTGGCGGGCGAGGATCATACGGGCGCGCGCGAGCTGCGCGCGCAGGCGGGCGAGCAGCGCCCGCTCGCGCGCGAGCGCCGACTGTGCGGCGTCGAGCGCCGCCTGGTCGCGCGCGAGGGCGGCGCGCACGGCCGCCTCCCGCGATTGCACGAGCGCGATCTGCGCGTCGAGCGAGGAGATCATCCCGTTGAGGCTCGCGATGCTCTCCGACAGCCGCTGCTGCTCAGCCTGTTGCTGGCTGAGCTGAGAGTCGAGCTGGCCGAGGCTGGGTCCGGCCGCTCGCGCCGTCACGGCGGCCAGCGACGAGCGCACGGCCAGGACGCACAACACCGCGGCGATGATCGCCAGCGCCAGGCGCGCGCGCGGTTTTCGGTGGCGGAGGCTCATCGTCTCCCACTCCCCGCGCGCGAGGGGCGGGGACCGGGTTCGGGCCACGATACCAGCGAGGGGATGCGACCCGTGCAACGGTTGCTGCGCTCCGCGTGGTGGGCCCTTAGGCTTGGGCGCATGATCTGGCTGCAGACCGAGATCCGCCTCGCGCCGCGGCCCCGCGGCTTTCATCTCGTCACCCGCGAGGTGGTCTCCGGGATCGATGGGCTGGAGCGAATCGACGTCGGGCTGCTGCACCTGCTGATCGCGCACACCTCGGCATCGCTCACGCTGAACGAGAACGCCTCGCCCGACGTGCGCCGCGACTTCGAGAGCTGGTTCAACGCGGTCGTGCCGGAGCGCGCGTCCTACTGGACGCACACGCTCGAGGGGCCCGACGACATGCCGGCGCACATCAAGTCGGCGCTGCTCGGGCCGTCGCTGACGATCCCGATCTCACGCGGGCGCCTGGCGCTCGGAACCTGGCAGGGGATATACCTGTGCGAGCATCGCGATTTCGGGGGCGCGCGCACGCTGATCGCGACCGCGTTCGGCGAGGGCGACGCCGGCGCGTCGTAGCCTTAGGGCCCGCGACCTTACGCGGAAGCCTGCAGACCCCTGCCGGAAAAACGACAGACGGACGTATTTCGGCCAGGCGCCGCCAGGCCCTTGATCGCCCGAGGGCTATCCGAAGTTGTCGACGAGCATGTCGACGCGCCCCACGGTCTCGAACCCGAGCCGCGCGAGGATCGGCCGCGACATCGCTCCTGCCTGTGTGATCAGCGTCGGCGTGCTGGACTCGGCGGCCGCATCGCGCCAGCGGGCCGAGATCAGGGCTCGGTAGACGCCCCTGCCGCGCGCCCGCTGCAGCGTCGCCCCGCCGAACAGCGCCAGGCCCCTTGGGGTCCACGCACAAGTTCCGGCGCCCACGATCTCGCCTTCCATCCACACCGCATGCATCGTCCTGGTCGAGGGCAGCCCGTTCTCACGCAGCGTGACGCTGAAATCATCGATCTCCTCCGCTGTCGCGCCGAACGCCTCGAACTGCACCTCGACGGCCTCGATGTACTCCTCGCGCGTCCGTGGTCGCCGCGTCACGAGCTCCGCGGGGGCTTCCGGGGGCTCGACTGAAAGCGCCATCGCCACTGCGTAGGGCTCGTCGTCGCGCACGAGCCCGCGCGCCAGCAGCTGCTGGACGAGATCCGCCGGCGAGGCGGCGCTGCCGATCTCCCACTGCGTCCGCGTGCGCCCGCGTGCGCTCAGCAGCCCGCGAACCTCCGCCAGCGCCGTATCGATCTCATCGCCGGCCAACCGCTGGCGTTGGACCGTGTTTGCGAGCTTCGCTCGGGACATGCACAGCGTGTAGCGGCCGGTCTCGATCCGCACCTCGCCCGTGTCCAGGGACACGAACGCGTTCGGGTATTCGGCGACCTCACGCAGCACGCCCAGACCCTACCTCAGGCAGCGAACAGCCTGAGCTCGGGCTCCCGCTCGCCGCGGAGCACGGCGAGATCGACCTCGACGCACTCGATTCCGCGAGCCTCCGCCAGCGCGCGCGCCTGCGGCTTGATCGTCTGGGCGGCGAGCACGCCGCGACAGGGCCCGAACGCGCTGTCGGATCTGATCCGCTCCAGGTAACGCGATAGCTGCTCGACGGCGTCGATTCCGCCGACACGCTTGATCTCGACCGCTACCCAGGCCTCGTCGCCGTCGCGACACATGAGGTCGACCGGGCCGATGTCCGTCGGCCACTCGCGCCGCACGAGTCGCAGCCCCTCGCCGCACCAATGCGGCGCCGCGGCCAGCAGCTCCTGCAGGTGAGCCTCGACTCCGTCCTTGGCGAGCGCCGCTCCTGCGTCCGGCGGATCCATCTCGTGGGTGACGTCCGAGAGCACTTCGCAGATGGAGATCTCGAGCCGGTCCTCGCTCGCGCCGGCCCGCTTGCGCACGACGAGCGACTGAGGTGCTTCCTCGATCACGGTCGGTGGCGTCATCCAGTTGAGCGGCTTGACTGATTGCCCGCCGCCGTCTGCCCAGACCATGAACGTGCCGTCTGCCTTGATCATCAACAGCCGGACAGCCTCCGGCAGGATGGTCGAGAGGCGTCCCGTGTACTGGACCGAGCATCGGGCGACGATCAGGCGCATACGGATCGAAGCTTATGACCCGAGCCGGACAGGTTCGCCTCGCACGGGACCACTTTGACCGCGGCCTTCGGTGGCGCCCCGGCCCGCGCCACGTCCGGGCCGGCGGACGCGCGTCTCAACGCCTGTTCGATGCCCCGGTCCGCCGTCCGTCCACGCCCGCCGACGGTGTTCAAGCGCTCGCACCGACGCCCCCGATCTGAAGGCCATGGTCGATGTGGAATCCACGAGTGTGCGCGGGTCGCTGGCCCGCCCTGCGATTGTCCTGCGGTGCCGGCTCGGCGTCCTGTTGAGCGCCTTCGCAGCGCTGGTCCTGATCGTGCTCCCCGTCGAGGCGCAGGCCTCGACGCTGTTCTGGTCAACGCCGATGGCGCTTGACGAGGACGGCGGGGCGCCGCTCATGCAGGTGGCCTGCCCGTCCGCGTCTCAGTGCACCGCAGGTGACCTGTACGGGCGCGTGGTCACGTTCAATCCCTCCACTCCAGGGGCATCGACGCCTGACACGATCGACTCCGGTAACGCGCTTTACGGCATCGCCTGCCCGTCCGTGAGCCAGTGCACAGTCGTGGACGCGGTAGGGCAGGAGGTGACCTTCAACCCGAGCTCGCCCGAGGACGCGCCCGCTCCGGTGGCGATCGATCCGCTCGTTCAACTCGACAGCGTCGCGTGCCCTTCGACGACCCAGTGCACCACCGTCGACTGGGACGGGCAAGAGGTGACGTTCGACCCGCTCTCGCCCACCGCTCCGGCCCCGACCACGCTCGATTCCGGGAGGGCGCTGACGGCGCTCTCGTGCCCCGCGAGCACGCAGTGCACCGCCGTCGACAATGCCGGCTCCGAGGTGCTATTCAACCCCGTCTCGCCCAATGCATCGACGCGGACCAGGATCGACGCCGCCCGCAACATCACCGCGTTGGCGTGCGCATCCGCGAACCAATGCGTGGCCATCGACGCCGACGGCTACGAGGTGACGTTCGATCCGACGTCCGGCTCCGGCTCGACACCGGTCGAGATGAACGCGGGTCAGACCGTTCGCGGCGTCGCCTGCCTCTCGACCTCCAGTTGCGTCTCGGTCGACGTGGCCGGCGATGTCGCGGTGTTCGACCCCGGCTCACCAGGCAGCGCGACCAGCAGCGTGGCCGATGCGCAGTACGGTTTCAGCGGCCTGGCGTGCTTCTCTGCGACGCAGTGCGTCGGCGTCGATTGGTACGGGAACGAGGTGACGTTCGACGCGGCCTCGCCGGGCAGCGGGACGAGCGCCTCGGTCGACACCGGCAACGTGATGACCGCCACCTCGTGTCCGGTTGACGGGGAGTGCGTGGCGGTGGACACGAGCGGCCAGGCGGTGACCTATGACTCGAGCTGGACGCCCTTGTCGAAGCCGGTCTCGATCGACAGCGACAGCAACAACGTGATCACCGCGATCTCCTGCCCGTCGGCCACGCAGTGCACGGCCGTCGACGAGAATGGAGCGGAGACCACCTTCGATCCGGAGGATCTCGCCCACAGCGCCGAGCAGAGCCAACTCGGCTCCGGCCAGTCGCTGAGCGCGATCTCCTGCTCGGTCACCGGCGCGTCGTCCAGCCAATGCACAGCAGTCGGCGCCGGAGGATACGAGGTGACATTCGCGCTCGACTCATCAGGCGATCTGAGCGGCACCCCGACCGTCGTTCAGATCGACCCCACCAGCACGCTCAACGCGGTCGCCTGCAGCACCTCGCCTGAGCAGTGCGTGGCCGTGGACAGTGCCGGCAACGAGATCACCTTCGACCCGGATTCGGCCTCTGATCCGAGCGTGACCAGGATCGTCACCGGATGCGGCAATACGGGATCCTGCAACCTGCTCACCGGCGTGGCGTGTCCGTCGGCCAGTCAGTGCACCGCGGTGGACGTCGCCGGCTACGCGATCACGTTCGACCAGGGCACTGACGCCGTCGCCGCTGCGGACGCGATCGACAGCGGTGAGGGCCTGACGGCGATCGCGTGCCCGTCCACATCCGAATGTCTCACGACTGACTATGAGGGCGAGGTCATCCAGGGTGACCCGACGCAGTCCACCTGGGCGGTGCAGAGCATCGCGGACGCAAGCGGCGTCAACGGCGTGGCATGCGAGCCCCAGACGGACGGCTCTGACGCGGGCTGTCTCGTGGTCGACAGCGTCGGCCAGGGCTTCACGGCCGCCGAGAAGTCGAACGCCACCGTGCCGGAGCCCGACGGCACGCCGCCGCAGATCTACGGCACGTCGGCCGACGGTCAGGTGCTCAGCGAGATCCACGGCCAGTGGTCGAATACGCCGACGTCGTACGCCTACCAGTGGGAGCGCTGCAACAGCTCCGGCAGCGACTGCCAGACGATCGGCGGCGCTGACGGGCCCACGTACACGCTGACCGACAGCGATGTCGGCCACACGATCGTCGTGGTCGAGATCGCGAGCAATGCAGGCGGTGCCAGCGGGACCCTGTGGCCATCGTCGTCGTCGACGGTTGTCCTGCCGCCGCTGCCACCGAGCGATGTGAGCCTGCCGCTCATCTCGGGTCAGGACTTCCAAGGTCAGGTGCTCACCGAGGCCAACGGCTTCTGGACTCGCAACCCGACATCGTTCGCGAACCAGTGGGAGGACTGTGACAGCACCGGCAACAACTGTGAGCCGATCGCGGGAGCCACCGGGCAGACGTACACGCTGACCGCCGGCGACGTCGGCGACACGATCGAGGTCCAGGAGACCGCCACGAACATCGGCGGGACGGGCACGGCAGTGTCCTCGCTCGCAACGGGTGTGATCGGCTCTGCGCTGCCGGTCGACGCGACGCCGCCGACAATCAGCGGCACGCCCGCACCCGGCCAGGAGTTGTCTGTGGTCCACGGCTCCTGGTCGGGCGACCCGACCGGCTACACGTATCAGTGGGAGGACTGCAACAGCTCTGGCGGCGCCTGCGCGACGGACCGCGGGGCCACAGGTCAGTCCTACATGCTCGCCTCGGACGATCTGGGGCACACGATCAGGGTCTCGGAGCTCGCCAGCAATGCATTCGGTCCAAGTCCCTCCGCGGCTCTGTCGGCGCCCACGCAGATCGTGAGCGCACTCGGCGGCGTGTCGGGCAAGCCGGTGGCCGGCGCACCACCGGCGATCACCGGCCAGGACAGCGTCGGCCAGACGCTGAACGGCTCCGCCGGCGCGTGGTCAGGTTCTCCCTCGTTCAGCTACCAGTGGCAGCGGTGCGCGCCGGGCTGCGCCGACATCGCGGGTGCGACGCAGAGCCGATACACCCTCACCGACGCCGATGCCGGCGCAAAGCTGCTGCTCGTCGTCACCGCGACCGACGCGGCCGGCAGCACGCAGGCAGATTCCAGCCAGGTCGGTCCGGTTGCCGCGCCCTCCGGGGGCGGCGCCGGCAGCGGCGACGGCGGCACCGGCGGCAGCCAGGGGGGAACCGGTGGATCAGGTGCCAACGGCGGTGGCGACGGCGATGGCAACCATACTGGACACGGCCGCGCGGCGAGCACGTCGTTCAGCAAGCAGGCATTGCTCGGCCTGCTCGCCGTCTCGGGTAAGCGCGCGACGATCCCCGCGGTGCTGCGGAGCGGCTACACCGTGTCCGTGGCGGCACCCGGCTCGGGCAGGCTGGTGGTCGCCTGGTTCGCGAGCGTGAAGGGCAAGCAGGTGGTCGTGGCGAGCGCGGGCGCCAGCTTCACGAAGGCCGGCCGCTCAGCGCTCAAGATCGCATTGACGCGAGCCGGGCGCACGCTCTTGCGCAAGAGCCACCGCCTCAAGCTCATGGCGAAGGCGACGTCCAGTGCGCCGGGTGGGAGTGTGAGCAGCGCCAGCAGGTGGATCGTGTTGAGCTGAGCGGCCGTCCGCATGCGGCTCTCAGGCCGCGGGCTCCGCTGGCCGAAACGTGCCCGGCCTGTCGGAGCCCGCGGCGAGGTCAAGATGCTTCGGCCCGAGGATCCAGCTTCGGAGATCACCGATCGCCGGCTCGCGGTCACGCAAGATCCCCAGCAGCCGGGCCTGTGGTGGACAATTTCGTGCAGCGAACTAACTTGTTCGTGGCACGAGCAAGCTCGAGAGTTGGGAGCCATGCACGCCGCAGTCGTCCGTTCCTTCGAGCACCCGCCCGTTTACGAGTCGGTGGATACGCCCGAGCCGAGCAGCGCCGACGAGACGCTCGTCGACGTCCTCGCGACCGCTCTGCACCCGCGGGTCAGGTCGAGCGCCGACGGGCGGGGATGTCGTCGTGGATCGCCCTGCGCAGACGGATCGCGTTCGAGCCCGGGGCCGGCGTGCTCGTATCGGGCGCAACCGGAAGCGCCGGGCACATGGCCGTGCAGATCGCCAAGCGGCTTGGCGCGAGTACGGTGATCGCCGCCGGGCGCAGCCCCGAGCGACTCGTGTCCCTACGAACGCTGGGCGTCGCCGACGCGACGATTTCGCTCTCCGGCGAGCCGCAGGAGATCGGCCGCCGGGTCGGTGAAATCGCCTCTGAGGTCGACGTCGTGCTCGACTACCTATAGGGACCGGTCACCGAGAGCCTCCTCCCGGCTCTGATCACGCAACGCCGCGAGAAGAGCCGGCAGATCACGTGGATCGAGATCGGGTCGATGTCCGGCCTCGAGATCACCCTTCCGTCGGCTTGGCTGCGAGCCGTGCGCCTGCAGATCGTCGGCAGTGGCCAGGGCTCGATCAGTACGCACGACATCGTCGCCGAGTTGCCCGCGCTTGCCCAGGAGATTGCAACCGGGAGCTACACGGTCGACGCCGTTCCGATACCACTCGACCAGGTCGAAACCGCCTGGAACGCCCCATCGCCCCCGGGCAGGCGCATCGTGTTCATCCCGTAGACACCCGCGATCGGACCACGACGCTCGCCGGAGGAGGTGCGCCCGCCGACTGCCCTACGATCTGAGAAGTGCGTAATCAGCTGCGCCCTCTGTTCGATCGGGTCGTGATCAAGGAGCTTGATCCCGACCGTGTGCGCCGCTCCGGGTTGGTCGTGCCGCCGGGCACCGACGAGCCGCCGCCACAGCACGGGATCGTGCTCGCAGTCGGCCCCGGCCTTGACTGGTGGGACCACGTGGGCGTGCGGATGCCCGTCAAGGCTGGGGATCATGTTGTGTTCCCGGCCTCGGCCGGGACCTGGGTCGAGGTTGACGAGGAGCGGCTGCTCGTGTGCCGCGTCGGCGAGCTGCTCGGAGTGCTCGAGACGGTGCAGGATTGCCCTGTCTGCGGCGGGCGCCCCCTGGGCCCCTCGGAGGCCTGCCCGGTCTGCGGGCGCGAGGGCTGAGGAGGCGACCCGGAACGAATGGATGCGACGCCGGGCGAGCTCCTCGCAGGGCCCCGCCGGCGCCGGCCGGTCATGGATCGCCGCTCTCAAGCCGGCCGCTCCGGAGTCTGGTTGCGCAGCATCATTCGTGGCGTCGCACAGCTCAGCGGCGCCGGCGACTCGTGATGTCCCGCAACATCAAGGTGCCTGGCTTCGAGCGGATGCTCGAAGTCGCGACTGGCCATGATCAGCATCTGGTCGACGTGCGCGGTCCAGAGCCTCCAGCTGTGGCCACCCGGGTAGATCGCCCAGGACGCGTGCGCGCCCTCGTCTTTCAGCGCGGCGGCCATTCCGGCGATCGGCGGCCGGTCACGATCATCGCGGCCGGTGTAGAGAAAGATCCGCAGCGGGTAACGCTCGAGCGTCCGGCGCATTGTGTGGACGTAGTCGATCGGGCTGTCATAGGCGAGTGCCTTCCGGCTTGCGTGGGCGAAGACGCCGCTGCGAGCTTCCACGAAGTAGCCTGACCACGCTTGGATCAGGCCGATCAACTGGTCCTCGTGGAGGCCGACGTTCAGGGCCCCGTAGCCGCCGGCCGAGAGGCCCGCAATCGCGCGCTCCTGACGGCAGGCGAGCGTCGCGTAGCGGTGGTCGACGGCGTCGATGACGTTGATGACATAGCTCTGGTAGTACCCGGACGGAGTATTGGCCCACTCGGAATCGCTCCCGATGCGCGCGTCGATGCGTCCGTCGGGGAAGACGAGGAGCATCGGCGTGACGCGCCCCCGCCGGATCAGGTTCTCGAGGCGCGTCTCGATGCTGGCGTGGATCGTGAACGCCACCGGCATCCCGGGCATGCCGTGCAGCAGATAGAACACCGGCAGCCGGCGCACTGAGCTGTAGCCGGAGGGGAGAAAGACGAGATAGCCGGACTCCTTGTGGAGCGCCTGCGAATAGAAGTGCACCGTGGCCAGCTGCCCTGCTGTCTGCCGGTCCACTTCTGCCTCCACCTTGGGACTGAACTGCGCTGTCCAAGCGAGACCGTCGAAAGCCTGGAGAAGATGGGCTCGATGGCAGAGAAGCTGCACTCCTACCATTCCGTCTTCGACACGAGCACGGCCGGTGCCGTCAACATCGTCAACCTGCTATCCGGCGACCACTATCCCGTCATGGGCGCAGTCATCCGCGGCGTGTTCAAATCGACCCCGAACCCGCTGAACGCGAAGCTCATCTCCTCCACCTCGCTGGCGATGACGGTCGCCAAGTCGAACTTCCCGGACATCAACAGGCAGGTGACCCGCCAGGCCAAGCCCAACAACGACGCCTCCTGCCCGCAGACAGGCGCCCCGCAGGTGCTGCCCTGGCCGCCGATCCATTCGGATGCCCGCGTGTGTTCAACCCCTACAGCTCCCAGCCGACGGACATGCTGTCGGTGACCTCCAAGTACCTCACTCGTGGCGCGGGCGCGGTCACGCAGATCGTCGAGGACACTAGGGGCCTGGATTCGCTTGCCGACCAGCCACGCTACGTAGAAGACGTATTCGACAGCCTCGGACCGATCCAGTCGCTCGTCGCGCCACCCACATGCGATCCGGACAAGGGCCCCACGACCCAGCAATCAAACACAATCTGCTGGGTGTTCGAAGACGGCCGGCCCTAGTCGCGTCCAGACGGCGTCGGGGCCGTCGATTGCAGGTCGCGAGCCCTGAGCCCTACGCCGCGCTGCGCTCAGAGAGGCTGCGCGGACCGGCCGCCTGCGCGCGCTCCAACAGCTCTGCGACCTCGGGGCTCTCGCCCAGTGCGAGCGCTCGCTCGCAGGCTTCGACGCACTCGCGCAGCCGCGCGGTGCGCGCGAGCGCGTGCGCGTATGTGCTCCAAGCGCTCTGGGATTCGGGGTCGATCAGGGTGGCGGCGTGGGCAGCGGACACTTCGGCGCCGACATCGCCTGCGAGGTGATAGGCAAGCGCGAGGTCGAGGAGCATCTCCGACGTCGGCTCGAGCGCTCTCGCGTGCTCCAGTGCGGCGATCGCGCCCGCGCGATCCATCAGTTGCAGCCGCAGGCGGCCGAGCCGGCCCCACGCCGACGCGTCCCCGGGGGCTCGTGCCGTGGCGCGCGCGGCCGCGTCAGCGGCGAGGTCGACAGCGCCCATGTCCTCGTAGATCCGTGACGCGAAGCGCTCGGGGGTCGGGCGATCGGTCTCAACGCGAGACCAGTCCCTCACCGCGCGCGCAGCTGCGGGAAGGTTGCCCGCCTGCCAGAAGGCGACCGTCAACAGCCTCAGGACGCTTGGATTCGCCGGCTCCGCGTCGCGCGCGTACACGAGGCGCTGGGCGGCCAGCTTCGCGTCACCTTCCGCGAGCGCATGCTGCGCCGCCGTCATGAACCGCTGGACGCGGTCGGCGGACGGGTCCGGCTTGGAGAAGTCCACGAACTGCAGGGATCCGGCCGGGACGGTGCGCACGCCGACCGCGAACAGCACGCGCGCCCACTGCTGGACGTTGTCCTCCTCCCCTGAGAAGTAGATGCCGCTGACCGTCCCCACGCCCCACTCCGGATAGGAGAGGCAGCGTGCGTAGCGATGCACGACCGAGTGATCCGGCACCCGCGAGCCGAATGGGTCGTGCCTGGCGCGCTCATGCGCCGATTCGCGGGCCCGCTGCTCCGCCTCGTACGCGCGGGCGCCCTCCTCGGCGCGCACGCGCCGCGCGGCGGCCGCCGAGACCTTGACCGCGTTGCGGGTGACGCGCCCGCCGCGAGAGGTCTCCGCCAACCGCTCGAGCTGGTCGGCAGCCTCGTTGATCGCCTGCAGGTGGCGCTGGTGCTCATGCTGGCGGCCGGGGGGTGCAATGTCGGGATGCCAGCGCTTCGCCATCCGCCGGCGGGCGAGCTGAACGTCGCGCTTCTCGAATGGGGCCTGCAGCTCGAGGAGCAGGATGGATTGTTCGAGATCCAGGACGCGAGGCATCGCACGAACACGTTACCGGTGCGGCGAAGCGGTCTTTCCACGTCTGAGCCGCTGCGCATCGGGCGCGGGCGCTCTCGCTCCCCCGCACATGTGCTGCCCCGAACAAGATCGCTGGACTCTCAGTTGTAACAAATTCAACTCATTTCTATTCAAATTGGATTCGGGGCGCTATGTTCCGCGCGGTGGAAACGATCGTGACGCCTCGTGTGGGAACCCTTGTCGGCGCCGGCGTGGCCGCTGCATTGCTGATCGCAGGCTTGTCGGCGGCACTGCTCGCGCTCCTGCTCGGCTCGGTCGACATGGGCGCCTGCTCGGCGCAGTCGTCCGGGCCGGCCGGAGCGATCGCGCTCGGACCTGAGGGCACCGGCGATCTCGTCGGCGCCACCGAGTACGGGGGGCCGGGGGATCCCACCAGCGGTACTGTGGGCTCCTCGGGCGCCAATCTGCTCGCGCAGCCCGACAGCTACGCGGAGCTCGGCGGCTTCACGTTCCAGACCGCCACCGCGATGGGCGGCCTGCCCTATATGACCCCCCTGCGAGTCACGTGGGGTCGTCACTCGGTCATCGCCTACAAGCGTGACATCGGCCTTGGGGGCGGGCCGATCGACGGGCACGCGCGCGTGATCGATCTCTGGTGGGAGCTTGCGGGAGCGCTCGGGATCCCGTATGAGAACGGTCTGTGGTCGGGCCTCGTCACGATCGCGCGGGCGCCGGCAACCGGCGCCGGCACTCTCCTGGGGGGCGTTCCGAGCACGGCCACGTTCGTGTCCATGCCGGTGCCCGCGGGCACCGGCAGGAGCGCCGGCTGCTCTTCGATGGGCGGACTCGGTGTCCCGATAACGGCCGGAAGCCGTGCGGTTCTGTTACCCAGCGGGCTGGCAGCCGCTCCTGCCGACGCCCCAGCCGCCGTTAAGGGGATCATCGCGGCGGGCAACGAGATCGTCGGCAAGCCCTACGTGTACGGCGGCGGTCACGGCCTGCCACTCGACGAGATCGCACCCGCGTATGACTGCTCGAGCAGCGTCGATCATCTCCTCTACGGTGGCGGGCTGCTGCCGGTCGCCAGCAGCGCGGTCTCAGGCGAGCTGGAGTCGTTTGGTGCTCCGGGACCCGGCCGGTGGGTGACGCTGTACGCCAGCTCCGAGCACGTGTTCATGTACGTGGCGGGGCTGCGGTGGGACACGCACAACGCCGCCGGCCCCGATGACGGAAGCACAGGGATCGGATGGCACCCCCTGGTCCGGGAGGCGGATGGCTTCGTTGTGCGCCATCCGGTGGGTTTGTGAGGTGCCGGTTCGGACTGCCGGCGACCTACGCGGTCGCGCTGATGGTGTCGGGGGGGTGTGGACTGTCAGCTCCGGGCTCGATGGAAGTCGAGACTGCGCGCGCCCGACCCGCACGTACGACCGGCGCCCCCGGCGCCCCCGGCGCAACCGGCGCCCCCGGCGCAACCCGGGAGCGAACCCGGGTTGCTCGCGCTGGTGGCGCGCACGCACGAAGTGCCGACGCCGGCCCCGTCGCAGAGCGCTCCGGGCGGACCCTCGCCCGTTCAGGTGATCCGCGTCTTCGCGACGGTCTATATCAACTGGACGGCGCAGACGGTTGCGCGCCAGATGGAGGAGCTGTCACGCGCGAGCATCGGTCAGGCGCGCTCGGAGATGGCGCTCGCGGCCGCGCAGACCGCGCGCGACTCGCAGTTGCAGGAGGGCGGCATCGCCAACGGCGGGACGGTCGAAGCGGTGGCGCCGCTCGCCGGCGGCGCGGATCGCTATGCGGTGGTCACGCGCGAGTCGACGTCGGCGACCAACACGACCGCCTACCAGGGGCTCGCGCCGGCCTGGCACGTGACCGTTGCCACCGTGACCGAGATCGCGGCGGGGCGCTGGGTGCTCAGCGGCTGGCAGCCGGAGAGCTAGACACAACCGGTTCTCGAGCATAGGGCCGAAGGCGTTCATAGATAAGGAAGGCTTTCGCCCCACGGACTTGCAGCCGCGGCCGCTCGCGGCGAGATCTGCCGGCTCGATCGTGCTCTACTCTCGGCAGCGTGTCCGCACAGTACATCTTCACGACCTACAAGCTCTCGCGCCGCCACCCGCCCGACAAGCAGGTGCTGAGCGACATCTCGCTGTCGTTCCTGCCGGGCGCAAAGATCGGCGTGCTCGGCTACAACGGCTCGGGCAAGTCGACGCTGCTGCGGATCATGGCCGGCATCGACACCGAGTTCGACGGGGCGGCGCAGCTCGCCCCGAACGCGACCGTCGGCCTGCTCGAGCAGGAGCCGGCGCTCGATCCCGCCAAGGACGTGCGGGGCAACGTCGAGGAGGGCGCCGCCGAGACGCGTGCTCTGCTAGATCGCTTCAACGAGCTCTCGATGAGCTACTCCGAGGAGGTGGCCGACGAGTTCGCCAGGGTGCAGGAGCGGATCGACGCGGTCGACGGATGGAACCTCGACACGACGCTCGAAATCGCGATGGACGCGCTCCGCTGCCCGCCCGCCGATGCGGAGGTCACGACGCTCTCCGGCGGTGAGCGCCGCCGCGTTGCGCTCTGCCGGCTGCTGCTGCGCCAGCCCGACCTGCTGCTGCTCGACGAGCCCACGAACCACCTCGATGCCGAGTCGGTCGCCTGGCTGGAGCGTCACCTGCGTGACTATCCGGGAACGATCGTGGCCGTCACCCACGACCGCTATTTCCTGGACAACGTCGCCGGCTGGATCCTCGAGCTCGACCGTGGCCGCGGCATTCCGTATCAGGGCAACTACAGCGGCTGGCTGGAGCAGAAGCGGGCCCGCTTGGCGCAGGAGGCCAAGCAGGATTCGGTTCGCAAGCGCACGATCGAGCAGGAGCTCGAGTGGGTGCGCCTCAACGCCAGCGCGCGGCGCAACAAGCCAAAGGCCCGTCTGAACGCCTACGAGGCGCTGCTCGCCCAGGACCGCAACGTAAAGCTCGACCAGGTGCAGATCCACGTGCCGGCCGGCCCGCGGCTCGGCGACGTGGTCGTCGAAGCCGAGCAGCTCCGCAAGGCATATGGCAATCGGGTGCTGATCGAGGAGCTGTCGTTCAAGCTCCCGCGCGGCGCGATCGTCGGCGTGATCGGCCCCAACGGCGCGGGCAAGACGACGCTGATGCGAATGATCATCGGCGCCGAGAAGCCCGATTCGGGCGCGCTGCGCATCGGCGACACCGTCCAACTCGCCTACGTCGATCAGTCACGCGACGACCTCGATCCCGACAAGACGGTGTGGGAGGAGGTTTCAGGCGGGGCCGATCAGATCACGCTCGGTACGAGCACGATCAACAGCCGCGCCTACGTCGCGGGCTTCAACTTCAAGGGGACAGACCAGCAGAGGAAGGTCGCCAAGCTCTCCGGCGGTGAGCGCAACCGGCTGCACCTGGCAAAGCTGTTGCGCAGCGGCGGCAACCTGCTGCTGCTCGACGAGCCGACCAACGACCTCGACGTCGACACCCTGCGCGCACTCGAGGAGGCACTGCTCGCCTTCGCCGGCTGCGCGGTCGTCGTCTCCCACGACCGCTGGTTCCTGGATCGGATCGCCACGCACGTGATCGCGTTCGAGGGTGACTCGCAGGTCCGCTGGTTCGAGGGCAACTTCGAGGCGTACGAGAGCTTCCGGCACGAACAGCTCGGCACCGAGGCCGACCGCCCGCACCGGATCACCTACAAGAAGCTCGTTCGCCGCGCCTGACGCCCGCGACAGCCCTCAGACCCGACCGAGCGCGCCCCTCAGCTCGCGCGCGTCGGCGGCGACCGTGTCGGCATCGACCAGCTCGGCGGCCGTGAACGGACCGCTCGTGACGGCGAAGCAGCGCAGCCCGTCGGCCCGCGCGCAGGCGATGTCCCGCGGCGTGTCGCCGATCACGATCGTGCGCTCACGCGGGAACGGGACGCCGTTCTGGCCGGCGCGAGCGCGCGCGATCGGGGGAAGCGCCGCACGATCCTCGGAGTCCGATCCGAACCCACCCTGGTCGCGGCGAAACCAGCCGCTGAGCCCGGCACGCAGCAGCTTCAGCCGGGCGATCGGCTCGAAGTTGCCGGTCACCAGTGAGAGCGTCATGTCATGCCGGTGGCCGAGCCATTCGAGCAGCTCCGGGATCCCCTCGGTCACGAAGCCGGTGAGGTCATCAGGGCACAGCTCGGCGTACATGCGGCAGCTCTCGAGCGCCACCGCCTCGGCGCGCTCGTCGATCAACCGGGCGGGCACGCCCGCATCGAGCAGGATCGCGCGGGCGATCTCGCCGTCGGTGCGTCCGGCCGGCGACACACGCAGATACAGGTCGCCGGGCTCGATTCCGTGCACCGCGGTGAGCGCGCCGATCAAGGCATCCCAGTGAGCATGGTTGCCGCCGCGCAGCAGCGTGCCGTCGATGTCGAACAGCAGCAGCGTCGCAGCCTCCGGCGCGCCGGGGGGGAGATCGGTCATCGCACCGGCGCGCTCAGCGCTCGAACGACATTCCCGGCTCGAGCCGCCGGGCGAAAGCCGCGATCAGCCGCGCCGCCGCATCGACGTCGTCGAGCGAGACCATCTCCACCGGCGAATGCATGTAGCGCACAGGCACGGAGACGAGGCCCGTGGGGACGCCGGCGCGGCTGATGTTGATGGCATCGGCGTCGGTGCCCGTGGAGCGCCCGAGCGACTCGACCGTGAACGGAATGTCCGCCTCCCGCGCCGCGTCGTGCAGGAGCTCGAAGATGAGTGGGTGCAGCGACGTGCCACGCGCCAACACCGGGCCCGAGCCGAGCGTGTGCGCCGCGATCTCGCCCAGCTCGACGCCGGGCTGGTCAGTTGCGAAGGTGACGTCAACGGCGATCGCCAGATCGGGCTCGTGCGCGAATGCGCTCGTGCGCGAGCCGGCGAACGTGGTCTCCTCCTGCACGACCGCGATTGCGAGCACGTCTCCGGGGCAGTCACCCGCCTGCGCAGCCAGCCTCGCCGCTTCGGCGGCGACGTAGCAGCCGACGCGGTTGTCGAGCGATCGCGAGATCACGCGGTCGTTTGGCAGCTCGACCGGGGCGGCGTCGATCACCCCCACGTCGCCGATGCGTACGCGCCCGCGCGCCTCGTCGCCGTTGCGCGCGCCGATGTCGACGTGCAGCTCCTTGAGCTCCGGCATCTTCTTGCGCTCCTCCTCGCCGAGCAGGTGGATCGGCTTGCGTGCCACGACGCCGGTCACCAGGCCCTCGCGCGTGCTCAGCACGACGCGCTGGCCGACCAGCACGAGCGGGTCCCAGCCGCCGACGTTGCGGAAGCGCAGGTAGCCGTCGTCGTCGATGTAGGTGACGTGGATGCCGATCTCGTCGATGTGCCCGACGATCGCGAGCGTGGGACCCTCACTGGTGCCCGCCACCCGGGCCCACGAGGACCCCAGATGATCGGCGCCGACGTCGGATGTGAATCGCGAGCACCACTCGCGCCAGGCGCGTGCGGGGGCTGTCTCGTGGCCGGAGGGTCCGGCGACCGTGATCAGATTGTGGAGAAGCTCGGGGATGGCCATGGCGACATTCTGCCCACCTGCCGGGATGAGGTGCGTTGCCGTCTCGCCTGCGGGTGCCGTCGCCTTCAAGCATCTGCGCCGTTTGCCGATTATTGGAGCCAGGACTGCGAACCTCGAGGCGCCTATGACCGACATCTTCCTTGCACGCCAACCGATCCTCGACCAGGATCAGTCTGTCGCCGGTTACGAGCTACTGTATCCGCGCGTTGACACCGAAGCCACCCCGGAGGGCTCTGACGCGCGCGAAGGCGCTCGGCTCGCGCTCAATGCCCTGAGCGAGATCGGGCTCGAGCATCTCGTCGGGCAGAGCCGTGCGTGGATAAACGTCACGCCCGAGTTCCTGTCGCTCGATCTGGCTCGCAGCTTCCCGCCCGAGCAGGTGGTGCTCGAGCTGCGCGCCGCGACGTTCGCCGACCAGCCGATGCTCGACGGGCTCCGGGAGCTGCGCGATGCCGGCTACATGCTCGCGCTCGACCAGTTCGTCTACGCCCCCGAGCTCGAGCCGCTGCTAAAGACGGTCGACATCGTCAAGCTCGACATGCGCGAGCTCGGCGCGCTCGAATTGGCCCGCCACGCGTTCGAGCTGCGGCCGTACGGCGTCACGCTCGTGGCCAAGAAGATCGAGACCATCGAGGACTACCAGCGCGCGATGGCTGCCGGCGCTGATCTGTTCCAGGGGTACTTCTTCTGCCGCCCGCACCTGCTCAGCGGCCGCGCGATTGCGCCGAGCCGCCTCGCGCTGCTGCAGCTGGCCGCCGCCCTCCAGGATCCGAAGATCCAGCTGGTCGATCTCGAACGCCTGATCTCGGCCGATGTCGCGCTCTCCTACCGGCTGCTCAAGTACATCAACAGCGCCTACTTCAACCTCCGCGGTCGCATCAGCTCGATCAAGCAGGCGGTCGCGCTGCTGGGCATCGAGCCGTTGCGGCGCTGGTCGACGCTGAACGTGTTCGCCGAGATCGGCGACAAGCCGCGCGAGCTGTTCGTCACCGCCCTCATCCGCGCCCGCTTCTGCCAGCAGGCCGGGAGCCCGCGCTACGGCGCGGCGGCCGAGCTGTTCACGCTCGGACTGTTCTCGGTGCTCGATGCCCTCACCGACACGTCGATGTTCGTCGCCCTGCGCGACGTGCCACTGACACCCCTGATGCGCGACGCGCTCACCGACCACGCCGGCGCGGGCCTGCTGCTCGATTGCGTGAACGCGATCGAGTCCTGCGAATTCGATCGCGCCAACGAGTTGCTGCCGAGCGCCTTCCAGCACTACGTGGAAGCCGTCTCCTGGAGCAACGACGAGGGTTGCAAGCTCATCGGCTGATCGGTTGCGTGCCGTCGCCGGCGCGCAGCGCGGCCGGCGGCGATCGAGATTCCGGATTCATCTCCGGCGCGAAACTGCCGATCAAGAGGGTGGAGCCGAAGTTGCCCTCGGCCCTACGTCCACAATCGAAGGAGGGCAAGGGATGCCCACAATCGCACCATTTCACGAATATGCCGACGAAATAGGAACGTTCGTCTTCCAAGAGCGCGCCCGCGAGGCCGAGCTCAACCGGCAGGACTATCAGGTCGAGCTACCGTCGGAGAACTACGACTGACGCACCCGTGACTGACGAGGAGCTGGCGCTGCTCAGGTGGCAACCAGCTCCCGCAGCACATACTGCAGGATCCCGCCGTGGCGGTAGTAGCGCTGCTCCTTCGGCGTGTCGATCCGGACGGTGACCTCGAATTCCCTGCCGCCGGCATGGACGGTCACTTGCCGCGGGATCTCATCGACGCCCTCCAGCCCGGCGATCGTGAAGTGCTCATGGCCGGTGAGGCCGAGCGACTGCACCGAGTCGCCGTCCTTGAACTGCAGCGGCAGGACGCCCATCCCCACGAGGTTGGAGCGGTGGATGCGCTCGAAGCTCTCCGCGATCACCGCCCGCACGCCGAGCAGCCTCGTTCCCTTCGCGGCCCAGTCGCGCGATGATCCCGAGCCGTACTCCTTGCCAGCCAGCACGACCAGCGGCGTCCCGGCGTCGATGTAGCGCATCGCGGCGTCGTAGATCGACATCTGCTCGCCCGAGCTGCCGTTGAGGCAGAGCGTCACCCCTCCCTCGGTGCCGGGCGCCAGGAGGTTGCGCAGGCGGATGTTCGCGAACGTGCCACGCATCATCACCTCGTGGTTGCCGCGGCGCGAGCCGTAGGAGTTGAAATCGCTCGCCTCGACGTGGTTGGCGTTCAGGTAACCGGCGGCAGGACCCTTTCGCTTGATCGAGCCCGCCGGGGAGATGTGGTCGGTCGTGACGCTGTCGCCGAGCACCGCAAGCACGCGTGCGTCCACGATGTCCTGCACGGGCTCGGGCTCGCGTTGGAAGTCCTCGAAGAAAGGCGGCCGGCGCACGTAGGTGGAGCGCGGGTCCCACTCGAACAGCTGCCCGGTCGGCGCCGGCAGCGAGCTCCAGCGCGCGTCGCCGTCGAACACGTCGGCGTAGCTCTTGTGGAACATGTCCGACCGCACCGCCTCCTGAACGGTGTGTGCCACGTCGCTCGAGCTAGGCCAGATGTCCCTCAGGTACACGGGCTCGCCCGAGCCGTCCTCGCCGAGCGGCTCGGCATACAGGTCGATGTCCATCGTCCCCGCCAGCGCGTAGGCCACGCAGAGCGGAGGCGAGGCGAGGTAGTTCATCTTCACGTCCGGGTTGATGCGTCCCTCGAAGTTGCGGTTGCCCGAGAGCACCGAGACGACCGCCAGATCGCCCTCATTCACCGCCGCGGAGACCTCGCTCGGGAGCGGTCCGCTGTTGCCGATGCAGGTCGTGCAGCCGTAGCCGACGAGGTTGAACCCGAGCGCGTCCAGGTATTCGTCCAGGCCGGCGCGCTGCAGGTACTCGGTCACGACCTTCGAGCCCGGCGCCAGCGACGTCTTCACCCACGGCTTGGCCTTCAACCCCCGCTGCACGGCGTTGCGTGCGAGCAGCCCGGCACCGAGCATCACCGACGGGTTGGACGTGTTAGTGCAACTCGTGATCGCGGCGATGACGACGTGACCATGGTCGAGCCGCGCCGTCTCCCCGTCCGCGAGCGTCACCTCGACCGCGCTCGGATGCCCTGGCCGCAGCGCCGTCGTGAGCCCGTCCTGCGGCTCCTCCCGGGGACCGTCGACGATCTGGGTCGACAGCGGATCGCTCGCCGGGAACGAATCGGCCAGCGTCTGGTCCTGGAGGTCGGTGGTGGGAAGCACGCCGTCGAGCGCCTTGCGGAAGCCGATCTTCGAATCCGTCAACGCGACCCGGTCCTGCGGCCGCTTGGGCCCGGCGATGCTCGGCACCACGCTCGATAGGTCGAGCTCCAGCACATCGGTGAAATCCGGCTCCGGTGAGCTGGCGTCGTGCCACAGGCCCTGCTCCTTCGCATACGCCTCGACCAGGTCGATCTGCTCCCGCGGGCGGCCGCTGAACGCCAGGTAGCGCAGCGTCTCGGCGTCGATCGGGAAGATCGCGCAGGTGGAGCCGAACTCCGGCGACATGTTTCCGATCGTCGCGCGATCGGCCAGCGGCAGGCGTGCCAGCCCCTCGCCGAAGAACTCGACGAACTTGCCCACGACGCCCCGCTTACGCAGCATCTCAGTGACCGTGAGCACGAGATCGGTCGCGGTTGCCCCTTCCGGCAGCTCGCCGCTCAGCCGGAAGCCGAGCACCTGCGGGATCAGCATCGACATCGGCTGCCCGAGCATGGCGGCCTCCGCCTCGATCCCGCCGACGCCCCACCCGAGGACCCCGAGCCCGTTGATCATCGTCGTGTGCGAGTCCGTTCCGACGAGCGTGTCGGGGTACGCCAGGTTGCTCGCCTCATCGACGAACACGACCCGCGCGAGGTACTCGAGGTTGACCTGGTGCACGATCCCGGTGTCCGGCGGCACCACCTTGAAGTTCCGAAACGCGTTCTGGCCCCACCGCAGGAACGAGTAGCGCTCCCGGTTGCGCTCGAACTCGAGCTCGGCGTTGACCGCGAACGCCCGCGGCGTCCCGAACACGTCGACCTGTACGGAGTGGTCGATCACGAGCTCGGCCGGAACGAGCGGGTTGATCTTGTCGGGATCGGCGCCCAGGTCGCGCATCGCGTCGCGCATCGCGGCGAGGTCGACGACGGCGGGCACGCCCGTGAAGTCCTGCATCACGACGCGCGCCGGCGTGAAGGCGATCTCCTTGCTCGGTTCCGCGAGCGGGTCCCAGCTCGCCAGCGCCTCGATGTCGGCAGCGCGGATCGACTCGCCGTCCTCGCAGCGCAGCAGGTTCTCGAGCAGGATCTTGAGCGAGAACGGCAGGCGCGCGATGTCTGCGCGACCGGCCAACGAGTCGATCCGGAAGATCTCGTAGGAGCGCCGGCCGACTGTCAGCGTGGCCTTCGCATCGAAGCTGTTCGTGGACATTCGCTCTCCTGGTCGTGGGGCTGGGACGGCCTGTGGCGGCTCAGATCGAGGTGTGACTGCGCATGCCGTTAGTGACTGCCCACACGTACTCTAGGCGTCGGCGCTCCTACTTTCCTCTTAGCGACGTCTTCGCTGTGGCTTCACGCCGCCGACGATATTCCCGGTGAGCACTCGAGCCACGGAAGGAGTCCATGTGACCAGGCATCTCACCCACGCCCTTGCATTCGCCGCGATCGCCGGCGTCGCCGCCGTTGCCGCGGCCGGCGTCTACACCGAGGCGCACCACGCGCCGGATCAGCCCTGATGAGCACCGACTCGCTGCCGTACCAGGCGCCAACCGGCGATCGACTCGATGAGGCGGTGGCGCTGCCACCCGCGGGAACGATCAGGGACACCCCTCCGCGCGCGAGCGTGACGGCGCCGCTCGTGCCCCGCAGGCCACGCGCGGCGGTGAAGCGGCTCCTCGCCCTGCCGGAGCTGCTCGGCGTGCTCGCGGTCGCGGCGGTGCTCAACCTCTGGAACCTCCAGATCAACGGCTGGGCTAACACCTACTACGCCGCCGCGGTGCGCTCGATGAGCGCCAGCTGGCACGACTTCCTGTTCGCCTCGATGGACCGCAGCGGCCTGATGACGATCGACAAGCCGCCGCTGGCGGTGTGGGTCCAGGCGCTCTCGGCACGGATCTTCGGCTTCAGCTCGCTCAGCATCCTCGTGCCCCAGGCGCTGATGGGCGTCGCCGCAGCCGGCCTCATGTACGACCTCGTGCGCCGGCGCTTCGGGCGCCTGGCCGGGTTCGTGGCCGGGATCGCGCTCGCGAGCACTCCGACGATCGTCGCGGTCAGCCGCCACAACAACCCCGACGAGCTGCTCGTGCTGCTGTCGGTCGCCGCAGTCTGGTGCGCGCTGCGCGCCCTGGAGACCGGGCGCACGCGCTGGCTCGTGTGGTGCGGCGTCGCGGTCGGGCTCGGGTTCGAGACGAAGATGGGCGTCGCGCTGATGCTCGTCCCGGCGATCGCGCTCGCCTGGGTGTGGATGCGCTGGGATCGCCGCGCCGCGCTGCGCGCCAACATACGCTCGCTGGGTCAGCTGTTGTGGGGCGGGCTCGCGCTCGTGGTCGTCGGCGGCGCCTGGCCGCTGCTGGTCACGCTCACGCCCGCCGCTGACCGACCTTGGATCTCCGGGACAGCGGACAACAGCATCTGGTCGCTGATCTTCGGCTACAACGGTCTCGGGCGGATCGCCGGCCAGACGGGCGGCCCCGGCGGCGGAGCGGGTGGCGGCGGGCCGGGCGCTGGCGGCGGGGTCGGAGGGTCGCTGTTCGGCGGGCCGACTGGCGTCTTCCGACTGCTGGCATCCGGGCTCGGCGACCAGGCCGGCTGGTTGCTCGGCTTCGCGGTCGCCGCTGCGATCGCGCTGCTCGTGCTGACGCGGTTGCGCCGCAGCGACCCCCGGACCGGCTTCCTGATCGTGCTCGGTGGAACGTTGCTCACCGTCGGCGTTGTGTTCAGCTTCGCCTCGGGGATCTTCCATCCCTACTACGTGTCGATGGTGGCGCCGTGGGCGGCCGCGCTGATCGGCGCCGGTGTCGGCGAGATGCTGCGCCCGCCGCTCGGCATCGCGCGCTCGGCGCGCAGTGCCCGGATCGTCGGTCCGGCGATGCTGATCGGCGGAGCGGTGACCGAGCTCGTCGTGCTCGGCGAGATCGGCGGGCAGCTCGCCTGGGCGCGGCCGCTGGTGATCGGCATCGCGATCATCGGGAGCATAGCGCTGGCGCTCTCGCTGCCGTCGCGGATCCGGCTGATCGTCGTCACGGTCGCGGTCGCCGCGTTGCTCGCGGCGCCCGCCACCTGGGCCGCGGAGACGCTCGGCTACGCGACCAGCAGCACGTTCCCGACGGGCGGTCCGCAGAGCGCGTCGATCGGCGGTGGCTTCGGTCCCGGCGCGGGCGGCCGTGGCCGGCTGCTGGGCCGTGGCGGGAGCTTCGGTCGCGGCGCGTTCGGCGTTGGTGGCGGTGGATTCGTGGCGCCGGGTGCCGGCGCTTTCCGCCCGGCGAGCGGCGGCGGCTCCGGTGCTTCGGGTGCCTCCGGTGGCTTCTCGGGATCCGGTGGGTTCCCCGGCGGCGGCTTCGCCGGCGGCGCCGGCGGAGCGGGCGGCGCGGGCGGCGCTGGCGGCGCTGGGGGCGGTGGGGGCGGAATCTTCGGCGCGGACAGCGCGTCGCTCGAGGCGGCGGTGAACTACGCGAAGAGCCACGGCGGCGGCACGATCGGCGTCGAGAGTCAGAGCACGGCGGCAGCCGCGATCCTGTCCTCGGACGCCGACGTAGCCGGCCTCGGCGGCTTCTCGGGTCGCGAGAGCTCGGTGACGGTTGCGTGGATCGCGATGGAGGTCCGTGACGGGCGCCTGCGCTGGCTGCTCGACGAGGGTCAGCAGGCCTCAGGCCTGCCGGGCGACACGCGCACCGGCAGCGCGCACGCGATCGCTGTGGCCGAGAGCGTCGGGCGGAAGGTGACGTTCACGGTCGACGGCAGCACCGTGACGATCTACGACCTGCGCGGTCGCGCGGCGGCGATCCTCGCCGCCGCTCGGTGAGCATCTGGTGTCCGGCTACCTGCGCACGCCGCGGCAGCGACGCACGTGCGTGAGGTAGGGGAGCGGCACCGAGCTCCTGCCGCTCAGCTCGGGCTCGGCGTGCCAAAGTGCCGAGACGCGGTCCAGCAGCGCTTGGCGCTCGTCGGGCTCCAGCGCCGCGACGCTGCTCCGCGACAGCGCGAGGTCGAGCAACCGGTCGCGATCGACCGTCTCCTCGTGTGGAAACGTGCGCTCCTCCACCTCGATGAACGCGCTCAGGAGCTCCTCCCGCTCGGGCCAGTGGCCGGGGCGGCCGAGCCGTGATCCGCCGAGGATCTCCCGCAGACGCGCGACCCAGGCGCTGCCCGAGTCGAACTGGTTGCCGAGCAGTCCGAGGGTCCCTGGCGGCCGCAGGATCCGCGCGATCTCAGGGAACGCGCGCGAGCGGTCGAACCAGTGGAACGCGGAGCCTGCGACGACCGCGTCGACGCTGGCCCCGGCAAGCCCCGTCCGCTCGGCGGTTCCATCGATCAGGCGCGCCTCGGGAACGCTTGCGGCCAGCACCGCCCGCATCTCCGCCAGTGGCTCGACTGCGACGACACGGTGACCCGCCGCTGCGAGAGCGGCCGTCAGCTTGCCGGTTCCGGCGCCGAGGTCGGCGACGTCGAGCGGCTCGGACCCCAGCAGCCAGGTGATTGCGGCCGCCGCATAGCCCGGACGGCCGCGGTCGTATTCATCGGCGACGAGCGCGAACGCCTCCGAGCGCTTCACCATCGCAGGATCGCACACCCTCGAGCGCTGGATGTCCGGTTGGAAATTGCCATTCACGACGCTGTCAAGTACAAATCCGCACGAGGATCAACGGGATGGCCAAGCTTCCATCGATGCGCTTCCAGAAGCGGGGGCCCCAGGCGACACCGGTGTCGATGACCGGCCTGAGCGCCGTGGGCGCGCGCCTGGTCGGGGTCTCGGCGATGGCGCCGTCGGCGATGGCGCCGGTCGCGCTCGCCGCGCTCGCCGTGGGCGCTGTGGTGATCGGGCGCCTCGTGATTGCGGACGCGGTGATCCGCCGACTCAGGGCCGGCGAGATCGAGATCGGCTCGCTGAAGGTCCGCGAGCTGGACGTCTCGGAGCTGAAGGTGGCGGGCCGCCGCTGGCCCGACGGCGTCTCGGAATGAGAGCCAGTGCAAGGCGGCGCCCGCGACGACCGCGTGGATGCTCGCGTCGCTGAACACCGACCGCTCGGCCGCGACGACTCGGTAGGCGGTTGCGAGACGCACCGTTTTCGACTACAAATCCGCCACGATCAACGAGGAGGGGCTGGCGATGCGATCAGCGGTGGCGATGCAGCATCTCGTCTTGGGCGGGCAGACCTCCGGGGGCGGGCGTGTCCGTTCGTATGCTCGCCGCATCGCGCCGGCGCTCGTCATGGCCTGTGCGGTCCTCGTGACCGGAGCGTGCGCGGTCGTCCTGAGCGGGAATGCCGGAATTGGGGCCCTCCCTGCGCCTTCGGGACAGTCGGGCGCGTCCGGGATCGTTCGGCTTCGCTTGCTGCCGTTGGCGGCGCAGGCGGCGGCCTCGACGGCGCTCGGCTCGCGCGAGCCGAGCTTTGCCGCGGCCGCCGTCGGCGGTGGGTATCGGCTTGATGGTGGTGGCGTGCGCGCGGATCTCGCCGGTGGCGTGGTCCGGCTTGCCGCCAACGGCGGATCGCTGTCGCTGGCGCCCGGCGGTGTCGGGCGTGGTGGGCAGCTGGCTGCGGTCGGGCGGATTTCAATGTCCGCGCACGCGAACCGCGTTGTCCTCGCCGGTGCCGGGTTGCGGGAGTGGTACGCGGCCGGGCCGTTGGGGATCGAGCAGGGGTTCGCGGTGCCGAGGCGTCCTACGGGTGCCCGTGGGCCGCTCACGGTGGCGCTGCGGCTCGGCGGGTCGCTGCGCGCGAAGCTCGACGGTTCCGAGGCGCTGTTGTCGGCCTCGTCCGGGCGCGTGAGCCTGCGCTACGGCGGCCTGGTTGCGACCGACGCGACCGGACGCCGGCTCTCGGCCACGCTCGAAATGCGTGGGCGACTGCTGTTGCTGGCGATCGATGATCGCGCGGCGGCGTATCCGGTGCGGATCGACCCGTTCATCGAGTCGCAGCAGACCATCCCGGCTGGCGAAACGACGGGCTTCACCCTGACCACCAGCGAGACCCCTTCGCCGAGCTCGTCGGAAGTGCCGGTCACAGTGACGGCGACGTCGATCTCGCCGACCACGACGATTACGGTGACGGCGACGTCGATCTTTCCGACCACGACCGAGTCGACGACCACGTCGAAGACCGAGACGACCAGCCCGTCGACCTCGTCAACCACCACGATGTCGAGCGCGACGACGGCCGCAGCGACCGTCACGAAGACGGTCACGTCCACCGTCACGACGACCGTGACGACGACGATCATCATCCCGAAATCGATCCTCATCCTGGTGCGTCCCGGGATCGTGTCGATCGGTGGGGGCGCCCACATCGCGAATGGCGGCGTCATCGTCACACTGACCTGCACGGGCGCGACCGCGGCGACCTGCGACGGCAAGCTGACCTTGAATGCGAGCGTGCAGACCAAGGGCGAGCATGAGCTGAACGGGCACATGCAGACGTTCACCGTGACCGCCAAGGTCACGCTCGGGTCGGCGCGATACGACATCGCCGGCGGGACATCGGAGCCGTTGGACGTCAAGCTCACCGCGGCCGTTCTGAAGCTGCTCCAGCCCGCCTACGGCCACAAGGTGATCGTCTTTGCGACGGCGACACCGACTGGCGCGAAGATCGTCGCGAGGACCGTGACCCTGATCGAGGCGCCGGTGAAGCCCAAGCCCTACAGCCGGACGCAGCGCAGTTCGTGAGCCGAAGGTTGGGCCCCACCGGCCCGACGGGACGGCCGGCGAGGCTCTAGAGCCCCGGCGGCGGCCCCACCGCCCGACGGGACTGCAGGCGAGGTTCTAGAGCCCCGGCGGGTGGCGCACGACGAAGCCGTCGAACTCGCCGCCGCCCTGCGACCAGCGCGTGCCGTCCTCGGCCAGGGCGACGGTGTCGAAGCGCCAGCCCGCGATCGTCATCCAGACGTGGTCCGCGTTCGCGTAGATCGTGACCCATTGGCCGGGGCCCGGATCGCCCCAATCCTCGAAGTCGCCTGACACCATGGGCGAGCTGAGCAGGCCGGCGGCCGCCAGCACGTAGCTGACCGAGCCTGAGCAGTCATAGCCGGAGGCCTGGAACGACGCATGGCCGCCGCCCCAGATATAGGGGAGCGTGGCGATCGCGTTGCCGGCGGCGATCATCTCGCGCACGGCGGCCGGGGCGCCAGGCGGTGGCTGGACCATCCCGGCCGTGTCGATCGCGATGCCGCCGACGTCCTGGTTGACCTGCAGCGCCGTCTCGCGGGCCTGCGCGGCCGCCCGTGCCTCGAGCGCGTCGAGCTGGGCCTGGAGGTGGCCGACCCTCGCGTTCACCGAGGCGAGCCTGGACTCGGCACCGGCCCGCGCGTTCGCCTCGTTGATCTCCTCCTGCAGCAGCGCGGCCTCGATCGCCGCCACCTCGTTGCGCTGGGAGAGGATCTCGTCGGTGAGCGTCCGGTCGCGCTCCTCGAGCGTTCCGAGGCGCACGGCCTCGGCGAACACGGCATCGCGCGCGGCGCGGGTGGAGCCGACGATCTGGGCGTCCTGGCGCCCGATTCGCTGCATGAAGCTGACGTTCTCGAGCAGATCGGCGAACCCGTGCGATTGCAGGATCACCGTCATCAGGCTGGGCTGCGTGCCCTCGTAGGAGGCGCGCAGGTTGGTGGCGAGCGCGTTGGACGCGACCTGCAGGCGGTTCTCCAGGTTGACCAGCTGCAGCCTGGCCGAGAGCAGGTCGGTCTGCACCTGGCGCAGCTGGGCGATCCGCGTGTCGAGCTCGGACTGCACGCTCACCAGCTTCGCTCGCTCGGCCGCGAGCCCTCCCGCGGTCTCCTGGATCTTCGCCGTCTCGGCTGCGATCTCCGAGCGCAGCGCGGCGGCAGCTGACTGGCCGGCGGAGATCTGGCTCTGCAGGTCGCCGACGCTGGCGGTCACGCCGGCGGCAAGCAGTGCCGCGATCACAGCCAAGAGCGCCACGGCGGTGGCTGTGACGCGTCGCACGCCGCTGTGCGCCGCGTTCAATCGGAGGGATCTGTGATTGGGCCGTCGCATGAGTGCAGTGGAGTGGGCCGTGGAAGGACGCCGCTGCGCGCCACGAAGTCGCAGGGTCATGGTTGCTGCGTGTTGGTGGACCGCCTCCGCGATCCGCGCCGCGTTCACGGTAACACGCTCGTCGCGACAGCGCTCCGCGATCCTCCTCTGCAAGAGATCCTGCAAATCCGTACGTTGCTCACCCAGTGTCACCTCGCCTCGACGAGATCCGCACGATCTGCGTGCTCGTTTCGTCGAAGCGCCTGCGAGGTGACGCGCGTCTCGAGTCACCCGGCAATCCTGACCACCGGCCGTGCTGCGATACTCGTCAGATGCGCCTCAACCGTGGTGCCACGGCCGTCGTGACGACACTCGCAGCCAGTGCGGCCATCCACGCTCCCGCCGTCGCGTTCGCCGACTCAGGGCCGTCGGCCGGCGACAACCAGTACACCGACCCGCTCAGCTCGGCACCGCCGCCGACGAGCACCCCGTCGTCGACATCGAGCACCCCGACGAGCACGACGACCTCAACCTCGACGACGTCGGCGTACTACTCGACGACGTCGGCGTACTACTCGACGACGTCCGCGTACTCGTACTCCAGCTCGAGCGCCGCGGTCTCGGCGCCCGCGGGTAGCACGCCGGTGACCACGACCGCGACGTCGGCCGCCGCGAGCACGGCCGCCGCGAGCACGGCCGCCGCGCCCTCAACGCCGCTGCCCCGGACCGGCTACGACGCCTTGCTCCTCGCCGGCCTGGGGGCCGGCCTCGCCGGCGCCGGCGCGTTCGTGCGACGGCGAACCAGCGACCACTGAGCGGCACGGCATGTCCGGCGCTCCGATCAACGGCGCTCCGGCATCCGGCGCGCCGACGAGCCGCGGCTCGACCTCGGGCGCGCTGCGACGATATGTCCCGACCGGCCGCACGCTCGCGGAGCGTGCGCCGGCGGTCGCGATCAACGCCCGGGCGGCGGTGCGTGCGGAGATCGGCGGCGTCGAGCGCTACGCGCGCGAGGTCGCGCTGCGACTGCGGGCCCAGCGGCCGGAGCGCTACCGCGTGATCGCGCCGCGGCCGCGGCTTGCGCACCGCGCCGGGCACCTCTGGGAGCAGGCGGTGCTGCCGGCCCGCGCCCGCGGCTGCGCGCTGATCTACTCAGCCGCGAACCTCGCCCCAGTGCTCTCCTATCGCAACATCGTCGTGATCCACGACGTCGCTGCGTTCGCCCATCCGGAGGCCTACTCCACCACGTACGTCGCCTACCAGCAGCGGATCCTGCCCGCGATCGCGCGCCGCGCGAGGCTCGTGATCACCGTCTCCGAGTTCTCGCGCGGGGAGATCGTCGCGCGGCTGGGAGTCGGCAGCGACCGCATCGAGGTGATCCCGGGAGGGGTCGATGAGCGCTTCTCGCCGGCGGCGGCCCGCCAGGCCGCCGCCGTTGCGGCAAGCCTGGGCATCGAGGGCCCCTATGTGCTGGCCGTCGGCACGGCCTCAGCGCGCAAGAACCATGCCGTGCTGCGCCTCGCGTCGCGCGCGCTTCGTGAACGTGGCATCGAGCTTGTGCTGGCTGGATCGGACCGCGAATACCTGCGCGACTGCGCGGGGTCCGGTGCGCATGGCGGCGCCGACTTCGGCCTGCGTCGCCTCGGCTACGTGCCCGAGCGGAGCATGCCGGCCCTCTACGCCGGCGCGCGCGCGCTCGTGATGCCCTCCACCTACGAGGGGTTCGGGCTGCCATGCATCGAGGCGATGGCATGCGGAACGCCGGTCGTCGCGGCCGCCGCGGCGGCGCTGCCGCAGACATGCGGCGACGCCGCGCTGCTCGTCGCGGCAGGTGACGGCGCGGTGCTTGCGCGGGCGCTCCTGGTCGCGGCGTTCGACCAGCGCGAACGCGAGTTGCTGATCGGGCGCGGGCTGCGCCGCGCGGCTCGCTTCAGCTGGGATGCGACGGCGCGTGCGACCGACGCGGCGATCGAGCGGCTACTCGCGTCCTTTTATGCGGCGCCCGGCTGAGCCTTGGAGGTAAGTGTTCATAGTGAACACTTATCTCCAAGGCTCACGCCCGCCGCTCGATGAGGCTGATCACGGGCCGGGGCACGCGCGGCCCGCGGTTAGACTCGCGGGATGCTTCGAGCAGCTCTTGCGGGCGTCCTGGCGGCGTGCGCGCTCGCCGGTGTGACGGCGGTCGGCGCGACCGCCGCCGCCGGCGGCGCGGCGAACCCGTTCGCGGTCCCGTCGAACCCGTCCGCGGTCCCGTCGAACCCGTCCGCGGTCCCGTCGAACCCGTCCGCGGTCCTGTCGAACCCGTCCGCGGTCCTGTCGAACCCGTCCGCGGTCCCGTCGAACCCGTCCGCGGTCCCGTCGAACCCGTCCGCGGTCCCGTCGAACCCGTCCGCGGTCCCGCACGGGTTCGTCGGCATGAACGTCGACGGCCCCGTGTACCCGCCCGCGGCGCCGGGCATCGACCTGCCGCAGCAGTTCGCCACGATGGAGGCCGCCGGGGTCGAGTCCGTGCGCGTCGTGTTCGACTGGGCGCAGGCGCAGCCCTACGCGCGCTGGTCAGACGTGCCCGCCGCCGACGTCAGCGCGTACTCCAACGCCGGCGGCGTGCCGACGGACTTCTCGCAGATGGACGAGATCGTCTCACTCGCTGCGCAGCGGGGGATGACGGTGCTCCCCACGGTCATCTACGCGCCGCGCTGGGACCTCACGGGCGCGAGCTCGCACAGCTTCGGCCGGCCCGCGCGCGACGCTCCGTTTGCGCGCTTCCTCACCGACCTCGTCGATCGCTACGGGCCCGAGGGGAGCTTCTGGAGCTACCGGAGCGGCCCGATCGAGCCGATCCGCGAGTGGCAGATCTGGAACGAGCCGAACTTCCGGGCCTTCTGGCCGGCGCAGCCGTTCGCCGCCACGTACGTGGACCTGCTGGCGGCCGCGCACCAGGCGATCAAGCGCGCTGATCCCGATGCTAAGGTGGTGCTCGCCGGCCTGCCGAACGACGTCTGGGCGGAGCTTGAGACCATATATAAGGTCAGGGGCGCGGGTAGCGACTTCGACGTTGTCGGCGTCCACCCCTACACGGCCACGCCGGCGGGGGTGATCACGATCCTCGAGTACGTGCGCGACGTGATGGACGCGAACGGCGACAGTGCCAAGCCGATCATCGCCGACGAGCTCGGCTGGCCCTCTTCGCAGGGAAGGGCCAGCGCCGGCGCTCCTCTGGATCTGATCACGACCGAGGCCGGCCAGGCGATCAAGACGGCGGCGGTCCTGCCGCTGCTCGCCCGCTACCGCACGAGCCTGGACATCGCCGGGTTCGACTACTACACGTGGGCCAGCCAGGCGGCGTCGGACGGCTACGCGTTCACATACGCCGGGTTGTTTAAGTATTCGAGGGGCGCGCTGAGAGCGAAGCCCGCATTCATCGCCTTCACGCGAGCCGCTCTCCGAATCGAGCATTGCGGGCGCAAGGGAGCCGTAGCGAACGTCTGCTCGGACCCTACGGCGCCGTGATCCGCTGACCGGGCTCGAGCGGATCATCCGAGCGGTCCGCCTATTCCTCGGCGGCCGATACCCTCACGGCTCAGCCGGCCTGCGCCCACGCGCCTGCGCTGCGTAGCGCACAGCTCTCAGCTGAGAGCGCTCACGCGCGACGTCGCGACGCGCGGCCCGCTTGAGCGCGATCCGCGTCAGGAACGTCAGCGCCTGAAGAGCATCGTCGAGGTGGGCGCAGCGTGCCCCGAGCCGACGGGACATGACGTCGTGGCGGGCCGCCGCCAGGCGCTCGAACGGCTCGCCGCCGAATGCGGCACGCGACGAATGCGCCCCGTGATGAAGCACCCGCGCCTCGGGGCGGAACCAGGTCTGCATCCCCTGCCGGCGGGCGCGAAGGCACAGGTCCATGTCCTCGGCATAGAGGAAGATCGACTCGTCGAACGGCCCGAGCGCACGGAGCATGTCCGTGGGGGCCACAAGCGCGCAGCCGGCTGCCCAGCCCACGGCGCGGGCGCGCTCTGAGCGCCACGGCGCGAACGCGGCAGCCGCGCGAGCCGGCAGCGCCGCCGGCGGGATGACTGCGTGCACGAGCGCTGCGGTCGAGCAGGGCGACACGTGGACGCTGCTCTCCCGACGTCCGTCGCCGCTGACCACAAGCGGCGCCAGCAGCCGCGCCGGTATGTTCGTCCGCAGCGCCTCCGCCGCGAGCGACAACAGCGAGCCGTCGAGCAGCTCGACGTCCGGGTTGAGCAGCGCAGTCACCTCGCGATTGGAGCGAGCCACGCCGCGGTTGCACGCTGCCCCGAAGCCGATGTTCTCGCTCAATGCCAGCACCTCCAGCTCCAGCTCGCCGCGCCAGCGCTCGGCGACGGCGCGCGTCACGTCGCGCGAGGCGTTGTCGACCACGATCACGCGGCACTCCGATCCGAGATGGTGGCTGATCGACCGCAGCAGCGATTCGAGCGCGTCCGCCGAGTTGTGTGTCACCGTCACAATCGCGGGGGCGTTGGCGTGCGAGGGTACACCTCGCGCGGAGCCCCTCCGTCGCGCCGCGGAATTCGCGCGCGGGAGGGGCGCCAGCACGGGCGCATTGGCGTGCGAGCGTACACCTCGCGCGGAGCCCCTCCGTCGCGCCGCGGAATCCGCCCGCGGGAGGGGCGCCAGCGCGGCGGCGTACGCCGAGCGGGCCTCGCGCACGTCGAACCGGGCACGCGCTCGTGAGCGCCCCGACGCGCCCATCGCTCGCGCCCGCGCCGGATCCTGGAGGAGCGAGACGATCGCCGCGGCCGCGGCGGCGACGTCGCCGGGCGGATAGAGGACACCGCAGGAGGGATCGACGATCTCGAGCGGCCCGCCGGCCGCGGGGGCCACCACCGGTCGTCCCGCTGCGAGCGCCTCCACGACCGCAAGGCCGAACGGCTCGCGCGCGGCGCAGTGCAGCAGCAGCGCCGCCCGCTGCAGCTCGGGACGTGGATCGTCCACGCCGCCCGCGAACGTGACCGCGCCCCCGAGATCAGGCTGCGACGCCCGCTCGCGCAGCCGCCGCTCGAGCAGCTCGCCCTGAGCGTCGCCGAGCGGCGCGCCGACGATCCGCAGGCGCACCTCTGGCAGGCGGCGGCGCACGAGCGCGACCGCCTCGAGCGCGACATCGACGCGCTTCCATGCCGCGAGCGCCCCCAGCACGATCACCTCGGGCGGCGCGGCGGGCTCGCCCGCATCCACGAACTGCTCGACGTCGACGCCGGGGTGCACGACGAGGAGTCGCGCCCCCAGGTCGCCGTCGGGGTCGAGGTCGGCGGCGACGGCGCGCGACGGCACGAGCACCAGCGCGGCGTGCCGGCCGGCTCGTCGCACGGCGGCGCCGATCAGGGCGCTCGGGAGCATGTCGTGATGCATCAACACGAGTGGCGTGCCGCGGCGCGCCACTCCCGTCAGCGCGATCGCCGAGCGCATGCCGTTGACGAGCACCAGATCGGGGTGCAGCGCGGCGATCAGGGACTGCAGCTCACCGCGATGACCCGCAAGTCGCAGCGGCGCGGTCGCGCGGTCGCGCGGGCGTGCGCGCAGCTCGAGCGAGCGTGCGCGCAGGACCGCCACACGGGCTCCGGCGGTCCGCGCATGATCCGCGAGCGGCCCCTCGGGGCACGCGAGCCACGCGTCGCGCTCCCCCTCGCGACGCCATCCGCGCACGGCCTCCAGCAGGACGCGCTCGGCGCCTCCCAGTTCGCTCGAGTAGCAGATGAACAGCGCCGCCGCCATGTGTCGGGCCGCAAGCCTAGACTGCCAGCCTTGCGCAGCATGCTCATGCCGCTTCCAACTCGCATCCGCAGCCGTCGCCGCAACGCACGCGAATCCGGGCGCGTGGCCCTCGTTCACGACTTCCTGCTCGACCTGCGCGGCGCCGAACGGGTGTTCCTCGAGCTGTGCGCGCTGTGGCCGCATGCTGACGTCTTCACCGCCGTTTACGACGAGGACGGCACCGAGGGCCGCTTCTCGCACCGCTCGGTCAACGCCTCCTTCCTGCAGAGGCTGCGGCCGACCGCACGCACCTTCCGGGCCCTGCTGCCGCTCTATCCGGCCGCGATCGAGTCGCTCGAGCTGTCCGGCTATGACCTCGTGATCTCCAGCTCCTCGGCGTGGGCGCACGCCGTGCTGTGTGGCGAGCACACCGTGCACGTCAGCTACTGCCACAACCCGTTCCGCTACGCCTGGAGCGAGCGCGACCCGACGCTCGCGAGGCGCAACGCGCTCGCGCGCCCGCTGCTGCGCATGATGCTGCGTCGCTGGCGCCGGTGGGATTGGATCGCCGCCCAGCGGACCGACCGCTACATCGCCAACGCGCGCACGACTCAGCAGCGGATCCGCGCCTACTACGGCCGTGAAGCCAAGATCGTGCATCCGCCGGTGGAGATCGAGCGATTCTCGCCCGGGCGCGCCGGCGACCACTACGCCCTCGTCGGCGAGCTGATGGCACACAAGCAGGTGGACGTCGCGATCGAGGCGTTCAACATGCTGCGCAGGCCGCTGCTGGTCGTCGGCGACGGTCCCGACCACCGCCGGTTGCGGCGGCTCGCCGGCCGCACGATCCGCTTCGCCGGAAGGCTGTCCGACTCGCAGGTGGCCGAGGTCTATCGCAGCGCGCGTGCGCTCGTGATGACGGGCGTCGAGGAGTTCGGCATCACCGCCGTCGAGAGCCAGGCCGCTGGCCGGCCGGTGATCGCGCGCGCGGCCGGGGGCGCGCTCGAGACCGTGCTCGAAGGCGTCACCGGCTGCTTCTGGAGCGGCGGTCCGGAGGAGCTCGCCGGGGCTGTGCGGCGCTTCGACGACGCCGCGATCGACCCGGATGCGTGCGTGCGCAGCGCCGCACGGTTCGCCCCGGCGCGCTTCCGCGCGGGCGTGATCGCCGAGGTGACCGCTGCGCTTGCCGCCCGTGACGCGGCGAGCGCGGTCGAGCGCGTCGGATGGCTCGCCGGCCGCGAGAGCAGTTCCGGCTCCGAGCTCGACGAGGAGACCCTCGCCGGCGGCAAGGGGAGCGGCGCCTCCGAGCTCGACGAGGCCACCATCGCCGGCCACTGCAGCCGGCCGGCGGTGCGCGAGCTGCGGGGATAGAGATGCGTCGGCGGGCGATGCTTGGTGCCGGCTTCGCGTTGCCCGTGGTGCCGTTCGTGCTCGCGTTCTTCACCGGTGGCTACTTTGCGAGCGCGCGCGAGTGGGCGGGACTCGTCGTTTGGCTGCTCGTCGTCGCGGCGCTGATCGCCGGGCGTGATCCGCTTCCGCGCTCCCGGGCCTCGTGGCTGGCACTTGCCGCGCTATCGCTGCTGGCCGCCTGGACCCTGGCTTCGCTCGCCTGGGCCCCGGTCGCGGGCAGTGCCTACGCCGCCGCCCAGATCACGTTCCTCTATCTCGGTGCGCTGCTGGCGGGCGCGCTGCTGCTGCGCGAGCCGCGCGCGTTCGACGCGCTCGAGCCGATCGGCGCCGCCGGGGCGCTGATCGTGATCGGCTACGGCCTGTCGGAGCGGCTGCTGCCGGGCCTGCTGACCTTCTCGCGCTCGGTGAGCGCCGAGGGGCGGCTCGAGCAGCCGCTCACCTACTGGAATGCGATGGGCGAGGTGGCGGCGATCGGTCTCGTTCTCTGTGCTCGCCTCGTCGGTGACGAGAGCCGCTCGAAGTGGGTTCGGGCCGGGGCTGGCGCGGCGGCCGCTCCGCTCGGCATGGGCCTCTACATATCGTTCTCTCGCGGCGCGCTGTTCGCGTGCTTCGCGGGCGTGCTCGCGCTCGTCGTGCTCGTGCCCAAGCGCGCCGCGCTGCGGGCACTGGGTGCCGTCGCGGGTGCTGCGGTGCTCGCCGCGATCGTTGCCGCGCCGATGCGCGGCGTCACCCACCTGGGCGGCAGCCTCGCATCGCGCGAGGCGCAGGGAGCGGTCGCGCTCGTCACCCTGATCGTGATCGGAAGCGTCGCGGCCGCGCTGAGCCTGCGGTGGGTGGACGCGTCGCGTGGCGGGGCGCTGCGGCCGCCCCGCCCCGCCGGCCTGCTTGCGCTGGGCGCCGTATGCGCGGGCCTGGCGCTGGCGATCGCAGTCGGCTCCAAGGAGCCGTCGGGCGTGCCGCTCAGCGCCGGCGCCGGGCGCCTCGTCACGCTGCAGAGCAACCGTTACGACTACTGGGACGTGGCGTTCAAGGCATTCGCCCATGCGCCGCTCGTGGGCGTCGGCGCGGGCGGCTGGGCGGTCTGGTGGTTGCGCGACCGGCCCTTTCCGGAGGCCGCCCAGGATGCGCACTCGCTGGAGCTCCAGACCCTCGCCGAGCTCGGACTCGTGGGGGCGCTGCTGCTCGCCCTGTCCTTCGGCGGCGTCGCGCTCGCCGCGCGCCGTGCTCATCGGAGCACACCGGCGCTCGCGGCCGGACCGGTCGCCGGCTGCGTCGTGTGGCTGGCGCACTCGCCGCTCGACTGGGATTGGCAGATGCCGGCCGTGACGCTGATCGCGGTCATCCTGGCCGGCGGCGTGCTGGCGCTGCTGGAGAGCGAGCCGGGTGGCGCGCTGGCGCTTGTCGAGGTCGGGCGCAGCGGAGCTACAGCGCCTCGGCGATCCGTGGCGCCTCGCGGTTGAACACCCAGACGGCGAACACCCACATCGAGATCGTCAGAACGATCGGCACGAGGATCGGCAGCACGCCGCCGACGACTGGCGCGTCGGGCGTGATGATCCAGCGCCGCGCGAGCTCGAACAGAGGCGTGAGCGGATTCAGCGCCACCAGCTTCCCGATCGTTCCGTGGACCGTGGTGGAGCTCATCGTGTAGATGATCGGCGTCGCGTAGAACAGAGCTGTCGCGAAGACGGCCCAGATGATCCCGACGTCCCTGAAGCGCGGGTACAGCGAGGACAGGATCATCGCCACACCGATCGTGAACAGCGACAGCCAGATGAGGAGCACCGGCAGTAGCAGCCAGGTCCACAGCGGACTGACCTGGAACGCGAGGATGAACACGAACACCACGACCAGGTTCATCGCGAGGTTGAACGCACTCGTCGTGACGACGGCGAGCGGGATCACGAGGCGCGGGAACTGCGTCTTGCGCACGACCGCCTCCTGGCCGACGACCGAGCCGACGCTGGTCGAGGTTGCCTCCTGGAAGAACCCGAACAGCACGATGTTGAGCAGCAGCAGGACGGGATAGTGGGGGATGCCCGCGCTCAGGTGCACGATATGGGTGAAGACGGCCAGCAGCACCGCGAACAGCAGCAGCGGCCGGCACACCGACCAGAGGTAGCCGAGCACCGTGTTCAGGTAGGTGCGCCGGAACTCCATCACCGCCATGAGATAGAGAAGCTCCAGCGAGCGACGCCAGCCACCGCCGAGCGCCGAGGGGCCGTGCACGTCGCGCAGCTCGGGCGGCCTCGGTGCCCCGGCGGACTCGCCGGTCCTCAGGTGGGCGTCGGGGTCGGTGTTGATCAATCCTCGATCACCGCCGTGACGTCGGTGTCGACGGTCACGGCGCCGGCCGCCGGCTTGGTCCCGTAGACGACGAAGTCGAGCACGCGCAGCAGGTGCAGCGCCAGGTCGCCCATGCTGCGGTTGCGTGAGATCAGCGCGGTCACGCTGTAGCGGCCGGGGAGCAGCCGGTTCTCGACGCTGCCCGACAGGCGGATGCGACGGCCGGCGGGGATGACGTCGGGCTCGCCGTCCGAGCGGTCGATCGTGACCGTGAAGCCGAACACGGTGAAGCCATCCGCGGTGAGGAAGTGGAAGCTGAACACCGGGTGCACGAGCTCGCGCCGGGCCTGTACGACCATGTGAAACCCGAACGGGCTTCCCTGCTCGAGGTTCTCGACGCGGGCGCCTGCGGAGTTGGAGAGCCACACGTCGATCAGCCGCACGTTGACGTCCGGGACGTCGCCGCGAATGCGCTCCGGGGCGTCGCCGCTCTCGCCGGTGCCCTCGCCACTCCCGCCTGTTCCCCCGCCACTCCCGCCGCGCACGTCGCCGCTCCCGCCAGGGCCGTCGCCGCCGAAGTTCAGCCGGTAGTAACGCAGCGCCGCCTCCTCGGGGTCACCGATGTAGCGCAGCTCGCCGTCGTGGATCAGCATCGCGCGGTCGCAGAAGCTCTGCACCGTGGCCATGTCGTGCGTCACCAGTACCACGGTCCGGCCGGCTGCGCGCCGCGCGCGGAACACGTCGACGCACTTCTGCGCAAACGCGGCGTCGCCGACCGCGAGCACCTCGTCGATCAGCATGATGTCGGCGTCGGCCTCCACCATCACAGAGAACGCGAGCCGCACCATCATGCCCGATGAGTAGTTCTTCAGCTTGAGGTCGGTGAAGTCGCGCAGCTCGGCGAAGTCGAGCACCGCGTCGAGGCGGCGGCGGGCCTCCTGGCGGCTCAGCCCCATCAGCACGCCGTTGAGCACGACGTTCTCTCGTGAGGACATCTCCGGATTGAAGCCGACACCGAGCTCGATGAACGGCGCCGGGCGGCCGGCCATCCTGATGCGGCCGGCGTCCGCGCGGTAGATGCTCGCCATGATCTTGAGCAGCGTGCTCTTGCCCGAGCCGTTGCGCCCGACGATGCCAAAGAACTCGCCGAGGTGCACGTCGAATTCGATCTCGCTCAGCGCGCGCAGTTGCCGGTATGTGCGCGCCGTGAACGGGTGCGTGACGCGCTCCTTGAGCGAGTCGACGCGGTGATGGGGGATCCGGAAGGTCTTGCTGACGCCCCGCGCCTCGATCACCACCGGCCCGTCCTGCAGATGCGTTCGAGCCGTCCCCGACACCGGCCGCAGGGTACCAGTGAGCTGCGAAACCCTCACGGGGGTTCGCGCCACTACGGTCGCGATCAGCTCAGTGCCCGCCAGCGACGCAGACGGGGTTGCTCGAAAACGGGCGGATCGGGGAAGCTGGCGTCGTAGGCGCGCCGGCCCGGGTGGTGGGCACCGGCCACCACGAGGCTCAGCAGCCACCGCCACACGATCCCCTTGGCGAGACCGGCCTCGCCCCCGAGCGTCTCGTCGCGGCCGGCGAGGCGCCGCAGCGGCCGCGCGGCGAGCCAGGCGAACGCCGCCGGCGAGCGCTCGCTCGCGATGAACCACCGCAGCGCGCGCCGCTTGCCGGGCGTCAGCAGCGACGCGCACCGCATCAGCAGCGCCCGCGCGAGGACCGCGCGGGTCATATAGCCGCCGAAGTAGGCCGAGCGCAAGCCGCGTGAGCCGCTCAGCGCCGCGCGGAATCCTCTGTCCGGCCCGCCCACGCGTCCGGTGCGCGCCGTCGGCCCGGGCGGCGCGGCTTCGGTGAGCAGGTCGCCGGACACCGCCGCCGCGTGCTGCACGTAGTCGTAGAGCGGCCGGTCGACGTAGGCGATCTCGCCCGCCGCAAGTGCAACGAGCGCGAGCCAATGGTCGTGATAGGGAACGCCGGGTGCTTGCGGGAACGGCAGCACGAGCTTCGCGAGCCTCGCATCGAACAGCATCGACGCGCCGGGGATCGCGTTGGCGACCAGCAGCGAGGCGAGGTTGGAGTGATCGTTGCGGCGCCCGTACCACAGCGAGTCGCGCAGCACGCGGCCGTCGCGATCGACGAGCCGCTGGTCGCTGAACACCATCTGTGCGGTGCCGAGCGCGCTGCGCAGCACGGCGAGCTTGTCGGGATACCAGCGGTCATCCTGGTCGCACGGCGCGATCGCCGCGGCATCGCCGGGCGCCAGCGCCAGCGCCCGCTCGAAGTTCAGATAGGGACCGAGACGCCGGTCGTTGCGCGTCAGTGAGAAGCGGGAGTCATCGGCGATCGCGTCGGCCATCCGCTCGAGCGTGTGCTGGGAGCTGCCGTCGTCGCTGATCACGCAGATCCAGCGCCGATCGGTCTGGGCGCGCAGCGACTCGATCTGGATCGCGAACAGCTCGGGATCGGGCTCGAAGCTCGCGATGCAGACCGCGATCGTGCCGGCCGCCGGCCGGGCGACGTGCTGCGCCGACGGCACGGGGAATCGTTGCCGTACGTCGCGCTCGAGGCGGGCAGCCTGGACTTCGATGCAGCCGAGCGGCACCACTCGCTGCGCACCGTTCTCGAGTGCGACCCGAGCCTCGAGCCTCACCACCCGCGGACCCTCACCGGCTCGCACCTCCAGCACCGACCAGAAGCCGCTGCGGTAGCTGCGCCCCTCTGGGTCGACGCCGGTGCTGCGCAGCCACTGGAACAGGTCACGGCGGGGCATCGACTTGGCGTCCGGAAACGAGCGCACGCCGTCGAGCAGCAGCTCGAGGCGCCTCACCGCCATCGTGCGGTGAAAGCAGTGGCCGTAGAGGAAGATCGCGGTGGCGCAGCCCGCCGGCAGCCTCGCCGGCAGGTGGCTCTCCAGCTTCACATGCAGCGCGTCGTCGCTATCCGCAGGCACGCGAGGCCACTCTACGCGACGCGGCGCAAGCGCAAACGCGCCGAATATCATCAAACCAGTGCTTGAGGCAGGCGCCGAGTCAGACACCCCGAGCGTCGCCGCAGCGCGGCTGCTGAAGATCGTCGAGACGCGCTTCAGCGCGGGCCTGCAGGCCGCGCGCGAGGTCCGTGCGGCGGCGCCGGCGGCCGATCCCGAATCGCTGCGCCGCGCCTACCTCAGTCTGCTGAAGCTGACCCTGTGCGACCTGGCCGCGACGACGACGACCTCGGTGGCGCGCACGACCGCCGGCGCTGTGATGTCCAGGGAGCTCGCCGGCGAGCAGCTGCGGATGCGCGCGGCCGGGTTGGACTGGCCCCTGCACGGCCTGACGATGGTCGGGCTCGCGCGCCTGGACGACCTCCAGGTATGCGTCGAGTCGGTCGTCGCGGACGGCGTGCAAGGCGATCTGATCGAGGCCGGCGCTTGGCGTGGCGGCGCATCGCTGTTCATGCGTGCGGTGCTCGACACGCTTCCCGGACCCGGACCCGGACCCGGACCCGGACCCGGACCCGGACCCGGACCCGGACCCGGACCCGGATCCGGACCCGGACCCGGACCCGGATCCGGACCCGGATCCCTACCCGGACCGGGTCGCGAGGTGCTCGTGGCTGATTCCTTCCAGGGGTTCCCCAATGCACTGGCGCCGCCGGGCGGTGGCTACGATCTGGCGGGCGACCTCGCCGGCTGCGACTTCCTCTCGGTGCCGCTGGCGGAGGTCACGCAGACGTTCGCCCGCTTCGGAATGGAGCGTGGCGTGCGGTTCGTGCCCGGCTTCTTCCAGCAGACGCTTCCCCGCCTCGCCGGGGGTCGATGGGCGATCGTCAGGCTGGACGGCGACACGTACGAGTCGATCCGCGTCGCGCTCGACTGCCTATATCCGGGACTGTCTGCCGGCGGCTATCTGATCGTCGACGACTACCTCTCGCTGGACGAGTGCCGGGCGGCCGTCGACGACTTCCGCCGCGAGCACGGGATCAGCGAGCCGCTGCAGGAGATCGACTGGAACGCCGTGCGCTGGCGCCGGGAGAGTACGCACGCCGCGACCGGCCATGCCACCGCGTCCGCCTCCGAGACCACCGTGACCGACGCTCCCGCCCGGATCGTCGGGACCGCCACGGGTGCTACACGTGCGGACGCCATGCCGGCGGCGTCTGAGCCGGTGCAGCGGGCGGCCGGTGCGCGCGTGCCGGCAATCGAGGAGGTGGAGCTGCAGGAGGAGCTCGAGCGCGTATTGGCGCGACTTGCGCTCGCCGAGGCCGATGTGAGCCGGCTGGCGAGCTCGCCGTGGCGCGGGCCGGCTCGCTGGCTCGCGCAACGCGCGCGCCGGGGCGGGACGCGGACGCGATGATCGCGTTCGGCAGCGCGATCACGGACCCCGAGCAGTACAGACGCTACGCCGGTCGCGGCATCGAGCTCGTGCGCCAGCCGGACTCGCAGGTGTTCCCCAATGTCAGCGGCACCTCGCTGTTTCGCTCCTACAATCTGCTTCTGGATCTCGCGGCCGAGCTCGAGAATCTCGAGGCGCTAGTGCTGGTGCACCAGGACGCCGAGCTTGTCGATCCCTCGTTCTGCGCCAAGCTGCGCGCCTCGCTGCGCGACCCTGAGGTGGGCGTGGTCGGCTGCGTCGGCGCGCTCGGCGTTCGGAGCATCGCATGGTGGGAGGGCTCGGTGACGTGGGGCTCGTTCATCCACCGCTACCACGAGCTCGGCGGTGGCGACCTGCCGGCGCTCACGTGGAACAGCGAGACGATCCAGCCGACTTCGCGGCTGGGCCCGGTCGACACCGTCGACGGCTTCGTGCTCGCGCTCTCGCCGTGGGTCGTGCGCAACATCCGCTTCGACGAGTCGCTCGGTCGCCTCCACGGCTACGACCTCGACCTCTGCCTGCAGGTGCGCGAGGCCGGCAGGAAGGTGGTGACCGCGGACTTCAAGGCGATCCACCACCACTCGCTCGACCTCGTCAGCAACCCCGAGACGTGGATCGAGGCGCACATGCGGGTAGCCGAGAAGTGGGAAGGCCGCATGCCCGGAGTGGGCCATGCCGCCGGTGACTGGAAGCAGCGGGCGCGCCGCGCCGAGGCCGAGGCGGCCGTCAACCAGGCCCTCGCGGTTGCCAACAAGCTCAAGGGCGACGCCAGGGTGCTCCAGCTCGAGCGCGAGCTGGAGGTGATGAAGACGAGCGTCGGCTGGCGCATGACCGAGCCGTTGCGGCGACTCAACCATTGGCGCCGGCTGCTGGCGGCCCGCCGCCGGCGCGCTCGTTCGGCATAGTTATGCCGAGCTGATTCCAGTGCGTCTTAGAGCCCGAGCATGCCTGTTGCTGGCCGCCTCGCTCGCCGCGTTCCTCGTCGCCGGTTGTGGCGGCAGCTCCACGCACTCGACATCGACCGCAGCGCATCGGGCTCAGTCCGCCAGAACACCAACGCTACCCGTGACAACGCCAACGCTCCAGGAGCTCACCCCGACGCCCGCGTTGGGGCAGCTCGAATGGGTGATCGCGGCGCTGAACCGCGGCACAGCGCCGAGCCCCGCCCTGATGGAAGCGCACTTCTCCACGAAGTTCCTTCGCGCGCTGGCCGCCGCCGGCGGCGTCGCGGCGTTTCAACCAATCGCAGCGGAGCGACCGCTGGCGGTGGCCGGCACGCTTACGCGCGAGGGCGACTTCGATCTCGTGGCTGAGGTGACCGGGAGCGCCGGTGCCACCTTCCGCGCGACGATCGTCGTCTCATCGACAGCGCCGCACAAGATCGAGGGGCTCCTGTTCCAGCCGCTCGCTGCTCCGATCAGCAGCTGGACCGGCGTCGATCAGGCCCTCGCTCGCCTCGCTCCGCGCGCATCGCTGTACGCCGGCTATGCCAGCGGGAGCGCGTTGCATACGCTGAACGCGACCGAGGCGGGTCCGATCGGCTCCGCATTCAAGCTCTACGTGCTGGGCGCGCTGGCGGACGCCGTCGCGCACGGCAGCGTGCAATGGGGCACGCTGCTCGCGATCCGCGACGCCTGGAAGAGCCTCCCCAGCGGGAACATGCGCCTGGAGCCCGCCGGACGCACGTTCACGCTGCTGCACTACGCCCAGCAGATGATCTCGGTCAGCGACAACACGGCTGCCGATCACCTCATCCACCGGCTCGGACGCGCCGCCGTCGAAGCCCAGCTCTCGGCGCTCGGCAACCTCAGTGTGGCGCGGAACACGCCGTTTCTCACCACACGAGAAATGTTCGCGCTCAAGCTCGCAGCCCCGCCGGCGCTGCGCGACGCGTTCGTGGCAGGAGACAGCGTTCAGCGGCAGCAGTTGCTCGCGCGGGTCGACAGCCTGACGCCGACGCTCGCCGAGGCGCGCAGTTGGAGTGCGCCGCGTGACATCGACACGATCGAATGGTTCGCGTCGCCCGCCGACCTCGCGCATGCGATCAACGTCCTGGAGGGCGAGTCCGAGCAGCCGCGGCTGGCGCCGGTCCGCCAGATCCTCGCGATCAACCCCGGCATCCCATTCGACCACGCCACGTGGCCCTACGTCGGCTTCAAGGGTGGATCCGAGCCGGGGGTGCTGAGCCTCACCTGGTATCTGCGCCGTGACGACGGCGGCACGTTCGTGCTCTCGATCGTCCTCAACAACCCGGCCGGCACGATCGGCACGGTCGCTGCAGCGTCGATCGCGCAGGCGGCGGTCGATCTCCTCGCCCGCGCCCCGAGCTAGGTACGGCCCGCGGGCGCCGCCGAGGCGAAGCCCGGGATTGCCGCGCCGCGGCGTCAACCATCCTCGAGGCTCGAGCGGATCTCTTCCTTGGAGAAGGCCGGCGTCCCGCCCTGACGCAGGCGCGAGAGCGTCACCGCGAGCGCGAACGTGCGCGATTGCAGCAGCTTGCGCAAGATCGCGTCCTTGCGGTTTATCGCCTCCTGCCGCCAGCTCGCGCGAGCCGCCTCGTGCTGCCACGACGCGAGATGCAGCACCCGGTTGGCCTCGAGGCGCGCCAGCAGCGGGTTGCGATCCCACGGCGCGAGGATCCGCTCGAGCGCATCGGCATAGGGGGCGTCGCGCGGCCAGATCACGCCGAGGCCGAAGAACGCCGGCACGAGCGCTAAGCGCAGCTCCGGGCGCGCTTGCAGGAAATCGTCGATCGCGGTGAGCACCCCGTTGCGCTCGCCGCCCTCACGGCGGGCAGGCCACTTGTAGGCGAGACCGCCCTCATGCAGCCCCTGGTCGTTCGGGTGCACGTAGCCGCCCTGCACCGTCGGCTGGCGATGCTCTGGCGGGATCTGCTCGATCGCGTAGTAGCTGTCGCGGCGCGCATGTGGCCAACACACGTCGTGGCAGATCACCAGCGGCAGCCGCCGTCCAGCCGCCTGTGCCGCGATCAGCCGCAGCTCCTCGCTGACCGTGTAGTAGTTGTGGTCGCCGTCGACGATCACCGCGTCGGCAGGCGGCAGCTCGGCCAACGCGTCGAGGCTCGTGCTGCGGTCGAGGGTGAGCTGCGGGTGCTCGTTCGCGAGCGCCACGAGGCGCGCGTGAGGGTCGGGATCGATCGAGATGATCCGCGTCCCGGACGCCTCCGACCAGTCGAGCAGCAGTCGCGTGATGTCCCCGGCGTAGGCGCCGATCTCGATCAGTGTCGCCGGCGCCGCGGCATCCAGGCACGGGAACAGCAGCTCGGAGAGGTTGGCGAGCGAGTGCCCCCAGCGGCCGGGGTCGGTGGCCATCGGGTCGATCTGCAGCGTGTAGGTCGCCACGGTGGCGCGCGAGTCTAGACGGTCGACCCGAGACGCCTGTCCGCTGTGAGATGCGAAACGGCGCATGGCCGGGGTCGGACCACCCGAGCTTGCGAGTGCACTAGCGTGGCGATGTGCCCGCCGCGCCCGCGCCGAGACCGAGACCCGCCTCCACGCCGAGAGCCGCCTCCACGCCGGGACCGAGACCCGTGCCCGCGGCGGCTCTGCACGTCGAGCTCGATGCGCCGCTCCCGACGGACATCGCGACGGGCTCGGGGACGGCACTGTTCGTGTGCGGCTGGTGCTACCGCCCCGGCGCGCAGATCGCCTCGCTGCGGTTCGAGCTCGCGGTCGAGGGCAGCGGCGCGATCGCCGCCGAGCGCCAGGATGTGCTCGCGTTCGGGATGCCGCGCCTGGATCCCTACCGCGAGCTGGGAGACCGACTCGCGTACCGCAGCGGCTTCTGGGGGATCGTCCGGGTCGCCCCGCCGCCGCCGTCCGTCGATGTGGAGGATCGGGAGTTCAGACTGCTCGCCACGCTGCAGGATGGCTCCACGGTGCGGGCTACGGTGGCCCGGATCCGCGTGCGGTGCAAGCTGGAGATGCCGGAGCCGGAGCCGGAGGCAGCGCCGGAGGCCCCGCCGGCGGCATTGCCCGCCGCCGGCGGCGGCGCGGAACCGCTTGTGGCGATCTGCATGGCCACGTACAACCCTCCCCGCGACCTGCTCGCGGCGCAGCTGGAGTCGATCCGCGCGCAGACGCACCGGAGCTGGACCTGCGCCATCAGCGACGACTGCTCCAGCCGCGAGTCGTTCGCGGTGCTGCGGGCGGAGGTCGGGGACGACTCGCGCTTCACGCTGTCGCGCTCGCCGCGGCGACTGGGCTTCTACCACAACTTCGAGCGCGCGCTCGCGATGGCGCCCGCCGGGGCCGATTACGTCGCGCTCGCCGATCAGGACGATCGCTGGTACCCCGAGAAGCTCGCGACGTTGCTCGCCGCGATCGGCGAAGCGCCCCTGATCTACAGCGACGCGCGGATCGTGGCCCGCGATGGGACCGTCCTGTCCGAGACCTATTGGAGCGAGCGGCGCAACAACCACTCCGACCTGCTCTCGCTGCTGGTCGCCAACTGCGTCACGGGCGCCGCGTCGCTCGTGCGCCGCGACGTGCTCGACGACGCGCTGCCGTTTCCGCCCGGCCAGTTCGCGCACTACCACGACCATTGGCTGGCGCTCGTGGCGGCCTCGCTCGGCGAGATCCGCTTCACGGCGCGGCCGCTGTACGACTACGTTCAGCACGGCCGCGCCTCGCTCGGGCACGCGACCGCCAATCAGACGCGGACGCTGGCCGAGCGGATCCGCGACCTGCCGACTCGGGGCGCCCACGAGCGGATCCGCAAATGGCGCATGCACTACTTCGTCGACATCGCGCGCCTGCTCATGCTCGCGACGGTATTGCTCGATCGCTGCGGCCGACGGATGCCGGCGCGCAAGCGCGGAACGCTCGAGCGCTTCCTCGGCTGCGACCGCTCGCTCGGCGAGGCGGCGACGCTGCTGTGGCGGGGCATCCGTGAGCTGACCGGCACCTCCGAGACGCTCGGGGCCGAGTGGATGCTGTTCCTCGCCCTGATGTGGCGGCGGATGCTGTCCGCGAGCGCCCGCGAAGTGCCGCAGCGGCGCCTGCGCCTCGACGCGCTACCGCCGCCGGACCTCGCGCCCGGCCCGGCGCGCGTGTTCACCGGCATCGGCTCGAGCGCGGGACCGGTGACGCTGAGCGCGGGGCCGGTTGGCGCGATCGCCGAGAAGATCGCACCCCTCGCGCTCGACGTACGCGCCGGCGCCCCCGCGCGCATCAACCTGCTGATCCCGACGATCGACCTCGAGCACTTCTTCGCCGGCTACATCGCGAAGTTCAACCTCGCGCTGGCGCTCGCACGGCGCGGGCACCGCGTGCGGATCGTGACCGTCGACCCGGTCGCGCCGCTGCCACGCGCATGGATGCGCACGCTGCAGTCCTACAGCGGCTTGGACGGCCTGGCGGAGCACGTCGAGATCGCATTCGGCAGGGAGGCGATCGGCGGGCTCGAGGTGAGCCCGCACGACAGCTTCATCGCGACGACGTGGTGGAGCGCGCACATCGCCGAGCGCGCCCGGAGCGCGATCGGCGCCGAGCCGTTCCTGTACCTGATCCAGGAGTACGAGCCGTTCACATTCCCGATGGGCAGCTACGCGGCGCTCGCGCGCCAGTCCTACGACTTTCCGCACAGGGCGCTGTTCTCCACCGAGCTGCTGCGCGACTACTTCCGCGCACACCGGATCGGCGTCTACGAGGCCGGCGTACAGGAGGGCGACCGCACGAGCACGGCGTTCGAGAACGCGATCACGGCGCTGCCACGGCCCACGGTGGCGGCTCTCGCGGCGCGCAGCTGCCCCCGCCGGCTGCTGTTCTACGCCCGACCCGAGCCGCACGCCACCCGCAACCTGTTCGAGCTCGGCGTGCTGGCGCTCCAGCGAGCGGCCGCCGACGGTTGCTTCCGGGACGGCTGGGAGCTGCGCGGCGTCGGCTCCGTGCAGGGCGAGGCGCGGATCGAGCTCGGTGAGGGGCTCGCGCTGCAGCTGCGCCGTCGGAGCACGCAGAGCGAGTACGCGCGCTTGCTGGCGGCGCACGATCTCGGGCTGGCGCTGATGTATACCCCGCATCCGAGCCTCGTTCCGCTGGAGATGGCGTCGGCAGGGATGCTGACGGTGACCAACAGCTTCGAGACGAAGACCGCGTCGGCGCTGAGCGCGATCTCCTCGAACCTGATCGTCGCCGATCCCACGATCGACGGTGTCGCCGCCGCGCTGGCGCGCGCGGCGGCGGCGGTGGGTGACCTCGAGGCGCGGGTGGCCGGCAGCGAGGTCCGCTGGCCGCGGAGCTGGGCCGAGGCGCTCGATGAACGCGCGCTGTCGTTCGTCGAGCGGGCGCTCGCGCGCGCCTAGAATCCAGTCTAGTAGCCTCACGTCCGACTTGGATGTTGAAACTGGCGCCCTGTGCCGGTTTCGACTTCAGAGTGGCGGGCGGGTCTGGCCGCGCTGCGCGTCGTACGTGGTCCCGACGAACCGGGGGGCGACCTGCGCCGCCGGCTTCAGGGGCGGCGCGGTTCGAGGCTCGCTACGTGTCGCAGCGCCGCGACGAACAGCGCCGGGTCACCGGCGGCGGTGCGCGCGAGGGATATCCACGCCTCGATGTTCTGAGGCTCGGCGCGGGTCGCCTGCAGCGCGATCCGGCGTGCCGCGAGGGTCTCGCCGCGCTCGAGCAGGATCTGCACGCGGTCGAGGTCGATCTGCCGGTCGGGGTTGAGGGTCCCGGCCTCGTCGAGCAGCTGCAGAACGTGCCGGGCCTGCGCCGGCGTCGCACGCTGCCGGGCGGCGATGCTCGCCTCGGCGTGGTCCTGCGCGGTGGCCTGGCGGATGCCGAGCGCGAACCAGGCGCAGACGGCGAGCGCGAGCAAGATCGCGATCGCGCGGACGGTCGCTGATCCGCCCGGGACCGCGACCATCGCTACCCCTTGCTCCGTTTGCGGGCGCGCGCGGCCGACATCTATCCATCGCTCCGCTTGCGGGCGCGCGCGGCCTTGACGCGCGCGGTGCCGTCGAGCGTCACCTTGCGTAGGCGCACTGCGTGCGGCGTCACCTCGACGCACTCGTCCTCGCGCAGGAACTCGAGCGCCTGGTCGAGCGAGAGCTCGCGCTTGGGCACGAGCCGCACAAGCTCGTCGGCGGTGGAGGAGCGGATGTTCGTCAGGTGCTTCTCCTTGCAGGCGTTGACGTCGAGGTCCTCCGGTCGGGAGCTCTCGCCGACGATCATGCCCTCGTAGACCTCCTCGCCGGGGCCGACGAACAGCGTGCCACGCTCCTGCAGGTTGTAGAGGGCGAACGATGCGACGGCGCCGCGGCGGTCCGCCACGAGCGAGCCGCTCGGGCGGGTGCGCAGATCACCGTGCCACGGCTCCCAGCGGTCGAACACGTGGTGCACGAGCCCGGTCCCGCGTGTCTCGGTGAGGAACTCGGTGCGGAATCCGATCAGCCCGCGGGCGGGCACGAGGTACTCCATCCGCACCCAGCCGGTGCCATGGTTGATCATCTGCTCCATCCGGCCCTTGCGCAGCGCCAGCAGCTGGGTCACGACGCCGACGTAGCCCTCGGGGATGTCGACGCTCATCCGCTCGACCGGCTCGTGGCGCCTGCCGTCGATGTTGCGGGTGACGACCTGGGGCTTGCCGACGGTCAGCTCGAAGCCCTCGCGGCGCATCAGCTCGACCAGCACCGCCAGCGCCAGCTCGCCTCGTCCCTGTACCTCCCAGACGTCGGGCCGCTCCGTGGGATACACCCGCAGCGAGACGTTGCCGATCAGCTCCCGGTCCAACCGCGCCCGGAGCTGGCTGGCGGTGAGCTTGTCACCGTCATGGCCGGAGAGCGGCGAGTCGTTGGTCCCGACCGTCACCGACAGCGACGGCTCGTCGACCGTGATCGCCGGCAGCGGCTCGGGCTGGTCGGGGTCGGTGAGCGTGTCGCCGATCGTGATCTCCGCGATGCCCGCGACGGCGATGATCTCGCCCGCGCTCGCCTCCTCGGCGTTCACCCGATCGAGCGCCTCGGTCACGTAGAGCTCGGTCACCTTGACGAGCTCGATGCTGGCGTCGGAGCGGCACCACGCGACCGTCTCGCCGCGGCGGATCGTGCCCTGACGCACGCGGCAGATCGCGATCCGCCCCACGTACAGGGACGCGTCGAGGTTCGTGACATGCGCCTGCAGCAGGTGCCCGGGGTCGTACTCGGGGGCCGGGATCTGCTCGATCATCAGATCGAGCAGTGCCTTCAGATCCGTGCCGGGCGTTGCCGGGTCGAGCGAAGCCTGGCCCGCCCTGGCGTTCGTGTACACGATCGGGAAGTCGATCTGGGACTCGTCGGCGTCGAGGTCGAGGAACAGCTCGTAGACCTCGTCGACCACCTCGGCGATGCGGGCGTCGGGGCGGTCGATCTTGTTGACGACGAGGATCACGGGCAGTCGCGCCTCGAGCGCCTTGCGCAGTACGAAGCGCGTCTGCGGCAGCGGTCCCTCGCTCGCGTCGACCAGCAGCAGCACGCCGTCGACCATCGTCAGCCCGCGCTCGACCTCGCCGCCGAAGTCCGCGTGCCCGGGCGTGTCGACGATGTTCAGCTTCACCTCGCCGTAGCGCACGGCGGTGTTCTTGGCGAGGATCGTGATCCCCTTCTCGCGCTCGAGGTCCATCGAGTCGAGCACGCGGTCGGCGACCTCCTGGCCGCTGCGGAAGGAGCCCGTCTGCCACAGCAGCGCGTCGACCAGCGTCGTCTTGCCGTGGTCGACGTGGGCGATGATCGCGAGGTTGCGGATGTCGGCGCGGGTGGCCACCGCGAGAGCACGATAGACGCCGCGGGCCGCGCGCGGCCACAAAGCTACACGTGAACCCCGTGCGCGCATATCATTGGTGCGTGGGTCCGTTTCTGCCGGCGCCCACAAAATTCTGAGTGACGCGGTGAAGGTAGAACCAGTGCCGCTGTCGATGCTCACGACTTCAAGGAGAGGTACATGCCAGCTACCGAAGCGCTCGTCTTCGATGCGATCAGAACTCCGCGCGGCAAGGGCAAGGCCAACGGCTCGCTGCATACGACCAAGCCGATCGATCTCGTCGTCGGCTTGCTAGAGGAGACTCTTAGTCGCAACCCTAGTCTCGACCCCAACCGCATCGATGACATTGTGCTCGGCTGCGTGACGCCTGTCGGCGACCAGGGCGGCGACATCGCCCGCGCCGCAGCGCTCAAGGCCGGGCTGCCGTACACGGTCGCCGGCATCCAGGTCAACCGCTTCTGCGCCTCTGCGCTCGAGGGTGTCAACTGGGCCGCGATGAAGGTTGCCTCCGGCTGGGAGGACCTCGTGATCGGCGGCGGCGTCGAAATGATGTCGCGCGTGCCGATGGGCGCTGACGGCGGCGCTTGGGCGATGGACCCGGAGACCGCGTACGACAACATGTTCGTTCCGCAGGGGATCAGCGCCGACCTGATCGCGACGCTCGAGGACTTCAGCCGTGATGACGTCGACGAGTACGCGCTGCGCTCGCAGAAGCTCGCCTCCGCAGCTCAAGAGAAGGGCTACTTCAAGAAGTCGGTGGTCCCCGTCAAGGACATCAACGACCAGGTCGTGCTCGACAACGACGAGTTCATCCGTCCCAACACGACCCCTGAGGGTCTCGCAGGGCTGAAAGCAGCCTTCGCCGGAATCGGCGACATGGGCGGCTTCGACGCTGTCGCGCTGCAGCGCTACCACTGGATCGAGAAGATCAACCACGTGCACACGGGTGGCAACAGCTCCGGCATCGTCGACGGCGCTTCGGTGGTGCTGATCGGCAATGAGAAGGTCGGCGCCGAGCTCGGCCTCACGCCGCGCGCGCGTATCCTCGCGACCGCGGTCTCGGGCGCCGAGCCTGCGATCATGCTGACCGGCCCCGCGCCCGCTTCGAAGAAAGCGCTCGCGAAGGCAGGCCTGACCGCCGAGGACATCGATCTGTACGAGATGAACGAGGCGTTTGCGGCCGTAGTGCTGCGGTTCGTCAAGGACATGGACATCCCGATGGACAAGGTCAACGTCAACGGCGGCGCGATCGCGATGGGTCATCCGCTCGGCGCGACCGGCGCGATGCTAATCGGCACGGTCATCGACGAGCTCGAGCGGACCGGTGGTCGCTACGGCCTCGTGACGCTCTGTATCGCCGGCGGCATGGGTGCCGCGACGATCGTCGAGCGCGTCTGATCATCAGCGGAATCCGACAGATACGAGATCAAGGAGAGAACCAGTGAGCGACACCGTGAGCACGATCCGCTGGGACAAGGGCGATGACGGCATCGTCATCCTCACGCTGGACGACCCGAACGGGTCCGCCAACGTGATGAACGGCGACTACCGAGCCTCGATGGCAGCCACCATCGAGCGGCTCGAGGCCGAGAAGGACGACATCAAGGGCGTCATCATCACCTCCGCCAAGAAGACCTTCTTCGCGGGTGCCGACCTCAATGAGGTCATCAACACGACGCCGGAGGACATCCCCGAGGTCGGCAAGTGGCTGCGCCAGGTCAAGGCCAACCTGCGCCGGCTGGAGCAGCTCGGCAAGCCGGTGGTCGCGGCGATCAACGGCGCGGCGCTCGGCGGCGGCGCCGAGATCGCGCTGGCGACCCACCACCGCGTCATGGCCGACGTCTCGGGAGCCGTGATCGGCTTCCCCGAGGTTCAGCTCGGGATCCTGCCGGGCGCCGGCGGCGTGACGCGCAGCGTCCGTATGATCGGCATCGTCCAGGCGATGATGGGCTGCCTGCTACAGGGCCAGCGTCTGAAGCCCGAGAAGGCCAAGGAGCTCGGCCTCGTCGACGAGGTCGTCGCGAGCGTCGATGAGCTGATCCCGGCAGCGAAGGCGTGGATCGCGGCCAACCCCGAGGCCGTCCAGCCCTGGGATGTAAAGGGCCACAAGATCCCCGGTGGCAACCCGTCGGTCCCGAAGTTCGCGATGAACCTACCGGCGTTCCCGGCGAATCTGCGCAAGCAGATCAAGGGCGCGAACTTCCCCGCGCCGAAGGCGATCATGGCGACCGCGGTCGAGGGGTCGGAGGTCGACTTCGACAACGCGCTCGAGATCGAGACGCGCTACTTCCTGCACCTGCTCGCCGGGCCGGTCGCCAAGAACATGATGCAGGCGTTCTTCTTCGATCTTCAGCGCGTCAACGGCGACCGCGGTCGTGCGAAGGACGCGGAGAAGTGGAAGCCGAAGAAGGTCGTCGTCCTCGGCGCGGGCATGATGGGGGCGGGCATCGCCTACGTCGTCTCGCAACAGGGCATCGAGGTAGTCCTCAAGGACGTCGAGCAGGACTACGCCGAGCGCGGCAAGAGCTACAGCAAGGGCCTGCTCGACAAGGCAGTCGCGAAGGGCCGCACGACCCAGGAGAAGGCGGACGCTCAGCTCGCGCTGATCAAGCCCACGACTGACCCGGCCGACGCCGAGGGCGCCGACTTTCTCATCGAGGCCGTGTTCGAGAACCCGGCGCTCAAGGCCAAGGTGCTCAAGGAGATCTACCCGTACCTCGCGCCTGACGCGGTGCTGGGCTCCAACACCTCGACGCTGCCGATCACCGATCTGGCCGAGAACACGGAGCGTCCCGAGGATTTCATCGGGGTCCACTTCTTCTCGCCGGTCGACAAGATGCCGCTGCTCGAGATCATCCGCGGCAAGAAGACCAACGACGATGTCGCCTACAAGGTGCTCGACTTCGCGAAGCTGATCAAGAAGACCCCGATCGTCGTCAACGACAGTCGCGGATTCTTCACGAGCCGCGTGATCGGCTTCGAGATGAACGAGGGCATCGCGATGCTCGCCGAGGGCATCCCGGCCCAGACGATCGAGCAGGCGACGTTCCAGGCGGGCTTCCCGACCGGGGCGCTGCAGCTCACCGATGAGCTCAACCTCGAGCTGATCGTCCGCATCCGTGACACCGGCAACGAGGCGATTCGCGCCGCCGGCGGTACGCCCGAGTTCAAGCCGGGCGACGCGGTCATCGACAGGATGGTCGAGCTCGGTCGGACCGGGCGCCTGAAGGGTGCCGGTTTCTACGACTACGCGGACGGCAAGCGGGTCGGCCTTTGGCCGGGTCTCAAGGAGGAGTTCAAGCTCAACGTCGACCCCACAACGGTCAACTTGGAGGACCTCAAGGACCGGTTCCTGTTCGCCGAGGCGATCGAGAGCGTCAAGGTCGTGGACGAGGGCGTGATCGAGTCCATCGCCGACGCGAACATCGGATCGATCTTCGGCATCGGTTACCCGCCCTGGACGGGTGGCGTGCTGCAGTTCATCAACACCTACGACGGCGTCGGCCCCGCGGCCTTCGTCGCGCGTGCGAAGGAGCTCGCGGCCAAGTACGGCCACCGCTTCGAGCCGCCGGCCTCGCTGATCGAGAAGGCCGAGAAGGGTGAGACCTACAAGGACGAGGAAGCTGCCGTCGCCGCGGCGTAACGGTCGCGACCGGGGCCCGGTCCCGCCGTGGACCGACCCCGGTGACGCCGGCGGCGCGAGGCGTGTGACGCCTCGCGCCG
>JBKQIR010000167.1:0-5873 GCA_052148275.1 Solirubrobacteraceae bacterium
CGAGTCGGCCGAGCACGACCTGCACTGCTTCCAGGCGTGGCGGAGGATGGACGAGATCCTCGTCAGCAACATCATGGTCTTCCACGACGTCGTCGAGGCCGAACCGTATGACCTGTGGATCGGCGACGAGGCGTGGGAGCTCGACTACTTCCTGCACGAGAATCCCGAGCTCAAGTCGGCCGCCTTCGCGTGGCTGACCGACTTCGTCGGGTTCCTGCCGATGCCCGGCTGCGACGCGCGCGAAGCCGCGCTGACCGCCGACTACAACGCCGAGATGATCGAGCAGATCGCACGCTACCCGCGCGTTCGCGACCGGGCCATATTCGTCGGCGACCCCGACGACATCGTCCCGGAGCGCTTCGGGCCCGACATGCCCGCGATCCGGGACTGGACCGAGCAGCACTACAGCTTCGCCGGCTACGTCACCGGCTTTGACCCACCGGGATCCGCCGACCGCGACGCCCTACGCGCCGAATTCGGCTACCGCCCCGATGAGCGCGTGTGCATCGTGACGGTCGGCGGCTCGGGCGTCGGTGCCGACCTTCTGCGCCGGGTGATCGCGAGCTTCCCCGAAGCGAAGCGCCTCGTCCCCGAACTGCGGATGATCGCCGTCGCCGGCCCGCGGATCGACCCGGAATCGCTGCCCGCCTGTGATGGCCTCGAGGTCCGCCCCTACGTGCCCGACCTCTACCAGCACCTGGCGGCATGCGACCTCGCAGTCGTCCAGGGCGGGCTCACCACCGCAATGGAACTGACCGCCAGCCGGCGGCCATTCATCTACTTCCCGCTCAAGCACCACTTCGAGCAGAACTTCCACGTCCACCACCGGCTATCGCGATACGGCGCGGGGCGGCGGATGGAGTTCGACGAGTCACCCCCGGACGCGATCGCCGCGGCGATCGCCTCCGAGCTCAGGCACCCGGTCAAGTACCGCCCGGTCGCGTCCGATGGAGCCGCGCGGGCGGCCGCGCTGATCGCCGAGGTGCTCTGATGCGGCACCCGGCCGGGAGCGTTGCCGGCGGCATTGCGGTCACGCACTCCGTTCCGGCGCGCGCTTACGGGTAGCGCTGTCCCTCTACGGAACCCACCGCCAGGCTGCTGGCACCCGTGCACACCGATAGCGCATTTGACGACTCGGGTATGCCGGGGATCCGCGGTCGACCGGCGCAGCGTTGTCGAGAAGGCACTAACTCGGCGACCTGAGCCGGTCCGGTCGCCCCTGCGGCGAGGTGGATGCCTAGCGCGACGCGCCTTCATTCCTCCAGCAAAAGCGCGACTGACGCTTGCGGTCCGAGTATGTGGGAGAGCGGCCGAGTCGCCGCGAGTCAAAAGACCGCTCACCTATGCGGGCGGCAGTGATCTCAACGCGGATCCTTGCCGGCCGTCCTTCGACTCTGCTCTCTGCATTCCCACCAACCGATGCTCGGTTCGGTGACCGCGAAGCTCTCGCAATTGAGGACCAGGAGGAGCGCCACGCGGTGCCGACCGCAGTTCCGCTCCCTTACGGGAGCGGTCACGATCCCGGCGCCGGCACAAGGGTGATCGGCGGCTGCTTGTGGACAGCTGGAGCCACGGATCGAGCCAACTACCTCGCTGCCCCTTTCCATGCACGCGGGCAGCGACGAGGCCTGTACTCCGGCGCGGCTGTTCTGTTGGAGCTGGCGAGCTCGTCGGGCGGTACGCGTACGCCTAGCGAAGCCCTGCGCTGCCTGGAAGCACGGGCGCGGGTCAGGATGACCCGTGTTGATGATCTCGCTGCTGTCGATCCCTTCCAGGTATATGCTGGTGATGCCGAGATTGGCGTGCCTCAGCTGGCGCTGGATGACCCACCAGCGCGACGCCCTCACGGGCGCAGTGAGCCGCGGCGCGATCAACGAGGCATGTGATCGACCAAGAGTGCGGTCAACGGCTCGCGGTGCGATGCAGCTTCTCTTCGACCGATCGCACCTTGTCCTCAAGCGTCTGGGTGGGTCTGTCGACGCGCTCGTCGATCTTCACGACCGTATAGACGCGCGGCAGACCGGCCTCGAGCGAGACCTTGTGCAGCTCGCGGATGACGTTGAGGATGTCGTCGAGCGTCCCCTCGAGCTCGGTGCCCATAGCATGCAGCTGAAACCGGACTTTGTCCTGGCGCTCGAGACGCCGGTGCATCTCGGCGATGTACTCACTTGCGCTGGCGGACGGACGCCCAAGACCGATGATCGATACCTCGGCGGTTGCCATCGCTCAGCCTGCTCGACTCCAGGCGGCCTCTGCGGAGCCTGCGACATTCACGGGCGGATCGTACATCGCTCAGCCGGCCGTTTGGGCTAGCCATCCAATGACGAGAAACGGATGCGCTGCTTCGCCAGATTCGCGTGGGACTGTGCTTCAAGGCACGAAAGCGGCATCCCGCTCGCGGTCGCGGTCCGTGGCTGCGGCTTTACGAACGCGGCCACGATGAACAGCGTCGCCGAATCCGACATGCTGGCCACTCCGCACCCGTGGCAACGCCGCATCCGCGGACGGCGTCGCTGCGTTGCGTAGGTGCTTGATGAATGGCTGTGGTCGGCTTTCCCCCTCGCCGTTGCGGGAAACGACTGCGATCATCCTCCCACATGCAGTATTGCGTGCACACCGCCGGTAACGACTCCCGCCAGTCGGTCGGCTACTTCACTGCCCGGCGTGCCGCAGGCTTGGTGTCGTGTCAGTTCACGCAGGGTCGTGGCGTGATCGCCGCGCGGGCAATCCGCCAGCGGCCGGCCGTGTCCACGAGTCCATAGGAGCCCGACCACGTTTGGCAGCCATACCGCTGGTCGTGGGTGATGAGCGAACCGACGACGACCGTGGCACGCGAGCCGGTGTGGGAGGTGACGCTCGCGCGGAACGAAGCACCCTGGATCTTGATCTGCTTCTCGCTGGCGACAAACTGAGCCTCCGTGATGTTCAGCGATCCGGCCAGCAGTTGCGCGTAAGCATCGGCAAAGGCATGCCGCTCAACGCTCTGCCAATACGCATCCAGCGCTGCGGTCGGCGCAGACGCAGTGCGCGATCCCGTAGTCCTGGTCTGGCGTGCCGCGAGCGCGCTCGCCGTTGCGCTCGCCGCTGGCGCGACCAGCGATCGTGTCGTGGCGGTCTGGCGTACCGCGAGCGCGCTCACCGTTGCGGTCGGCGCGGGCGAGACCAGCGATCGTATCGTGGCGGTCTGGCGTTGGGCGAGCGCGCTCGCCGCTGCTGAGCGGCCCCTCTTGATCTCCTGCGCTGGCGTTTGCGAGCTCCTGATCGCCCGATTAGCGCTCCCTCCGCCGTTCAGAACAACCACCGCGCCCACGGCGAAGGCGCTGAGGACGATCGCTGCGGTGGTCAGCGCGCGAACCGCGACGCTGGCAGGCCGCTTGCGACGCCACTCTCCGAAAGCGACGCGCCGCAGTCCCGCCCGTCGCCGACCGCTTGCCACATCGTGGCGCTGCGCGGGCGCGCTCGCCAGGTTGGGGTCCACCGCAACGGCCCGCCGACACGAAGCGCAACCCTCAACCGGATCGGCGTGGCCGCACCGCGGGAGGCCGCTGAGCAGCTCGGCGGGGCCGCCGAGCGCACGAACTACAGGTTGCTCTGTGCGATCAAGCCAGCCGGCACCGCAGCGATGACACCACGAGCTTCCAGGTGGATTCAGGTAGCCGCAGGACACACACGTTCCGTCGCGCGGACGCCGCTCTGATTCAGTCTCCCACACGCTCTACACCACCCTGCTCGCCTCGACAAGCCGCTCCGCGCGTGACCGAGACCGCGCGCAATCGCGGCAACCTGCGGCGGTCGAACCTGGCATCCTCGATCTGCTCGTCGTGCCGGCTCGAACTCAACATCGTCTCCAATCATCGCGGCAACCCAGAGGGCCGTCTGCAAGAACCGTGTCAGCCGGACGCAGCAGACCACGCGATCTGGCCGCTCATCGAATCCGTGGTTGCCTTCAAAGCCACAACGACAAGCTCGACCGCGGCAAGCGTCGTGCGCGAAACCAGCCATGCCGACTGCGGGCCTGCTTCAGGCGTGGAGGAGTGGCGCGTACCCCGCGCCCCCCGTCGACCACTGCCGCTCGTGCGCGTGCGGCCGCCCTATCCGGGGGTTGCGGTCCGCGGTTGTTTTCGAACGAGAAGTCGGCGCGCGTTCGTCCTTGCCGTCATTACGGACATCGGTGTCGGATTTGTGGCACCCGTACCGGCGGTGTGGGAGCCTCCAGCGGATCACGGAAGGTTCGAACCACGACTCGTGACTCATCTTGCATAGCCGCTGATCGACCGCTGATCCTCGCCCAGATCGTTCCCGCAACTCGAAGCGTGATGTGGAAGCGTGCACCAGATCGCTTGGTCGTGCTGGTCGAGCAGCTTCGCGGTCTTAGCGGACTGGGTCGGTGATCTGCGGCTTGTGGATCTCGTACGCGAGCGCGCGCAGCGTGGCGGACTCGGGCGCCGTGGCGATCCGCGATCCGGATCCGTCGCCGGTCGCGCGGGCGCTAGGCGATGCGCGCGCGTCGGCCGCGACCCAGTCCACTTTGGCCGCCGGTAGGCGTAACAGCGCGCGCCACGTCAACGGTCCCGTCTCCCCGGTAACCGGAATCCGGTGGCGCGCCTGGAAGGAGCGAAGATCGGCAAGCGTCTCGGACGCGAAGATGCCGGTTGTTCGCTGGGCGGGGATCGCACTCGCCAGGAGTTCCTGCAGCCACAGGACCATGTCGCCGCTGGAGCCGTAGCCGAGTAGCGGAAATCCGAGCGGGGGGTTACTCGGCACGCTCGCAAATGGGCCGCTCAGCGCGGGCCAGAGATCCTCAGCAGACGCCCACGCAAAATCCCACCACGACAGTCCCCCGGCGTCGTAGCTGATCGACAACGCGCGGAACAGCGCGATGTCGCTGGCGGTTGCGCCGCTGTCGGCCTGGCCGACGGGACGGATCGGCCGGCCGTAGATCCGGTTGTAGGTGTAGGTGTGCTGATAGACAGCTTCGACGCTTGTGCCGATCTCGCTCCAGTACATCTGGGGCAGGTTGTACTGCGCACCCCCAGGGCCAAGAAACACCGAGTAAGGAAAGCTCGGGTGATCGTCGGCGTACGGGAACGAAGACAGCCCGATCGGATAGTGGCGACCAACCGCCGCGCGCAGCGCATCGATGTACGTCTGGGCGGCCGCGTAGCGTCCTTCGTATTCGGCCTCCGCGTCGATCACCAAGCAGTCCGCGCCATCGCGGACCGCGCGCGCGCCAACCGCCGCCTCAATGCTCGGATCCGTGCCATACACGTACTGCCAGGCACAGACGTTCAGCCCGCTCGCATGAAGTGTGCGCACAAGCGAAGGGCTGAACTGCGACCAGTACTCATCACCATCGCCGCTCTTGATGAACAGCGTCTTGATCCCGGCCGACCTAGCCTGCAAAGCGACGGCTGCGGGGTTGCCGCCGTCACTGTCGCTGAGAATCCAGATCCACACCCCGCGTCCATCGAACGGGTTGGCCAGCGCAGAGGTCGCGACCACGCCACAAGCAGCGAGAACCACGCTACAGACAGAAATGGCCGCCGCGCGTCGCACAACCCCGAGACAGGCTAAGGGATGCCACCAACCGCACGCGAGAGGCGAACGAACTCTTGCAAACCCGAGCTCCGCAACCTCTCAACAACCCGGCCGACTCTTGCGCAGAGCCCGCGGCGCCCCGGCTTCCGCCTCCATCCCAAGCGCAGCGAGCGGAGCCAGTTCGCGCAAGAAGCGAGCGTCCCGTGGTGGGATCGTGGGAATATCCTGGCGGTGGCGATCGGGTGGAAGTGTTTCGTGCTCAGCCCATTCGTCGACCGGGAGGACTGGGCGGACGGGGGCGTCGAGCTTGAGCAGTTGGACTCCGGTGGGAGTGA
>JBKQIR010000168.1:0-4814 GCA_052148275.1 Solirubrobacteraceae bacterium
CATCAACTTCACCGCCTCAGCACGAAACTCAGACGGAAACGGCGGCCTTGTCCTGGGCACTTGAACCTCCTTGCCAGGGTCTTTCGACCCCAGCGGTCAGGTGTCCTTCAAACCGGGGGAAGACCAAGTGCGAGGCGCTCCCTGTTTTCGTTCGGCGACGGGGCTTCGTCTCGGCGCGAGCAGAGCCCTGCTACGCGCGGCCTGCAGGACGACGGCGGGGCCGGCATTTATTTAGGGGCGATCGCTAGCGTGGCAGAGCAGTCGTGATTCGCAGCGGGCTGCCGGGCACGCGGTTGGCGACGTGACGGACACGCAATTCGAGCGGCGCGGCGCTGGGCGTGGGTCAGCCGCCGTCGAGGCGATCGAGGATCGCCTCGTGCACGGCCGGCACGCCAGTGACCGTCATTTGACCGTGCTCGGGCTCTAGCACCATGCGCGAGCGGTGACCATGCGCACAGCATGACGCGGGTACCGAGCCCTGTGGCTCCTTGCGGACCGTGGGCGCGGCTCACAGTCAACAGCTGTGCCGCGCGGCACAGCGCCACTCCGCCGCTGCGGACACCGACGAGCGCTTCGCCCGCGACCAGTCGTCTGTCGGACCTGCTTTTGCTTCCAGACGTGCCTCCCGACACAGCCACAGGACGCAGCTCGATCGCGTGCGGGGCACGTAGTAGAGACGCGGCACCGGGTCATGCTCCAGTATCGCAACGCGCTGGCCCGGCGATCCGAGGGCTCCGCCTGCACAAGCGGAGTCCGCGGTAGCGCCGGCACTCTCTGGGAGCCGGGACGCCCAGGTGGGGGCTCACACATCGCCGCGCCAGGCCAGCGCGCGGCGGCGTGCTCGCGGCAGCTTGCTGACGACCAAGTCATAGGAGTCCTCGACCATGTCGGCGATCATCGTGTCGGGCAGGGAGCCGTCGATGATCACGGTGTTCCAGTGTGTCTTGTTGAGGTGATATCCCGGGATCACGGCCGGGTGAGCGCCCCGCAGCTGCTCAGCCAACATCGGGTCGCATTTGAGGCTGACGCGGACGGGGATCTCGGCGAGCCGTGACAGCGCGAACACCTTGCCAGCAACTTTGAACACCGAGGTCTCGGGACCGAACGGGAACTCCTCCTCGGTTCCGAGAAACGCGAGGCAATGATCACGAAGCTCATCGGATGTCATCCTCCACATAGTGACGCGCCGCGCCGATCTCTCCGTCGCCGATCAAGCGGTGTGATTCCAGGAATGCTGACTGCGGTCGTGGACAGACCCCGCGCACGCGATCGCCCAGAAGGAGGCCGTCCCAGGAGCCGCCGCCGAATGACCGCCGGTCAACGGGCTGCGGTCGCGCCCGATCGGAGCGTCGGACGGGGCGAATCGCTAGCAGCGACCCTGTTCAACTGCAAGCACCAACGCCTGAGCAGTAGTCCGCCGCGACTGGCCGGCTTGGCTCTCGGACCTGCGACGGCCGGCGGACTCGGCGGCGGACGCATCCTGGTAGGTCACTGCGACGTCGCCTGCTGGTCGATGTGCGCGCACAGCTCGTCGACCTCGTCGGGCGTCGTGGAGATCGCCAGCGTCGGCCCATCCATGCTCCACACGTCGATCTCACCCTTGTGGCGGTCTCTGACGGCTGATCCGAGGATCTGCGCGAAGGGCGCGCTGCACAGCGTCACGGCGTCGTGGGAAGCGCGGCCGTCTTGCTCGATGATCGGGTGCGAGCGTGTCCACATCAGCTCGGTATCCGTACACGGGACCATCTCGGTGCGCGGGATCGGGGTCGTGTAGACCCCGCGCCCGGACCCGAATGAAAAGAAACCGTCCGCGGCGGGCGGCGTCGGGCGGGGAAAGACGCCGGACCGCTCGATGAACTTGTGTGGCTCGCTCGTCCGGGCCTCGTGGCAAGACGCGCAGATACCGACGGTCGCGTCCTCTGGAAGCAGCGCCGCGAACACATCGACCGCCGCGTTCTGCCTGCTCGCCGTCTCCGCCGAGATGAACCCAGCCGCACGAGGTTGGCTGCGATGTCAACGCGTCGGGGTTGCTGCCGCGCGCGCTTCGGAATCGCGTCGATGCTCGCCGCCGGCATCAACCGTGTGGCTCGGGGCGTCGGCACCCGCGGACGGCTCCTCCCATTGGATGTCTCCCGATGGCGTGTCTCGCGTCATCTCACTCCTCTGGACAGGCCGATCTCGCCGCCGAACTGGTTGACACCAAACACCTTCGGATTCGTGGCCACGCCTTGTCGATCGGGGCGCTCGATCGAGCAGATCTCTGTCTGTTCGATAGGACGCTGACCCCGACCTGCTCAGCGAGTGTCTGGATCTGCCGCGCACCGAGGACCCGCGACCCAGCACTCCCGACGCCCGAGCGTCGGGAGCGCTGCAATGCCGCTGAAGGGTCCACTGCGGAAGCATCGGGCGACCGCTGCTCGCGGAACACGACGATGAGATTCGCGCCGACTACGTGGCGTCCTCCGGCGCGGAACGGTGACAAGCCTCCGGCCTGTCATAGCCGCCCCCGCAACTCCCGTCAGACAGCCGAGCCACAGGCCGAGACGACAGCCGGCTGCCGCATTCACGTGCGTAACCGTAGCCACGAGCTGGACCAGTGGCGAGTCCGGTATCTCAAGCGCGGGAGGCAGTCCTGAATTCTGCTCCTGATTGTGAAAATGCACGGCCTGGGCTCCTGCTTTGCGACGGTTGCGAGTGCGCCGATCGGGCCGGATCCGTACGACTGCATGGTCACCACCGGAGGCGTGAACGCCGAGTCGTGCGGGCGCGCGTGGATCCCGTCGAAGGCGTCCGTGCGGTCGCCGACCGAGCGAGCGTCCGGCGGCGGAGCTCGCGGCTTCTGCTCGCCGGTCGGTAGGAGAGCCTGCGTCTTGCTGGCTTGGGGGTTCCAAAGACAGCTGCGTGGCGGGCCAGGAATGCTGAAGCGAAGCGCGGTGGTAGCTGAGGATGGCTCGCCGTTCCGTGCGATGCAACAGCGCTGCGTTGTCCGAGTCCGAGCCCTCTGCGATCGCCCGAGAGTTCCCCGACGGGTGTCGGCCTACCGGATATCGTGCCTACCGGAGCACGGCGGCCGCCTGCGTGCGCATCGCCTGGGCGATCCGCTCAAGCGCGGCTCCGCCCGTGCGCCATTGCTGCCAGTACAGCCGAACGTCGATGCTGCCGCGCGGATCGAACTCGACGACGGTGCCCGGTTCGGCCTGCAGATCGGGGACCATTCCCCATCCGAGGCCGAGCCGAACGGCGTGCGCGAACGCGCTTGATCCGGGGACGTGGTGGCGGGGCGGGTCGATCCGTCGGCGGGTGCGTCGGCGTAGATACCGGTCCTGGAGCTCGTCCTCACGATCGAACACGACCACTGGAGCCAGCGCCAGCGCGTGTGCGGTGACGCCGTCTGCGAACCATCGAGCGGCGAACTCAGGGGAGGCCCTGGGCCGGTAGCGCATTCGCCCGAGGGGCTCGACAGCGCAGCCGGGCACGGGCCGCACAGACGCGGTTACGGCAGCCATAACGGTGCCATCGCGCAGAAGCTCGGATGTCCTGGTCTCGTCGGCTCGCCGGAGGTCGAATACCAGATCCGTGTCGATGGAGGCGAGCGCCGGGACAAGCCATGTCGCGAGGCTGTCCGCATTCACCGCCAGCGCGATCACCGTCGGGCTGCCCGCCTCCCCGTCGCCGAGCTCGCGGGCGGCGTCAGCAGTGATCGCGTCGATCTGGCGCGAGGCTCGCAACAGGGTCTCCCCCGCGGAGGTCGGCCTCACTGGCTTGGAGCGGATCAGCAGGACCCGCCCCGTCGATTTCTCGAGCGCCTTGATCCGCTGGCTGATCGCCGAGGGCGTCACGTGCAGCGTGCGCGCCGCGCCGTCCAGCGTCCCCTCAGAGACGGCGGCAGTCAGGGCCTGCAGTTGATCTGGGTCGAGTCTCGTCATTAGGCTTGCTTACGGCGCATAAGAAACATTAGCTTCACGAACGGTCTGCCGAATCGTAGCTTTGGTTCGGTGATCGCTTCCAGCCAGCTGAGCGCATTCATCTCCGGCCTCGTGTTCGGACTGTCGCTGATCGTCGCGATCGGCGCCCAGAACGCGTTCGTGCTGCGACAGGGGGCGCTCCGCCAACACGTGCCGACGATCGTCGCGATCTGCGCCGTGTCGGACGCGATCCTGATCGCCGCCGGAGTGGCCGGCGCTGGCGCGGTACTCAACGGACGACCATGGCTGCTGACATCCGTGCGCGTGATCGGCGCCGCAGCATTACTCGCCTACGGGGCACTCGCCGCCCGCCGAGCGCTAGACCGTCAAACCGACCCAGACCTCGCCTCCTCGCCAACCCGCTCGCGACCCGCGGTGATCGCCACCTGCCTGACATTTACGTGGCTAAACCCAGCCGTGTATCTCGACACGGTCGTCCTGCTGGGTTCGGTCGCGAATGCGCGGCCCGGCCGCCAATGGTGGTTCGGTGGCGGAGCCACACTCGGCAGCGTCATGTGGTTCGCGGCACTTGGCTTCGGCGCCGCCCTCCTCGGTCCCGTCCTCAAGCGACCGCGGGCCTCGCGCGCGCTCGACTGCTTCGTCGCCGTGATCATGACGGCGACAGCCATCCGAGTGCTGCTCGCAGTCTGACCTGACCGACCGGCACACATGCCCGAGTTCCGCAGCTAATCGGTGATTTGGGCGCGGCGATTCGGCGGATCCCCGGTGTTTACGGGGTTCTAGGTTCTCGGGGTCGTCAGAGCGCCGGAACGCCTAGGTACACGTTTCTGCTGGCAGCTATAGACTGCGGCTGGCTGATCAGGTAGCGTTCTAGGTAGGCATGTATGT